>NZ_UCNV01000003.1:0-318215 GCF_900474015.1 Synechococcus sp. UW106
ATCACCATCGCCAACCATGAAAAAGCCACCTCGAAAGAGGTGGCTTTTTTGTTGTAAGGTTTTAGAAGTCTTCTGAGCGAATCTGTGCCAAGACGTTCGCTTGTTCGACAGTTGGGTGGGCGGATATGGAATGCCTGTCAGCGCTGGAACAACGCTGAATGTGTGGATTTGAGTGCTGCTTTTGCTTATTTCGTCCTTCAGTCTTTTTTCCCGCTGCTGCTCATCGCCTTGTCTGTGGCAGCCAGGGTGTTTGGTGAAACAGATAGTTTGGATAATGTTTTGGCGTCAGTCACCCAAGTCCTCCCGCCTTCCGCAACCAATCTGGTGGATTCCACCCTGCGTGGGTTGGTGAATCAGGGATTTGGTGCAGGAATTCTTGGCGTGATTGTTTTGCTTCTCACTGCAAGTAATGCCTATTTAACATTGCAGCGCGGAGCTGATCGCCTTTGGTCAGACATTCTCCCGGAACCGGCAATTGATCTTCCTTGGTGGCAACAAGTGGTGCAGTTCTGTAGAACGCGTGTTGAAGCTTTTTTGACCGTCTTTGTTATATCAATTCTGATCGTCTTTCAGCAATTGGTTCTCAGCATCAGACAGCTTCCGGAAGACATCCTTGGTGCTCTGGATGGTTTTATTCCTGGGTTGATGGCTCTTGTGCAATCCAGTCCCATTCTTCCCCTTGGGAGGATCCTTGTTCCAGCCTTGATCTTGTCTTTGATGGCCCTGCTACTTCAGGTGGTACTTCCCAGCCGGCGAGTTCCTAGAGCGCCTTTAATTCCTGGCTCATTATTGATTGGTTTTGGATTGGCTTTGCTTAACAAAATTCTGAGCTTAAGTATCGTTTCTCTTGGTAATCGCTATCAGGCTTATGGGGTGATTGGTGGTGTTTTAGTGTTAACGCTTTGGGTCTGGTTGGTGGGTGTGATTCTTTATTTTGGTCAGTGTTTGAGTGTGGAGTTATCCGCAGTTCGTCTTGCTAAGCCTCGGCTCGGAGAACCGAACACCCTGACGCTTTGAACTTCGATACCCCTCTGCGAAGCTGATCCAACGGACCATTTCCGTTGAGGCAAATGAATCGACCGCCAGCAGTGTTGTGGATTGCAGTTGTCTTGCTGTTGCTTGTGCCAACAGCGGCTGGTCGTCTGTTACTCGATCTCGCAGGCGGTCTGCTGCTCACGCTCTTGGCACTTCCGTTGATCCTTTCTGGTCTGGGGTGGATTGGCTGGAAGCTGTTGCAGTCGAGAATGATCACCTGCACTGCTTGTGGGGCTACTGGTCTGAAGGGCGCTGGCGTTTGCTCGTTTTGCGGGACGCCTTATTCCACCGCTGCAGACAACACTGGAGTTTCAGCTGCCCAGTCCACACCCGCGAGGGATCTCACGATTGATGTGATCGCTCAGGACGTGGATTCCGATTCCTGAGCCTGCAGCTGTCGTTCCCGAAGGAACAGAAAGAATGGTGCAGCACAGGCAAAGGCAACGCCAAAGCTCAGAGGAATGGCCAGCCACCAGCCTTTGATCTTTTGGCGTGGACCCTCTACACAGATCCACAAGGTGACCGCACTGGCCCCCACCAGTAGGTCAGCGCTCAATGAGCGTGAGGCCGCTGTGCTGTTCGCATCGGCGATGAACCGTGCCAAATCGAAGGCCTGACCGCCACCTTCAGCAATGAACTCCAGATTGGCTTTCCAGGGCAGGATCGCCCCCGCAACTGCAAGGAGGAGATAGATCCAGGGCAGTGCCTTACGCATTGTTCGTGGGTTCAAGGGTTGTGGGGTCGAGTTCGACAATCGACTGTTCGACGTTGTCGAGCAGGCTCTGGCAACGGCTCAGGTAAACCTCACCGTGGAGAACCTGTTGCTGCAATTCCGCCAGGGGCACACTGTCGTTCTGCAGCTCAGCGAGCAGCAGATCAAGGGCCTGCATGGCCTCTTCGTAGTTGAGGCCAGCGGCATCGCTGCGCCAGCGTTCCATGCGATCGCGTAGCTCTTTGCTGGGTTGGCGCTTGCTCATCAGGAGGTGGTTTTTGGGGAACTGCGTTGGATCTGATCGACCCGGGCGTCAAGCGTTCCGTCGCTCATCCGAATGCTGAGCTGATCCCCGATCTTGACGGATTGAAGGTCCGGGATGGCATCGCCGGAAGCATTGCTGACCAGGGCGAGGCCCCGTTTCAGCCAGCGTTCCGGCGACAGCGCTTGGAGCAACAGTTGTTTCTGCGCCAGCTCCTGGCGATGGCGCCTGATCCGCTCGAGAGGAGATTGTTGCTGCAGCACAAAGGCCCGATCCTGGAGCCTTTGACGTTCGCGAAGGATTCGCCCCAGCAGTGCGTCCCTCAATCGGCTTTGGCGTTGAACAAGCCCCTGGCGTGCAGCATCGCGGTCGGGCAGTAGCGCCACAATGGCAGCCGTGGGGGTGGCTGCGCGATGGTCTGCAACCAGATCTGCGACGGTCAGATCGTCTTCGTGGCCGAGGCCCGTCACTACAGGTACGGGGTAGCGCGCCAGCACGCGGCAGAGCGCTTCGTCATCGAATACCGCCAGGTCCTCCCGGCTTCCGCCGCCGCGCGCCAGCACCAGGGCTTGAATCCCTAGGTCAACCGATCGTTCGGCCAGACCCTTCAGCGTGCTGAGAATCTTGGAGGCCACTGCTCCCTGCACTGGAATCGGCACCACGATGAGTTGCGTCAGCGGCCAGCGTTCAGCGGCGGTGCGCAGCATGTCAGCCAAGGCGGAACTGGGCACACTTGTGAGCACTGCAATGGTTGAAGGTTGGCTAGGTAGCCGCCGCTGACGGCTTGGGTCAATCACCCCCTGCTCTTCCAGCAGCTGACGCACCCGTTCAAAGTCCCTCAGCACGGTGCTCAGGCTTGGGCGGATGTCCAGCGCCTGAACGGTGAGGCTGGCCCTTGCTGCCCAGAAATTCAGCTTGCCCACCACAGTGACGCCGTCACCGTCCTCGGGTTTGTAGCTCAGCTGGGCCAGTTTCGAAGCCCACACTACGCCCGAAATACTGGCGGCGCCGTCGGTGAGGGTCAGCCAGAGGTGGCCTTTCTTGAGTTGAGGTCGCGAGACTGTTGCCTCCAACAAAAAACGTGGCGCAAAGCCGCGTTCCAGCAGGCTTCCGATGGCTGTGTTCAGTTCAGCAACGGAGTAAGTCGGAAGGCGATCAACGCTCAAGGCGGCTGTAGGCGTAACCCCAGTAGATGCAGACAATGGCCGAAATGCTGGTTACAAGAACGCCCCAGTGCTGGTGAATCTGAGTGGCGCCGATCGTGCAGATCACCAAGGCGCTGCTGAGCAGCCTTGATCCATCGCGTCTGTTCTGTACGTAAAGCGGTGCCAACGACTGTCTCAATGGAATGCACCTACTTTGATGCATCAGCGATGGTTGATACCCAGGCAACAAAAAACCCCCCGTTAAGTCGAGGGGTTCTCTAGGTCCGCGGTGCGGAAATCAGCCGAGGCCGATCTGGGACAGAATGCCTTGGCCTGTCAGGAGCTCGGTGCCGAGACCGATCACGATGCCCATCATGGCCAGACGACCGTTCCAGGTTTCAGCGAAGTTGACGAAGCCGAAGCGCGCGTTGTCAGACATGGGGAAGGACCGATTTGGTTTGGAAACAATGTAACAAAGGTTGGAGTTTTGTTGCGAGTGCTAACGGCTACATGAAGGGGGATCCATTTCCATTGTTTACCCCTGCCCTCCGCTTGCCCTGCGTTTTGTGCGGGCGGTCGGCAGTGCCTGGCGGGGGTCGTCGGGCCAGGGGTGCTTGGGGTAGCGCCCTCGCATCTCGCGGCGCACGTCCTGATAGCTGCCTTGCCAGAAGCCTTTGAGATCCCGGGTGCGTTGCAGGGGACGTCCAGCCGGTGAGAGCAGTTCCAGGGTGACGGGGATACGACCATCCAGCACGTGGGGCCCGTCGTCACATCCGAACATCTCCTGTAATTTCACGGCAAGGATGACCTCATCCCCTGTGTAAAGCAGTGTGGCCTGCCGGCCGGATGGGATCGGGACGCGACGCGGCAAAAGCGCATCCAGCTGTTGTCTGAGGCTCCAGTCCAGATCGCCCCAGAGCGCTTCTCCCAGCGCTGCTGTGCTGATGTCGCCCCAACCCAGGCAGCCCTCCAGGGTTGGACCAAGCCAGGTTTCAGCCTGCTCCAGCAGCGTCGTGAGATCTCTGGCCGGCCATGGGCTGCCCACCTGCTGATGCATCCATTCCAGTCGTTGGCGCAACTGGTGGGTGCTGTCCGTCCAGGGCAGTGCGTCAAGGCTGGAGTTCTTCTGCAGCTGTTCGATGAGCAGGCTCCGGCATAGCGGCGCTGCTGGCGAAGGCTGTGGCGTGCGGCGCACCACCAATTCACCCAGTTTCAGCAGTCGCTCGGCGCGGATCCTCTGGCGTTCAGGATCCCAGCTGACTAAGTCCTGCCAATGGCCGTTTTGTTCAGCGATGGTCAGCAGGGTGCTCTGGCTCAGGGCCACTGCCATCTGGATGCGGGTGTCTCTGTCGCCCATGTCGACCCTGGCGACAGCCAGGGCCGGGCTCCCCTGAAGCGGATCCCAGGGAAGCAGCACGGCGCCGCGTCCCTGGCGCAACTGATAGCGACCGGTCTGGTCCGGTCGCTCTTGCGCTAGCCATTCCGGAAAGGCCGCCAGGATCAGATCGCCAGCGCTGACGGACGATCCCTGGTTCTGGGGTGAAGGGCCAAGTCGCTTGAGTTGGCGGCGAAGCTGCTGGCTGAGTGCCCGAAGCGAGTGATGGCGTTGGATACCGCTCAATCGGACCCCCAGATCACTGCCGATTTGGCGGCGATCGAAGGGATCCCGTTCGCTGAGGATTGCAGCCAGATCGCATCCCAGCTGGGGGACGCCCCGTTCATGGGCTTCCAGCAGCAGCATGCCGATGCGGGGGTGAACGCTCAGGCCGCTGATCAACCGTCCCCGTCCACTGATGCAGCCGTCCTCCTCCAACAGGCCGAGCTGTTGCAGTCCGCGCTGTCCCTCCTGCATGGCGGCTGCAGGTGGTGGGTCCAGCCATGGCAGTTCTTCGCCCAGTCCAGCCCCCCACTGGGCCAGTTCCATCAATACAGGCTGGGGATCCGCCAGCAGCAGTTCGGGAGGGTGGAACTGTGGTCGTCGCTGTTGCTCCGCGGGTGACCAGAGGCGGATGCAGCTGCCTGGGCACTGTCGGCCTGCTCGGCCCCTGCGCTGCTCCGCACTGGCCAGGCTGGAGGCTGTCGTCTCCAGGCCTTCCATTCGGGTGTTGGGGTCGTAGCGCAGTTGACGGCTGAGGCCGCTGTCAATCACCAGCCGCACACCATCGATTGTGAGGGAGCTTTCGGCAATGGCACTGGCCAGGATGATGCTGCCGTCCTGGTTCGGATCGCAGCGCTCGAGGGCTGAACTCTGCTGTTGCAGTGGGAGTTGCCCATGCAGCACTTGAATGCGCCAGTTCTGCAGAGCCGCTGCTTCGGTCAGGGTCTGCCTGCAGCGTTCAATCTCCGCCAGTCCAGGCAGGAAGACCAGTACACCGCTTCCCTGAGGTTGCTCGAGGGCATGGTGCTCAATGGCGCGTAACACCTGTCGAGGCAGGGGTTCGTCTGGTCGTGGCGATTGGTGATGGGTCTCCACCGGGTAGCAGCGGCCCGGGCTTTCCAGCACTGTCGCTTCGGGCAGGCGTTCTCTCAGGTCGGACAGATCCAGCGTGGCGGACATCAACATCAACGCCAGGTCTGGATTCAGCAGCGGACGCGCTTCGCGCAGCAGCGCGAGGGCCAGATCCGCATCACGCCCCCTCTCATGAAATTCATCGAAAATCACGCAGCCCACCCCATCCAGTGAGGGGTCGCTCTGCAGGCGCCTCAGGAAGAGGCCGTCGGTGATCACCTCCACCTGGGTGCGGCTGGATCGTTTCTGTTCCCCGCGTACCGCATAGCCGATGCGGGCCCCCACGTCTTCTCCCAGGCTCCTGGCGAGGCGGGCGGCGGCGGCCTTGGTGGCCAGTCGCCGCGGCTCAATCATCCAGATTTTTTGCTTCCCTGCGAAGACCCCCGGCCCTTCCGTCAGGGCCCCGATCAGAGCCAAGGGCACGCGCGTTGTCTTGCCTGCCCCGGGTGGCGCCTGCAGCAGAACTGTTTGTCCCGGGCGAACTTCAGAGCAGATCCGCGCCAGCAGGGCGTCGATCGGGAACTGGCTCAAACCGGTGCTGCCGCTCGATTCATGGGACGAGATTCATCAGGCCCAGCAGAAGCAGGCTGCTGATGGCGCCAACAGCGGTCAGCAACCGCACAAGCGGGCCGATGGAAACAACGAGGGAGGCCATAAAGACTTTCTTAAAGGCCGAATTGATTCCGGTCTAGTCCCTTGGTTTTCGCTCCGCTGCATTCATTCGCACGCCTTTACACACACTGTGTCTCGATCAACGCACGTGGCGTGTTCCATCAACGGGGTGGTACTCCTCGCCGGTGAGTTCTTCGAACACGATCGCCGGCAGGCCGGTTTCGAACATGGTTTGCAGCGCCTCCTTGAGATAGGGGTTCCAGCCACCGGTGCTGACCTGTCCGTGGCGCACGGTCCAGTCCCACGTGCCCTGCAGATCCCTGGGGACCCGGCCTTCTCGGTCACGGCGGGCTACCAGATCAAGTGATTCCACAAGCCCCACCGTGATGGGCGCTTTGCCGTAGGCGGGGGTGAGGCTCAGTTCCAGGCGAACCGGATCTTCTTTCATCAGCCGAAGCCGAAACCGGGGAGGCAATTTGAGGCCCTTGATGACCGCGGCAACGATGCGTGTTCTCTGATCCACTCAGACGACCCCTGTCGACTCCAAGATCCCAATTTATTCAGTGCCGGGTCCGGCAGCCGTCGAGGTCTCGTCATCGTCACCGCCGAAGCGCACCGTCAGCAGGTCTTCTTCTGTAATGCGTCCCTCGCTGTCCAGCAGTTCCGGGTGGATGGTGACCTGGCCAGTGCGGTCGATGGGATCGCTGCTGGGGCCACTGCTGATCGGACCACTGGCAGCACGAAAACCCTTGCTCATGACGCGGAAGGCCTGCCAGAGCAGGGCCACAAACAACGCGCCGTAGAGCAGCGGAAACAGTGAACCGAGCATGACCCTCCACCCAACTGAATCTCTTCATTCTCACGCTATCGGGATCCCGGTTGCACGTGGTCACAGCTTTGACATAGCTGGTGGCTTTTTTGGCGTCTGCTCTGCGTAGCGTCCAGTCACCCGATCGCCCTGCAGCTGTGATGACATCTCAGTCCCGCTCGCTCGTCGCCTCCGCTCTGGCAGGAGGGTTGTTGTTGGCCGGTGTTGGATCGATCCCGTTCATCGTTGGCCTTCAGGAGGCTGAGGCGCGGCCAGCGATCCGTCGCGATTCGTTTGTGGCCGCCGCTGTCAAGCGCAGTGGTCCAGCTGTGGTCACTCTGGAGACAGCTCGGACCGTGAATCAGTCCGGTGCTGCGGGGGTGCCGCCAGCCTTGATGCGGGACCCCCTGTTTCGCCATTTCTTTGGCATTCCACGCTCCACAGCACCGCGCGCCAGGGTTCAGCGCGGCCAGGGGAGTGGGGTCATTTTCGATGCCAAGGGTCTGCTCCTGACCAATGCCCACGTGGTGGAGGGGGCGGATCAACTCACCGTGGGGCTTTCCGACGGGAGAAGGGTGCCTGCCCGGGTGGTGGGCAAAGACAGCCTTACGGATCTCGCGGTGGTGCGTCTGGAGGGGGCTGGACCCTGGCCAGTCGCTGATTTAGGCGATTCTGATCGGCTCAGCGTTGGCGACTGGGCGATTGCCGTTGGCAACCCCTTTGGCCTGGAGAGCACAGTGACATTGGGAATCATCAGCAACCTCAACCGCAACGTTGCTCAGCTCGGGATTTCGGGCAAGCGTCTGGATCTAATTCAGACCGACGCGGCGATCAATCCTGGTAATTCGGGCGGGCCGCTCCTCAATGCCGACGGGGAGGTGATCGGGATCAACACCCTGGTCCGCTCAGGACCAGGGGCGGGTCTTGGTTTTGCCATTCCCAGCAATCGCGCCCGTGCCATTGCGGAACAGCTGGTGACCCGCGGCAAGGCCCGTCATCCGGTGATCGGCATTCGTCTTTCTCCAGTGCCTCGGCCCACGCCGACATCACAGGTGCCCGCAGGAGCGGTCATTCGCTCTGTCCAGCCTGGGGGGCCAGCGGACCGCGCCGGGCTCAAGGTGGATGACGTGATCACGAGTTTTGATGGCAAGGCTGTTGCTGACCCTGCAGCCGTGGTCAGTGCCATCGATCGACGCGGTGTGGGAGCCACGGTTGTGTTGGGGGTGCTTCGCGGTGAGGACCAGGTCACGATCGAAGTCAAGCCGGTCGATCTGTCGGCCTTGACCTCAAGCTGAAGTCTCGGCGTCAGACGTCAGGCGTCGTCAGAGTCCCTTAGTTGTTCCACGCATTGGGTGATGCATTCGCCGTCGTCGAGCGAACAGGTGGTGATGCACTGGAAATAGGTTTCAACGGCGTCCCAGGTCTGCTCATGGGTTTCCGCGCCTTGGGCTGATGAACCGCCAACGGGTTCGGTGTTGCCGGGGCCGGAAACTATTCTCATTGGGGCTGGGGATCAGTTTTGTCAGCCTATGCAGACGAAAACACCAGGTAAAGAGAAATAAGTCTTCCTGCCTAAGGGTGTGTGAAGTTTTCGGTGGGGTGGCTCGATGCTCGTCAAGCCGCCTTTTTGCGCCTGGCATCTCGAGCTTTCTGCTTTTCCTTGTTGGCTTTCCGCTTGGCCTCTCGCTCCATGGCCAGTTCTTTCTCCTTGGCTGCAGCCCTTTCCTCCTCTTTTTTCTCGAGGTAGTAGTTGTAATCGCCCCGGTACATCACCAGTTCACCCTCCCGCAGTTCGACGATCCTGTTGGCCACGCGGGAGATGAAATAGCGGTCGTGGGAGACCAGTAGCGCGGCTCCTTCGTAGGCCATTAAGGCGTCCTCGAGCATCTGCTTAGCCGGGATGTCGAGGTGATTGGTGGGCTCATCCAAGACCAGAAGATTGCAGGGGGTCAGCAGCATTAGCGCCAGTGCCAGACGGGCTTTCTCGCCTCCGCTGAGCTTCCCGACCTCCTTGAAAACTGAGTCGTTGCTGAAGCAGAAACTGCCCAGCAGCGAACGAACCTGGGTCTGGGTCCAATCGGGGACCGCTTCGTACATCGTGTCAATCACGGTCTTGGAGAGATCCAGAGCTTCGGCTTGGTTCTGTTCGAAGTAGCCCGCAATGACGTTGTGCTCCCCCAGTCGGGCACTGCCTTCATCGGGAGGTTCCACCCCCATGACCAGGCGCAGCAGGGTGGACTTACCCGCACCGTTGGGACCCACGAAGGCGATGCGGTCGCCCCGCTCCACCTCCAGTTCAGCCCCCAGAAACAGGATCTTGTCTCCATAGCTGTGGGTGACGTTGTCGATCAGGGCAACCTGTGCCCCTGAGCGCGGAGCGGGCGGGAACTGGAAACTCGGCCCTGCCACAGATTCGATCGGTGCCTCCACCCGTTCCACCTTGTCCAGTTGCTTCTCCCGGCTTTTGGCCTGGGTGCTGCGGGTAGCGCTGGCGCGAAAACGATCGATATAGGCCTGTTGGGTGGCGATGTCTTTCTGCTGGCGTTCGAAGGCCGCCTGCGTGGCCTCCCGTTCCATTTGTTTCTGCTCCAGGTGGGCGGTGTAGTTCCCCAGATAGCTGCGGGACACGCCCCTTTCGGTGGAGACAATTTGATTGCAGACCCGGTCGAGGAAGGTGCGGTCGTGGCTGATGACGACGAGGGCAGCGCTCTGCTCCAGCAGGTAGGTTTCCAGCCACTGGATGGTCTCGACATCCAGATGGTTGGTCGGTTCATCCAGCAGCAGCAGATCCGGCTCCTGAAGCAAAATTTTCCCCAGGGCGATTCGCATCTGCCAGCCCCCGGAATAGTCCTTCACCTGCAGCTCAGCGCCCTCAGGGGTGAAGCCGATCGTGGGCAGGAGCTTGTCGATCCGGGCGTCGAGTTCATAGCCATGCAGTGCTTCGAAACGGCTCTGCAGCTGGCCCAGTTGTTGGATCAGCTGATCCAGATGAGCGGGATCTTCAGCAGCGCGTTCCGACCCCATCGCCTCTTCCACCTGCTGTTGGCGGTTCATCACTTCGGCGGCTTCACCAAAGGCTTGGAACAGCTCCTGGCGCACTGTGCGCTCCAGATCCACATCAAATTCCTGTTGGAGATAGGCGATGCGGGGTTCTCCCTGACGCACCACCTGGCCGCTGGTCGGTTCTTCGTGTCCGGCGATCAGACGCATCTGGGTGGATTTGCCGGCGCCATTGACCCCCACCAGTCCGATCCGGTCTCCGGGTTTCACCTCCCAGGTCACCGCGCGAAGCACTTCCCCAGTGGGATAGATCTTGCTGACGTTTTCGAGTCGCAGCACCGGCGGAAGGCGTCCTTCCCCCCATCATCCCTGTCGGCACACTGGTGAAGGTTTCCGGAGGGTGCTCGCCATGCTGAAACTTGAGCAGCTGGCCGCTCTTGTGGTGGCCGCAGGCCTAGCGATCGTGAGTTATTTGCTGTTCTTCAGTTGGGCCGGTGGTGGTGGCTACGAACGCCGGCAGCGCGTCGAGCCCCAGGCTTTATTGAAGTCCGTCTCGCCCAACTTCAAAGACCGCCCCTCGCTTTAACCACCCAGCGGTTGCTGTCTTCGTCGTTCAGGCTTGCCAGATGCTCGCGCACCTCTTGGGCTGTGACCGGCAGGCCCAGTTCGTCGCCCAGATTGCAGATGCTGTCCATGGCGCCGTTGGGGTCCTGGAGAGCTTGGCGGAACAGCGCCTGCGTTTGCTCAGGATTGCTGCTGATGCGGGCGTACAGCGATGCGGCGTTGGAAGACATCGCGGTTTGAGCAACTGTTCAAACGCTATTCAGGACCGAAGGCGTTGTCAGGCGGCCTGTTCGATGCCGTCATCGTGCTGCCCAAGGGCAGAAGCGTCCTCCATGCTGCGGGCATCCATGCACAGCACCTTGCGCAATTGGGCGTAGTTAGCTGCCTGGGTGTTGCGCCCTTCCTGGGAGGCACCGTATTCAGCCCGCTGGAGCACATGGTGCAGGTGGGTCAGCAGGTAGGTGCTGATCACCGCTGACACCAGAACATCGCTGTTTTCAGCGCTGCGACGGGGGCGTCGCGACTGACTGCGTGATCCGGCAGCGCTGCGACGGGAGCGAGATGTGGCTTGTGTCATGGGGTTCTCCGAGGAGGACCAATGCCCCCACCATAGTCATGGATACTACCCTTGACCACCTCTGTACACTTTTTACTAACTGAGCCTCTTTCTGGGGATCCGGTCGTGCCCACCCGTCAGACCTCATCCAGTGGGAAGCCCAAGTCCCCAAGAATTCAGGTGGTTCTGCCTGAGGATCTTTGTGAGCGCTTGACCGCCATGGCCGAGCTGGAATCCCGCACGGTGAGCAACATGGCGCGGGTGCTGATCCAGCAGGGGGTGCAGCGCCACGAGCAGGCCCTGGAGGCGTCTGCTCCCGCCCCAACGCGTGAGGAGCGCCTGCGGTCGGCACTGGAATCACAGCAGCCCCGCCGTCTGCGGGGAGCGCCCCGGCGCTTGCGCCTGCACCGGCCTGGCTAGGCCTAGGCCGCTTCGATCAGGCTGGAGGCACCAGTACGCCCAGCACGGTTTCGCGACTAGCCCCTGTGACGGCAGGAACGTTGCCGGGGTGGTTGCGCTGGTGCCACCAGGCCAGCAGCGCGAAGACCAGGGCTTCTCTCGCCTCAGCCGGTACCCCGAGAGTGCTGCTCTCGTCGACCTGGGCACCCCGGCAGCGTTGGCGCAGCTCGTTTATCAACACTGGGTTTTGGCTTCCACCTCCAGCGGTGATCAGTTCGATCGGTGCGATGCCGCGTGTCTGGCGCAGATGCTCCAGATCCTGGGCGACGATGGCTGCGGAGAAGGCCGTCAGGGTCGCGATGGTGTCGGCCGCTGAGGCTCCATCGAGCTGATCCAGCCGTCGGTTGAGGTCCTCCCGTCCGAAGCACTCCCGTCCGGTGGATTTCGGCGGTGCCATCTGGAAATATTCCTCCTGGAGCCAGCGCTGGATCCGGACTTCATCCACACGGCCCCGCGCTGCCATCGCTCCTCCCTTGTCGAAGCTTTCGGCCCCAGCGGTGAAGTGGCGCATGCCGAGGTCGATCAGGCTGTTCGCTGGTCCGCAGTCCCATCCCAAGACCGAGGCATGGCGGTCCGCGCCACTGCATGGGGGGATCAGGGTGAGGTTGGCAATTCCGCCCAGGTTCAGCAGCGCCCGCCACCCCTCGGTACTCCCCAAAAGCGCTGCATCCGCCCGAGGAACGAGGGGGGCTCCTTGCCCACCGAGGGCCAGATCAGCGGCGCGGAAGTCATGGATCACAGGCCGTTGGAGCAGATGGGCCAGTAGCGGCGCCTGCAGCATCTGCCAGCTCGAACCCCGCGTCCCCTCGGCCGGCGGGCGATGCCAGACGGTCTGGCCATGGCAGCCGATCACCTCGGCTTTCCCTTCGGGATCGCATGCCATCACTGCGTTTGCCTGCGCTTCTGTGATCGTTTCCGCCAGCTCCAGCCAGAGGGATGCGGGCATTGCTGCTCCCTGGCCGGCGGCAACCACCTGTTGCTGCAGCTGGGGCGGATAGGGCTGATGGTGGTGGCGAAGCAACGACCACTGCGGACGTTGGGCAGGGCCGTCGAAGCGCGCCAGCACGGCATCGACACCGTCGGCACTGGTCCCGCTCATCAGCCCGAGGCAGTGCATTGGCTCAGATTTTCGGCAGGCGTTGCAGGTCGTCCACCAGCCCCATTACCACCAGAAGATGACCCTCCTCGAGCACATGGGATGCCGGTGGGTTCACCATCAAGCTGCTTTGCGGCCCAGCCGCCAGCACATTGACCCGGAAGTTCTTGCGCAGATTTAGGTCTCGGAGCGACCGCCCCACAAACGGTTCTGGAACCTTGATCTCCTCGATGCAGTGCTGTTCATCTAGGGCTAAGCGCTCCATCAAGTTGGGGCGTACCAGTTCAAGACCCAGGCGCTCTCCCTGCATTCGCGAGGGGAAGATCACCCGGTCGGCCCCAACCCGTTTCAGCATTTTTTCGTGGAGGTCGCTCGTTGCCCTAGCGATCACCTGGCGCACCCGGCTTCCCTCACTGTCTTTGGCGATCAACGTCGCGGTGATGCTGGCTTCGATCGGTTCACTGATCGCCACCACCAGAGTGCCCATCTCGAGCACGCCAGCCTCCCGTAGAGCTTCTTCGTCGGTGCAGTCGACAACGCGGGCTTCCACGCTGGGCTCCACCTGACGCAGTTCATCGACCGCCCTCTCCGAGCGGTCCACTGCCAGAACGTCGGCTCCGTTCTGGAGCAGTTCCCGGCAAACGGCGATGCCGAAACGGCCGACGCCGATGATCGCGAAGCCGAGACGATCGCTGCCCTGGATCGGGCTCCACTGCCACCACTCCTTCATCGCTTTATCCCCCACTGGTAGTCCTCAGACATACAGATCCTCGCTGGGATAACCGATTCGATTCTGGCGATTCATCTGAATTTGTTCCTGGGTCATCGCTTCCCAGATCGCACTCAATAGAAGCAGGATTCCCAGTCGTCCTACAAACATTCCCACCATCAGAACAGCCTGGCCGAAACGGGGCAGCTCAACGGTTACCCCGAGATCCAACCCCACCGTGGCAAAGGCGGAGATGCAGGTGAACAGCATTTCCATAAACGTGAATGAATCCTTGCCGTTCAAATTGCTGGCGATGCTGATCAGCAGAGCCATGGTCATCACAAACAGCAGTGAGCCCACCGTGATGCCCACGGCACGCAGCACCACCTTGTCGCTGATGGTTCGGTTGCGGATCACCACGGCCTCACGGCCTCGCAGGGTGGATCGCGTGGCCGCCATCAAAGCGGCCACGGTGGTGGTCTTGATTCCTCCACCGGTGCCGCCTGGACTGGCCCCAATGAACATCAGCACCATCAGCAACAGCAGGCTGGATTCGGTGACGTTCTCGAGCGAGAGCGGAACGGTGGTGAAGCCGGCCGTGCGAGCCGTGACGGATTCGAATAGAGCCGTCAGCCAACGCTCAGGCAAGGGCATGCCCGTGAATATTTCGCCCTGGTTCAACCATTCCGTAAGGGCTAAACCGCCCGCCCCGAAGGCGATGAGCAGCAAGGTGGTGCGGAGCACCAGGCGGGAGTGCAGGCTCAGTCGACGTCGTCCTCGCCCTCTGCGCAGGAGCTGCGTGCTCAGATCGCTAGTCACCCGCCAACCCAGGCCACCAGTTACAACAAGCAGCATCATGACGGCATTCACCACACCATTGCTGCGGTAGCGCTCGAGGCTGTCGGCCCAGAGCCCAAAACCTGCGTTGTTGTAGGCCGAGATGCTGTGGAACACGGCGGCCCATAGACGTTCGCTGTTGTTGGGAATGTCGTCGAATCCGAAGTGGTACAGGATCACGGCGCCTATCAGGATCACCAGCGTCGCTGTCAGGGCAATGCCGCGAAAGGTGCGTCCCACGCCTCCTACGCCGAATTCGTCGAGGGTCTGCCCCCGGTCCAGGCGCCGACGCAAAGCTGTCCCTTGCACCACAAATCCCTGCAGAAATGTTGTGATGGCCATCAGGCCAAGGCCCCCCGCCAGGATCATCATGGCCAGAACCACCTGACCGAAGGTCGTCAGGTCTGCGCCGATGTCGATGATCGAGAGCCCCGTCACGGTGATGGCGGACGTGGCTGTGAACAGAGCTTCCCAAAGCCCCACGCTGCTCGAGGAGCACAGCGGAGTGGCCAGAAGCAGCGTGCCGATCAGCACCACCAGCAAACCGGTCACCACGGTGAACTGGGGAACCGTGAGCCGACGATGCCAGCCCTGGCTGCGTTCGATGGCTCTTCCGAGCGGCACAGGCGCGTGCGAGATCTGCCCAGTCTTGTTCAGGATCCGCCGTAATGCCAGAGGATCAAGGCCGGCACCAGAAGGGTCATGATCACCGTCAGGCCAAGTCCATACCGTGTGACATCCAGAAAGCGATAACGGCCCGGACCGAACACCATCAAGTTCGTCTGATATCCAACAGGGGTAAGAAAGGACTGGCTGGCTCCAAACAGCACCGTGATGAGCAGTGCAGTAGGAGAGAGCTGCAGGGAGGGAGCCAGTTGCACTGCCACGGGCGCCAATAGGGCGACCGAGGCGGCATTGCTCATCACCTGGGTTAACAGTGTTGTGCCGATGAAGATCACCATCAGTGCCGAGTAGCTCGGCCAGCCCGCCAGCCCCTGCTGGAGCACCAGAGCCAGGGCGTCGGCCAGGCCAGTGTTCTGCATGGCAACGCTGAAACTAGTCAGTGATCCCAGCAGCAGAATCACGTCCAGGCGGATCGAGCGCTGCAGTTCTCCGAGGCGCAGGCAGCCGGTGGCGACCACGCTCACCATGGCCAATAGCACAGCGGCCACCAGGGGGATCGGGGTCAGACTTGGCAGCAGCAGCATCGCGAGGGCGATGCTGACCGCCACGGGCTTGCGTCGCACTGTGGGGAGGTCGTCTTCCAGTCGATCCAGGACCAACAGGTCATTGCTGGCCTGCAGGCCACGGATGGAGTCGATCGGTGCCTGCAGCAACAGCACATCGCCTTCCCGCAGGATGACTTGCCCCAGCCGTTCTTGGACGGTCTCTTGGCCGCGGCGCAGGGCGAGAACAGTGGCGTTGTGGCGCTGCCGGAACCGCAGTTCCCGAAGACTGGCACCGGCCAGGGTGGAGCCAGCAGGCAATAAAACCTCCACGGTTTTCTGTCCACTGGCCTCTTCGGTATTCAGGCTGAAACCAGCGTTCTGACCTTGGGTTGTGAGCTGAACCGTGTGATCCTGCTGGAGCCGCAGCAGATCAAGGCGGGTGACCCGCAACAGCAGATGATCGCCGGCTTCAAGACGACGGTCTGCCAGGGGTGGCAGGAGTCGCTCTCCACCGCGCTGCAGTTCCAGCACGTCAACGTCGAAACGACGTTGCAATCGACTGTTTAGGAGAGAGCTGCCAACCAGCTCCGACTCGGGTGGGATGCGAACTTCCGTGCAGTAGCTGCTGGTCTTAGGGTCACCGACGAGGTCGTCCGTGCTGGCACCTCGGTCCGGCAGTAGCACCCTTGGAGCCAACACCAGATAAGTGGCCCCTGCCAGCCAAACCGGCAGGCTGATCAGGGTGAAGCTGAATAGATCAAGAGAGCCGTAGCCCAGTTGCTGGCTAATGTCGCTCACCAGCAGATTCACAGAGCTGCCCAGCAGGGTCAGGGTGCCTCCCAGAACCGTGGAAAACGACAACGGCAGTAGCACCCGGGATGGGGAAATACCGCGCCGCTGGCACCAGCCCTCGACCACGGGCAGCAGGGATGCCACCACTGGAGTATTGGGAACCACTCCCGAAACCGGGGCGATGACAAAGGCCATCAGGGCGATCAGGCGGCGCGAGGAACGGATCCGTTCTGATGCGATCAGGGCCCTCAGTCGGTCCAGCGCACCGCTTTTGAAGAGTGCTGCGGAGACAGGAAACAGTCCCAACAGGGTGATCAGTGCAGGACTGCCGAACCCTGCCAGGGCCTCCTGTGGGTTGAGCACCCCAGTCGCGATCAACAAGCTCAGGCTCAGCAATCCTGTGAGCTCCGGTGCAATCACCCCGGTGATGAACAACACCACCGCCAGCCCCAGCACGGCCAGCGTGATCAACGCTTGAGGGTTCTGAAGAGCGCTGCTCAGCTCTGCCATGGAGGCGAGTCGCCGGTCGTCAATTGCGTGGATTCTGCCCTGGGATCAAAAAATTGCTCGCGCATCCACTCCTGCAGGCCTTGCAACCCATCCCCCCGCACGGCTGAGAGGAACAGTGCATCGGGCTCCCGCTGATGAATCGCTTCGATGGCGGTTGCCTCGCAACGGTCGATCTGATTGGCGATCACCCTGCGCAGGGCGGTGCTGCCGAGGTCATCGAGCAAGCGATGCACGGTGTCCAGGTGGCCTTGCCAGTCGGGGTCAGCCAGGTCCAGCACCAGCAACAACACATCCGCGTCCAGTGCCTCCTCCAGCGTTGCGCGGAAGGCTTCCACCAGTGGGGCGGGGAGATCGCGAATGAAGCCCACTGTGTCAGTGAGCAGCAGCCGTTGGGGGCGTGCCCCAGGACAGGGGAGATCGAGTTTGCGCGTGGTGGGGTCCAGCGTGGCGAACAACTTGTTCTCCGCCAGCACGCGATCGCTCGCCCGTTTGCCACACAAGGCATTGAGCAGGCTGGATTTGCCTGCGTTTGTGTAACCGACCAGGGCCACCCGCGGCAGACCACGCCGCTGATCCCGCAGTCGGCTGCGGTGGGATTGGAGCTGGCGCTGATCCCGCAGCAGCCGTTCGATGCGTCGGCTGATGGCCCGACGGTCTTTTTCCAGTTGTGTTTCCCCTGGCCCGCGCGTGCCGATGCCGCCGCCCTGACGCGACAAACTGCTGCCTCGTCCCAGCAGGCGTGGCAGCCGGTAGCGCAGTTGGGCTAGTTCCACCTGGAGGCGCCCTGCAGCACTGCCGGCCCGCTGGGCAAAGATGTCGAGGATCAGCTCACTGCGGTCAGAGACCGGGCAGCTCAGCAGTCGTTCCAGATTGCGGGCCTGCACTGGGGTCAGCTCCCGGTCTGTGATCACCAGTGAGGCCTGGCAACGACGGATCTCGAGGGCGGCTTCCTGAAGTTTTCCGGAGCCCCAGACCGTCTGGGGATTGGCTTGGCCCCGACGCTGGCTGGTCAAAGCCACGGGCTGGGCTCCGGCACTGCGCACCAGCCCCTCCAGTTCAGCTAAATCACGCTGGTCGCGCTGCCCATCCCCGCTGGTGAGCGTGAGTAGGAGCACCCGCTCCTCTCCAGTGGCGGCTCGGATGGTTGAGGCTTGGGGTTCGTCTGGTGTGAGGGAGCAAAGGTCACGCAGGTCGCCCTGTTCGAACTCTCTCCACCCATCGGGCTGCAGCGGATCAGGAATTAAGAGTTCTGCCGGGCGCCCGCCATCGGCTGAGGGGCACGGTGCAAAGCGCAGCCAGTGCCTCGGGGCGATGTCGAGAGCGACAACAGCGTCAGGGGGATCCTGGTGAAGCCCTTTGCGGGCGAAGGGGCAGCTGATCAGCCGCCATCCTCCGCTGCTCCGCCTCGGTGTTGCTGGCAGGTGCTGCAGCGGAGAATCGCTGCCGGTGAGCGGGCCCAACCAGAGCAGGCGGCAGAGGCCACGGCCGTCGAGCACCAGATGCAGGGGCATCTCGAGATCCAGAACCAGATCCGCCAGTCGTTCGAGGCTCAGCAGATCGGCCCCGCAGCCCTCCGGATGACGCCGATGACTCAGGCGCTCCAGCTGACGTTGCTGGCTGGGGCGCAGACCGCGGCAGCGCCCTCCCAGGTGGGATTGCTTCAACGGCTCAGCAACCAGGCGCCGGCGGAGCGCAGTCCCAGGGATAGTCCCGGAAGACGGGTCAGGTACGTGGCCCGTCGCAACTGAAATGCCAGGGGGCCGGCCAGGGTGAATCCCATGCCAGTGAGTGTGGCGTCGCCGACCCCGAGGCTGAGCATTTCGCCACGATCCTCAAACTGGAAGGGTTGCGGTTCCTCCCCCATCCGCAGGCTTGAGATGGCTGCGGCAGTGGCATCCCCTTGTTGCATGGCCACTTGTGCACTGGCGGGCCATGGGCTGTCAGGCCGTGCTGAGAGATCCCCCAGGGCAAAAGAGTTGGCGCTTCCCACCAGGCGCAGGTCAGCGTTGACGGCCAGACGTCCTCTCTCCAGCACTGGTGCAGGCGAGATGGCTGGGATGGAGGGTCTACTCCCTGCAGTCCAGATCAATCCCGCATGACGTAGAACCATGCCATCCGCCAGAACGGCACTGCTGGCCTGCACTTCGCTCACGCTCGTGTTCAGCTGCACCACGACCCCCTTGCGTTCCAGCGCTGCCTGGGCTTTCTCCCGATTGAACGCCGTGCTGCTGGGCAGGATTTCATCGCCCATCTCCACCAAGCGAATGCTGGCGGCCCCTTCGATCAGATCCGCGAGCTTGCATGCCAGTTCCACTCCAGTGGGTCCAGCCCCAACGATGATCAGCCCTGCGTCTCCATCACGCTGCTTGAGAAGATTGTTGAGCCATTGCTTCAGTCGGCTTACATCGCTGAGATCACGGAAACCAGAGCTGTGCTCCTGCACGCCGGGGATGCCGAAATCATTGACTTTCGAGCCTGTCGCCAGCACCAGTTGGGCCCAGCCCAATCGGTCTCTCGAATCGAGTTCGATGGTTTGGCTGGTTTGATCGATGCGAACAACGGTGTTTTGGATCCAGCAGATGCTGTTATTCAGCAGCTGGTCATAACGGGGGGCCACCTCCCAGGTTTGAAGTTCATCGCTGAGTAGTTCGTACAGCAGCGGTTGAAACAGAAACCGATCTCGCGGTTCGATCAGAACGATGGGGCAGCCGGGCTGCCGACGCTGAAGTGCAAGAGCTGTGAAAAGTCCCCCGAATCCACCACCAACGATCACCACGGCATCCGACGTGGACGAGGGTGAACGCATGAAAGAAACCGCTGGTTTGAGAACGATAGGAAGCACAGCCGGTCCCACGACAGGGGAGGATGGCGTGATGACGGAGGCCCCCGACGCAATGGTGCCCATGGCGGTGCAAAACGACTTGCGCGATGGGCGCAAGCTGCTTGAGACCATGGAGCCGCAGGAGCGTCTGGCCTGGGGGCTGGATCAATTCGGCGACCGATTTGCTCTGACGACCAGTTTTGGCATTCAGTCGGCTGTGCTCCTGCACATGCTGAGCACACTTCCCGGAGGTGACGCTGTTCCGGTGATCTGGATTGATACCGGTTATTTGCCCCCGGAGACTTACTCCTACGCCCACCAACTCACCGATCAGCTCAAGATTCGTCTGGTGGTTCGTCAGAGCGAGATGTCCCCGGCTCGAATGGAGGCCTTGCATGGTCAGCTCTGGGAGTCTGGCCGTGTCGAAGACCTGGAGACCTATCACCGGATCCGCAAGGTGGAACCTCTGGAGCAAGCGCTCAATGACCTCCATACGCGCTGCTGGGCCAGCGGCGTGCGGCGTGGTCAGACCGATCACCGTCGCTCGATGACGGCCTTGGACCAGATTCGGGAGCGCTGGTCATTGAGACCACTCCTCGAGTGGACCCAGCGCGATGTCTACTACTACATGCAATCAAACAATCTCCCTCAGCATCCATTGTTCGAGCAGGGCTATTCCACAGTGGGGGATTGGCATTCCAGTGGCCCTGATGTGGGAGACCTGAGTGGCCGCGACACCCGATTTGGGGGGCTAAAGCAGGAGTGTGGAATTCATCTGCCCCAGGACGCTGTTGAAGGGTTGATGGGTGAAGGCATCTGAGTGAAGGCGTTTGAACGGAGTGGTGGCCGCGTTCTGCTGATTGGCAACAGTCGCTGGCATTGGGCCCAGCGGACTGAGCAGGGTGTTCGTATTGATCACGTTGATCCAGACCCTGGTCGAATCGGCCCAGATCCTCCGATCTGGGCAGCGGTGGGAGCGGTGCCCGAGCAGCTCAGGCACCACCAGCACCTGCGCATTCGACTGGAGGATGTTCCTTTGCCGAAGGCACCTCCTTGGTTGGGTGTGGATCGAGCGCTCGGGGCATGGATGGCCTGGCGACGCAGTCAGGAGCAGCAGCTCGACTGTTCCAGGGGGCTGCTTTTGGTGGATGCAGGCACCGTGTTGAGCCTCACCAAGGTGGGTGCGGATGGCTGTTTTGCTGGAGGCCAGTTGCTACCGGGCTATCGCCTGCAGCTCAGGGCCATGGCGGAGGGAACTGTTGGCCTTCCATCAACGCTGGAGCGTCATCAAGATGCCTTCCCACAAGACATCTTTCCCCAAGAAACGGTGGCGGCCATGCAGCAGGGTGTGTTGCAAGGGTTGCTGGCCGCCATCGAAGTGGCCCAGCAGCACTCGCAAGGGTTGCTTTGGATCTGCGGTGGTGACGCTGAGCTGATCAAGATGCACTGGGCCTGTGCAACGGAATTGCTGCAGGTGGAGACTGATCTTCAGCTGCAGGCTCTGTTGGATCTGGCCGCAGGCATCAGCTCAGGTCGAGATCGCTGATCAATGTGTCGGCCATGGTGGCCGCTTTGACCTTGAGATAAATCCGTTCGATTTTTCCGGCTTCATCAATCAAAAAGGTGTGGCGCATCATTCCCATGTATTCGCGCCCCATGAATTTTTTCAGCCCATAGCTTTCGTAGAGACTGGCTACCGCACAGGGCTCTACATCGGTGAGCAGCGTGAAGGGGAGCTCGTGTTTGTTGATGAATTTGCTGTGGGATGTGGCTCCGTCCTTGCTGATGCCCAGAACGGTGATGTTGTTGGCCTTCAGTTGATCCCAGCGATCGCGGAAGTTGCAGGCTTCCTTGGTGCACCCAGGGGTGTCGTCCTTGGGATAGAAGTACAAAACAACCTTCTTCCCACGCAGTGAAGCAAGGCTGACGGGTTCACCATTCTGATCGGGAAGGCTGAAGTCGGGGGCGGCGTCGCCGATTTGCAGGCTCACAGACTGTGCTTTGGCAGTGGCGGCAGCGTACGGCGTTCAGGACAAGCCCGGTTCAGGACAAGATTGTTTGTGGTGCCTACGTTGCAACCAACCTGCAGTTGTTGGGCCATGGTGTCGCGGACTCGGGTGGACCAAATCGGACGTTCCCTGGCTGCTCTAGGTCTGTTGGCCATTGGGGTGAGTGCGCTCGTCGCACCGCGTCACGGTCTCTCGTTGGATCAAGCCGCTCCACGGCCGTCGGAGGAGAATTTGAGCCGGCAGCTGTTGCAGCGCGAAATCACCTTGCATCAACGCAGTGAAGCCGAAACCCTGCTGATGGATTTCACCCGTGCGCAGATGACGCGCCATTACTGGGGTGAATTCGCAGGCTCCCTGCAGGATCTCGGCCTGTCTGCCGGTCAACAGCTGGTGGCAACGGTTGATCGTGATGCCGTTCGAACCCGTCTCTGGATTCAGCCTCATCACGGCACGGAGGCTTACCTGGCCGTGGTGGAGCGCTGGGGCGGTCGCCTGCGGATGCGTCACTGCCGCGGTGAGCGGGATGGCGTGGGTCTGGTGCATGAAGACCGCTGCCCGGATGGCTGGCAAAGGATTTACTTGAATTGATGGGCGATTTCTGCTTTCTTTTGGTCTGAAGAAGGTACAAATCGAGCGGAAATATTGAGTCTTGCGAGACTCCTTTGCGAAAATTCAATTGTCGTCTTGATGGAAGCCTTTCAGGGGGCTCGGCTTTATTGGCGATTTTTCTTTCGGGAGCTATTTTTTCTAATGACGTGCTCCTTTTCGTCCGTGTTTTCTCGTCTCGCCGCTGGCCTTCTGGCCGGTGCATCCCTCGCCGCTCTGGCGGCTCCTGCTGAAGCAGGCACCTCCCGCCCCGTTCGTTGGAACACCGGCGGTGCTGTGTGGACCACCACCTCTTCTGAGTTCAAGACTTTCCTGACCACCGGTGAAGTCACCGATCGTGCTCTGGATGCCGGCATCAACAACTCCGGTTGGACTGCCGAAGAAATCCAGGAAGGCATGACCAAGACCTACGCCGTTGACATCATCGGCGTGTCCCGCTTCCTGTACTCCGACGACGGCGTCAAGTTCCTGAAGGATCAGACCCGTTCCTACTTCCCTTACTGGAAGATGAAGTCCACCTCCGTGGTGGCCCTCCGTTCCGCGATCATCGCCGACTCCATCGACGGTGAAATCTCCTCCGCCAGCATCATGGCTGAACTGCCCGTGGACTTCCGCCTGGCTGACACCTGCGGCACCTACGACGGCATGCAGAACGTCTGCGCCCCCGACAAGTGCGAAGGCGACGCCCAGTGCACCTCCTTGCTGTCCTGGTACGTCTTCCTCCCCGCCTGCGTGCAGGCCAACTCCGTGCTGCCCGAGCCCGCTGCTCGTCCCGCTTACGTCGCTCCTGCCCGTCCCCTCTGGTGATCAGGCCCTGAGCCCTGTTGCATCGCCCCGGCTTCGGCCGGGGTTTTTTTATGGCGTGATTCGGTTGCCTTTGATCAGTTGATGGCGCATGGGCAGTCGCAGGCCGCCGTCGCCTAGGCCGTTCAACCTCCGGCGCAATTCCGCTAGCACCTCCGTTTTGATTGCTCCCATGGCCTGCCGGTAAGGCGACCCCTCGGTCAGCCATCGGTCGGCCAGCTCTTTTCCCCCCGGCAGGATCAGGGGTTCCAGCCAATCGTCGCAACTGAGCTGCCAGCCCGCCTTCGCCAGGAGCTCTTCAGGGCGCTGTTGGAGCTCGAGCCAGCCTTGTTCCTGGGCCACAACAGGGCCTAAGAGCTCCTCTGCGCCCCCGTTCTGCTGCAGAGCACCGGCGGGACCGAGTTCGGCGCGACTGAGCAGCAGCCTTAAGCCCGTCGTCGGGTGGGAATGCCGGTTGATCGCATCCAGTAGCGCTGTCCAGTTCTGCTTTTGCAGGTCTGCTGCGGCGAGCCGTCCTCCGATCCAGTCGAAGGCTTGGGTCGACGACAGGGCGTCGAGGTTGTCGGTCAGCATTTGGGGTCGATGCTCCGGTTCGAGCAGATCCAGCTGCGCTTCCAATCGGTTGCGGTCCGCTTCGTTGTCGCACAGCACGGTCACGCCACCTTCTGGGGCGGCCCGCAAGGGATCGATGGCCCAGATCAGCGAACGCATCCCCACCAGCAGCACTCGATCCCTGCGGGTCCAGGGGATGTCTCGCCAGAGCCGCTCGCGCAGCCGCTGCAGGCGTTCTCCCTCCTGGCCCAGTTGGCGCTGCACCCAGCGGTCCACCCCGGGACGGTCGGGCCCGCTGCTGAGCAGCAAGGGCTGGTCGGCCGCCAGTTCTGCGGCCGCGGCGAGTTGGGCTGTCCGGCGTTCTGCCATCCTCTCCCGCCGTTCCCCCTCCCATCCCAGTTGGCCGGGCTGCCAGAACACCTCCCCTTGCAGTGCCGCGGGGAGGTATTGCTGCTCCACCCAGTGTTCGGCATAGGCGTGGGGGTAGCGGTAGCCCGCGCCGTCGCCAAAGGCGGCTCCGTCCCGGTTGGCATCGCGCAAGTGCCCGGGCACGTCCTGCTGCCGGGCGGCGCGGACCGTTTTCAGGGCATCAAAGAAGCCCAGAACGCTGTTGCTCTTTTCGGTACCCGCCAGGTAAAGGGCGGCCTGGGCCAGTGGATACAGCCCTTCCGGCAGCCCCACCCGTTCGAAGGCAGCGGCACAGGCTTCCACCACAACAATGGCCTGCGGGTCGGCTAGGCCGATGTCTTCCCCCGCTGCGATCAGCATCCGCCGGAAAATGAAGCGCGGGTTTTCGCCGGCCTCCACCATGCGCGCCAGCCAAAACATCGCCGCATCGGCATCCGAGCCCCGCAGCGATTTGATGAAGGCACTGATGGTGTCGTAGTGGGCATCGCCGTGCTTGTCGTAGAGCACCGCCCGCTGCTGGATCGATTCCTCGGCGATGGCCAGATTGATCTGAATCACCCCCTCGCCATCGGGCTCTGAACTTTCCACCGCCAGTTCGAGGGCATTGAGAAGGCTGCGGGCGTCGCCGCCCGCCACGTCCACGAGGTGGTCGGCGGCATCATTGCTGATGACGATTGACTGGTCGCCGTAGCCCCGTTCCCCATCAGCAAGGGCGCGTTGCAGCAGCCGCTTTAAATCCTCTGGCTCCAGTGGCAACAGACGGAACAGCCGTGAGCGGCTGACCAGCGCCTTGTTGACTTCGAAATAGGGGTTCTCCGTGGTGGCACCGATCAGGGTGACGGTTCCGTTCTCCACCCACGGCAACAGGGCATCCTGCTGGGCACTGTTGAAGCGGTGCACCTCATCGATGAACAGGATCGTGCGCAATCCATGCCGTTCCAGCCGTTGGCGTGCAGCATCCACCTCGATACGCAGGTCTTTCACACCTGCGAGAACGGCATTGAGGCTGCTGAAGTGAGCGCGGGTGTGGTTGGCAATGATCCGCGCCAGGGTGGTTTTGCCGACCCCCGGCGGTCCATGCAGGATCAGGTTGCCAACCCGATCGGCCTTGATGGCGCGACGTAGTAGCCGTCCGTCCGCCAAGATCCCGCTCTGACCCTCAAATTCCTCCAGCGTGCGAGGGCGCATCCGGTCGGCCAAGGGGGCCAGCCGCCGCCGTTGCTGCTCACCGTGAAAAGCGAAGAGGTCCTGACCCAACGGACAATCGGCGTTGACCCAGTGTCCCTGACGTTCTCAATCGGCGCTGGAACTGGTCCGAATCGAACGTTTTTTGGCGTGCCGGTTCCCAGAGGTGCAAATCCTGTGCGGCCAGGCTCTCAGGAACGCTGCATAATCCGAGAAAGCCTTTTTGCCGTGCGTCATCCGCAGCGACTCCTGCTCACCCTCGCCGCCCTGATCACGGTCAGTTCCTGCAAGAGCGAAGCACCGAAGCCGCCGCCGCCGAAGGTGCAAGCCGTCTCGACCCAGATGGCTGAATTCACCGAGGGTGTCGACACCGTCAGCACGCTGGAGGCCAGCAATCTTGTCGAGCTCGCCGCCCAGTCGGGAGGTCGAATCCTTGATTTGAAGATTCGCCAGGGCGATGAAGTTGAAGCTGGCCAGCTGCTGGTGGTTCTCGACCAAGAGCAGCAACGGGCCCGGCTTGCTGAAGACAAGGCCAAGGCGGATACCGCCAAGGTGAACTACGAGCGATACCAGTATTTGGCTCAAACGGGAGCTGCCTCCCAGAAGGAGCTCGACCGCTACCGGACTCAGTACATCGCTGCTGAGGAGAAGGTCAAATCCACCGAAGCAACGCTGAACTACAACAACCTGATTGCACCCTCTCCAGGAATGGTGGCCGACGTCACCGTCAAGGTGGGCGATGTGATCCAGCAGGGCCAGGTGTTCACCAGCCTGGTGCAAAACAACGAACTCGAAGCACAAGTCGAGGTGCCCGCAGTGTTCTCCTCTCGTCTGGCCCTTGGGCAGCCGGTGCTGCTCAGTGCGCCGGGTAGTTACGACCTGCTTGCTACCGGAGAGGTGGGATCGATCGACCCCCGGGTCAACAAGCAGACCCAGGGATTGCTGGTGAAGGCGGTCTTCCCAAATGAGGATGGAAAACTGCGGGATGGTCAGCGTCTTCGCACTCGGGTTCAGATCAAGGCTGAAGAAGAACTTGCCGTTCCCTTTGCCGCTGTCACCCAGACGTCAGGCCAGAGCTTCGTGTTCCGCCTCGGCACGTTTGAGGAGCTCAAGGAGAATCCCGGCAAGGCTGATATTGAAACCCTGGAGAAGGGAATCAAGGCCGGCAAGCTTCCCGCCGACGCCAAGTTCGCCCTGCAAACGCCGGTCACGGTGGGCGAATTGGAGAACCAGCTCTACCCGATCACCAAAGGCCTTGAAGCCAACCAGATGGTGGTCACCACCAATCTGCTCAACCTGAAACACGGCATGCCCGTGCAGGTGCAACCCGCCAAGGCGAACTGAGGTTGAACGATGTCTGCTTCCAATAACTTCATTACCAGGCCGGTTCTCAGCACGGTCTGCAGCCTGTTGATCGTGATCGTCGGTTTGATCGCGATTCCGATCCTTCCGATCGAAAACCTTCCAGACATTGCTCCGCCAACGGTGAAGGTGCAGTCCACCTACGTGGGCGCAGATGCGGTTGCTGTTGAGCAGGGGGTGACCTCCGTTCTCGAGCAGCAGATCAACGGTGTGGAGAACATGGACTTCATCACCTCCAACAGCTCGTCTGACGGTGTGAGTTCGATCTCGGTGTCATTTGAAAGCGGCACCGATGGCAACATCAACCAGGTGAATGTTCAGAACCGAGTCTCCCTGGCGGAGCCGCAGTTGCCCGAGGAGGTGCGCAAGTCGGGTGTGACGGTCAACAAGGCCTCCAACTCGATTCTGCTCGTCTACAACTTCGTCAACGAAGACCCCTCCAAGACCGAATACTCGGTGGAGACGATCAGTGGATATCTCGACAAGAACCTCACCGACAATGTCAAGCGGGTGAAGGGCGTCGGCGACGTCACCTACTTCGGCAACAGAAAGATCGCCTTCCGGCTCTGGCTTGATCCGGAGAAACTGACCGCCAACAATCTCTCGGCCACCGATGTGGTCAATCAGCTGCGCAGTCAGAACCGTCTGGTGCCTGCTGGCCAGATTGGCGGTGCCCCTGCGCCTGAAGGTCAGGAGTTCACCTTCACCGTTCAGCTGCAGGGACGTCTGACCAGCACCCAGGAATTTGAGAACATCATTCTGAGAACCACCGACGCCGGTGGTCTGGTGCGGCTCAAGGATGTAGGCCGGGTGGAGCTCGGCGGTGAGACCTACGGCATCGATGCAATGGATCTCAATGGCACGCCTTCGGTGGGTATCGCCATCTACCAGCTCTCCGGCAGTAACGCCATTGAGGTCTCCAACGGCGTCAAGGACGTGCTGGGCGAGTTTGAGAAAACCCTGCCTGTTGGCCTCGGGGTGCAGAAGATCTACGACACCACCGACTTCATCAACCAGTCGATCAAAGGTGTGACCAACTCCCTGCGGGATGCGGTGATTCTGGTGGTGCTGATTCTGTTCCTGTTCCTTCAGAACTGGAAGGCCACGCTTGTTCCCGCCATTGCGATTCCAGTGGCGTTGATCGGCACTTTCGCTTTGGTGCTGGCCTTCGGCTTCTCGCTCAACCAGCTCACACTGTTTGGTTTGGTGCTTGCGACCGGCCTCGTGGTTGACGATGCCATCACGGTGGTGGAAGACACCTCAGCCAAGAAGGCTGAGGGCATGACCTCCGTGCAGGCAGCCATGGAAACCATGGATGAGCTGTTTGGGGCTGTGATCGCCACCTCCCTCGTGAAGATGGCGGTGTTCCTTCCGGTGCTGTTTTTCCCCGGTGCCACCGGCACGATCTACAAGCAGTTCGCCGCCACGATCCTCTTTTCGATCGGCATCTCCACCTTCAATGCGCTGACGTTCTCGCCGATGCTCTCGGCCCTGCTGCTGTCCCGCGAAACCAAGGAGCTCAGCCGCAATCAGTACGCCACGGCCGGTGTTGTTCTTGGTTTCATCTACGGCCTGCTCAGTGCTGGTAATGGAGCCGCCGCCGCCCTGATCCCCACGGTGATCGGTGCTGTGATCGGCTTCATCGCCGGCAAGATCACCGGCCTGCCCCTGCGTCTTCCCTTCACCGCTGGTGGCGCTGCAGTGGGCGTGATCACCACCGGGGTCATCTTCACCAATCCGATCCCTGTGGTGTTGTTCACCGCCATCGGTGGCGGTGTCGGCTACTTCGTTCCCCTGATCTTCACCAACTTCAATCGCCTCTACGGCGGCTTTGAGAAGCGCTACGCCACGATCCTCGATGGCGTGCTCAAAGCGCGCCCGATCGTGATGGCGGCTCTGGCTGCGGGCATCCTGCTCACCGGTTTTGCCTTCACCCGCATCCCTGGTGGTTTTGTGCCGATTGAAGATCAGGGCTACGCCATCGGTTTCGTGCAGGCTCCTGATGGGGTCTCCAACGCGAAAACCCTGGAGATCAACCGTCAGGTGGCCGAGGTGATGCGCTCGGAAGAAGACATCTCATCGGCTGCTCTGTTCAGTGGCGCCAGCCTCGATGGCAACGCCCCCAACAAGGGTCTGTTCTTCATCGGGATGAAGCATTGGGATGAACGTCCCGGTAAGGACCACACCGTGGGTGCTGTGGTGAAGCGTCTCAATGCCAAGTTGTATGCCGCGATTGATGGTGGTCGGGTGTTTGTGGTCGAGCCCCCGTCGATCCCCGGCTACGGCACCGGTGGCGGCTTCGAGTTCCAGCTGCTGGATCAGAGCAGCGGTGTGTATTCGCTGAATGAGTTTTTCGGGTCTGCCCAGCAAATCATTCAGACGGCGAACACCGATCCCGTCCTGAATCAGGTCTATTCGTTGTTCTCGCCGCAGGCTCCGCAATACAAGATCGATGTCGATCGGGAGCAGATGGCGTCCCTCGGTGTCGACTTCGGTTCAGCAATGTCGGCCTTCAGTGTCAACTTCGGTGGTGCCTATGTGAACGACACCTTCCAGGAAGGCAAGGTGCGGCGGGTCTATGTGCAGGCGGATGAGGTGAGCCGGGCCACCCCACAGCGGCTGTCAGCCATCTACGTCGCCAATGCCAAGGGTGAACAGATTCCACTCTCGGAATTCTTCACGGTGAAGCAGACGGTGGGCCCGAGCGTCATTCCTCACTTCAACCTCTATCGCTCGATCAAGATTGATGGCACCCCCAAGGAGGGCAATAGCTCGGGTCAGGCGATCGGGGCGATGAAGCAGATCTTCAACACAGGTAGTTACCAAGGTCTCGGCTTCGACTGGACCGGGATCTCCCGAGAGGAAGTGAAGGCCGGATCCCTGGCCGTTGTGATCTTCGCCCTGGGCATCCTGGCTGTGTTCCTGGTGCTCTCCGCCCAGTACGAGAGCTACACCGATCCGATCATCATCTTGCTGACGGTGCCCACGGCCCTGCTGGGAGCGCTTGTTTTCCTTGGGGCGGCCGGTCAGGTGCTCAACATCTATGCCCAGGTGGGACTGGTGATGTTGATTGGTCTTGCGGGCGGCAACGCGATTCTCATCGTCGACCTGGCCAACCAGAAGATGGGAGAAGGGGCCTCGGCGCTGGAAGCTGCCACGTTCTCGGCCAAGTCGCGCTTGCGCCCCATTCTGATGACGGCGATTTCCTCCCTCACCGGTTTCTTGCCATTGATGTTGGCGAAAGGAGCTGGTGCCCAGAGTCAGTCGTCCCTGGGTTTGGTGGTGTTCGGTGGCTTGCTGGTGGCAACCTTCCTTTCCACCTTGGTGGTTCCTGTCTTCTACGTGGTGATGAAGACCCTGCTGGGACAAGCCGATGCCAAGCCTCCTGAGGATGGCGCAACTCCCACTCCGCAACCAAGCTGATGTCTGAGCCGAAGCCTGAGGTGAATCAGCGCAAGCCCTTCAGTGGCATGCGCGTTTTGATTGCTGTGGCCATTGGTGCTGGCCTTGGCTTGGCTGTTGCCTATTTCCTCAAGGTGCTGATCGACAACAGCCCGGCCGAGATCGATGTTGGCCGCTTGCGTCTCTTCTATCTGATGGTGATCACCTCAGGAAGCTTGGGTGGGTTTGCCATCGAGACGATGCGTCAGCTGCAGGAAGAGGCCACCGATCCGGCCTATCGCCACTACAACTCTCACCGTGGTCGTCGTCGCTGAGGAATCAACAAGAGCCATGAAAAAAGCCACCCAGCGGGTGGCTTTTTTGTTCTCGGTTGTGTTCAGCCGCTTCACGTGATCGCAAGCTTCACGTGATCACCTGCTTCAAGTAATCACGGTGGGGGCATCCATCCCAGTGCGTTGTTTGATCTCCGCCAGGTCGTTGATGGCGCTGATCATGTCGGCGAGGGCGACCTGTGGGTCCTGGTTGAGGTCGCCACTGCTAGGCACATAGCTCTCCAGGTAGATCCGGATCGTGGCGCCTTTGGTGCCTGTGCCGGAGAGACGCACCACCACCCGGCTGCCGTCGTCCAGAAGGATGCGCAGACCCTGGCCCGTGGTGACGGAACCATCCACGGGGTCGGTGTAGCTGAAGTTGTCCGCTTCGCTGATGACGCGTCCGGCAAAGGATTGGTCGATCAGGCTCGGCAACATGGCCTCCAGGCGGTCGTAGAGACCGTGGGCTGCGTCGCTGGCGACGGCTTCGTAGTCGTGACGCGAGTAGTAGTGGCGCCCGAAGCGCTTCCAGTGCTCCGCCATGATCTCGGCGACGCTGCAGCGGCGTACGGCCAGGATCTGCAGCCAGAACAGTACAGCCCAGAGGCCATCCTTTTCGCGCACGTGGTTGCTGCCGGTGCCGAAGCTCTCTTCACCGCAGAGCGTGATCTTTCCGGCGTCCAGCAGGTTGCCGAAGAATTTCCAGCCCGTTGGGGTTTCGAAGCAGTCAATCCCCAGTTCCTTGGCCACCACGTCCACGGCAGCGCTCGTGGGCATGGATCGGGCGACACCCGCCAAGCCGGAGGCGTAGGAAGGAGCCACCGTGGCATTAGCGGTCAGCACCGCAAGGCTGTCGCTCGGATTCACAAAGCAGCGCTGGCCCAGAATCATGTTGCGATCGCCATCGCCGTCGCAGGCGGCACCAAAGCGGTAGTCGTCACTTTCGAGCAGCAGTTCGGCCAGCTCGTGGGCGTAGGTGAGGTTGGGGTCGGGGTGACCGTTGCCGAAGTCCTCTAAGGGGGTGCCGTTGCGTACACTCCCTGCTGGTGCACCCAGCAAGCCTTCGAACAAGCGGGTGGCGTAAGGCCCGGTGACGGCATGCATAGCGTCAAAGGCCAGCGGGAAGTCGCTGCGGATCAGATCGCGGATCTGATCGAAGTTGAACAGCTCCTGCATCAGCGCAACGAAATCGTCGACGCCGTCGATCACCTCCACCTGCATGGCACCGATGCTGTGCAGACCGGGCGTATCCAGGGGGATCGCTCCGGCCTCAACGATCGTGTAGTGCTCCAAGGTCTTGGTGCACTCGTAGACCGCATCGGTGAAGGAAGCGGGAGTGGGCCCACCGTTGGCGCCATTCACCTTGACGCCGAAATCGCCTTTTGGTCCGCCGGGGTTGTGGCTGGCGGAGAGGATGATGCCGCCGATGGCTTGGCGCTGTCGGATCAGGTTGGAAGCAGCAGGCGTGGAGAGGATGCCGCCAGTGGTGACGATCACCTTGCTCAGGCCATGGGCGGCGCCCATCCGCAGGATCACATCAATCGCACGGAGGTTGCCGTAACGGCCATCGCCACCCAGCACTAGGGTTCCCCCTTGCACGCCCGGGAGAGTGCGAAACGACGCCTCGATGAAGCTCTCCAAGTAATGGGGCTCCTCGAACTGAATGCTGCTCTTACGAAGGCCGGAGGTCCCTGGCTTCTGGTCGGTGAAGGGGGCGTCCAGGCGCACCTGGTGTTGGGTCGGTTCTGCAGGGGCCGAAGTGGTCATCACGTCGGATGGGGGGCTTTATGCGGAACCTAAACATGGAAATCCACTTGCGATGCCATGGGCGCGACCAGTTGAGATCGCTACCCTTTGCCTCGCACCAATGCCGACGACCATGCATCGCCTTCTGCTGCTGATGATCGTCAGCACCGCCTGCTTGTCCCCTTCTGTGGGTGCATCGCAGAGTTGGAAGCGGGCCTTGCCTTGGCCTAAGGCGTCTCAAGAGGCGGTCACGGCAGCCAATGCTGTAATCAATCAGTCAGGTTCTGAAGAATGCCTGCGCGGCAAGCTTTCCAATGCCATCGTGCGGTTGTCCAACAGTTGTGATGTCTCAGGCCACTCCTCCAAGGCGTGTGAGTTGGCCTCCGAACTTGCCGGTCAGGAAAGCGAACTCAGCATGGGCGAGATGCTCGCTACATCCGAGACGTTGCTTGATTTGCTCGACGATTCGGCGATATCCGACTGATTGCCTCTGTTTCTTCGATGGACGTCACCCATCCCGGTTCCAATCCTCTCGACGCTGATCAGCAAAGTCTTTTGGAGTCGTTCCGCAAAAAGGTGGACTCCCGAATTTCTAGTCACGGTCTCACCGCTGCCGACGTGCAGATGTTTGTCGACGAGATCAAGAAGCACCCCGACGTGAGTGTGGCGCTCCTGGATGCCATTCGAGGAGAAGTGGCCACACTGATGCAAGGTCAGCGGTTCAGTTTTGACTTTGATTGAGCCTTAAACAGGCTCAGGCCTGACGCGCTTTGGGCTTTTCCTTTTTCTTCACTGGCTCAGCGCAAACCCTCGGGATGCGCCGGGCCGTGTTGGTGATGGTGTCCTTGCGCCGGAAGTCGTTGCTGCTGGCGACCTTGGCTTCATCTATCAAGTTCCACAGCACGTCTTTGCAAAGCCCGGGCAGCCTTTGACTGTCCATAAGAGGGTCAGCAAGCTGGCGAACGCGCGCGCAGGCTTCCGTTGAGTTCTCGCGGGAACAGGCGTAGGCAGCATGTTCGATGCCCTGCAACTGGTCCTTACTGGGCCAGGGCTCATAGGGCTCTGAAGCCATGGATGGAGCGGCAATGGCCAACGCCAAACCGACTCGAATCAAACTTGGGAACTTCATGACATTCATTGTGTCCGGTTTGGCGTGATTTTTCAGCGCCTCTCTTCTCCATCCCCGCAGCGGATCTGCTGACGATCGAGTTTGCGTTGGATGTGCGGTGTGATCCCGAGTTCAGCGGTGTCCCAGAGGCGATACATTTCTCGGGTGAAGTGTTTGGCGAGTTGGGGTGAGTGGATCACCAGCAGCGTTTCATCATTGGTGTGAGCGGCTGAGGGTGACCAGTTGAAGGATCCAGTGATCACTGTGCGGTTATCGATTACAGCGAACTTGTGGTGCAGCTTGTCGCCGCGGGCGAGGCGCGGCGTGCCGATCCCTTGAACGGGCTGATCAAGGGGTTGGTTGCCTGCTTCTACTTCGCAGGTGTGATCCGGAAGGGTAACTCCCAGCAAATCGAGAACTTCAGAGAAAGGGCGGCTGCCAAAACCAGGATCGGCGACCAGCCTGATCTCTACGCCTTGTTTGATCTGTTCCCGCAGCACGTTCGTTAAGTGCTGTGCGGAAAACACAAACAGGGCCATGTCGACGCGCTTCCTTGCAGTTCTCAACTGCTTTGCCAGCAGGTTGAGCCCGTGATTCCCATCTCGCTTGGGATGGGGGGAGAACAGCACATCCACCTGGACGTCACCGATCTGCACGGTTTGAACGCTTTCTCTTGCTTTCTGCAGGCCAAAGCGACTGTCCTGTTCACCACCAGGACCATCCCCCCACATCTGGGCGAATTCCTGGCGGAACACCGATGCCAGCCCAGGGCTGTTGAACTGAATTAGGTGATTCACATTGCCGCGGCTGGATGGCCGCCCCGCATCACCATGCAGGCCGGAGCTGGTGAGATTGGCGCTTCCGGTGATCACCGATGTTTGGTCGATTACCAGAAACTTGTGGTGCATCAGGCCGCTGCCACGGCTGCCGTCTTCGGTGTCGTCAAGCAGTGGAATGTGCGCCGCTTTGAGTAAGGCCACGGCATCACCTCGGAAGGCTTCTTCCGGGCTGGTGGTCCCATCCCCATCGCGATCAGCCAGCTGGTTTAACTGATGCCAACGCTTCCGTTTGCGCTGGTTCAATCGGCTCGGCCGTTGTTCGCTCCAGGCTGGACTGTAGTTGTTCTCAAGGATCACCTGAACAAGAACACCGCGTTGTTTCGCCGCGATCAGTGCTTGGGCAATCCTTGGCAGGCTGAGCTCTTGAACGGCAACCAGCACTTCCTCGTTGGCGGCAGCAATGGCTGCAATCAGCCATTGCTCCAGGTCGTCACCATTTCGCCAGTCCCCTGTGAGGGGTGAGCGGTAGCGCGATGTGGCGTTGTGATTGAAGACCACATCGATTGCTTCAGGCATAGCCAGGCGTGCTGGGCTTTCGCCCACGACCGATCCCGCTTGGCTGCAGCCACTGCAGAGAAGAGCCGCTGCCATCAATGCCAACTTGCTCTTCTGCATCCCGCTCAACCCTGAGCCTTAATCAGAGTTCCCCTGGTTTCAGTGGGGCATCTCCGATGTCTTCAGCATCGCAACAAACCAGATGCCACTCAGAACGAGGGCCACGCCAACACCTGCTCCGATACTCACCCGTGTCATCACCAAGGGCACGACCAATGGAAAAACCATCGCCCCCGCTAGGGGGGTGATGGCCACGAACCAGCGCAGGGATGCTGGAGCTTTGGGATCAGAAGGATTCAGAACCACTCGGCGCGAGCTTCGCTGGCGGGGTTGCTGTTGTCTTCAGGGGTCTCACGCTTGAAATTGAGCGTGATGTTGCGCTTCTGCTCTCCATCAGAGGCTGTGGCCTCGATGGCATACATCTGTTCGCCATCCCGGAAGGGAACCTGAATCCGGAAGGTGCCGTCAGTGGAGAGAGGAACTTCCTCTCCTCCGATGGTGAGGCGGGCCGAAGGGTCGGTGGCGCCGTAGACAATCAGTTCGGCGTCGGCCACCAGCCAGAAGGAGCGTTGGCGAGGTGCCACACCACCCAGGCCGGATTCGTTGCGACCGCTTGCCCAGAGACCAACACCGGAGTCGTTCAAGCCGGTGCTGTCGCCAGAGGTATCAAAACCTTCCTGGAATTCTTCGGAGCCGACCCGGCGCCGGCGGAACTGAACAGTTGCGCTTTGGTAGAGCCGCTCGTGCAGACCACTGTTGCTCGACTCACTTGGTGCGACGGGAGTCGGCGTTGCTGGTGCAGCTGGTGCAGCATCGAGGCTGAAGGGAACGAACTGATCGAGAATCTGTTCGCTGGGGTGGAGAGCAGGCACGCGCGCCACCGAAGAGAAGGCCAGAGACATCCAGGTCGTGCCGATGCGGTAGCCCAGTTCGACCCGGTAATCCCGGTCGCAGAGAGGTACAGGCAGATACCACTCGGTGCTGTGGCTGTCGACCGGCACTTCCTGAAGGGTGTGTGGATGTGCGTTGCCGTCCTGCATGCCGGTGACGTCGGACAGGCGTAGGCAAAGACGGCTGGCTCCATCTTTCTGGGCAACCTTGCGATCGGCTTCCGAGATTTCCCAGAACACGTAGGCCCATTGGGGATCACGGGGCAGAAACACAACGCGGGTATCGCTCGTGCTCACGGCCGGTGCGTTGAGCTCAGCTTCGATGGCTTTCAGGTCTCCACCGCGCTTTTGCTGACGCTGGGCAACTTCGTCAACAAGGGTCTCTTTGCTCTTGCGGCTGTAGAGCGGCACTCCCAGATCACTGGCGATCTGACGCAGTTGACGAAGGGTGAGACGTGCCAGTGATGACAGTGTTTGAGACACGCCTAAAAACTCCAGGTTTCGTTTGGGATCATTGTGATCCGAAAAATTCCTTTTCGAGCCGGTAATGGCCCAAGGGTCAGTGGATCCTGACCACTTGTTGGGCTTCGATCCTGGGGATCACTGTCTCTCACACAAAAAAAGCGGGGCTTAAGCCCCGCTTTTTTTGTGTGAGCCTGGCTCCGGACTCAGCGGCCAAGCGTGCGATAGGGAACCTTTGTCAGGTAGTCGATGTCGGCACTGGTGCTTCCACCGACCCGACGTGGACTGCCGATTTCGCTCACCCAGGCCATGTAGTCCTGAGGGGAACCACCCTTCCGGATCTTTGCGCGTTCCGGCAATTTCTTGGCAGGACCACCGGTAAAGATGAGCTGAGGGAAGCCCAGGATTCCGCGGTAGTACTCGTCGTAGCGAGGGGTGGTGATGTTGAAGGGAGTGTCACCGAGCTCGCGGCCGGGAAGCACGCGGTTCCGCTGGTACGGAACAGTGTCGTAGCCGAAGGTGTCGAGGTACTCGGTGCTGTCGAGGAGAACGTCAACCAGGCCCTCGAGGCCCTTGGTCGCAATCACGATCGACCAAGAGAGCTCCTCGCCTTTCCCGTTGACTTTGCGACCAAGGATTCGCTCGCACAGGTGGCGGACAACCTTGTAGTTGCTGTTGAAGCCGTAAAAGGTGCGCTTGAAGGTGTCGGAGAGCACCAGGCCGCGGATGAAATCACGAACGGTGATTTGGCCATCCTTGAGCTGGGACTCAAGGTTGACGTCCCGATCTGTCTCGAAGGCGTGGAAAAAGATTTGGCGGTAGCCGCTCTCGACCACCGTGTCGAAGTTGTCCCGGTCGTCGGCAATCTCAATGGAGTAGGCCCTCGATCCTTCCTCGGAGCCAACGCGAATGTTTGGAACACCACTCCTGAGGGAGTTTTGGGTGATCGGTGCGTACTCCAGAAGAGGAATGGCCACGCGAGCTACAGCATCCACTGTTCGGGATCGTAGAAGTGCTCGGTCTTGCCCCCTTCAGCAGGTGTTGCAGCGATTACATGCCGTAATACTTCTTCTAAGTATTTCTGCTTACCAGCCGAAGGGGGCGAGGCCTGCTGCGCTGATGGAAGTTTGAGCGTTATGGCTGGACTCCGGAGCGTCATCCAGCTGCCGGGTCTCCATGCAGAAGGAGGCGTTGTTGGAGAGCCCCTGAACCGTGCTGGTGCGCAGCCGCAGATTCGGACCCGCGAACCAGAAGCGCTCGAGGGAGCTCATCATTTCGTAATCAGTGGTGAGGATCAGGCCGTTTTCCTCGTCCATGCGGAACTGGCCCGCCACCGGTGCTTTTTCGGCATAGCCGCGATCCCGCAGCAATAGTCCGCGTCGCCCTGTCTCGTCTTCGGGGATCAGTCCGAACATGGTCTGGTCCTCGTGGGATTCACCGGCGCGGTCCCAGGCCATTGATCCGCTCCAGCGCACCCAGCAACCGCCGACGATTCGCTCAACGCTCTCGTTATTGCGCTCGGCGATCTCCGCGAGTCGCTTGTCTCCCTTCAGCAGTTCCTCCACGACGATGAAGGAGGCTCCGGCTTCGGCTCGGCGATGCAGCAGATGATGCTGGCTGCGCTGCGAGGTCCACCGGCCACAGCTCAGGCGAAAGAAGCTGAGGGCGTCAGAGATATCAAGCATCGCCCGCTTTATACAGATGAATTGATGATGGCAGCTCGACGGCGTTATCCATGACAGCCATGTCAGCCACGACAGCGGGCTTCGGCGGCGTTGATCAGATCGTCGAGGGTCAGTGCCAGGGGTGGCTTGCCCAGTGCAATGGCCAGCTGATCGAGCTGGTCGGCGGCAGCCCTGAGCTGCTGGAGCAGGGTTTCGAGAAAGGCGGGGTCGTCCGCGACGACGGGTTGCTGCCTGCACCAGAGGCGGCGTTGGTCTTCGTCGGGGATCGCGCCTGTGGCCTCGCGTCCTGCCATCGCCTGAAAGCTGTCCAGGCAATGGCTCAGAACCCGCAGGTGATGCCGATCCAGCTGGGGCAGCAAGGTGGCATCGATCTGTTCAATCGTCGCCCGGTCGATGGCCATCAGCCCTGGGCAAGTGGAGTGATTCGGAAGCCGCAGGCGTGACCGCCCTCGAGCCGCCAATGCACGCGTTCGACTCGACAGTCCGGCACGGTTTGCCGGATCAGCAGTAACTCTTGGTCGCACACCGCAGGAAATTCCTCGGCGATGCGCTGCACGGAACAGTGGGCCTCTTCAAGGCGCCAGCTGACGCCGTCGTCATCTCTGCTGCAGACGGTGACGTAGCCCTCGTCACGCCGCAGCCGTGCCAGATGTTCGAGGCGAGCCTCAAGGGAGGCATCGCCCAAGCTTTCTCGGTATTGGCTGGCTTTCGACTCGGCCTGCTGGTTCAACAGCTGACGCACGGTCGCTTCGGGGAGATGGCTGCGCATCGAATCCAGTAACCCCAGGGCGAAGCGGTCACTGCCGTCTGGGAACTGGGCCCGTCCCTGGTCGGTGAGACACCAGCGGTTGCTGGGACGCCCGGGGCCGCTGGAGTTGCTGCTGGCGCACACCAAGCCACTTTCGGCGAGAGAGCGCAGGTGCCGGCGCATGGCCTGCACGGAAATGCCCACGGTGCCGGCCAGATTGCCAGCGTCTTCCTCTCCTCGCTCCAGCAGCAGGGAGAGCACAGCGTCGCGGGTGCTGGCAGGGGCCGAGGCGCTCATGAAGAAGCGAAACCTTCCCACACGATGCCATCGAATTGCCTCGGAATGTCGGCCGGGTTGCGGGTCACAATGGGAAGCCCGCTGACCGGAGGCCTGTTGGCCTAGGCTTCCGATAAGGAAACCGCGGGGTTTCGTAATTCGCCGCTCCCTCCACTTCCATGTCCGACGCCCCTCAAGAGCCGACAGCAGAAAGCCTGGAGGTGATCCGCAAGTTCGCTCAAACCTACGCCCAGCGGACAGGCACCTATTTCTGTGCTGATCCCAGTGTTACCGCTGTTGTTCTGAAAGGTCTCGCGCGTCACAAGGACGACCTGGGAGGCGCTCTGTGCCCATGCCGGCACTACGACGACAAAGAGGCCGAGGTCTCCCAGGCCTTTTGGAACTGCCCCTGTGTTCCGATGCGTGAACGCAAGGAATGCCACTGCATGCTCTTCCTCACCGAGGACAATCCTTTCGCCTGCCCTGACAAGACGCAGTCCATCTCCACTGAAACGATTAACGCCACCGTCGGCTGAACTGAATGACCAGTACCTCCACACGGGATCTCGTCAGTCAGCCGTACAAGTACGGCTTTGTCACCGAGATCGAGACCGACAAAATCGCCAAAGGTCTCAGCGAGGAGGTCGTTCGTCTGATTTCGGCCAAGAAGGAAGAGCCGGAGTTTTTACTGCAGTTCCGGCTTAAGGCCTTCCGCCACTGGCTCACCCTGGAAGAGCCTGATTGGGCTGCTCTCGGCTATCCCGAGATCGACTACCAAGACATCGTTTATTACGCGGCGCCCAAGCAGCAGGACAAGAAGGCCAGCCTCGATGAGGTGGATCCAAAGCTCCTGGAGACCTTCGACAAGCTCGGCATCCCTTTGAGCGAACAGAAGCGCCTCAGCAATGTCGCTGTGGATGCTGTTTTCGACAGCGTGTCGATCGCCACCACTTACAAAGAGAAGTTGGCGGAACACGGTGTGGTGTTCTGTTCTTTCAGTGAAGCGGTGAAAGAGCACCCCGAGCTGATCGAGCGTTACCTCGGCACTGTTGTCTCCAGCAACGACAACTACTTCGCCGCCCTGAACTCAGCGGTGTTCAGCGACGGATCCTTCGTTTTCATCCCGAAGGGGGTGGAGTGCCCGATGGAGTTGTCCACCTATTTCAGGATCAATTCCGGTGACACCGGTCAGTTCGAGCGGACCCTGATCGTGGCCGAAGAAGGTGCCTCGGTGAGTTACCTCGAGGGCTGTACCGCCCCGATGTTTGACACCAATCAGCTCCACGCTGCGGTGGTTGAACTGGTGACCCTTGAGGATGCCTCCATCAAGTACTCCACGGTTCAGAACTGGTATGCCGGCGATGAAAACGGTGTCGGCGGGATCTACAACTTCGTGACCAAGCGCGGCCAGTGCCGTGGTGATCGCAGCCGCATCAGCTGGACGCAGGTGGAGACCGGTTCGGCCATCACCTGGAAGTACCCCAGCTGTGTGCTGCAGGGTGCTGATTCAGTAGGTGAGTTCTATTCCGTTGCACTCACCAACAACTGCCAGCAGGCCGATACCGGAACGAAGATGGTCCATGTCGGACCGCGCACCCGCTCCACGATCGTGAGCAAAGGCATCAGCGCCGGACGCTCCAGCAACAGCTACCGAGGCCTTGTGCAAATGGGGCCCAATGCCAAGGGAGCTCGTAACTACAGCCAGTGCGATTCGATGCTGATCGGCGATCAGGCTGCAGCGAACACGTACCCCTACATCCGTTCTCAGCAGCCGCAGGCGGCCATCGAGCACGAGGCCAGCACCTGTCGCATCTCAGAAGACCAGCTCTTCTATCTCCAGAGCCGTGGCATCGGTTTTGAAGAAGCCGTCTCAATGATGGTCAGTGGTTTCTGCCGCGACGTCTTCAACCAGCTGCCCATGGAGTTCGCTGCTGAGGCTGACAAATTGTTGGCCCTAAAGCTCGAGGGATCCGTGGGCTGATCCCTGTTCCCACCCTGTCTCTGTTTTTCAACGCCTCCTTCCGTGATTCGCCCTGACGCTGAGCTGCTGCTCGACATCCAAGACCTGCATGCCTCCGTTGAGGACAAGCCCATCCTCAAGGGGGTGAATCTGCAGGTGCGGGCTGGTGAGATCCATGCCGTGATGGGCCGCAACGGCAGCGGCAAGAGCACGCTCTCCAAGGTGTTGGCTGGGCATCCGGCGTATCGAGTCACTGCCGGCACCGTTCGCTACCGCGGTCAGGATCTGTTTGATCTAGAGCCCGAAGAACGGGCGCGTTTGGGGGTGTTTCTCGGATTTCAGTACCCGGTTGAGATCCCCGGCGTCAGCAACCTGGAGTTCCTGCGGGTCTCCACCAATGCTCGGCGGGAGAAACAGGGGGAGGAGGAGCTCGACACGTTTGCCTTTGAGGATCACGTGAACGACAAGCTCAAGGTGGTGCAGATGGACCCCGCCTTCCTCGAGCGGAGTGTGAATGAAGGGTTCTCCGGTGGTGAGAAAAAGCGCAACGAGATCCTGCAGATGGCGCTGCTTGAGCCTGTGGTGGCGATTCTCGATGAAACCGATTCGGGTCTCGATATCGACGCCCTGCGCATCGTTGCCGGTGGAGTGAACCAATTGGCGACGGAAGACAACGCCACGCTGTTGATCACCCATTACCAGCGTCTTCTTGATGAGATCACCCCGGACTATGTCCATGTAATGGCTGCGGGTCGGATTCTGCGCACTGGCGGGCGGGAGCTGGCCCTTGAGCTGGAGCAGACCGGATACGACTGGGTGGATCAGGAGCTGGCCACCCAGGGGGCTGCTTGATCATGGGGAGCAGTGTGCTGGCGCCGGTGCAGGAGCGCGGTCGCGCCGCATTGGAGCACCTCGGTCTGCCGAGCCGCCGGGAAGAGTCCTGGCGGCTCACCGACCTCAAGCGTCTTGCGGCTGTGTCGGCGTTGCCGACCAGTGCGTCACCGATGTCAGCACCACTCCCGCCCAGCTTGGAGGGGGTGACCCGTCTGGTGCTCAACGGTTCTGACGATCCCTTGGCAGGGCAGCTCCTCCCGGAGGGGATCACGGTTCTCAATGCTGATGAGCTGAAGCAGGCCCTCGGCCACACCCTTGATTGCTGCGGTTGCGCCCAGGCCTGGCCGGTGGAGTTCAACCACGCCAAAGCCCAGCAGATCCTGGCCCTCAGGGTGCGGGGGCGCGTGGGTTCGTTGGAACTGGTCCTCGCGGCGGGTGCCGGGTTGAACGCCACCCGGGTGTTACTGCTGCTCGAGGAAAAGGCGGAGCTTGAGTTGCTGCAGGTGTTGTTGGCGGAGGGTGCGTCCGCCCATAGCCACGTGCTGGAAGTGCATTTGGGGCAGGAGGCGCAACTTCGGCATGGGGTGCTGGCCACGGCTGATGGCGCTTCGTCGTTGATGGCGCATCTGGCGGTTGAGCAGGAGCCCCGCAGCTCCTATGCCCTCACCTCGGTCGTTCAGGGGTGGAGCTTTGGACGGGTGGAGCCCCGGGTGGTGCAGGTGGATGGACAAGCGCAGACCGTGCTCAAGGGCTTGGCGGTGACCGGCGCCGAACAGCAGCTGGCTACCCATACCGCGGTGCGTTTCGACGGGCCTGAAGGGGAGTTGGATCAGTTGCAGAAATGCCTGGCCGGTGGCCAATCCCACGCGATTTTTAACGGTGCCATCAGTGTTCCCCGCGATGCCCAGCGCACCAATGCGGCGCAGTTGAGCCGCAACCTGCTGCTGTCTGATCGCGCCCGGGTCGACACCAAGCCCGAGCTGGAAATCGTGGCGGACGATGTGCGCTGCGCCCACGGCGCCACCGTGTCTCAGCTCCAGGACGATCAGCTGTTCTATCTCCAGAGTCGTGGGATCGCCGCGGTGGAGGCGACCGCGCTGCTGTTGCGCGGGGCCTGTCAAGAGGTGATCGAGCAGCTTCCTGCTGCTGCGCAGCCCTGGCGTCCCCTGGAGCGCGTGATGGGCAGCCTTGCCCCATGACAATCACCGCAAAAGCGCGATCTGGTGCGGATTTCGTGGATTTATCCTCTCGATATCGTTCCGACTTCCCGATTCTTGAGCAGCTGGCTCCCGATGGCCGGCCGCTGATTTATCTCGATCACGCCGCCACCAGTCAGAAGCCCCGCCAGGTGCTGGAGGCGCTGCAGCAGTACTACAGCTGCGACAACGCCAATGTGCACCGCGGCGCCCACCAGCTCAGTGCCCGCGCCACCGATGCTTTTGAAGCAGCCCGCAGCACGACTGCGGCCTTCGTGGGTGCCGCCAGTTCCCGGGAGATCGTCTTTACCCGCAATGCCAGTGAAGCGATCAATCTCGTGGCGCGCACCTGGGGTGACGCCAACCTGAAGGAAGGGGACGAAATTCTCCTCACCGTGATGGAGCACCACAGCAATCTGGTGCCATGGCAGCTCCTGGTCCAGCGCACCGGTTGTGTGCTGCGTCATGTCGGCATCACCGAATCCGGTGAGCTGGATTTGGAGGATTTCCAGGCCCAGCTCAGCCAGCGCACCCGGCTGGTGAGCCTGGTGCACATCAGCAATGCACTCGGCTGCTGCAATCCCCTCGATCAGGTGATCCCAGCGGCCCATGCCGTTGGTGCCTGCGTGCTCGTTGATGCATGCCAGAGCCTGGCCCACAAGCCGATTGATGTGGCAGCGATGGAGGCCGACTTCCTTGTCGGCTCGTCCCACAAGCTCTGCGGGCCCACCGGCATGGGCTTCCTCTGGGCACGGGAGTCTCTGCTGGAGGAGATGCCTCCCTTCCTCGGTGGTGGGGAGATGATCCAGGACGTCTACCTGGATCACAGCACCTGGGCGGTGCTGCCCCACAAGTTCGAAGCTGGAACCCCTGCCATTGGAGAAGCGGTGGGCATGGGTGCCGCAATTCGCTATCTGCAGGCAGTTGGTCTGGAGGCGATTCAGGCCTGGGAGGCTCAGCTCACCCGGCATCTGTTCAACAGGCTGCAGGCCATTGATGGTGTGCGGGTCTTGGGGCCGACGCCGGATCAGCAGCCCGACCGCGGTGCCCTGGCCACATTCCTGGTGGATGGCCTGCATGCCAATGACATTGCCGCGCTGATTGATGCGTCTGGCATCTGCATCCGCAGTGGTCACCACTGCTGTCAGCCCTTGCACCGTTTGTATGACGTCACGGCTTCAGCGCGGGCCAGCCTGAGCTTCACCAGTACCTTTGAAGAGATCGACCGCTTCAGCGAGGAGCTCGCCTCCACGGTCGCCTTCCTGCGCGAACACAGCTGAGCCGACTCAGGCGGCCAGCTGCTGATCGTTCGATGCTGCCTCGCGTTGCTCCAGGGGGACGACGTTGTCGCTGTGGATGGCGTACTGCACCCAGCGGTAAGACCGCACGCCGGCACGGGGTGCTGCGTTGATCGGTTCAGGGCTGGCGTAGCTGTTGCCGCGATAACGCAGGATCCGCATTAATACTCAGGAAGCTTTTCCCACCATCTCAGGCCCGCTGCAGTCTCATCCGTTCCATGGGGCACAGGTTGAACGTTCCTGTTGGTTGCTCGCTGAAACCATCACATTTGCTGAACCCGGTTGTGTGGGTTGTAACCATCTGCTAGCTCAGCCCTGATTCTTCGGTGGATGCTGAGGTTTGCCGCTCAATCCGTTTGATCGCCTTGAGGATGATGAACAGCATCCAGGCCACCAAGAGGGCTTCGATGATGGTGTCAACTAGCTTCCCAATCTCGATGGCGCCGCCGAAATAGTCAATTTTAAATTTTCGAAGCTGCCCTTGGGAGCCAAGGCGTTCAGGAGTGGCATCAAGAGGTCTTTGGTGGCTGAATCAACAATTCTTGTGAATTGCTGCCCCACGATGAATGCAATCGTGACTGTCAGAGCGCTGCCCTTGGTGAAGAAGAACTCGACGAATTCTCGACGCTAACGTTGAAACATGGCCTGAATATTGATGTCTTTTGATCCTATGGGAAGTTTGTTTTTGTTGCTTATTTGTCGCGATCTGTCGTGATTGGATGATGGCCTCTGGCCTTCACTTCCGCTGTTGCGTCAGGCCCAGTTGACGCCGAAAAAAGGCTTCGGTCTCTTCCAGAACCTGGATTTGTGTGGCTTGGTTGCGGAAGCCATGGCCTTCGTCGTCGAAGAGCCGCACCTCCACCGGTATGCCGTTGCTGCGCAGGGCTTCGGCCATGCGCTCGGTCTGTTCCGGAGGCACCACCTTGTCTTTTAACCCCTGGAAGAACAGCACCGGACAGCGGATTTGATCGGCATGTAGCAGGGGCGATCGCTTCTCATAGAGATGACGTTCCGTTGGCCATGCCCCCACAAGGCCATCGCAGTAGCGCGCCTCAAACCGGTGGGTGTCTTCGGCCATGGCGGTGAGATCACACACCGCATAGCGGCAGGCACCGGCCTGGAACACATCGGTAAAACACAGAGCCGCCAGGGTGGTGAACCCGCCAGCACTCCCACCTTCGATGGCGATCTTGTCGGGATCAGCGCGACCGGAGTCGATCAAGGCCCGGGCTGCTGCGGAGCAGTCGGCCACATCCACCACCCCCCAGCCACCGTTCAGCCGCTCCCGGTAATCCCGGCCGAACCCCGTTGAGCCGCCGTAATTCACATCCACCACGCCCCAGCCACGGGAGGTCCAGTACTGGATCGCCAGGCTGAGGCCGCGGCGGGCCATGGCCGTTGGTCCGCTGTGGCTTTTCACCAGCAGTGGGGCTGCCCCTGGTGGTTTGCCGCTGGGGGGGTAGTACCAGGCATGGGTGCGTTCCCCTTGGTGGCCGTTGAACCACAGCGGTTCGGCCACGCTGATCTCTTCTACCGCCAAGGGTGCTGGTATGGCAGGGCTGTGGCTCCAGATTGGGGTAGTTGGTCGCAGGTCGACTTCCAGCAGTCCGGCCACGCTTGTGCCGTTGCTGGCCACGGCCACGGCGCGGCCGTGGCAGGCGCTCAATCCCGCCAGATCATCAAAGGGCTGCGGCAACGGCTGCACGCTTCCATCCAGGCTGAGCCGTTGCAACGACCAGGCCCCGCGGCTGCACACGGCTGCAATCAGCTGTTCGCCATCCCAAGCCGTGGTGCTCATCCCATAGATCCATTGGGGCATGGCTGTTTCAGCGGCCATCGGCCAGGGCCTTTCCCAGTCGGCATCGGCGCTGGGTTGGAGCATCAGATTCCACCAACCTGTGCTGTCTTCCGCCACAAGCAACTGTCCGTCGGACAGCCACTGGGGTTGAAACACCGAGACGCCGTCGCCCCCGGCCAACTGACGGGGCTGGAAAAGCCCGCCCGTGTCGCTGAACCCCGCGCACCAGAGACTGCTGCTGTCCCAGGGCATGGCGGGTTGCTGCCATTCCACCCAAGCGAAGCGCTGGCCATCGGGGCTCAAGCAGCCATAGCCGGCAAAGTCCGCCGGTTGGTGCAGCAGCAACGGGGTCTGATCGGCCCCGCTCATCGCCAGGCTCACCAGCTCGTCACGGCCCTCGATTTCACGGATTCCGATCCAGCGCTGCCTGGGCAGATCGAGCACGCCATCCGCCAGCGCCCAGTCGCCCTCCCGGCTGAGCCGTTCGGCTGCTGCCAGGGGGGTGGGATGGTCTGTGTTGGTCTTAGGCAGGCGCCAGTCCTGACGCCAGAGGCAGCCGCTGTCGATCCAGGTCATGATCAGCCTGTCCTGCTCCACAGCACTGGCGAGCACCCCGCCGCCGTAGTCATGCACGCGACTGCGCAGGTTGCTGGGGGCCGGCGTCAGCTCCAGAGGGTCCGCTTCGGAATCGCCGAAACGGCGAATCAAGGCTGTGGTGCGGCCCCGTTCCTGCGGACGTTGCTCCAGCCAGATCAGCCACACCGTTGTATCTGGTCCGCTGACCAGTACCGGTTCCTTGAGCCCCGGCAAACGGCCGACGGCATGCTGCGCGGATAACGGAACGGCTCCCATGGCGGCTGAATTAGGCCGCTTACCATGCTGAATCAACGCGGCGTTGGCCTTGGCAGGAAGCTTTGCAGAGTTGGCCCGTCAGGCCGACAAGTCGCGGGACACGATGCTGGTCCCCAAAACCGCCCTTGAAACTCCGCCGTTGGAGATTCACACCCTGGGCGATGAAGTCCTGCGAAAGTCGGCGCGTCGCATCGGCAAGGTGAATGAGCAGGTGCGGGAGCTAGCCCGCGACATGCTGCGCAGCATGTACACCGCTAAGGGCATCGGTCTGGCGGCACCTCAGGTTGGGATCCATCAGCAGCTGCTCGTGATTGATCTCGACTTGGAGAATGCGGCCACACCGCCTCTGGTGTTGATCAATCCGGAAATCAGTGCGGCCAGTGCCGGGCTCGATACCTATGAGGAGGGCTGCCTCAGCATCCCTGGGGTGTATCTCGATGTGGTGCGCCCAACGGCGATTGAAGTGAGCTTTCGCGATGAGATGGGTCGGCCCCGCAAGATGAAAGCCGATGGCTTGATGGCCCGCTGCATTCAGCATGAGATGGACCATCTCAATGGCGTGTTGTTCGTCGATCGCGTCACCGATGAAGACGGTCTGCAGAAAGAGCTCAAGGAGAAGGGCTTCGAGCGGCAACATGTTCGGAGCGTCGCCTGAGCCATGCCAATGAAACCCTTGGCCGGCGTTTTCCTGGCCCTTGCCTGTGTTCTTGGCATTGCCAGCACAGGTTGTGTCTTCGAACTGGCCTATGGCGATCCCGACCTCGGGGTCAAAGCCACCAGTTGGATCTTGGCCCTTGCGGCCCCCGCAACCGTTGGCACCCTGCTGGTCGCCATACGCCTCAATAAACCGGCCTGATCGGGGGCGACCGATTCAGGCATCACTTTTACGATCCGCTCAGTTCCTCCATGGACGTGATGGCACGCTTTCGAACCGTGGCTGCTGCTGGCCTAGCTCTCGCAGCGACCTCGGTACCAGTGGCCTTGGCCCAGGGCTCTCTGTTCACGGCGGTGCCCGTGGAGATGAGCAACTTTGTTCTGGTGTCGGCTCCCATCGGCCAGGGGCAACGCTCGCAGTTGAACATCTACGAACAACGGACCACGAAACGGCCGTGTTTTGCGGTGGGTGCTGGCTCGCCGGCGATGGTGGATCCCCTGCTGTCCAAGTTTGATTTCACCGGGGTCTGCAACCGTTACATCGACGGCAACGGCTATTCCCTGCGCATCGGTGGTGATGACCTTGGCACCCGTTATCGACTCAGCGTGGTGAACAGCGGCAGTGATATTGAGTTGCTGGCGACACCGACTCGGAATCCCTCCCAGCCAACCCTGCTCGTCGCCCGGGCCGGCGGGGCCGCCAGTGGCTTTGTTCAGCTGAAGTTTGAGCCGGGGTGGACCCTGAAGCGACGGGCCTACGGCAAGAAAAGCCTGGGCCATCTCTACGTCTATCGAGACAGCGCACCGACTCCCTGAGCTGAGAGGGGACAAAACCGGTCAAAACACCTGTTGTCGAGACCTGTCAGTGAATTCACACTGAAGGAAGACCCAGGAGGCTGTGATGAAATCGACGGTTGTTCAATGGTTCAACTGGTTTGGTGAAGCGGTGACCCATGCGTTGGGGTCGCTCAACGACCGCCATCTCCAGCCCCCGCCGATCGGCACCCAGCCCTACCGGGATACACCGGACAAGCGGGCGCGCAACTACTGAGGTTCAGGTCCCCTCAGCAGATCGGTGCAGCGGTAGCAGATCGCTTCCGCCACGGCATTGCGGTTAACAGATGACCGATCGTTCAGATCAGCAATGGTCCGTGCCACCCGCAACAGCTGAAGACTGCTGCGGGTGCTCAGGCCGCGTTGTTGGATCAATTGTTCCCATAGATCCAGCGCCGCAGTCTCGATTGCTCCGCTCTGCCGCAGCGCTTTTGCGGACAGTCGGCTATTGCGGCAGCCGGCGGGATTGCGCCTCTGCATCCGCTGGCGGGCCCGTTGAATCCGTGTCGGGCTGCACCAGGTCTCGGAGACTTTCGACGGGCCGTGAGGATTCAGCACGTTCGCCATCTCCTTGGCTGAGCGCCGTTCGAGCCGCAGTTGTAGGTCGAGCCGATCCAGGAGCGGGCCTGAGAGCCGCTGCCAGTACCGCTGGCGCTGGCTGATGCTGCAGCGACAGCCATGGTCGCGATCGCCATGCCATCCGCAGGGGCAGGGATTGGTGGCTGCCACCAAGGTGATCAAGGCGGGGAAGACAGTGCTGTGCTGGGAGCGGCTGATCTGTACGGCGCCTTCCTCCAGGGGCTGCCGCAACTGATCCAGCACTGTTCGCGGAAATTCCGCTAGCTCATCGAGAAAGAGCACACCACCGTGGGCCAGGCTGAGTTCGCCTGGACGGGGCGAGCGTCCTCCTCCCAGCAAGGCGGCTGCGGAGCAACTGTGATGGGGCGATCGAAAGGGGCGTTGCTGCTGCAGTTGATCGATGTCATGGAGATGTCCGGCGATCGAATGGATGCGTGTGATGGTGAGCGCTTCCTTCCGGCTCAGGGGTGGCAGCAGGTGTGGCAAGTGATGGGCCAGGCGGGTCTTGCCGCAGCCGGGGGGACCCACCAGCAGGAGATGGTGGCCGCCTGCAGCGGAAAGGGCCAAGCCGCGTGAAGCCAGGCTTGTCTCAATGGATGGCAAGGGCTCCGGGTTGTTGATGCGGCCTGATGCTCGGGAGCCGTTGCAACCGATGACGGGCCAGGGTTGCTCTCCTTTGAGTTGCAGAACCAGCTCCCGCAGGTTGGGCGCGGTGTGGATTGGCAGCCCCTCAATCAAGCTGGCTTCGCTGGCATTGACGGGAGGGATCACCAGGGCTCGGGCCTGCTGCTGATGGGCCTGGTCGGCGAGGGCGATCACTCCGCGACAGGGCCTGAGGCTGCCGTCGAGACCCAATTCGCCAGGACACCAGAGGCCTTCCAGCTGAGGGCGGGCGAGCTGCCCGCTGGCCACCAACAGTGCCAAGGCAATCGGGAGATCAAAGGAGGGGCCTTCCTTGCGTAGATCGGCCGGAGCAAGGTTGATCACCACGCGAACCAGGGGGCCGCGGAAGCCGCTGTTGCGCAGGGCGGAGCGGACGCGCTCCCGCGACTCCTGAATGGCCTTGTCTGGCAGACCCACCAGCTGGACGCCCGGCAGGCCTGGGGCGAGATCCACTTCCACCACCACAGGCCTGGCCTCCAGACCTTGTAGGGATGCACTGAGACAACGTGCCAGCATTCTGAAGTGGGTGACGCAGGAGATTCATGCCCTTGCTGTCACACCGGTATGGCTGTTTCTTCGTTCTCAAGGCCCATGGCAGACGACACGATCTTCGGCAAGATCCTTCGCGGCGAGATCCCGTGCGATGAGGTCTATAGCGATGAGCAGTGCCTGGCCTTTCGGGATGTCGCCCCCCAGGCACCGGTTCATGTGCTGGTGATTCCCCGCAAGCCGATCGAGAGCCTGCGCTCCGGTGCTGCAGAGGATGCTCCCCTGCTGGGCCATCTGCTGCTGGTCGCTGCTCGGGTCGCCAAACAGGAGGGGCTGGACGACTTCCGCACGGTGATCAACAGCGGTGCCGGTGCTGGCCAGACCGTGTTTCACCTTCATGTGCATGTGATCGGTGGGCGTTCTCTGGCCTGGCCCCCCGGCTGATGCTGACGGCGAAGCAGCGCAATGGCCGCCAGACTGAGCACAGTTCAGCAGTGGCATGACCCACCAGCTTCAGAACCTGCGGGATCAGGCCGCCAAGCTGCGTCGACTTTCGCAGCCCTACTTCTTTCCATACACCGAAGACAACGGTTGGCAGTTCATCGGACTTCTGGTGAGCCTGCTGTTCTGTGTGGCCGGGATCGTGCTGTTCCTGGTCACCGGGCTGATGAACGGCCTGTCGTGGCTGCTGCCGGAGTTGACCGGTCAGTACCTCGGTGGTGTCCAGTCCTCCCTGGCCATGCTCTGGTCCCGTGGATGGGGGACGGGCATCAGTGCCCTGTTCGTGCTGGGGGCTGTGGTGTTCGCCTCCGTGCGGGGCCAGCTGCGGCACCGCCGCTGGCTGCCTTGGCTGTTTCTCGGTTTGATCATCCTGATGCTGTTGAGTGTGAACGGCATTAATGCCGGCATCACATTCATCGCCAGGGATCTCACCAATGCGTTGATCTCCAAGGACGGGGATGCGTCCTACCGCAATCTCTGGGTTTATGGCGCCTGTTTTGCGGTTGCCCTGCCGATTCGCAGTCTGCAGTTTTATTTCACCCAGAAGCTGGGTCTGTTCTGGCGGGAATGGTTGTCGCTGAGCTTGGTGGACGACTACCTCCGGGATCGGGCGTATTACGTCCTCAACCCGAACGATGAGGCGGCCACCAATGTTGATAACCCTGATCAGCGCATTTCAGAGGATGTTCGTGATTTCACGGCTCAGGCCCTTGGCTTCGCACTCAATATCTTTGATTCGATTCTCACCTTTTCTCTCAATATCCTCATCCTTTATTCGGTGAGTGAGGGCTTGACCTTCGCTCTGTTGGCCTATGCCGCTGCTATTTCGGTCTTGATGATTGTTGCCGGTCGCAAGCTGGTGCGTCTGAACAATTTTCAGTTGCGTTTCGAAGCGGATTACCGCTACGGACTTGTTCGGGTAAGGGATAACGCCGAATCGATTGCTTTCTATGCAGGTGAACAGCAGGAAGCTAAGGAGGTGACGCGTCGCTTGGCCACTGTTGTTGAGAACTTCAATCTTCTGATCGTCTGGGAGGTGTTGCTGCGTGTGCTGCAACGTTCCAGTATTTATGCCAGTAATTTCATCCCTTATCTGATTCTTGCCGCGCCGATTCTGGCGGGTGAGATGGATTACGGCGGCTTCGCTCAGGCGAATGTTGCTTACAACCTGGTTGAGGGATCGCTGTTCTTCATCGTCTACAACATCGAAGCGTTGGCCCGATTCTCGGCATCAATTAATCGGCTGGAAGGCTTCCAGTCGAATATCTCGAACCTGGATCGTGAGGAGTGGAGTGATTTCGCTCCGCGGATTGTGCCGTCCGACCGTTTGGCGCTTCAAGGGGTCACGGTCAAAACACCGCGGACCGACAACGTGCTTGTGCGCGATCTCAGCTTTTCGCTCGATACGTCTGAAGGCTTGCTTGTGGTCGGGCCCTCTGGCTGTGGCAAGACCTCATTGCTGCGGGTTGTGAGTGGGTTATGGGGATCACCGACAGGCACTGTGTATTCCCCAGGGCAGGGGGACCTTCTGTTCATTCCGCAGAAGCCTTATATGGCTCTGGGATCGCTCCGCGAACAGCTCTGTTACCCACTGGATCAGGCCCGTTTCAGCGATGAACAGCTGCGGGCCGTTCTGGATCAGGTGATGCTCGGGAAATTGCTGCAGCGTTACCCCGACCTCGACATCAAGCAGGACTGGCCGCGGTTGCTCTCTCTGGGAGAACAGCAGCGGCTGGCGTTTGCCAGGTTGTTGTTGAATTCCCCCAAGGTCGTGGTGCTTGATGAAGCCACCAGTGCCTTGGATGTCGACACTGAATCCCGTCTTTATGAGCTGCTGCGCGAACGCGAGGTGGCTTTCATCAGCGTTGGTCACCGGCCGACCTTGAAAGAGTTCCATGACACCGTTCTCGAGTTGAGTGGAGATCGCGACTGGCGGCTGATCCCGGCGACCAGCTATGACTTCGAGCGTTCCTGAACCGGCCGGATGACCTCCACAAGCGAGACCCCTGACTCCACGTCTGTTCCGGAGACGTCCGCCACCACCAACGATGTACCGGCATTCGGTTGGAGTGGGTATGCCGAGCGCGTGAACGGCCGTTTCGCCATGGTGGGTTTTGTCGCGGTGCTCTTGATCGAGGCCCTCAGCCGCGACACCTTTCTGCACTGGGCGGGGTTGCTGCCCTGATCAGGGCAGACGAATCAGATCCACATCCCAGCGTCCGTTTCGGCTCACCTGCACCGCCAGACGCCGGCCTTCACCGTCCAGGCTGACACTGCGGGGCACGCCCGGTGGATCCAGAGGCAGCCGTTGTGTTGCGCCCACGTTGCGGCGATAGAGCACCAGTTCCGTGTGGCCATCTCGTTGCTGGACGACAGCCAAGCGCTGCCCATCCGCACTGACGCTGACGCTGATGGGTTGGGCCTCTGCACGGTTGAGGCCTGGCAGCGGGACGGGGCTGCGGTTGCGAAGGTCGATCAGTTCGACCCGTTCCCGCCCATTGCGTTGGCCAAGGCTGGCTAACCAGCGTCCCCCCAGGGATGGATCCCGGCGACTGTTCACCGACTGGCGCAGCAAGCCGTTGAGATCGGGCCGGGGTGTGGGCCTGGGACTGCTGCAGCCCGTCATCAGCACCAGGCTGCAGATCAAAGCAACGCGGATCATGGCTCTGACGACAGCGTTGGCGTGGAGAGGCGCTGGCCCGGTGGACGGTCTGGTTCGAGTACTTCACTCAGATCCAGCAGTTCCACTCGCCACCTGCCCTGATCTGTTACCTGGAGGGCGATTTGCTGTGCATCTGGCGCCAGGCTGAGCAGCACTGGATCCCGTCCCCCCGGTAGCGGCAGGGGATGCATTCGTCCATTCAGGCGGTCGGTCACCACCGCGAGTCTGCGGCGACCACGCTGGGTGATGACGGCCAGGTAGCGAGCGTTCCAGCTGAGGGAGGGGGAGCTGTGGGGCTGATGACGGCTCAGCTGCGGAACGGACACCACTGATCCGTCGCTGAGGCGTCGCAGCTGCACCGTGGGTCTGCCGCGGCGATCGCTCACGACCGCCAACCATTCACCACTGCCACTCAGGGCGGGTGCCTGCTGACTGCTGCTGAACAGGGCTCCACCGGCCCGTTCTTGGCGACCGTTGCAGCCCATCAGCGCCAGGCTGGCCAGGAGAAGGAGCAGCGGGCGACGCAAGTGGCTCAGTCGTCAAAGCGGGAGCTGTTGTCCCGAGGGCTGCCGGAAGACGGCCTTGAGCTGCGGGGGGGTTGACGGCTACTGGTCGGGCGGTTCGAGGCCAGCGGCGGTTCAGCAGAACGCCTCGACTCTGTTGTCGCAACCGGGTTGGCCCCAGGACGTCCCCGGTTCAGTGATGCGCTGCGGCTGGGACTGAAGGCAGCATCCTCTGCGTCGGACGGGGCGGGTTCGCCGGCAGGACGTTCAGAGCGGCCCGTAGGACGGCTGCCGCGGCGTTGATCGTCCCGCTCCGATCGTCTGGATCCAAAATCGGGGCGTTGCTCATCACGGGCTTCTCCGGCCCGGAAGCGGGCCATGCGGCGGGAGCGTTCACTGTCTTGCTCCCAGCCGGAATCCGTTTGGTTGCGACCCATGGAGCGACGGCTGGCTGCCTCTTCAGGGATCGCGGCGCGGCTGGTGCGGCGTGGCCGGTAGAACTCCTCTTCAGGTCGCTCTTCAGAGTCGTCGTCGCGGCCGGAGAAACGCCGCCGCACCGGCTGGGGTTCATCGAAACGGTCGTAGCCGTCATCCCAGCCCCCGCGCAGTCCACCAGGACCATCTCCGCGAGCAGGGGCGGGCTCGTCATCGAAATAGGCGGAACGCCGAGCTTGCTCTGTGGCGACGCCGCGCAAGCGCACGCTTTCGTAAGCGAAGAAAACGGTGGTACCCGCTAGGAGGAATTGGCCGAACTGCAAAATCGGGTCAAGACGCCATCCCTGGAAAAAGAGGATGCCTCCGCAAAGCAGTCCAATCGCCGCGAAGAAGACGTCGTAGTCCCGAGCCAGGGCTGGTTTGAACGTCCGCATGAAATAGAGCAGAGCTCCGCCGACGGCCAACACGATGCCGACGATGCTGGCCCAGTTGAGACTGGCGTTAACCAAAACTCTGATCCCGCTAGGGGCTCAGTCTACGAGGGGCGCCAGGGGCAGGTCAGAGCTTGCGGTCGAGACGGTCGGTCTGGCTCAGCAGGATCAGCGCGATGGTGGCGGGAACAACAACGATCACACCTCCCCAAACGAGGCTGCTCAGGAAGTTGGAGAGGGAGGGGGTCATGGGGTTGCTGCTGTCTGCATCAAAGCCGCGCTGATCCTAAGGAGCGATGTCGGCTTTCTACGATGACGGGGCGATTTGCTTTGAGCTTTGTGACGCCGCTGCTGCTGCAGGTCCTGCCAGTTGTTCATCTTCTCCTTGGTCTGCTGTTGGCAGCCTGGACCCTGGCGTTCCTGCTTCGCATCGTGCTCACTTGGTACCCCCAGGTTGACCTGAGCCACGGCGCTTGGCCCGTGGTGGCCTGGCCGACGGAGCCTGTGCTGGCGCTCAGCCGCCGTGTGATCTCCCCGATTGGTGGGGTCGATGTCACCCCAGTGATCTGGGTTGGATTGATCAGCCTCGTGCGTGAGTTGCTCGTTGGTCAGCAGGGGCTTCTGTCCCAAATTCTGATGCACGCTCAGGCGGCAGCCTGAGTTCAGGGGAGCATCTCCTGCTCGACGAACTTGGTGTGGATGTCGCCGTTGATGAATTCCGGCCGATCCAGCATTTCGAGATGAAATTCCACCGTTGTCGGGATTCCGGTGACGGCACATTCATTTAGGGCCCGTTTCATCCGGGTCATGGCGTGGTCGCGGTCTTTGCCCCAGACGATCAGCTTGCCGATCAAGGAGTCGTAGAAGGGCGGGATGTCGTAGCCGGTATAAACGTGGCTGTCGACGCGCACTCCTGGTCCCCCGGGGGGCAGCCATCCTGTGATTCGTCCCGGGGCGGGGCGGAAGTTATGGCGTGCATCCTCCGCGTTGATCCGGCATTCGATCGCATGGCCGGTGAGCTGGATCTCGTCCTGGCGCACGCTGATGGGTTCACCACCGGCGATGCGCAACTGCTCGGCAATCAGATCAACACCCGTGACCATTTCGGTCACCGGATGCTCCACTTGGATGCGGGTGTTCATCTCCATGAAGTAGAAACCTCCGCTTCGATCAAGCAGGAATTCCACCGTTCCAGCGCCCTCGTAATTAATGCTGCGGGCGGCAGCAACTGCGGCTTCACCCATGCGCAGCCGCAGTTCTGGATCCAGGGCCGGGCTGGGGGCCTCCTCCAGCAGTTTCTGGTGACGACGCTGAATCGAACAGTCGCGTTCTCCCAGGTGCACCACATTGCCGTGGCGGTCGGCCAGCACCTGCACTTCCACGTGGCGGGGCCGGTCGATGAATTTCTCCATGTAGAGCCCAGGGTTGCCAAAGGCGGCTTCCGCTTCGCCTTGGGCCGCCTTGTAAAGGCTTTCCAGCTGACTGGCGTCCGGCACGAGCCGCATGCCGCGTCCGCCACCGCCGGCGGTGGCCTTGATCATCACGGGGTAGCCCATCTCCTCGGCAAGGGCCGCCGCCTGGTTCGTGCTGCTGAGCAGACCTTCGCTGCCAGGAACCGTGGGGACACCCACCGATTGCATCGTCGTTTTGGCGGTCGACTTATCCCCCATCGAGCGAATCGCGTGGGGTGACGGTCCCACGAAGGTGAGGCCGTGATCACGGCACATCTCGGCAAACTTGTCGTTCTCGGCCAGAAAGCCGTAGCCGGGATGGATGGCGTCAGCGCCGCGGGAGGTGGCCGCCGCCAGGATGTTGGGGATGTTGAGGTAGCTCTTGCTGCTCAGCGCCTCGCCCACACACACCGCTTCATCCGCGAGCTGAACGTGGAGTGCGTCTTTGTCGACCGAGCTGTAAACCGCCACGGTGGCGATGCCGAGCTCGCGGCAACTCCGAATGATTCGGAGAGCAATCTCGCCGCGGTTGGCGATCAGCACTTTGCCGATGGGCATCCCGCAGCATCTTCAGGCCTGACGCCGGATCGTATCAGCGCCGACCGATCAAGCCGAAAGCAAAGACCCGCCCCGGTATGATCTGACGTCGACAGCGCCCGAGCGGTGAGGTCGACCACGCGGATGTGGTGGAATTGGTAGACACGCACGTTTGAGGGGCGTGTGGCTTCGGCCTTGCGAGTTCAAGTCTCGCCATCCGCACTTTTTCTCTTGGCCCGTCCCCGCGCAGCAGAACCTGGACCGGCCGTCGTTCTTGTTTCAAACGGTCCCGGTGAGCTGACCACATGGGTCCGCCCACTTGCGGAACGTCTGCATGCCAGCCTCCGCCTTCGTCCACGGTCCGCGAAGGCCGCGGCGTCCTTGCATTTGGTCCTGGTTCCCTGTCCCAATGCCACCGGGCAGGAGCCCATGGCGGCAGAGCCCTGGGGATTGTTTGAGCGCATCGTGCCGGCACGGTGTTTCTGGTCGCTGTTGTTGCGCCCGCAGCGGTACGGCCCCTGGCCCCAGCGGGGTGTGGTGGTGTTCCTGGGAGGGGATCAGTTCTGGACAGTTCTGCTCTCGGCCCGACTTGGGTATCGCCACATCACCTATGCCGAATGGGTGGCGCGCTGGCCGGGCTGGAACGACCGGATCGCGGCCATGTCGGAGGCGGTTCAGCGCCAGCTTCCGGTTCGTTATCAGTCCCGATGCCGTGTGGTTGGGGATCTGATGGCGGATTTGTCATCCTTCGCCCGTCGGGAGGATCCCCTGCCTGAAGGCCAGTGGGTGGCCCTGCTGCCGGGCTCCAAGCCGGCCAAGCTGTGCGTGGGTATGCCATTTCTGCTCGATACCGCCGACCGCCTGGCTCGATTGCAACCCGAATGCCGCTTTTTGTTGCCGTTGGCTCCAACCACAAGCGTGGCGGAGTTGCTCCGTTTTGCCGGTGGATCCAATCCGATCGCTGCCCGTTACAGCGCTTCCGTTGCGTCGGTTGACCAAGAGGAGTTGGTCACCGAGTTGGTGACGGCGGCGGGGACGCGGATTCGTCTGTTGCAGCAGCATCCGGCCCACGGGGCCTTGAGCCAGTGCGCCCTGGCCCTGACCACCGTTGGTGCCAACACGGCCGAGCTTGGAGCACTTGCTGTGCCGATGATCGTGATTGTTCCCACCCAGCACCTTGAGGTGATGCAGGCCTGGGATGGTGGGCTGGGGCTGCTGGCGCGCTTGCCGGGCTTGCGGCGTCTGATTGGGGTCTTGCTGACTCTTTGGCGTCTGCGCAACAACGGTCTGATGGCCTGGCCCAACATCAGTGCTGGCCGCGCCGTGGTTCCGGAGAGGGTGGGGGCAATCACGCCGGAGCAGATCGCGCTGGAAGCATGCGACTGGCTGAATGCTCCCGAGCGGCTGGAGGGCCAGCGGCAGGATCTCCAGGCGTTGCGGGGGGATCCAGGGGCGGTGGCTGCCCTGGCTGCAGAGGTGAGGGCATTGCTCCCCCGCGAGCTCAGCTCTTCCTAGGCTGGAGAGGCTGCTAAATCCGACGACCATGACCCCGTCCAATCCGGTCGAACGCAGTGCAGAGGAGTGGAAGCAATCCCTGACGCCGGAACAGTTTCAGGTGGCTCGTTGCGGCGGTACTGAGCGTGCTTTCACCGGTGCTTATTGGAACAACAAGGCCACCGGGATGTATCACTGCATCTGCTGTGGATCGCCGTTGTTCAGTTCTGACGCCAAATTTGACTCGGGCACCGGCTGGCCGAGTTTCTGGGACGGTGTGAGTTCCGATGCGATCACCACCAAACAGGATCTGACCCACGGAATGGTGCGCACCGAAATTAATTGCGCCCGCTGTGATGCCCATCTGGGGCATGTCTTTGCTGATGGCCCCGCCCCGACGGGCCAGCGCTACTGCGTCAACAGCGCATCTCTGGACTTCAAGTCGGCCTGATCGCCTCCCCGCGCTCAGGCTCGTTCACCAGGGGTCGTCTAGATTCTGGTTCCTTCGCTGAGGAGCTGAGTCTTCCATCGGTTCCACATCCAGGGGTTCACCGGACTGCTGAACAGCACGGCGGGAGGCTGGCATGGCGCGCCTCGGCGGCTGTTCCTGATAGGCCGGCTCTTCCTGATAGGCCGGTTGCTCCTGATAAGCAGGCTGCTCCTCGTAAGGGGCTCGTTCGTCGTAGGCGGGGGGTTGCTGCTGCTCGTAGGACCGCGGTCGTTCAGTGGATCGGTCGTCTCTGACGTTGTCCCGGTCGTCGTAGCGGGGACGTTCCTCGTAGCGCCGCTCGTCATACCGCTGGGGCTCATCGAGGTAACGGCGTTGCTGCCTGGCCTCCTGCCGCCGATCCTCCAGTTCCACGTATTCGAGTTCCGCATCAGCATCAAGCCGCTCAGCTTCTGAGGCCTGGAGGCGCCGTTGTTCCTGTTCCTGAGGTTGTCCAGAGGTGAGCTGGTTTTCCACGGGCACCAAATTGACCCGGTAACGCTCCCGCTCCTGCTCTTCCCAGCTGGGACCTCCAACCCCAAGTTTCTCCAGCACACCGCTGTTCAGCTGTTTCAGCTTGTCTTCGGCCCCTTCGTAAACAATGATCCGATCCGGACCACTGCTGACGATCTCCTCCACCGGCATTTCCCAGGTGCTCAGCACTCCTTCCCCCAGTAGGGGCACGCCGAGGGCTCCCATCACCAGGGTGGTCAGTTCTCCGGTTTCGATGTCGAAGGCGAAGCCGAGCACCCGACCCAGCTGCTCACCGGATTCTGTGATCACCTGGCAGTTAATGACCCGGCTGTATCGCTCGGGATTGAAGTTCTCACTAAGGGAATCGGCGGAATCCACCAGGATCACGTCTCCCACCTGACGGATCCGGTCCAGCGGCATCCAGCGCGGCAGACCAGGCAGAAAACGGGTCAGCGGATTGTCCCGCAGACCGACGGCGACCACTTCACGGCGGTCGATATCCACGATCACTTCACCGACCACCCCCAGGCGGCGGCCGGTGTCGCGGGTGATCACTTGGGTGCCCATCAGTTCGGAGCGCAACCAGAGGCGATCGCTGGGTACGCCAGTCGTGATGGCTTCAGTCGGGGAAGGGGTCGGGGTCAAGCGCGGGCCCTCGGCCATGGACAGTCAGGCCATTGTGGCGCAGGGGTTCCGACTGTCACGTTCAGGTTGCACAGCGAAAACGCCGATCGTTCAGGCGGCATCCGGCAAACCCACCACCTGGGTATGGGCGCCGCGGGCCTGTGTCACGCCGATGGTGCGCTGGGCCGCGCCGATCATCGGGCGGCGATGGCTGACCACCATGAACTGTGCCGCCTCGGCCTGACGGGCGATCAGGGCGGCAAGGCGCTCCACATTGACGCCGTCGAGGAAGCTGTCCACCTCATCCAGGGCATAGAAGGGCGACGGCCGGAAGCGCTGCAGGGCAAACAGGAAGCTCAGAGCGGTGAGCGATTTCTCACCACCTGACATCGAGGCCAGGCGCCGTACGGTCTTGCCCTTGGGATGCGCCACCAGGGTGAGACCACCTTCCAGAGGTTCGTCCGGGTTCTCCAGTTGCAGGTGGCCATCACCATCAGAGAGCGAGGCAAAGATCTCGCGGAAATGGCCATCCACGGCGGTGAAAGCTTCCATGAAGGCGTCTTGACGCAGGGTGGCCACTGTTTCGATCCGCAACAGCAGCTCTTCACGCTCGCTGTTGAGCACATCGAGCCGCTCGTTCAGTTCGTGGAGCCTCTGTTCGAGGGCCTCAAGTTCTTCCAGCGCCAGCATGTTGACGGGCTCCAGCGCTTCCATGCGTTGCTGGATGGCCTGCAGATCGGCTTGTAAGGCCTCCAGGCCAGACAGTCGCAAGGCCTCGGGGATCTCAGGCCTGGGGTCCGGCAGGGCCTGTTCCATCTCCTGGAGGCGCACCGAACCGCTGCGCTGCTCTTCGATTAACCCTTCCCGGTCTTCCTTGAGCCGTTCCAGATTCCACTCGGCCTGCTGCAGGGCCTGACGCTGCCGGCCCACCTCGGCTTCCGCGGCATCCCTGGCCCGGCGCTGGCTGCCAAATCGTTCCTGCAGGTCGCTCTGCTGCTGCTCTAGTTGTTGACGCTTCTGCTGGAGGTCGCTCTGCTGCTGGCGCCAGGCGGCATGGGCGCTGGCTAGGGCCTTCACAGCCTCCTGCAGCCGTGCCTCCTCTGCGGCCAGTGCCTTCTCCTGATCCCCCAGCCGTTCGATCGCCAGCTGTCGCTCGCGGCGGGCGTTCAGCAGCTGGTCCCGCTCGCTGCGGGCCGTCTCCAGCCTTTGGTCTGCGCTTTCCTGCTCCTTCTGCAGTTGGGCCCAGGCCGCGGCATCGTCATTGCTGCCGCTGTTCCGCTCCGCCTCATCAAGGGCTTGGAGCTCCACTGTCAGGGGGGCGAGCTCATGGCTGATCGCTTCGAGTCGCTGCTGTTGTTCCGTCTGGTCTTGCTGCAGTTTGCTGAGCCGTTCGGCCCGCTGGCGGCTGCGCTCGAGCAGGGGGCCGTGGTTCCGCCGGGCCGCATTGCGCTCGGCGATCAGAGCGGCTTGTTGCTGCTCGAGCTGGCGCAGCTGGGGTTTCTGCTGCTCCATCAGTTGCGCCAACTTCGACTCCTCCCGCCGACAGGCCACCAGGGATTCACCTAGTTCCAGCAAGCGACGACGCAAGGGCTCGGCTTCGTCCTGATCACTGCTGCGACCGAAACTGAGGCTGCTGCTGCGCTGGGAGAAGCTGCCGCCAGTCATGGCGCCGCTTTTCTCCAGCAGCTCGCCATCCAGGGTCACAGCCCTGGAGCGGCCCAATTGTTGGCGGGCGCTGGCCAAGTCGGAGAACACCTGGGTGTCGCCGAAGACGTAAGCGAACACTTGGTCATAAACAGGCTCGAAGCGCACTAGTTCCACAGCTCGACCGATTAGTCCAGTGCCGCTGTCCCCTCCTGGGCGTGCCCCCCGGGCAAAGGCGGCTGAGCTGCCCCCCCCGGGTGAGCGGATCTTGTTCAGGGGCAGGAAGGTAAGCCGGCCGGCACGGCGGCTCTTGAGCAGCTCGATGGCGCGGGCAGCGATGCGGTCGTCGTCGACAACTACCTGGCCGAGACGGGCCCCAGCCGCCACTTCAAGGGCAAGGCGATGGCGATCCTCCACCTCCCCCAGCTGGGCCACAGGGCCATGGATGCCATCGAGGCCGGCCTCCAGCAGCAGGCGAAGGGCACCGGTGCCGCGGCTTTCCTGAAGGGCATCACGACGGCTCTCCAGACGAGCGATTTCCCGTTCCAAACGGGTTTGTTCCTGTTCAAGCCGGCTGCGCGTGCGCTGTTGGATGGCCAGGGAGTCGGCCGTTTGCTGGAGCTCCTGTTTGCCATCGGCAATGGCTTGAAGAAGGGTTTGCCAGGTCTCCTCCAGGGTCTCGAGCTGCTGCTGCACGGCGGCACCGTCGGAGCCGTCCTGCTGCTGTTCCTGGGTGAGCTCCTCGAGGCGTTCCCGTTCCTGACGCAGCCGTTCCTGCAACTGCTGTTGCTCCTCCAGCAAGGGAGCGACGCTGCTCTGTAATTCCTGACGGCGGCCACTGCGGCGCTTTTGTTCCTCCACCCAGGCGCCGGAGCGGCCGGCAACATCCGCCAGTCGGCGGCGGGACATCTCAACCGACGCCTCAGCGGCTTTGCAGTTGTCTTCAGCAGCGTTCAGGGCGTCCTGGTTGGGGTCGCGCTCCAGCTCCCGCGACTGCAGCTGCAACTGCTGGCGACGGGTGGCGAGGTCATGGCGCTGTCCCTGCAGTTTCTGGCCTTCGTCCTGGTGGAGGGTGGCCTGGCGTTCAAGTTCGCGGCTGCTCGTGTCGAGGCCAGCGAGTTCTGCCTGAACCGCAAGCAGTTGGTCTTCTCCCAGGGCCTTGACTTGCTCCTGCAGCAGTTCCAGTTCGGCCACAGCCTTGTTCAGTTGCTCCCGGCCACTGGCGATGGCCGCAGCGTCCCGCTGTTCCTGGGCTTCCAGAGCCTGTTGGCGCGTGGCCAGATCCTTCAGGGCCTGCTGGGCTGCCTCGAAGGCCAGCATCATTTCCTGGCGCCGTCCCAGCTGCAGCCGTTCCCTTAACTCCTGGTACTGGCGGGCCTTGGCGCAGTCCTTCTCCAACCGTTGGCGGCTGGTCAGCAATTCCTGCTCAATGATCCGGCAACGCTCTTGGCGCTCCTGCACGTCATCGAGCTTGCGGCGGGTCTGTTCGATCCGGGTGTCGAACAGGGCAACACCCGCCAGCTCATCGATGAGGCCGCGGCGGTCCCGGTTGCTCATCGAGACGATGCGGGTGACGTCCCCCTGCATCACCACATTGCTCCCTTCGGGATCGATCCGCAGTCGTCGCAACTGGGTCTGCAGCTGCTGCAGATTGCAGGACACTCCGTCAGCGCTGTAGCTGGAGCTGTAGGAGCCTCCCGGCATCACCCGCAACTTGCGGGTCACCGTCCACTCGGTTTGCCCCGGTTGAATCCAGGGGCCTTCGGCCGGAGCTTCGAGGCCTTCCTCGGCGGCATCGGGTGTCCAGTCGCTGAGATCGAAGCGAACACTTACTGTGGTTTCGGCGGCCTTGCCCGCCTTGAGCATGCCGCTGTTGACCAGGTCCGGTAAGCGGTCGGCCCGCATGCCGCGACTAGTAGCAAGGCCTAGGCAGAAAAGAACACCGTCGAGGATGTTGCTCTTGCCGGAACCGTTGGGTCCGGTCACAACGGTGAATCCCTCCTCAAGAGGGATTGTCATCGCTCCGCCGAACGACTTGAAGTGCGTAAGCCCAACCTGATTGATGTGAACCAACAGGATCTGGGGCTGTCAGCAGGTTGAAACTAGCGGAGCTCACGAAAAGCTCAAGGGATCGTTAACGAGCAGTGTCCTTTGGCGATGCGTAGGCAGCCCTGAAGGTCGCCTTGGAGCTGCAGGGTCACGTCTTTATCCGTTGGATCCGTGGTGTTTGGAAGCACGCCGCTGTAGCTCCCTGCATGGATCCGTTCGGCCCAGCCCCGGTTGCCTGAAACGGCGGCACTGCGTGGTTCCAGCCAGACAAGCCGATGTGGTGGCAGGGGAACCGCCGGTTGTGCCCCTGCGTTCGGGCGCGGCATGGTCGCGAGGCGCCAGGTTCGGCAGGTATCCCCATCCTCAAGCAGCAGATCGATATGGCATCCGCTGGGGTCGTCCGGTGCTCCGGTGTGACGCAGTAGGGCGTATCGCGGCAAAGACTTTCCCTCAGCCTTCAGTCTCCCTACCCTTTTAGAGGTTTCTGCCACTGGTCTTTATGGCCTCGACACCGCCGCAGTCCAACGGCAGATTCGAGCATCACTTCCGTGAGCGGTTCGACAGCCTGCTTCCAACGATCCAAGAGCGTTGGCCGGATTTGGCCCATCACACCCTGGAAGCGACCCGGGGAAGTGTGGATGAGCTTGTTCGTCTGATCGAAGCGAATACAGGCCTGACGCCCCAAGGTGTGCGCGATCAGCTTGAGGATCTTCTCCATAACGCGGGTGATCGCAGCCGCGATTGGGCCGACAGTCTTGACCCCCTGGAAGAGCAACTGGAACAGCTGCTGGATGAGTTGAACAGCACGCTGCGGCCAAAGATCGAGGCGCCTGTGCGTCAGCGACCGCTTCTGGCCGTAGGTGTTGCCCTAGGTGTTGGTTTGCTGCTGGGCAGCATGCTTCGCGGAGGACGGCGTTCCTGATGGCCGATCAAAACTCTCCGCGTGGATTTGGAGCGGCTGCCCGGGTCACGGCGCTGGCGGCTTCGGTCATGGACCTGCATGTGCGTATTGCTCTGCAGGAGGTGGATCGGGAAAAACGCCGATTGATCAGCGGTGGTTTGTTCCTCGCCATCGGAGGTACCGCCATGTTCCTGGCGTTGTTGGCGGGAGAAGCGTCGTTGCTGCTTTGGATTCAGGCCGAGTGGGGGCTGGATTGGATCCGCGCGCTGCTGACCCTCTCCGTTGCCAATCTTGTGCTGGCTGGCATCAGTTTGCGCATCGGTGGGCAGGTTTTGAAGGGGCCTTTCTTGCCCCAGACGCTTGAGGGCCTGATGAAAACCGTGCGTGCGGTGATGGGGCGGGTCTGAACCGGCCCCAGCGCGTTAAACGCGTCATCATCACTTCACCATTCAATTGACAGTTAACCCATGGTTAATACCGGGTTAACTTGCCTTGATTGTTGTTCTGTGATCGTTGCGCTCCCCCTTCTGGCGAAGGCTTCGGCAGGATCTTGTTCCTGATCAGCAATCCGGTTCGCGTCTTGAGCTTGGCTGGGAACAGTCAACTCTTTTCCTGGTGGCCGGACCCTGTGGATCTGGAAAGTCCTCTGTCATCCAGAAAGCGGTCCAATCTGATCTTCCTTTGTTTGGTGATGCACTGAGAGTTGAGTCTCTAGGGTCTGTTTTGGATCGATCCGGTCGTGAATAAGACGATTACGGCCTTGCTTTAGAGCAACATTCCTGTTTTCAGGCCAGTCATGTGAAGCGGTTATCGCGTGAGTCGGCCCTGCCATCTGGTCTGTTACTTCATCTTCATCTTCATCTTCATCTTCATCTTGATCTTTATCAAATACTCCGGGGGATTGATTCGTCCTATTGGCCTAGGGGGCTGAAAAGAAGGGCACAGCATCTTTCAAATGATTCCGACAGATTGCCGGAACGATGCTTTGAAGATCTGCTCAAGCCCCGTCAAAATGATTTGATGATGCAAGCTTTTCTGGTCAAAAAACTGTTCCAACGTTTCAGGCAGGTTGCTGTTGCCACGGTTCATTGCAGCTTCGAGCGAAATGCCTCTCAGTTGGCGGCTTGCAAGCGTTGTTCAAGCGGCAAATTGATGAAATATTTTTCTGCCCCTGATCACATCGCTCGAGCGATTCATTCTGAGATTTATCGCTGCTGGGACAGCGCGTTGGTTCAGATGTCACCCGTCGCCAATATCTCGATCAATGTTGACTCCAATCTGGATTTTCTGTGAACGGAAGCGTTGTCTCCTACGACGGCTGAGGCCCGTGGGTTCGTGTTGTCACATCAGCGAATGTCGTACTGCAACCAGCGGCAATCAATTCCGCCGTTGCTCACAGGAATCCGTCGGGATGCTTTGAGCCGTAGTGCACCCGTGAGCTTCGGATTGCCACTCAACAGCCAAAGCTGCCAGCCGGAGGCTTCTCGGCGTACAAATTGCCCCAGAGCGCTGTAGAGCGCATCGAGCTCCTGTTCGTCACCGATGCGTTGGCCATAGGGCGGATTGCACACCAGGACTCCCGGACCATCGGGCAGTGTTTCGTCTTCAAACGGGCTGGTGGAGATGCGGATGATTCCTCTCAGGCCTGCAGCCTCCACGTTGGCGCGGGCCTGATCAGCGATGGCGGGATCCGCTTCGATTCCAAGCAGGAGGGGGACTGTGAGGTCTCGCCGCCTGCGCTGCCTGGCGCGATCGACTTCTTTCTCCCAGAGTTCGGGCTGGAAATCAGCCCAACCTTCGAGGGCAAAGCGTCGCCCCAATCCAGGGGCTTGCTGCAGCGCTGCCAGTGCTGCTTCGATCAGGAGAATTCCGGATCCACAGCAGGGGTCCACCAGGGGGCTGGTTCCATCCCAGCCCGTCAGGCGGATCAGCCCGGCAGCCAGATTTTCCTTCAAGGGTGCGACCCCCATGGCAGCTCTGTAGCCGCGGCGGTGCAGGCTGCCTCCACTGCCATCAAGGCTCAGTTGTGCGTTTCCGCGGCCAAGGTGGAGATGCAAGGAGAGGTCGGGGTCGTCGAGATCAATGGAGGAGCGTTCCCCCCAGAGATCCCGTTGCGCATCCACAAGGGCGTTTTTGACTTGCAAGGCCGTGAAATGGCTGTGGTTCAGCCCCGGTGCCGTTCCGGTCACATCCACTCGGAAGCTCATGGAGGGATGCAGCCAGCGTTCCCAGTTGAGGGCTTGGCGGATGCCGTCGTAGAGGTCGTCGCGGCCTTGGCAGGGGAAGCAGGCCACTTGACGCAACAGCCGGAAAGGCAGCCGCGCCTGCAAGTGCATCCTGTAAAGGCAGGCCATGTCGGCGTCAAAGCTGACGGCACGTCTGCCGGGCTTCACGGAATGGGCCCCGAGCTCGGTCAGTTCTTCGCTGCCGGCAGCCTCCAGGCCCTGGGGAAGAACTGCAACAGCAGATATCCGGTTTGTTCGACCCAAGGGCGTTGTGCTCCAGGCCACCACTCCTGTCAGAATGACAGGGTCCGGCTTTGTCGGACTAGGTGATCCACACCAGTGTTTCGGACAGCGGTTCGATTCCGCTCAGCTCCATTCCCCCCCTCAAGGGGCTGCAATGGTTTCGACGGGGCATGAGGAGGGTGACTGAAGCCTGCTCGGTGAGAGCAAACCCGTAACTGCGAACAACATCGTTCGTTTCTCCCGTCAAGCAGCCCCTGTTGCTGCCTGACCCTTAGGGGAGATGGGGTGAAGTCAGCCTTATCACCCAAATGACTCATGGGGGCTGGAAGGCCCCCTCAACCATTCCAAGACGAGGGTTCTCGCTAGCCTGAAATTGCTCTGCCTGCTAATCAGGACAAATTTCAGGACAAATCCATGGGTACTTTGGTCGCGGCGGAACGCTCAGAGATCAGTGTTTTGGATTACGCGATCCAGCGGCTGGATCAGAAGGATTTCCGTGTTCGCTTGAGGTCAGCCCTTGATGAGGTGGACCTGGATTCATGCAGCTCTCAAGCTCTCAAGCGTGTCCTTATTCGTCGGGGGCTTCTTTGATGCCGAAGAGGGTCGAGGTCGTTGACCGGGTTCAGGTCGCTCACTGCATGCTCTTGGAGGGCTACAGCTGCACTGCCGTGGTGGCGTACCTGGCGGAGACCAAGGGGGTCAGCCGCAGAACAGCACAACGAACTGTTCAACAGGCTTATGCCCTGATCAGGGAGGACATCGACAAGGCGAACGTCCAACGCAGTGACCTTGTCGCTCAGGCAATCCACTTACTGATGGAGAGTGCGCGCCTGGGCTTGGCTCAGAACAACCCAGGAGCCGTTGTGGGTGCAGTGGCTCAACTCGACAAGCTTTGTGGATTGTCGCCAAATCGAAAAAAACTGGCTGATTCTTTTCGCTCATAAATACCGTATGTAAGTACTGCAGATTAAGGAGAAAAATTTAATGGAATTGCAATATTTACTTGAGAATTAGTGAATGGCGCTTATCCGCCTGATGCATTGACCTTTTGATCGCGGCTCGTTGATGGCTGTGGCGTATGTATATGTACCATCGCAGCTTTTTTGGAGAATTTATCAAAGACACTTTATTGATTTCTCGGCCTGAGTGTGCGATAATAAACATATAGTTTCCTGCCAGCAAATGAGTGACTTGAAGTTATGCATTAGTAACGCAATGGAACTTCTAAGCTCTAAAAATCTTGCCGCAGCGAAAGTAGAGCTTGCTTCAAGTTTAGAAAAATACCCCAATTAATTCAAACTCCTTCTTATTGTAACTGATGTCTACCGTGCATCTGGTGATCGCGAGAAATCTCTGGAATATGCAGAACTTTTAATCACTCATTATCCAGAGAACTGGAATGGATATGGACGTGCAGCACAAGATCTAGTTGCACTCAATCGATTTGAGCAAGCACAAGAGAAGATTCGAGCAGGATTAGAAAAGATCCCTAACCAGGTCAAACTCCTTACCATTGCAACTGATGTCTACCGTGCATCTGGTGAATACGATAAGTCTTTGGAGTATGCGGAAGATTTATTCGAGAGTAATCCAGAGATACCTGCTTCTTACTTTTGTGTGGTGCAAGCTTTACGGACAATGGGAAGGCTTGGTGAGGCACAATTAATTCTAAAAAAAGTTTGAATAGATTTCCTGATGATTTTAGATTGTTGGTAGAAAACGTAGACGTTAATATCGAAGAAAAGAATGAATATCTATTAATGTCTTCAATAGATAGTCTCTTGGCGGCACATCCTGGCAAATCTGTTGGTTATGAATATTTTAGGCGATTAGGTTATCCTGATGAGGCCCTTTGCCTTGCAAAAAAATATTAGCCAATTTCCAGAATCTATAGAGCTTAAAAGATTTATTCAGACTAGTGACTATACTGAGTTCAAAACCTTGCATGAATGCAATGATATGCTTATAAAGGGTATGAAAAACACTGGTAAAGACTGCTTAATTCTTTTCACGGGTGCTGCGCATAGACTTGGCAAGGGCATCGAAATTAATGATGATTGGTTGGATAAAATAGGTATTAAGAACTCAAGTGTCTTCCTTGTTTCTGATCTAAAAAAGAGCTGGTCGAATTGCATCAATATTGATATCCTAAAAAATACTTTCTATTCGTTTGGGAGATTTGACAGAACTATAGCCCTTGGAACTAGCATGGGAGGAACTAATGCTTTGCTACTGGGCCCTTCTCTGGGTGCCGAAACAATCATCGCTTTTGGCCCTCAATACTCTATGCATCCAGATTACGTGTCGCAAATTATTCAAGATGTCGAAAGGAAGACAAAGAGAAATTATTTTGTATTAAGTACCTTGAAAGCCGCGGAAAATATAAGTAATTGGAAGTATAAATGTGTAGACGATTTGCCTTATTCGAATGCAAATGAATACATATTCTTTGGAGATTCTTTCCATGACTTAGCGCAGGCTGAGTTGTTTTTTAATAGTGAAGTATCTAGAAGTAGCTGTATAACATTACAACATGTTGGCCATGATTGTGCGGCAAGCTTTAGTGAAAAAGGAATCCTCGAGGAACTTGTTGGCCTATGCATATCAAGGTCTCGAACAAATGAACTGGTTAATTGCCTTAATTCAGGGGGGTTTGTCGTTGCTCAAGCAAAGTCAAGGGATGAAAGTTGATATAAATTTATTATCAAAGTGGTAAAAGTTGTCATTGTTCTTTGAATTTAGCAAGGCAAAGTGCAGAATTGTGGCCTCCAAAACCAAACGAATTAGAAATTGCAATGTTAATATTCTTCGAAATCCCTGTGTTAGGCGTGTAGTTGAGGTTGCAGTTGGGGTCTGGATTTTTTAAATTTATTGTCGGCAGTATGAAGCTATTTCTAATTGATTGTACACATAAAATAGCTTCCAGTGCACTTGAAGCTCCTAACAAATGTCCAGTCATTGACTTTGTTGAACTCAAATCGAGACTTTTTGTGCTTTCCTGAAACGCAAGTTGAATGCCGCGAGTCTCGGCTAAATCATTGAGAACAGTAGAAGTGCCATGACAATTTATATAATCAATATATTCCCGATTTACCCCTGTTTTGCGCAGTAAGCTTTGGATTAGAGATGCGATAGGTCGACCTGATGGATTAGGTGAAGTGAGATGAAAACTGTCCGTACTCATTTCACATCCGATCACTTCCGCAAAAACCTGATGATTATTCAACAATGCAGTTGATAGTCTTTCTAGGATTAAGATTGCAGCACCCTCTGAAAGAACGAAGCCATCTCTATCTCGAGAAAATGGACAACTCGCTTTTGCTGGATTTGTAAAGTTTCGAGAAAGCACTTTGAGACGATCACAACTTTGAAAAATAATTTCCGATAGTGGAGCTTCTCCTGCACCAACGATTGCAGCGTCAATATCGCTATTCTTAATGGCATTAAATCCTATCCCAATACTGTAATTACCAGTTGAACACGCTGCTATAGGAGCAAACGATGGCCCCGTTATTTGATACTTTAAACCAATTTCGCAGCATGCACTGTTGCTCATGATAGATGTGGTAAACAAAGGCGATACTATGTTCTTTCGAGGTGAGGCCATAGTGTTTTCTATGGTTCCAATAGCTCCTAAACTCGTTCCAACAAAGATGCCTACTTTCTGCAAATCAATTGCCTGAAGGTCCCAGCCGCTCATTGTAATTGCTTCATCGCAGGCAATTAAAATAAGTTGTGTGTATCGATCTAGCCTCCTAAGCTCTTTGGAGGAGAAAAAGGAGTCAAACGAAAAGGATTTAATTTCGCCACATATCCATGGTCTAGAGCTAAATTTTGTTATTTTTTTTGTGACGTCAATGCCACTTAGACCATTTGAAAGATTTTTCCAAATTTCGTTGGTATTGTTTCCATTTGGCGAGATTGCGCCAAAACCTGTTATGACTACCCGATCATGGTCGCGATTGCTATGCAAGAGACTTAAGGCTCGATTGTTATGTGTAAATTCTAAAAAATATTGCCTTACTTGGCCATGTATTCGTTCGTAATGCTTGACAAGCTTTGCCGTGGGTAGTGCATGTTTAAGTAAGCATCTAAAATTCCCTCAAATCTAGTGAGTTTTTTTAAGCTTTTATTTGCAAGGTACTCACGAGTATTGGATATTATCCGTGTATAGACATTTAAATAGCCTCTACATTCAGAGCAATCGACATACGGAGTGCAACAAGCGTTTTTATCGTACTTTTGAGTTGATGAGTAGTGTCTGTACTTTTTGTTGTCCAAGAGTGAGCAGCTTTTTGCCCAATTGGTGGCATCATCAACATTGAAAAGACTTGAAGGATCGGCCGCTTGAGAAAAATACTCGATAGGAGATATGAGTTGAATGCTGGGATGTTTATGATTGTTATTCACGACATATTCTTGAAGTTTTTCTAGTACAGTTGAGTCGACGCTGAGGGGGTCTTTTTCAAGTGTATCTAGCCTTTTCCTGGTGGGGCTGTATATACTTATGCACAAATCAATCCCTAGAGTCTCTGCAAATTGCATAACCTCAGGAAAGCTGTCAATATTTAGACGATTGACGGTAAAGAGAAGGGAGGCCCTGGCGTCATTAGCGTAATGTTTGTAGATAGTATCCCAAGTGTCTTTGCCTCGCAACAACTGGTCTGTTTGCTTATCTCCCCATATAGAAATAATTATTTTAAAATTAATATCTTTTTCTACAGGTAATGTTCCGTTGGTATATATTGCGCCCTGCTTCCATGTCTCCCATGCCTTCAAAAGTAATGCAGGTCTTAGGCTTGGCTCGCCTCCGGCAATGTGAGGAAAATTGACTCCTCTTGCCTTTTCTTCGATGAAAAATGATACCCATTCTTCGTCGGGTAACTGTTTGCTTCCATTTAAATTGCCTTCCCCTTCGTAGTAGTAGCAACCCTCGCAGCTCAAGTTGCAGTTGCTAGTAATATCATAAACTGACGGAAATATGCTTGAAACCAATTTAAGCTTTTTTCTTATAGTAGAATACTTTTCCTTTTCGTCTGCATTCATCTGTAAGGCTTCTGTCGGAGCGAGCATGCTAGCTATATAGCATGGTCATTGCTCCAGAGAACTCCTTGTGTTTGGGGTTTTTGGTGGGTTTTTCTAGGTATTTGCCTTTTGGTGTCTGTCTCTGGGGGGTTGAATTGCATTTTGCGGCCTAAATTTTGATCATTTCTTCATCACCTGCGGAGATGCCCATGGAATTGAAGAAGACTCCATCACAGGCGCTTTCAAGGCTGATGGCTAAGGAGTTTTTGCGTCGGAAAGGGGGAGGTGCGTTCTTTTGCGAGGGGGACCGCTGAATCATCCCCCCGCTGTGACGTCGGCTAGGGGGGTGTGCGCGACATGGGAAAAATCACCAACCCCATAGAGGTATTCGGGACGCCCACGCTTGCCAGTTCTCCGCGGATGGCGCTGCAGCCAACCCTGTTCAAACAGGTCAAAGCAAACCAACCGGGCATGTTCTGCGTTTCCACCGAGAGCTATCACCATCTCGTTGATGGACATGTAGCCGTGCTGTTGCACATGCTTAAGGACCCTCGCTCCCAGCCTTTCTGCGTCGGTGGGTAGTTGCTGGTCTTGTTCATCCGCAAGCCACCAGTTGTAAGTCTCACTGTCCCGATGAAGAAGCCATTTAGTGCCTTCCACGATGTTTCGCTTGCCGAGGGCATGGAGTGAAAACTGCTCGACCTCAAGGCTTGTCAGTCCCCAGCAGTCTTGAACGGCCGCACTGATCGTGTTGATACCGCTGATGTCTTCCCACTGAACTTCCTTCCGCTTTCGTCTGACGCCATTGCCGTCCTGGCGAGTCTTGTTGAGATGGGCAGTCGTTAGAAGTAGTACATCGTTGTTAACCGCTGCTTTGTTGAGCTTGTACACAAGGTCGACAATTTCAAAATCAACTGTCCGCTGCCCTTCGCTGCTCAGCACGGTGGTCAAGCTATCAATCCCGATGGCTTCCCACTTACGCGACTCAATGGCGTCGAATAGTTCTTCAAGTGGGAACGGACCTTCGGGGTAGATGACATCGAAGTTGCGTTTCAGCGCCTGTCGCCGGAACTTCCGTTCAGCGAACTTCTCAGGTTCATCCCCTTGGATCAGTAGTGCTTTCGCTTGTTCTGTCTTGAACGCCCCCAGAAAGGAAGTTCCTTCTTGAATTGCCTCTATGCAGAGGTTCATCAAGGTGGTCTTGCCCGTTCCTGAATCGGCAGCCAGTAAAACGATGCCGCTTGCTGCGAACTGGTTAACCCGCCAGATTTTTCCTAGGTCCCGCACACCCCCCTGGGCAGGTTTTGCGATGAGTTCAGCCAAGTGACTTAGGTCTGGTTCAGGCTCCTGGCTCACAAAGGGGTTGTCCTCCTGGACTCCATTGAGTACGTCCTCTACGGATGCACCTTCTGCAATCCAATCGGCAACGTCCAGCCCGCCATCCTTTGGCATTGCACCATTCCACTCAGGTGTGCCGGGGTAAACCAGTAACCACCGACAGCCGGGATAGGTGCTCGCCACTTTGCGTGCGTACTTCACCCCCGCCTGATCTTGGTCAGCCACCACAACCACTCTTGTTGGATCGAAGTGGCCGCCATCCCGTTCCGGATTGAAACCCTCACAACCGCCAAGGGTGGCCACAGCATTCAATCCGAGTTGCCTCAAAGCATCAGCGCATGGCTCTCCTTCAGGGATGAACACGTAGGGCGCCCCATCTTCAAGGGCTTGCTTCGCCTCACTTAATCCGTAAGGAAGAACCCGATCTGCCAGTTCCCTGGGTCGACAGCCATCAATCAGGCTCTCCTGCCAGATCTTGCGTTTGCCCTTTCCGTCATCTGTGCGGTGCACTTCCAGGGTCGGTTGGCCCTCTTCATTGCGGTAGATCCAGCTGCGGTGACCTTTGGGGCGGCTTGCCTTTTTGGATGGTGCTCTTGTCCCCTTTGTTTCGGATTGGGCTGAACTGTCGTCTTTGCGGCTTTCTCTTGGCTTGATTGCTGGAGATAGAGCTTCACGGATTGCTCGTTTGCCCTTTTCAGTGCTGCTGCATTTGCAGCCATAAGCAGCCCACTTGCCAGTACTGAGGTTCACCTTGAAATTCGGTGCTCCACAGCCAGGCACTGGGCACAGATAGCTGTGATCTCCATTCGGTGTGTTTGTGCCTCCGTCTGGTTACAGACTGGCCAAGTGGTCACGAATTTCAAATTCCATTGCGTCCCCCTACATGTTTGGTGATCGATTGACCGCTGATTGATCTCTTAAACATCCCGGCCTCCATAGGTCTCCACCTCTGCAGGGTCGATGCGTTTGAAGTGCGTGAAGGATTTTTCTGCCACTTCGTACTGCCACTGCAGAGGTGCACGCGTCGAGGCACCAGCAAACCGATAGTCGATGCCTTCCTCGAACATCGCTGTCGTGTTCTTGAGTCGTTTGAGCGTTTTTGGATGCACGCCCAAATGCGCGGCCATGGCGGCCGTATCAATCCACTGAGATTTCATGGTTTTCCCCTTACTTCTTGACTTGTCTGCTGCTCTTGCCGCCGCGATGAAGCACGAAGAAATCGCGTACATGCTGTTCTAGGGCGTCGTAAAACCGCTCCTTGAGGCAGCTTGGGAGCTGGGTGTCGTTCACAAAAACACGTCCGTCTCCCGGGAAGTGAAAGTGACTTCCGTCGTCTAGGAAGGCTTGGTACAGCTCGCTTAACTGTTGTGTCGCGGGCTTTTCAGTCCCCTTTGGAGTGATGACTCCAGACTTTTTGTGTCGTCTAAGTGGCTTGGGCATACCAATCCTGTGTGAGTGGTGACAGGTGCGGCAGACCCCGGTTCGGTTCCTTGCTGGAGGCTCGCTATCCAGTAGGCCCGAATAACTCTTTATGGAGAGTCAGAGCACGACTGCCCGAAGGAATCGTGACGGTTATGTGCATTATAGGGTGCTCAATTCCTTCTGTTCCCGTTTGCTAGTCGAATGTGCTTTCTCGTGGTGCCTAGCTACCAATAGCCTTTTCAAAAGCTGCTCTTGTCGTTGCGTCCGTGGCTGATTCATAGGCTCTGCTATGAGCGGCAAGGCCATGACCCATCGCTCTGCAGATTTGGGCAGTTTCGATGCCATATCGATGGGCCCGCACGCTGTAGCCGTCGCGAAATGAATAAGGTCTGAGCCACATCCCTTTGGCTTCGTATTGCTGCTTCAACTCAAGCCATTCAGGCTGTCGGTTCAAGTGGTTCAGCACGTATCGCCCGTTCAGCTTCCTGAGGTCGCCATCACGGCCAACCGGTAGCTCCAAGAGACCCGCATCCATGGCCTGGCAGAGATTCCAGGAGACTTGCTCTCCTGATGGTTTCTCTAAAGGCAGGGGCAGCAGCCATCTGGGATCGCAACGGTTTGGACCCGAGATCTTGCGGTAGCTGCACCACAGGCCGAGATCGCCTGCTTCTGTTCTCCTTGGAGCTAGGTACTGCAGCTCTACTGGTCTCAGGCCGAATAAGACCATCAGCCGTAAGACATTGCCCCAAGCGTTGTTTCGAGTTTCTACCGCTTCGATCAGACGCAACACCTCTGCATCTGTCAGCGTCGCTTTTGTCTTTTTTTCAGCGGGCCGACCACGCAGTTCCTTGATGCTCGTCTGACTGATTCGCCATGACGCGGGCATTTGGTGGCGGCTTACGGCATGGTCCATGAGATTCCGCAAGGCAAGGCAGCAAGCGGCTCTGCTCGAAGGTTTCCCTGCCCATCGCTTCAGGGTTTGCTTGAGGAGTTCATGGCCATCAGCTGGTGAAGACCTGCTGCGAAGAGCCTTTAGGGTTTCGTTGTAGTAGGGCTCGTAGTTGTCTCTGTAGGTCGAGTCCAGGATTTGGTTCCGACCTTCTTGGAGGGACTCCCGAAAGCTCTCAACTATTGATGGCCACCCTTTGTTGGCGGTTGGCTTGAGCTTGTCGCTCGTGCCGGTCACCTCAGCAATGGCCTGCTTCAGGGAGACGTCACCTTGCATCCACAGCGGATAGACCCGGTTGATCAACAGCAGTGCATCTCCGACGGCTTCAGCAGTCCAGGGGAATGGGAGGTTTGCTGAGTCAGTGCGTAGATCCTTCGCCCGGATTTTCAGCCTGACTTTTCCGCTGTTGTTCCCGACCGTCCAGCCCTGGCGTCCAGTTTTGACCGCTGCTCGGAAGCCTTCTTCCCATTTGGCAGCCATGACCAAGATTCAGGACAAATTCCAGGACAAACTAGCTCCTCTTGCTTCCCCTGTGTAATTCTGCGCTCCTTGTAATTCCAAGCTGTGACTGTCGTATTGTCTAATGTCTGAGTTCTTCCAATTACATGATTAATCCGTATCACCCAAATGACTCATGGGGGCTGGAAGGCCCCCTCAAGCATTCCAGGGCAATGGACCTTAGAAATTGAGTCCGTTGGCAGAATCCAGGCCGTTGACAAGACGTTGACAACGATTTGGGATCTAGCCCGCGTTGACAACGTCTAGGCGTCTATGCGATCCAGCACCATCGCCTCTAGTAGTCGCTTGTTGTCCCACGGTGTCCGCCAGTCCCGCAAACCCGCAGGCGAATGCTTCGGCACAACGCCATAGAGGCGTGGGACAAGATGCTCAGAACGGGTTGGCACAGGTGTAGACCTCCAGTGAGGTGAAAAAGCCCTCCTGACTTCAAAATCTTGCGCCGACCATATAAATCCAAGGTCGAGGTGCATTGTTAGGACCTCAGAGCAACATCTCCTTCTAAGTCAATCCCTTGTTGAAGTGAGACCCGTATCCTAAGTGCTTTGATTATTTCAAAAGAAATGACACTGATCAAGTCTTTGAGCGCACTGTCAGGTGCTGATTTATTGTTAAGTGCTCTTTTACATGTCAAGTCAGAGATTTTAGTCGTTTACAGATTATAGAAAATCATAAATGCCTTCTGCTAAGAACTTGTAATCGTCCATATAATTCGCTATATCACCGGCCCCTTCAGTTTTATTTACGTCAAGAAGAAAAATATTTTCCCCTTGCTGAATATAGTCAATTCTGCCGTAATCAATTTTGAGTTTTTTCCGCCAATGTCGAACTAATTTGGGTAGTTTTACGGGCTCATCTATCTGGGAATTGCTAAACTTGACAATTGGATTTCTTGAGCCTATTCGACCAGAAAATTCTTTAGCACCAAAAAAGTCATAGTAATTTACAAAGTACAGATTTTTTTCTTTGGTGTTTAGAAATGGCTGAACAATTAAATCAGGACATGACCAGACCTCACTAGGCACATCGAGCTTGGATTTGAAGATTGGATAACTAAAAGGGTTTAGTGTACGGATAGCTCTATCAGGACAATTACTATTTTGACTGCGTGCATAAGCTGCTTCAGGAAAGCCACCATAGTTACAATTAGTCTTTACTAAAACAGGCCCAGTGTAAGGCGATTCGGGCTTAAGGATTAAGCCAAATCTTTTTTTGCGAATGTCAAGAATATCTCCATTTAAGACCCGCGGTAGAGACTTGATAGCCTCACAAAAGTCGCTAGGAATTACACTTAAATCAATGTGTAGAATGTATAAATCTGATTCAGGAATATCTCTGCATCCTATATGGTTAATAACTTCAAAGCCCCATGACGACCAAATATTACAATATAGATCAATAACCTGATAACTACTTCTCGCGCTCCTGATTACGGTGATTTTTTTCACTATCAATTCATCCTACTCAACTTAATCGCCTTTAAGGTGTGTGAAGGCAAGCGTTGACCATGCATATGTTGCCACGAAGAAATCAGATAGTCTTTATTGGTGATAGTATTTCTACAGTTCTTGCTGCCACACTGACATTTCATGGTCATCTCAATGTCAATGTCGCAAGTTGAATAATCGTAAGTTATTTCTTCATCTTTTGCAACATCTTTTGCCAAGCAAATTATAGTGCTGCCTTTCCAGTATGTATTTGGATCACATGAGTGATTTGCGTATTTGCAGATTCCCTGGGGATTTGAAAAAAGGTTTTCACCACACTGAAATCCATAGATGCCAAAATGCTCTCTAAATTCATCACTTTGTCGATCAATTTCTTCAATCGTATACACTCTGTCTGTCATCTTCCAAATTGGAGTATTTTTTTCTATATTCTCTGATGCAAAAAGCCCTTTTCCATGGATTGAACTCATATATTTTACAACAATGGATGGATGCAACATTTAATGATTAATTCTTCATGCTCAGGGTAACATACTTGCTAGATGCCTGTGAGGTGTCCAGTATCTTGTTTTGATTTTACGATTACTTAAACGACGTTTTAGTTCTTCAAGATTTAGCAAATTTAAATTGTAACTCTTGGAGGCCACGAAAAACTGATATTCTCCGCAATGATAAGAAGGAATTGTAAGTCTAATGGGCCAAGAGTTCCCTAATGAATCATTAATACGTTTCTTTGTCTTCTCAAGAAACACTTTTTCTAGAGTAGAACCACCCTGTATAGAACAAACACCATCACATTTTAGACTTTCTGCTACGGTTTGGTAAAAGCTTGAGTCGTAGAGGCTTTTATTTGGACCTATCTCGTCAGAGCAATCCAGTATCACAACATCAAATCGATTGCTTTGTTTCCCTAATGCTATGGCTGCATCTTCATATATTAATTTCACTTTAGGGTCATTAAAGGCCCCATCGCTAACTGAGGGTAGGTATTTCTTTGAAAGATCTATAAATTCTTTATCAATGTCTATTACTATTACTTCTTCGGGATCGTGTTTCAATACTTCTCGTAATGTTCCACCATCACCACCTCCAATAATTGCGATTACAAGTGGACTTGGATGTAGAAACAATGCTGGATGAACAAGCATTTCATGATATATATATTCATCATATGTAGACAACTGAACATCGCCGTCAAGGCATAACACTGAACCAAACAAGGGATTCTCAAAGATTAAACACTTCTGAAATTTTGTTTTCACGTCTGCCAGAGTTCTTGAGCTGACGAATGAATGCTTGACATTTTCAAGAAGACCGCCTAATTTTGTGCTCTCGTGAACAAGTTTTTTTTCATTGTTGTCTACGGAGAAACTGTTGTCTGAATGTGATGCCTTCTTGGCTTGTTCGGTAATACTTATACTATGAAACTCGCATTGAAAAAAGTTCTTCAATCTGGAAATAATGTCTGCCATGTTTTCATTGCAGATAACCAGGAAGTCAATGTCGACACGCTTGTTTTCTTTGGACACCTGAATAGAATTAATATTGTCAGGGAGTGCCGGAAAAGGTAATGATATGTTTAAGCCATTGAGATTTGGTATGACTGAGATAAGTCTCTCGCGAATCGTTTCTGATAGTCCAGCCATGCTCTTGCATGTATTGTCTTCATTGACAAAATCAAGAAAGTTGCAATTCTCGCAAATGACTTTAATACGGAACGGTCCCTTCATCTGATTTGAATTTGATCCAAGAATTTCCTTGATATACTTTTCTTGGACATATGGGGATGCTTTTGAAAAAAGACTCTTTTTGTCAGCCTCTTTAAGTTCCTTGAATCCACTTAAAATTCCTCTGCAATTTCTCGACCGACACTGGCAAACTGTTGTATTTGAGTACGAGTATTGTTCTAGAGCATAGTCATATGTGATTTCATCACCTGGCATGATGTCAATGAGTGCCGCAGGTTGAGCTGATTTAAAGTCGTATGGTGATTCTGGTTGATACCTATCATAGGTATTAGGGGCACATGAGTGGTTCATTAAGCACCAGGGAAGTTCTACTAAGTTGGCTAAGCAATCACTACTACTCGGAATTGCAACTTCTGCTACTTTAAGGACTCGGCTTTCTCTGGTCTCTCTCAAGATGATTTCAATTTCGTTAGCCATATTAATTATTTCTTCTGTGACTTCATCATGTGGCATCACAAACTCTCCTGGGCGAATTCTTCGATTTGATAGAACTCGCCAATTGCTGGAGTTAGAAGTATCGATTCTATAGTTTACAGTCTCTTTGTTTAGGAAAAACTTTTTTGGCATTGCTATGCTAAATAATATTATATTAGCTTTTGATTGGCTTCATGGCAAGTATGTATTTGGTTTTCTTTGACGATTGTTGTGGGGCATTGTCAGTATATCTAAGAAGGTTCTTGATAATTGCTTGTTTGAGTTGATTGAGTTTCTTTGCAGCCTGAGATTTGCGCCAGAATACCTTGTGTTCTCTTTTTTACCTGCTTTGCTTCTCCTCTACAAGTTTTGTTGTTGCAGCTGCTTTATCCTCCAGTTGATTTAAGTCTTAAGTCTGATATTTTTGGTGCCGCTGTAATCGCACCGTCCTGCTAGGTTCTTGCCATCGAAATGATGTTGGGAGTGTTATCTGCCTGTAGATTCATACGAATCGTCTTGAGGGGGAGTACCCTTTAGAATGGATAGATACTCTAAAATAAGCGTGTTACGTTTTTCTCAAGTCTCATGAAGAGCTTGGCGGAGAATGGTTAATACGGATTGATCACTGATGGATTTGCCGTCTAGTTCGAGATGAGGAGTCAATGCTTTGTTCCCAAGAAGAATGTACCCAAGACCCTTATCAACACCATTTGCACGATATCTTCCGTTTCCCTCCTTGATTGTCGACATCTGATCACCTTCCGTTTCAGCTACTACTTCGGGCTACCTAGCTCCAGCGGTAGGCCCGTCGCTGAAGTCCATTCTTATTGAGTATTGCTGGACAAAGGAGGATTGGATTCCTTTCTATGTGAGGTCCATTCACCACCTTCACACCTAACAGGATCAGAGTCTTGATCCCTTCAAGGGCGAAGTTCTCTTTGGTCACCATTTTCTTCGTGCTGCTGGTTTGGGGTATCCCTCAACACTGGTCGTGCCCGCTACCAGCGTTCGATCAAAGGAAAGGAGGTGGACATCTACCAACTGGTTGAATCTACTCAATCCAAACCTTGGACCGTCGCGGTTATTGGCGATCCCTCTATCCCTCTGGCTATGCCTCAAAACGGCCTACAAACCCCTTAGGAGCAGGTGTGCGGTTCTCACGCGCGCGAATGGTTCATGCGAACAGCTTCAGGGGTGTGCCCAGCTTGAGGTGAGACCGGAGGATCGTCTGCTGATCGAAACGCCTGGAGGTGGAGGTTGGGGAGCGCCTGATGAGCAGGTTCATCACTGATTTTTTCTCTGTCAAAAACAGCATCCAATCGTTCACAGTGTTGATCAAAAGCCTGCCCGCATCTTCACTGGTGAGAGGTCGAAAGCGAACTGCTCGAAATCGTTTGAAGGGCAACCTTCCGTGGGTTCGAATCCCACCCTCTCAGTTGGAAGAGGTAATACAAGAAAGAAGGAGACAAGCTTGCTTATAGATCTACTAAGAGTCAGCAGATTTCTATCTACCTCACACGCCTCACCCCGTCAGCAATGGCGGGGTTTTATTGCTTGAGCACAGGCACAAAAAAGCCTGGTCATCACACCCGGCCCATGCGCAGATGTCCCTCTTTATCGGCTGAAGTTCAACGCGCAAGAGGGAAGCATGCTCAAAACAGGCTGGCGACGCTGCAGGCCGCCAGTGCGTTGACTGCATATGTATCTGCCACTGCAGCAAAACAAATGTAGGGATTTAGTATTAAAATGCCAACCTCAGCAACAAATTCATCAATACATCATTTCTTAAATAATGATTAAATAAAAATACCCAGCAAAGCGATTTTTGTACAGTAAATATGCTCGCAGTGACTATTAATCATGCCGCCTTTTTCGAGCGCGCTAATCGACTGGGAATGGCACAATGCATTGCAAGACTTCTCTGGAAAAGACAATATCATCGAATACTACATCTTCAGAGAAGCGGGAGATGGTGACGGATATGCTGATAATCAGGTAGCGCTTTCGCTTACTGAAATAGCTCAAATCAAGTTGACTTTTAAGCAATTAAGTGATATTACTGGGACGACTTTTATTGAAACAAATGACTATGACAATGCACCTTTAAATGTGTACTCTGTCTCAGAATATGATGACCCAACTACGTTGGGAGAAGCGAATATGAACGATGGATGGTTTGACATAACTTGGAAGAATCTTGGGAGCAGTTTACTGACTGATGATGAGACTCAGACCATTGTCCATGAGATCGGACATGTTGCAGGGTTAGATCATCCAAATGGCAACGGAGATGAACCAGGCTGGGACCAGACAATCTCTAATATGTCCTATATAGAGGGAGACTTTGTTCCATTTACATTCACTCAATTAGATATTGAAGCACTCCAAACTATGTTTTCTACGGATCCCGTAGACTCCAAGGTGACCAATTTTTATAATGGGGACAATGGAATAAACGACTTGAAGGGAACTCTCCGGCCAGATCAAATAATTGGTCGTGGCGGCAACGATAATCTTGTGGGAGTGCGAGGTGCCGATACCATTCTGGGAGGTCAGGGTGATGACATTGTGCGCGGTGGCAATGGTAAGGACATCCTATCGGGAGGAGAAGACTCTGACACAATCTATGGGGGATTTGGCTTAAATACTTTTCGGGACGAAAAAGATGGATCAATAGACAAAATTTACTTTAAAAGCGATCAATTTGCTTACAATTATCTTTACGATAAAGCCGAAAATAACCCTTCAGGGGACAAAGCTGACAAATTAGAAAAGTTAGACCTTATCGATGAGATCTACATTCAAGGTGCAAATACAAGTCAACTTTGTTTTTCCAATGTAAATCATACAAGTAGATTGGGATCTCTTGATGGCATCGGCATTTACGTTTCTGGATTTCTAGAAGCTGTTTATACCGGTGGTGACTTAACTGCTTTGCAGTTGCAGTCCATGACCGTCGGGGTGGATGCTTGACAAAACTATCTCGTCAAGACAGATGTTCGTTATTTGACACCATGTAAAACCTGCGATGGCAAATCAGGGAACATTTGTCATTGTCGCTATCAATCTCCCGGTAGAACACACACCTCGTCAGCAATGGCGGAGTTTTTATTGCTTGAGCAGAGAGGGGAACACTCAAGGCAGTCACGTCTGGCCCATGCCTCAAGATACCCGCATTTCTCTGTTCCTAATGGGGCAACAACTCACCTCTACAAAACAATTATGCAAATTAAGTGCTCGAAATGCCAAGAAATAGTCTTATCAATGCTCTAAACAGAAGATGCTGCTAGTCCACCAAATAAGAGCTATTTACTTCTGTTATCTATAAAAAGCTTAAATACATTAAGATTAAAATCATCTGGTGTCGATAGGGCGTCACGCAGAAGCGTCCATTCTCCATTCTTTTTGACAATATTTGAGCCCGGTCTTGATGAAAGGCCGATAGTAAAAGAGGGTTTGTTCCAGTAAAGAAGTTGAAAATCTTCATTAATTGATGGGCCGTAACATCCCGTCGAATTCCTCACTTCACCAACATATGAATAGAGTCCACTGCGAGAAAGCTCTGCAATGAGTATTGAAGGCTTGCCATCCATGACAGAAAAGAACATCAAGTCATCGATAAAGGTAGGGCGTTCAATCTCGCCAAAGCGCAGCATGGAATTATCTAATATCGTCTCTCTTGTGATTGACAAGACCGATCCTTGAATATTTACTTCACAGATGTTCCCAAATGTCCCCCATCTCCTGCCTCCTGTCACAACAGCAATTTTACCATTAGGCATTACATGTGGATCTCTGAATGGGATGCGAAGTCTACCGTTGTTTTTTGACATTGAAAAATATTTGTTGGGGTGCTTGATAAAACTAGAGGGGTGAAAATAAGTTGGCTCCATCGTAAACTCATCATCCACAACGAAGAGGAGTTGATCTTCCGGGGATTTTGGATTTGTTTTAACTATCGCGCTACCCAAGTATTTTCCAGAGAAAAATGAACCAGCGCATTGGACAAGTGATTTTTTTGTTATAAAAACGGGCTTAAAGTTTTCGCAGAGTACTGTAGGGCGATGCCAAAAAGGTATATTTTTGTTTGTGAAAGCAGGGGTTGCGAGATGGTAGATTCTTTTTTGGGGTCCCCATGTCGGGTCCCAGGCTGGAACAAACATTGTTTTATTGTGCTTAGGGAGTAGTAAATAAAGTCACATATGATAACAACTCAGAAAGTTGGTCAAACCAGAAGTTTATTTCACCACGCTACCGTGAGGGCTTTTGATTAAGCTGCCAAGCTTGGATTATCTCTGGATCAAAATAGCCGTTTGAGAATTTTTTTTGTGTAAATAACATGGCACTTGCAAGTTCGCTTCCTGATGGGCGAACTTGTCTATGTCCTACGCGCCAATGACCTTGACACTTTCAGGGACTTGCTGTCAGAAGGCATTTAGGAGCTTGGGGCGACAGAGGTGGATGAGCTGCTGCTGGACTGGCTTTATTCGTTCCTGATGGTGGAAGAGCAGGACAGGCTGCTGGGTTGGCACCTGGGGTGAGCCTCTAACCACTTGGGGGAAGAAAGCCCGCTGAATAAATCCCTTGGTTGGGGAAAGTGATCCCTAGTTGAAACGGAGATGGTGTGTTCACGGGGCGAGAGTCCCACACATCACACAGGGATCAAATGACACTCTTCAAGATAATCGCTGCAGGGGGGCTCATTAATCGATATTAGCATTCTGTCAATTTATTCTAAGATCAAGTTTTTGCTATTCCGACTTTGTTATTGAGGTCTTAGTATAAGTAATTGATATTTGAAATAATGGCTCAAGTCTTCCAAGAGAAATTTGACGCGGTGAATTCTGATCCAGCTGGGAGTCTTCTCATAGCAGATGGAGAATGTCCAAAAATTCGTGCTCTTCTTGCTACATCGTTGATTCCTGTTGTGTGGCTTGATGGTCAACAAAATCCACTGGTAGCAGTCAGCGAAATATTGGCCAATCGACGCGCTCAAGGCAGTCCCGTAAAAATATTGCATATCGTTAGTCATGGCAGTCCTGGAATGTTGAAGTTTTCTGGCGAAAATATTGAACAAGATGCTCTTTTAAGGCATCAACATCTTGTCGCTGACTGGAGGCTTAATGATCTTGCTCTTTGGAGCTGCTTTACCGGCTCCGACCATGCATTTGTACGGATTATAGAAAAGCTGACTGGAGCAACCGTGTGGACAACCGATCAATCGCTAGGGAGGCTTAAAGAAGGAGGTAGTTTTTGGAGACTAACAAATGTAAGTAAAACAAAAAGTAAGTCGCACGCTCCAGATTTGCCAATCTGTGCCAGCCAACAATTGGCCTGGAATCATCAACTCGGTAGCTTTATAACAAACACACCCATCCGCCCAATCGAGCCCAGAAGAACTAGCCATGAATACGCTAATGAGGACGCCTTCGCAGCATTGAAATATGACGGCTCCGTCATCGCTTGGGGAAGCGCCGGTAATGGTGGTGATTCTTCCTCAGTTGACCAACACCTTACGTCCGGTGTCGTTTCTATCTTCTCTAACGGCGCTTCCGCCTTTGCAGCACTGAAAACCGATGGATCTGTCATTACCTGGGGGGACGCAGATGACGGTGGCGATTCTTCGGCAGTTGACCTTACGTCCGGTGTGAAACGGATTTTTTCTACTTATGGTGCCTTTGCGGCACTTAAAGATGACGGCGCCGTCATCACTTGGGGTAGTGAAGCATACGGTAGTAATTCCACCTCCGTTGTCTCCTCCCTCTCCTCCGGCATTAGTACGATCTACTCCAACTCTCGGGCCTTCGCGGCACTCAAAGGCGACGGCTCTGTCATCACCTGGGGAGGAGTCGACGAGTACGATCTAATCGATCACGGCGGCGATTCATCTGCTGTTGCTAACTCCTTAACCTCTGGCGTTAGCAAAATCATTTCGACTGGATCAGCCTTCGCGGCACTGAAAACCGACGGCTCTGTCATCACTTGGGGAGTCGCCGAAGCCGGCGGTAATTCTTCCGCTGTTGCCGGTTCCCTAACCTCTGGCGTTAGCCAAATTTTCTCTACCGAAGCCGCGTTCGCGGCACTGAAAACCGACGGCTCCGTTATCACCTGGGGGGACTCCGATTACGGCGGTAATTCATCCGCTGTTGCCGGCTCACTAACCTCAGGAGTTAGTACAATCTTCTCCAATCGGTATGCCTTTGCGGCACTCAAAAACGACGGTTCTGTCATTACCTGGGGGGATCCAGTAGATGGTGGTGATCCCGTTATCTCCTACGACGATGGTCGTGAGCCATTCGATATTTCCGGCTCCCTAACCTCTGGCGTTAGCCAAATCTTCGCTACCGAAGATGCGTTCGCGGCACTCAAAACAGACGGCTCTGTCATTACCTGGGGGGACGCAGATGACGGTGGTGATTCCTCTGTTGTTGCCGGCTCCCTAACCTCTGGCGTTAGCAAAATCTTTTTTTCGCGCGATGCCTTTGCGGCTCTTAAAGACGACGGCTCTGTCATCACCTGGGGGTATAAAGCTGGTGACTCATCGGCTGTCGCTAATCAACTCACATCTGGTGTCATCCAAATCGTCTCAACTCAGGATGCTATGGCGGCACTCAAGGACGACGGCTCCGTTATCACCTGGGGAGATGCCGCCGAGGGTGGTGATTCATCTTCTGTAGAAGACGACCTCGCCTCTGGTGTTGTTGGATTTGCCAATCCATTCACTAATGATTTTTACACGACAAGGTCATTTTCTCAAGTTCTTCCAATCTCAGTTATCGACGAAGAAGAGCCGAATGAAATCACTGGTAGCGATAGTGATGACATCCTCCAGGGTGCCGGTAGTCTCGATGTAATAAAAGGAGGATCAGGTAACGATTACCTGAAGGCAAAAGATCACAACGACATCCTCATCGGTGGATCTGGAAACGATTCACTCTACGGAGGAAAGGACAACGATGAGCTCATTGGTGGGTCTGGTAATGACACCTTGGGCGGCGGTAAAGGAGACGACATTCTGACGGGTGGTTCCAATGCCGATACCTTCAAAATCTCGAGGGGGAATGATATTATTCGCGATTTTTCTATCGTTCAAAATGATCGTATTGACGCTAATGGCTATAGCCTCGAATTCACGCAGGATGGCAGCAGCCTTTTGATCAGTGATGCTGACAACGATGTTCTAACGACTGTGCTCAATCTCAGTCGTGATGACCTTTTTGCTTCGCAACCTGAGTTGGTGGTCTAAGAGCCATACAAAACCCGCAAGGGAAAAGCAGGAGGGCGCTGTGTGTGTCGCTATCCATCTCCCGACAAAACCTCACACACACCACCCCGTCAGCAATGGCGGGGTTTTTTATTGCTTGGCAGAAGGTGATGGGTTGGACGCTTGAGGCTGGGTGACAGCAATGCGTGACGACTGACCATACCTTCGGCATCATTCGTGGAATCGAACCTGTCCGCTGCTCCGCCGTCTTTCCATCGGACTTCTGGCTTCCGCTATCGCTATGGCTCCGTTGCCTTTGAAGGCACAGGAAGGCACTGCAGAAGACCTAGGCGATGTGATGTGCATCAGCCTCAAGGATGTGGTCAAACCCACCATTGGCTTCCAGGGCGCACTGCAAGGTGCTGGTACACCGAACCAAGCAGGGATCGGTGGGTTCCTTCCACTGTCAGTTCGAGGCAACAGCGTTTGGTTCCTTGATGCCTTGGTCAACGCCAGCTTTGGGGACCGCGATGGTGAGAGCAGCATCATCAACACCGATGTCGCTGGTGGATTCTCAACGTCAACCCGCCTCGGTTACCGCTGGCTCAATGGCAACCGCAGTTGGATGTATGGGCTGAATGGTGGTTATGACAGCCGTTCACAGAAATCAGGCAATGCCGATATAGGTGTCAGTGTCACCAACAAGAAGACTGTCGGGTTCCAACAGATCGCACTGAATGCATAAGCGGTCTCCAATAGCTGGACCTTGAACGGGGCTATGGACTGATTCCAGTTGGTGACGTGGAGCAGAGACTTAACAGTATCTATGGCTCTGGTCCGCTGAACACCTATGGCTTGGATGCTGGTTATTTCATTACTCCAGTTCTAAAAGCATCAGTTGGCTATTATTATCAACACCGCGATTAAGAAGAAGTTGATGGTTCTGGTGTGCATGGACGCTTGGCTTATGAGATCAGCAATGGATTAACAGCTGGTGTGAATGTCTCCTATGACGAAGCATTCGATACAAGAGTTTTAGCCGATGTTAAAGTTCGATTTGGTGGTGCACCTACTCCAGCGCAACGCAAATCGGTTCAACAACTACCTGTTGTTAATGCTTTAACATTAACTCCAGCCAACCGAAATGTAAGGGTGCACGGCTGTTTTTTCGACAAATTTTTGTTAATACCGATTCTTGGTTGTTGATTTAATTGCCCCCTTTTGTGTGTAACTCTAAGCTCCCAAAGCCCCAGTAATTGCAGGGGCTTTTTGTTGCTTCAGTATCAGGATTTTGGTCAAGTCCATACTCCTTAATTATGCTGACACTTTTAAGAATCCGAACATTTGTTAGTTTGTTGTAGCCAAATGATGCCCAGCAAATGACTTATGGGCCCTGGAAGGAGCCTTCAAGCATTTCCATAACTGGAATCTCTGCCGTTACGACGGAGGGCAGATTTCAGGTTTTGGACAAATCGTTGGACAAATTGCAGCCGGTTATGGCTGGCTAGATGGCGATTGACACCAGCCACCACAAAGGGTGTTGCTGATGATGCGGTGTTCAACGCAACGGGCGGACCTACGGGATCTACTGCGGGTGATTTCAAGGCAGCTGATGTCCGTTGTTTCGAGCGGGCAAGATGAATGCAAGGGAAGCGAATGGGCTGGCGTTGATCCGAACGATGTTGCAGGCATCATGACGTGATGCGGAAACGCCTGGTTGTTGTGGAGCAAGGCATGTGAAGGGCTGATGGCCACTTGGCCTACGCTGCCGAGACATACACGAGATGTGGGCCGGATTGCTGATGGTTGCGCGAATCACAGCCTGGATACCGTCATGTATGGCGTGCCACCTGCCCACCTATGACCGCGAAAAGGTATCCACCGCTCGCTCACTTTTGATAAGGCATGTTGAGAATAAATGGGCTAAACCTTAGGTTTAGTTCCTGGTAGTTTCGTGTAGTCAGGTTGAATCAAAATCCTACAGATTTTTTTTAATAGCCTCGCTTTGGCTATTTAGACTAGTTTTGGTTAGGCTAGGTTCTGACTTGATCTCTTGAGTGAAAGCATCTAAAATACATTCCAAAGCTATTCTTGTCACAGGGTGTTCTTCCGGAATCGGTGAAGAAATTTCAAATTATCTCCGTGAACTGGGTTGGAACGTATTTCCAACAGCCAGGTCTGAAACTGATCTTCAACAACTACGTTTAAACGGCTTTGATGCCCTGAGGCTTGATCTTTGCGACTCGATATCTATTGACAACTGTGTTTCAGGTTTAATCCGCAAATCACCGCTTGGAATTGGTGCAATAATTAACAATGCAGGTATAGCAATACCCGGAGCCGTTGAGGATCTTTCGCGCGATGATTTGAGGCTTCAATTTGAGGTAAATGTTTTTGGCCTCCAAGAGCTTACGAATAGATTTATTCCTGTTTTCCGCGATCAAGGATGGGGTAGGATAATTAACATTAGTTCGATGTATGGCTTTCTTACAGGGCCAAAGATAGGTGGTTATTGCGCCTCTAAGTATGCACTTGAAGCTCTTTCTAATGCCCAAAGAATGGAGCTCAGCGATACTGGCATTGCATTAAGCCTCATAGAGCCGGGTCCAATCCTCTCAAGTTTTCGCGGAAATGCCTATGATAACCTTCAAAATAGATTGTCAATAGATGATCATTTTTATAGTGACTATAAGCAAGCAATCAAGAGAAAGCCTGCTAAGCCACAAACAAGTTCACGGTTTACCTTAAGCCCTAGGTATGTCGCCGAAAAAGTGCTTCATGCGATTACAAGTGATCACCCTAAACAAAGATACCTTGTTACCTATCCAGCCTATGCAGGATCTCTTATGTCTCGATTTTTGCCGGGGTTTGCAGTTGATTATTTCATGCAGAAAACCGTGAATCTTTGAGTATTATTCCTTTCATCTTGTTTCTGTGTGGAAATCACAGAATATTTTAGATGCCTAGGTGCTTGATGATGCGTTCAGCTGCACCCCAGCAACTTGATCCATGCCTGGACTAACCAGTTGCGTCTCCCTGTATTGGGAATTGTTGACTTCATCCATAAGAAGCATGATTAGTCAAAATTGAACACTGATGGCAATCATGGTTGACCTATGACAAGCGATATTTGTATTACCTTGTTCTTGATGGAGTAACTGATTGCTGAGCTACGGGTCAAAGGCTTGGTTGCCTGAGGGCTGGAACGGATTGTGAAGGTTTTTCCAACTGCCCAAGTTGCACGCCACTTCGTGCCTGCATCCACTCGCGACTTGTCGAGGAGAATACAAAGTAACGACTAGAACCGACTGGCTGAGAAATCCAAACGACCACTATTTATCGATAACCGATAACCGATGAGAAAAGAAGATTTTTATGGTAGAAATATCTGACCCAAGACGGGTCGTTTAAAGGCTCATTCTAAGAGGATATATATCGCACTTAGTAATATGGACATTTGGGATCGTAAAAAACAATTGCGTGCTTCTAAAATGATATTCCGATATCAGTCGCTATAAACAATGACGACAAGAAGATAAAGTCAAGTTTTTTAAACAAGAACTTAGAGCGGAAAGGCCAAAATTAAAGATAATAATGATCTGAGATTTTGCAAAGAATATCAGAAAATATTATTTTGCCATATTCGGTATTGGCGTGAAGTCCATCGGATCCCATTAGATCTTTCTTTGTGAACAAAGTCGTTTCATCGAGAGTGTTGAGCGGCGGGAAATAGTAACGTATTCTAGGATTGACTGACAAAAAAGAATCGCATATAGATTTCAATGATGAATAGTTTTTTTTATGAACTTGACTGCAATAATCTATTGGGCCAGAACTCATGCCTTTATACAAACCTTGCAAAGGAGGGCGAATATTTTTTAGCGGCACTCCGGCATGAAAATTTTCATACAGTGAAACGCAAGGATACGGAGATCCAACTAGTAATATTTTATTAGAACATTCACTATCATTCAATAATGATTTAATGATTGGAGAGTGCTTGGAATGTTGAGATCTTGGGTCTTCGCAAGATTTGACGACCTCAGTTAAAACATTCTTGCTTAGGTACTGAATATTTGTATCATACAGCAATCTAGGATCGCTTACGCTGTAGCCTGCGCATATTATAATTAGGTCATAATTGTCGATATGATATGGAGAATTGTCGCCAGAACGACGATCATCAACTGGATAAACAGCTGAATCTACTAACTTCCATTTATCAAGAATGGGATTTCCAACTCCAGAAATTTTAAATTTAATTGTATCAGGGATTTTATCTCTTAATGCATCATGCCCAAGTTTGAATGTTCCGGTATGAGAATTGCCAATTACTAATATATTCATTTCCCAAATGCTTCCAGCAGTGCTTCCTCACATTGCACGTCATCAATCTTCTGTGGAAGAGATCGCTGTGAATTTGAACTCTTGCTTATTGATTTAATTATGGGATGTTCAGCAAAAAAATGTTTCATTACGGTTTCCACTGTTTCATCTCTCACTGATCTGAGGTTATGGGAAAAGCCACATGAGCTCATTCTTGGATTCGTCACTAGCTCATAAGAGGGAAAGTAGTCAACAAATGGCTTGTCTGCCCATAGACCTGCTATAGAACGCAATGTTGACTTTGAATACATGGTAGCTGCCAAAACATGACGTTCACTTGCTGTTGCAGTTAAAGGCACAGGAGACACAGTCAAAATCATTTTAAAATCCCTGCCTCCTCTAATACGTCTGAGTACCTGCACAAACTCACTCATATCATTATTGATGAATCCAAAATGAGGATTTTGGAACTCAAAAATATCCCCATCAAAATCGCCAGCAAGAGTTCCAGGTGAGGTTGGATAAACAGTACCTGAATCCTTATGAACCCACATTTCAGTGAGGCCAAGTGTGAATATGAAGAAATCAAGATTTTTAAATAGCTCTTTCACTCTTGAAATATGAAACTTGCGATGTTCAGTAACTTCTTCTGATGTGTCAAGACCTCCGGGCTCAACAGCAGGTCTTAATGCGTCATAGAACTTCCCCTTTTTTTTCCATATATAGTTCTGAGGGGCCCACTCACCGGCTGCTTCTTTGGCAAGCTGTAATAACTGACGCACTGTATAGATGTTCCCGTATCTCGCAGAATACATCGAAAATCCAAACATCTGATGCAAATTTTTTGGAAGTCCAGGTGGTGGTGGCTCTACATCTAAGAGGTTGTATCCATTCTTTTTTAGATAGCGAGATATGTGTTGTGCAAAGCAAGACCCCGCAGTAGCGATTCTCGCTTTAGGTGGGATCTTGAATTTCTTCTTATAAATACCTTCTATCGCATATGGATTTTCCTGAGCAACCCCAGTCTTCCAGAAAGCACTCTTAGGAAGATCGGAGTATGGATTCTTTCCCATGGGGTCGGGGTATGAATATTTGTACTATACATCAAATCATTCAACACCTAAAAGATTAATGAACAGAATGAATTCCGAAAACAATTCGTCTATTGTAAAGTGATTGCAAGAAAAACATTCTTTGCCAATCAAGCGGCATGCAATTAATGTATCTATATTCGCTCTTGCACCTGCTATGTTGATTTTAGCTCGTCAACTGATTCCAGTATCTGAGAAAGAAGCTGCTGCGTGGATAATGGAAGCCAGAGCACTAGTCAAGGTAGCGGTCAATCCAAATTTTAGGTATGTTAGAGAACATTGAGCAAATCGAGCAATGTTCGTCTTCGGTAAAAGTGGGAGAACATGGGCGACAAGCTGTTTTTGTGATTAGTTGAATACATTTCGGGAATTTGATGCCTATTGGCTGAAAGCTATATAAGACCCGTAAGGGAAAGGCAGGGGGTGCTGTTGTTATCGCCATCCATCTCTCGACACAACCTCACTTTCCACCCCGTCAGCAATGTCGTGGTTTTTGCTGCATGATGGTGCCTAACCGGATGGGGGACGCGAATTCGTGGGGATTCGCAGGGTAATCCCCATGATGGCGGAGGTGTCGACCGCCATTCCAGCGAGTTTGTTATTAGACGAATCGAATTGATGGAAGGTCTGCATCGAACTGCAGCGGATGCTGGCTCGGTGATTAAGTCCATTCATCAAGCTCTAGACAAGGCGGTTCTGTAAAGGGAAGATCAAGGGGATATGATTTGTCGGTTGCGAAAGGTCGATGTCGGCAAGAGAATCGTCCGAGCAATTTGATTACTTAATCCAAGCTCAGGTGCGCCAATCAGATCATGTTGAGTTCAAATAACTTCAGGATTCATTGAAGCAAGCAGTTTTGCAGTCAAGAGGCTTCATTGAACAGGATATAACATATCGGCGACTTGAGAAGAGATGGTTCAATATAATATCAGGTTGCGTTTTAGTGATATTGAATCATGCCTCGAATGGATTGATAGTCCCGTTCGCAGGCGTTTGCTGAATCAAGCAGAAGCCAGATTTGTTCATTGGTTTCAATCCGGAATTCATCGGCCTTCGTTTGATCTTTGGCTGACATCCCAGCTACCAGATTCACCACCCGTCTGGAAAATGAACTTGTTGGTGTGGCTTGCTCTCTACCCATCCGTGATGCTGCTGAGCTTGATCAGTGTTGACACCTTGGGGAAATTGCCATTGGCTCTAAATTTGTTGTTGAGTACTGCAATCACCGTGGCTTTGACTGGTTGGCTTCTCGTCCCGCTGCTGGCTAAGGCCTATAGGGATTGGCTAAAAACAGATTCATGGCGCTTCAATCTGGCAGGTAGTGCCTCAGTATTTGCCTTGCTCATTGTCAGTTATGTGATTTTTAGTTCGTCTAATCTTTTGATCTGAGTGAATTAATCTCTTGCTGACGCATGATCGCCAGTGCCGCAAATCCACAGGCAAATGCTTCGCCACAACTTTATCGAGGCGTTGGGCAAGGTCCTCAACACAGTTTGGCGGTGCTGCATCCACTAGTGCGGCGAGGGCTTTCCTCAATGACCAGATGGGGGACGGAAACCGCCGAATAACCACTCGTTTAGGGGAGTTGGTTCCCGGGGAAAACGGCGAGGGTTGGTTCAGAGACAAGACAACCCATGTTTGGTTTTGAACTGGCTTTTGCCTCCGCCATCTGGACGCCATTAACCGTGGCCGCCTGCAAGTGGATTGCTGACGCCTGATGACTGACCCCAAAAAGGACATCGACCGCCTGCAACGAGAAATCGATGACGCGCGTTCCGATGCAGATCGTGCGTTCAAGGGAGAACCACCCAAGCCAGTTGTCTACAGACAGCCAAGCCTCGGGCTGGATGTAGTGCTCACAGGCGCGGGAATGCTCTTGGTTCTGGGGCTTTCGGTAAGCCTGGCCAGCTAACTCACCAAGGATCAGGTCACTGCGCTAACGGCGGGGAGTGTTGGAGCTGCGGGAGGCCTGGTCATCGGATACACCGTTGGCCGTAAGAGGCGTAGCTCGTGGAGGTAAGCCGCAGAAGGCTCGTGGATGGGCTCGTTTCGGATTCCAAGTCGCCCTCGTTCAGTGGCTAGGGAGTGGGGTTTTCTTTTTGCTTCTTCCCGTCGACCTTGCTCTTCGAGCTTGCGAACTCCGTATGCATGGCGACTTCATCCCTTGATGAAACGGCTCTAGTTCCTCTTCTCCACTGGATCCAGCTCGAACAGGACTGCTCCATCCTTGCTAAGCACCCTGGTTTTCCTGCCGATCATCCTGGCGATCCTCGTTGCTGATTCAGAGGCAAGTTCCAGCGAAGCTTCAATCGTGTGGAGGTGCCATTCCAAAAAAGGGTTCAGTTCTTCGACTCGGAACTGTCTTTCTGACATGCCCGTCAGTCGCCCTCTATCAGGACTCTTGTAATGGCTCCCCCTGGGAGATGGAACTGGAGTTGAGAGTCGTTTCGTCTACTCCCTCGGACTTTTGCTCTGCTCTTGTCAGTCTCTCCACCAGGCTGAGGGTGTCATTGGGAGACAACTCGCCGTCATTCCCCCACTTGAGACTCGACAGGTCTGGTGGGCACATGAGGAAAAGAGAACTGTTTTAAGGAAGCTATGGGTGCTGAGATGCCTATTGCGGCAATGCTCCCCGAAGATTCACGGAAGAAATTCTGAATTGAGTGCCTAGGCGATACCAAGGGTGCGTCAGCCTCAGTGTCGACGAGCGGGAGCTTTAAGGGAGGTGTGCTCTGCATGGCCTGTCAGTACTTCACCTATGGCGTCGACCAGCTCTGTCACACGATGGTGGGCTGCACTCTCTGGGGACCGACCTGGCCGATACCAATGGGCTGGCCCCTGAGGTCGGTTAGCCCCATGTGTTGCAAGACGATGACGTAAGCATCTTGCTCCCTGGACGTGGGGTGCTGAGTGACTAGGTTTCATCGGTCCTCAGATCTGCAGGCGCCCCCTCGATCGCATAAGGCCATGTGCCTGCCGCCGTCGTGAACGCCAATCGATGACTGACCGCACCCTCAGTATTTCTGGCGCACTGCGCGAAGCGCAGCTTCAGCGCCTGGAAGCCTCTCTGGCCTCCAAGGCGGCCGCCAAGCCTCAGAGGCAGACAGAGGCACCCAAAGACAAGGACGTGAACTCACGCGACTGATCGCAACAGTCCGAACGCATCGCTTGATCAGAACGGCATATTGAGGGGCATCCGGTGCTTGCCGGTGTCCTCAAGAGATGTGGTTTGGAGACACTGCTCTCGATCGTTTTGGGTGTTGCACTGGCGTGGGGGATCACGCGGGTGATCATTGGCCTGAGCGATCGTGCTCGCCGTCGGAAGCGTTCTGCAGAGGATTGAAGCTGCTCATCAGGGCCCGCAGAAAAAAAGGGCGCATGATGTGGGGTAACCCGATGAGCCTTGTGACGACCAAGACGAAATCCTTGTTCAGCTGGAAGTACGCGGGGATCCTGGTGGGGATGAAGCTTGGGATCGTTGCAGTTGTCCTGGGGCTATCGCGTGTGGGTCTTGTCCCCGCGTGGTTTCCGCATTGGGGCTAGTTACAAACAACCCCGGTTGGTATCGAATTTCGCTGAATCGTCTGGCTTCACTGGCTTATTTGTCTTGCGTCCCGGACTCATGCACCTAGCTCGGGACGCGGACCCATGTCAGCGGCAACTGCTGGGTCCGCCTGTCTAGCGCGATGGGCTGGGCTTAGGGAGTTTGCGCCCTTCTGCGGAAGAACTCAGTGATCCAGTCGTCCAAGGGGCCCAAAAGTGAGTTCTGATCATCCTCTGGGGAAGCAGGGAAAACTGACGTCGTCATGCATTCATGAATGGTTCGACATTTTTTTGTTAAGGCGGCTCCACCAGAATGCCGACCTAGATCGAGTTGATGGAATCGAGTTTCGAGCCAATCAAAAGCCTGAAAAGTTGAGTAAGAATTTCACGCATGCCGTTGTGATGACATTCTCTTGTTTGTTGGCTCGTGTCGTTATCTTTTTCATCCAGGGCCTAGAGGTTAGAGGCTGTCTTGTTGGTTCCCTTGGCTGGTTTGATCGTTGTTGATCTTGAATTTGGATCAGAGAATCGTTGATGTTTTGTTTGAGTGGGGTAGAGCCTGCAGGGTCGAACAAGAATGAATTGCTACGGCTGATGGTTCAGCAGTGGGTCGTGGGGCTGGCTCATTTCTGAAAGCTTGGTTTATTGGGGCAGCAGCTCAGGCAACGTGGTTCGCACCCTCAAAGACCAATGGTTCGCTTTGGCAGTTGGCGCCACCGCGCTAACCGCATTGTTTTGGCTTGAGTTGATCGCGTCGTAACAACGATTCCGTCAAATCTGCGAAGAGAGAGCAAGTCAGATCGCCATGTCTGAACCCTGACCCTTGATGCCCTTGTGTTCTCTTGTCATCCCTCCAATTCAGTCAATTGAGACTTAGGTACCCAACAGGCCGATTTGCTTAATCAGGACGTAATCAGGCCTTAAATTTCAATCCGTAGAACAGCCTCGCTGAGTTCAAAAAGCAGCTTTGCAAGACCTTCTCGTGAAATCTCCCTTTTGGCCATGGCTGTTTGCAGCGGGGGTCGTATGGGGACCAGGTTTCGTGGCACTTCACTTACAACAGAACGGCATGCTGCCGATGCCTACCGATCCGCAGATTGATGCCTCCAGACTCTTGGCCTTGCCAAGCACGGACTTGAGCATGAATCCCCTGCCGGAGAAACCGGACTGTGACGTTTGGCTGGCGGCGCTGTTCACTACCCCTGTGGTGACGTGATTTGACTTGCAGACAAGATTTCGGATGTGTGGGAATCTTCGTCGGCTTCAACCATTTCAATGACTTTTTTGATGCACTGGTCGTTCAAGACCGGCTACCACGAAATTGCTGCCAAGAAGTTCCTGGCGACGGGTGCGCCCTTCCCCGAGTGCAAGTCATGGAAGCGTTTTCATGCGCCTGGCTCCGTAGAGGGCTGGATTCTGGTGGAGTCTGACAACGCTGATGCTTGTTATGAGCACGCTGCGGAGTGGGCAGAGTGCCTCGATTGGGACGTCACCCCCGTGCTGGCAGACGAGCAGGCGGGCCCCCTGATCGCGAAGGCATACAGCTGATTTTCAACGAGGAAGGCTGCCCCTCGCAAATGCGGGGGGGGGGGCTTCTCCTCAAGCCCAATACGCACAAAAACCGGCACCCTCAGACCGGTTGATGTATTCAAAGAGCACTGAAGCTTGGCCTGAGCCCATTCCATTGGCCCCTCAGTTGTGGCTTCAGTGTTCCGATGGATTGATGAGCTGCCTCTGCATGGCGCATCGACGGAAAGCCAAATGCAAGTTGAGAGCCAATGCTCAATCAATGGCCCTCAATGCCTGTCTCCGGGTTAATGTCGACATCGTCGATACAGGCTTGCTTGTCCACCTGACACAACAGCTGCATCAAGTTCTGACGATCGAGAGCTGACAGCTCGCCGTTGATTTCCCACTTCAGGCAAGTTCTGCGCTGGCAGCTTCCAGTGTGACCCTTGAGTACCTCGAACATTGCAGCCTCCTCTGGGCTGATGATTCGATTCTTACGACGGATTGACGGTGGGGTTCCAGAGCATCAGTACCCACTCTCGTCCTGCTGTGCTTTGGATCGCCAGCTGTCAAATGAGGTGTGAGAGAGGCGGTAGGTCGTGACACCACCCACCAAATCAAGCAACCACGCCCGAAGAGGTCTCCCTCTCACCTCAGAACCATAGGTCTGCATTGCAATTCAGGCGGCTCTTGGGTGGTGAGCTGACTGGAAGCGGGTTTGAGCGCAGGCCTAGGCTCGGCCTGCGTCTGATGCGTCTCGCTTGCTGGGTTCCCGTCTGCTGCTCCCCATTGCATTGCTGGTTGCCTGGGGCGCACCTGCCCATGCGGTTTCGCTTTCAGCTCGGACGGATCATTTGATCGATCGGCTTCAGCGGCTTGGTGTTGTCATTGATCGCCTTGATCGTTGTGGCCCCGGAGCCGAACGAGCTGCCTACAACATGGGCGTGAACCGACTGTGTTTGTCGCAGGGGCTGCGCGATGAGCCAGGGCTTCAGTTGGATGTGCTGACCCATGAGGCCATCCATGTGGTTCAGGACTGTCTGGCTGGTTTGGACACGCCGTCCTCGTCCACCATCAGCTTGATGTTGCAGTCGCAGGGTGGTTTCAGCCCTGCTCAGGTCGACAAATTTTTTGCCCACCATCTCGACCCGTCCACGGTCGACCATGTGCTGCAGGTGACCCAGTCGCTGGGGCCCCTGCAGCGTCGCCGTGAAGTCGAGGCCTATGCCCTTCAAGGCCACACCGGCATGGTCGAATCCTTGTTGGCCAGGCATTGCTGAAGCCGGTCGATGGCTGACACTTCGGCCTGCAATGTTGACCTGATCACCCTGGCTAATCTTGTTTCATTCGTCGGGTTATTTGGGTGAAGCAACAGTGGATGGCGATGCTTTTACTGGCTCCGATGCTGTTGCTGGAGGCGCCGTCGCTTGCACAATCGTTGTTTGATCGACCCCCAACGCGGGTCATGATTCATAACCCTGAAGCCACAGAAGGATTGCGCAATCGCACCACAATCACTGTTGTAGTTCCTGAGGATGCAGGCAATGCTTTGAGATCGATTGTTTTGCGTCAGTTGCCCAACATTGATCAGTGGGACTGGGGTCAATCAGAACCTCGGGTTTATTTTGGCGACTACTCGCTTCGCGGTAAAGGAGCAACTGGTTTGGCCTCTGCTGTTGTCTCAGATTTGGAAGGGGTTTTGAACATCCAACTCACTCCGGCGGTTCAGCCGGGGCAGACTGTGAATGTTGTGTTCCGTGGCTTTAACCCCGACTCCAGTATTTATCAATGGTCCACGGAACTCCTGGCAGATGGTGAGGATCCCGTCCGTTATGTAGGCCCCACCTTGCGTTCGGCTGTTTACGAACAGGACCCATTTCGCTAGTTGGTACCGCCTAAAGCATGTTGGGGTAAGCGTTGAAAAGACCCCAGATCACAAGTGCGGTGATCGAGGCAAAGATCACGGCAGTCCATGCCGCCAGATCGGCACTGTTGCTGGATCCCTGCAGAATCTGAAGAAGGCGTGCCATCAGGACGAATTCAAGCCCTTCGGTTCTGGCTCAGGTGGTTGGCAAATTCCAGCCTTGTTTGCGACTCCTCATACGCCCAAGAGTTCACTCAGGTTCAAGTCGTTGCGCCTCAGCAGCGCGAATGTTGTTCCTGCGTTACCGCGGCAGATCCGTAGCTTTTCATCCAGCACGGTGATGTCGAGCCAGGCCGGAGTGCTCTGCTGAACCTGTCGCATCAGGCTCAACTGTTGCCGGTTCGGCAGGAATGGCCCCATCCAGCCTCCCCGTCGAAAGCGCACCTCGACCCTCTTGCTGTCGGCGATTTGCAGCTCGGCTTGCAGATTGATGCCGCCGAGTGCGCCGAAGGGGGCGCGAAGCCGCAGCAGATTGCAGCCGCGCCCCTGCTCTGGATCCAGCGCCTGCAGGTTCTCCAGCCCGGCGGTCTGTTTCAGCCATGGTTGTTTGGAACTGCTCCAGCGCAATTCCCAGACCCCTCGCAGCAAGCTCGCTGAGGTTGTGATGTCGGCGGGATCCTCCTGTTCCACTTGGTTGATCAGCCTCTGGAGGCCTGGATCGCTGGGTCTCTCCTGCAGCAGGCGCACCAGTTGGTCGCGGTGATGCCCCACGGGATGGCTTGAACTGCTGCAGCTGTTCTAGTGGTATTCGCCGGGGTGCTGAATCTTGGTGACGCTGACGCCCGACGCGCTCTTGCCGGAGAACCGCAGCAGTTCATCGCCAGAGACTTCGTAGCCCAGCTTTTGGGCAATTTGGGCGGCAGCATCGGCACTCACGGCCTGCAGCACCTGCTCCTTAAGGGATGGATCCCTGGAGATGTGAGCAAAAAATTGCCGGAGTTGATCCGTACTCATGCGGCTAGGGCTTTCGCGCTGATTCTGACTGGTCTGGTTTTGACGCTGGTCTGTTGACTGGTGGGGAGACGAGTTTGGATGGGATGACTCAACTGGCGGTGTCAGGCGCCTCTGGTAAAACCGGATGGCGGGTTGTCGACGAGGCGCTCAACCGGGGGCGATCGGTCAGAGCCATCGTTCGGCCCGCTTCCGTGCTGCCCCCTGCCCTTGCCCAAGCCGAGCAGGAGGGGCGCCTTGATGTGCGTCGGCTGGAGCTGGACACGGCGGAAGCACTGCTCCATGCGCTGCAGGGTTGTACTGAGTTGGTGATCGCCACCGGTGCTCGCCCTTCGATCAACCTGGCGGGCCCCTTGCAGGTGGATGCCTGGGGGGTGCAGGCCCAGCTGCAGGCCTGCTGCTCCCTGGGTTTGCAGCGTGTTGTGCTGGTGAGCTCTCTCTGTGCCGGCCGTTGGCTGCATCCCCTCAACCTGTTTGGCTTGATCCTGATTTGGAAGCGGGTTGGTGAGCGCTGCCTGGAACGGAGCGGTCTGGACTGGACCGTGATCCGGCCTGGAGGCCTCAGCGAAGACGACAGCCGCAGCACCACGGAGGGCGTGCTGGTGACGGAGGCGGATCAACAGCAGAGCAACAGCATTCCTCGGCGCCTCGTGGCCCAGGTGTGTCTAGACGTTCTGGAGCAGCCGCGTGCCTGTGGTCGCATCCTCGAAATCACCAGCTCGCCTGCCCAGCCTCAGCAGCCGCTTGGCCAGTGGCTGGATCAGCTCTATTGATCCGAGGATGGATTCAGTGGATTGATTTAGTCCCACTCCCATGTGGTGCTGGGCCGGCCTGTGCTGGCTAGGAACTGTTCGCTGTCGGGCCGAATGAAGGCAATCGTCTGCTGTTTGAGCTCGTCGTTCCAGCTGGGGGCAGCAACCTCGCGTCGCCCTTTGGATCCCGCTGGATTCATCAACGGCAGTTCGCCTTTTTCCAGCAGACTGGAGCAATCCGGGGTTGCACCAATGAAGCTCAGGATGCGTCGCAGGCTGGTTTGCGGGTGCGCGCTGAGTTCTTCGGTGGTGATGCTCAGCATCGACTGCTGCGGAAACCAGCGTCGGTAGCGCTGCCATTGCTGGTGATAGAGCGAGGCCTCCACAACGCGTTGCCTCAGGCGAGGCGAGCGGAGGAGTTGATCAAATGACGGGCAATTCTTGATGCGTCCGCGCCAGTGCCGCCAGTGGGATTCAATCCGTCGCAGGGGATGGCGCACCAGGTAGATCAGCGGAATGGGGCCGAGGTGGTGGTGGATCAGCTCCGGCGTTCTGGCGTAGGAGCCATAGGACGAGGTGTACATCGTGCTGGCTTCACCCCGCAGGGGCCGCCGCGGATCCGCCGCAAATTGATTCGCATACCACTTCCAGCCCCGCAGATAGTGCCGGCCGAAGAATTTCGGCTCCATCGACTTGCTGATCTGAATCTGGGGATGGCGTCGCAGCGCCGTAGCCAGACTTGTGGTGGCTGATTTGGCCGCTCCAATAATGATGAAGGTGGGCAACTGAGAGCGGTAGACCGCCGCTATTTGGTCGTGCCGTCCCTGCAGGCTGCGATTGATCTGATGCCTGCAACGCCAGGTGTCCAGCCAACCTGTCCGATCAGCGACGGAAGCCATGGGTCCTGAGCCAGTTCGACAGCTTCAATCCGGTACTGCGCAAGGGATTGATCGTCGGCAGGGGCGCATTTTGGATCAAGTGATCCACAGACACATCATTGTAAAAAAGGCGCACATCATCCCCATAAATGCGCATTGTTTTTTCGATCAGAGCATCACTGTTGAAGTGATTCTGCAGGCCGCTGCGATCACTGCGCCGCACATTCTTCTGAGGTAAAGACTCCATCACATCGATCCCACGTCGGGCCAGGATGTTGCGCAGTTCAGCCCAGTGTTCGTTGATCTGTTCAACGCGTCCCACAAACTTCGGCACGATCTGATTGCCGATGCAAAGCAATTGGTTCTGGGGCAAAACGTGAACGTCATAGTGCTTGAAGGGAGTCTCGATTAAGACATCGAGAAAAGCGTTAAACGACATGCCATGGGTGATTCCCATGTTCTGCATCGGCAGAGGTGGCTCCTCGATTTCGATCACTTTGTTGTTGTAAGCCGCGATCAGTCGATCGAACGGGTTGCGCACGAAGCTGAAGCTGAAATGGCTGCGCCGGTACTTGCGGGCACGGCGCAGTGTGATCAGCTCTGTTTCCTGATTGGTTTCGTGCTGCCAGAACTTGTCAGAGGTCGTTTTGGTGCCTTTGGGAGGCCTTTCGCTGAGCAAGCGGCATAGGGCCGCTTTGATCGAGGAATTTGCCGCCTTTGGTACCCGCCCATAGAGAAGGCTGTGGCGTTTCATCCGGATGAAGTGATGCGGTTGTGCCATGGATTAACGGCCTTTGGCGAAATTTTTTTCGAGGAATTTACGAAATAGCTTCCATTCGCTGCGGCTGAACAGTGGTCGCGCCTGGATCGCCAGTTCAATCCCCCGTTCGTTCAGCCCTGGATTGGTGGTTTTGTGCAGGTTGACGTTGTCCGTGTTCGCTTCCAGCTGCTGTTTGAGCTGGTCGGCTTGCTCGGGCAGGGCCTGCTTCAGCACATTCCACAAAAAGGTCTTGGGCTCATGAGGATCGCTGGATTGTTCATAGTTGATGCTCACGAAACTAAGGTCGCGTTTTCCACTCAGCTTTGAGAGGCTCCCCTCCAGGTGGTTGGGGTCGGTGTAAGAGAAATCGGCTGTTCGTCGGAACGTTTCGAAGTGGCTTGTTTCGGGAGTGTGTCGCCCTTCCTTGAGCAGCTGGGTATGGCATGAGCGGATAAACGCTTCATGGCTTCTGCTGGCAAACAGGATGGTCCACGCGATAGAACGTTCTTCAAGACTGTCTTCCAACCCGATCATCAAGCGTTTGGTGCGCGACTTGGCATAGCGATACAAGCCCGTCTTGTGTTCCTTATTGCGAGGTTTTCTGCGTGGGGGCTCCGCAAGGCCGCTGCGCAATGTGCCGAAAATGGCCTCGAAAGACAGAACAAGGGTGTGGATCGATTCTGGATGGTCCCCTGCCAGCTCAAGCAGAGTGGCTCTGGTCTGTGACCTCAGGCTTTTGGACGTTTTGCGATCCCAACGGCCCCATTGCAGGTGACGCCACAACTCGGAGCAACGCTTTTTGAAGGTCTTGGGTCCGAGATACAGCACCCCCTGCTCCAGTAGCAGCTCGCGGTTGGTTTGAAGGTTCCGCTGGATATAAGTGCTGCCCGTTTTATGCAGCCCGCAATGCAGAACAATCCGGCTCGGTTTGAGCTGAATCACGCGACCTGCCGTTGCGGGCTGGACTCAATACAGCCTTCCAGACGTTCGAGCGCGAGCCAGGCGCCTTCGCCGTTGTTTTTGTGGCCCTGCCAGATTTCGGGAATGAAGCTTGCCTTGGGGGCGAACTGGTCCATCAGGGCAAACAACTGGACCCAGTCGATTTCACCATCGTGGATCTGCAAGCCTTCACCATCGACGCCTTTCGCATCGGCCAGGTGCATGTGCGCAGTAAAAGGAAGGATCGCCTTGAGGAAGGTGCTGAAGGAGGCATTGAGGTGGGTGCAGGCGAGCTTGGAGTGGGACACATCCAGGCAGACGCGCATGCCCGTTTCTTGACAGAACTTTTGGATGAAGTCGGTGTCGACAAATAGGTTGTGATACCGCTGCCCACCGAAGTGCCAGGGGAAAGGAGGCATGGTCTGGGGAATGATCTCCACTTCGCCAGCTGTGTTGATCTGCTGAAGGCTGTCAATCAGGCGTTGCCGTAGCGGTTGCAACTCAGTGCGCTCGAGATGGTGGTGCTCTGAGAAGCCACCAACGTTGGTCACCAGAAGGACGGGATCGGGGCAGTCGAAGCGACGGCGTAGGTCACGGGAAATGTCGACCACGCGCTGGAGTTCCTCAATCGAGTGACGCCGATAGTCGTGATCAGCGCTGCAGAGGTCGAGGGTGTGATCGCCTGCAAAGAGTTCAGGGGCGTGCACCACCAGGCCGAGCTGTTGTTGTGTCGGCAGCACCTGATCAAGGTTGATCTCGAGGTCCTTGTAGCTGAGGTGGATTTCAACGAGGTCGAGATTGCTGGTGGCTGAAAAACTCTCAATGTCGTGATACCTAACCGGAACACCGAAGTGATGTTGGAAGCGGTACGCGCGCGGGGCAGCTGCCGGGGTCTCGAGGTCTGAGGGGAAGAAGAAGTCCCCGGAGGTTTTGCTCACCGGCAACGTCTTCCCAATCAGATCCTCCAGACGGTTGGGCTGCAGCCCCTGCCCCGGGCTTTGGATGCCGACCATCGTTTCGGTGATCTCCATGCCGGCGGGGATGTCGCAGGTCGCGACCAGGCTCTTGGCGAGTACCTCGCGGTTCATCATTTCGCCCTGGCTGATGCTGCGTTCGCCGCTGCTGCCCATCGATTCCTCCACCCGGCGGATGCCGTGGATCATCTGGGCGAATTCATCGGGCAGCAGGCTCACCTTGTGATCGTTGCCTTCCATGGAGCGATCGAGGGTGATGTGTTTCTCAATCACCACGGCGCCAAGGGCGGCGGCGGCAATGGGCACTTCGATGCCCCGCTCATGGCCGGAATAGCCCACGGGAGCCTCGGCCAGGTCACGCAAACGCTCGAGGTAGCGCAGGTTGACGTCCTTGAATGGGGTCGGATAGGTGGAATTGCAGTGGAGCAGCACGTACCCGGCCCCCTCATTTTGGAGATGACGGATGCCGGAGCGGATCTCCACCTCGGAAGCCATGCCGGTGGAGCAGATCAGGGGCTTGCCTGTGGCCGCAAGGCTGGAGAGCAGGGCGTGGTTGGTGAAATCTGCCGACGCCACCTTGAAGCCTTCCATCCCCCAGCGGTTGAGCTTGTCGAGGCTGGTTTCATCCCATGGGGTGCAGAGGGGTACCAGCCCCTTGCTGGCGGCGTGATCAAAGCAGCGGAACAGCTCATCGTCGCTGAGCTGAAAGCGCGCCAGCAGATCCAGGGTGTATTGGGTGCCCAGATCCGAGGCCATGTCGTTGCTGTCTCCCGCATTGCGGTAGAGCCGACTCATGTCCCGCATCTGGAACTTGGCGCAGTCCGCTCCCGCTGCGTGGGCTGCATCGATGAGTTGGAGAGCGGTGACGAGATCGCCGTTGTGGTTGTTGCCGATTTCGGCGATCAGGAAGCAAGGGGCGGCATCGCCGATGCGATGGGAGCCAATTTGGAGCCCATCGGTGGCACGTCGGGCCACCGCGACAATGCGGCCATGGCTGTCCAGCAGGGGCAGCGCGATGATGCGTGAGTTGAGTAAAGCGCTCAGATCACCTGCGCTGGTGCCCTCGGCAGCCGAGCGGCAGTTGGCGTTCATGGCGGCGGTGACCGGCCGGTTCAGGTCGATCTCGCCGCAACCGGCAATCCAGCGGCGGAAGTCGCCATCAGTGAGGACACCCTGGAGGATGCCGCTTTCAGAGACAACAAAGATCAGGCGTGACTGGTTGGCCGTGATCTTGCTCAGCGCCGACAGGATGCTGTCTTCCGCGAAGACAACAAACTGGGTGAAATTTCGCTCAATCAGGATGCCTCTCACCGTGCTGTCGGCCACCTGGGTTGAGTTAGTCGTCGAACTTACTTCAGATCTCTGTAGGAGATCACTAGTGCGATCTGCCGCAGCAGTGCGTTGGGCTGGCGGACAGCCCAATATCGACGGGCGACGCCGCGGTGGAGCGGGCGCATCAGGGCCGCCTGGCACAGCAGCTCCTGAGCACTGCTCCAGTCGCCAGTGGCGATGGCGGCTTCCGCTCCCAACCGCAGTTGGTTGAAGCTGGACTGGGCATTGCCCGGGTAGCCGATCGTGCTGGGGAGGAATTGCGGTGGCTGGCCTTTCTGCTCCTGCAGGGCCTGGAGCAGGGCGGAGGGGCTGAATTGCTGCCCGTAGCCCATCCACTCCAGCCAGCGCGGATCCGGGGATGGCCCTTCGGCATCAAGGGAATCCAGGTTGGGGATGGCTTCCAGGGAGCGCCACACCCCGCTGCCCGCATAAACGTGGCCTCCGTAGTTCGGTTGCAGGCCCAGATCGCTAATGGCAATCGTCCGGCAGCCGAAGTCGAGGGCGTCGAAAAAAGCTGTCGAGGAAAGGGTGGCCAGCAGCCTGGCTTGCTTCAGCAACACCGGCAGCGGGCGATAGTCCAGCCGCAGATTTGCGGGAGGCACCCCTAGGGTCTGCTGCAGGGTCGTGCTGATGTGGGTTTCGACGTCATGAAAGGTGGCGTCTCCCGGCGCGATTCGGGGTTTGATCAGCACCTCCCAGTTAGGAGAACGGATAGCAAGATCGCTGAGCAGCCGCACCAGCCGGGCCCGTTCGGGGGGCGATGCGGGCATGATCACTTGCTCGGCAAACACCAGGCGCCGCGGACGCTGGGCGACAGGAACCAGGTCTGAGCTGGGGGCGTTGCGCCGCAGACCGGTGAGCACGGTGCGCTGATGTGTAAATGGGGTCCCCTCCACCAGCTGGGCCAGGGCCTCCTGATCTCGCGGTCCGCTGAGGCAGATCAGGTCGTAGCCAAGCCGCCAGCTCACCCCTTCGATGAAGTGGTCCAGCACCACGCCGTTGAAACCACAGAACAGCAAGGGGCGTTTGGGATGCCGTTGCAGGGCAAGACGGATGTCATTGAGCTTGCTGCCCGTCAAGAACACGCCGATGGCATCAAAGCTCTGCAGACGCTGATCGCTCAGCAGCCGAGCCAGGCCCTGATGGCGCAGGGTGATGTGCTGACCGAGGCGTTGCAACAACCCCTGGGGTGTTCCATCCCGTGGAATCACGTTGAGGGTCCAGTGCACGTTCAGCGCGGTCGGAGCGCCGCAGAGGGCCTCGCAGGCCAGCAGTTGGCTGTCACTGTCAGCGATCAACAGCACGTTGAGCGTGGGCCGTGTCGGTGTCGCTGTCATCTCACGTCCCGGCGGGTAAGCTCGCTCAGGGCTTCGATCAGGCGCTTCGGTCCGTCTTTGATGTCAGCGCCCATGCCATCGAGCCAGGTTCGGTTCGCCGTTGGCAGCGCGTTCACGGCATCGAGGTTGGGGATGCTGCGCAGGCGATGCATGGCACCGCAGCCGAAGAAGCCCGTCGTGTTTTGTTCATCATGGATGCCGTAGTCGCCCACGATGATTGGGATGCGGCCCCAATCCATCGCCGCCAGGCTCCAAGGGGAACTCACCGTTAGGCAGGCGGTGCAGGATCCCAGCAGTGGCAGTAGCTGGCCTGGTGAGGCTTCCACCAGGTTCTCGGCGAGGGGCGCGTCGCCTGGCATTAGCGCCGTCGTCGAGCTCCAGCTGTGGTCGCGTTGCAAGATCACGGTCCATTTCGGCCGTTGCCGCGCCCAGGTGTTGAGTTGGCGCAGCAGTTGATCGCGGGCTCCAATGTGGGTGGGGATCCTCTCTTGGATCAATGCGAGCAGCAGGGGCTGCTGGGCTGGAGCGCAGGGTGTGGTCTGGGGAAACCAGAAGCCCGTGCTGATCACGGGCGGCGTCGGCAGGCTGGCGGGCCAGTTGAAGGTGAGTGATCGAAGTTGACGGCGCTGGTGTTCGCCGCTCACCAGAAGAAGATCACAGCCCATGCGCAGCGTGAGATCGCGGATCAGGGCATCGCCCACCAAGGGCACGAGGGGGCCGCTGAATAGCTTCGCCGCGCGCCGACCGCGCGCATTGCAGAGGCCTTGATAGGTCTCGATGAAGTGCTGAACCTGCTCTGGCTTCTCCAGGAACAAGCCAATGGCTGAGACCTGATCCAACAGAGGGTGTGCGGGCAGATGCTGCAGATCGATGTTCAGCTGCTGTGCAGGTGTGGCCAGGGGCTGGTGTCCATGAAGTTTTGGCCCAGCCGTGATGCAGCGCTGACCCTGGTGTTCAAGCGCCTCTGCCATCAGCAAGCAGGCGGAACGCTCCAGCCCTCCGTCGCTGATCAGCAGAAGGGTCATCGTTCCCGCAGCAGTTTCGACAGCCAGCCGAACCCCACCACGCTGTCCCGCAGGCTGCGCAGCATGCGCCGGGTGCGGTGCCGTTTGCGCTGGCTGGAGCGGGCGCCACCACTGCTCAGCATCCTTCGGCCCCCGTTGCGCAAGGCGGCCTTCTGCCAGTCACTGCTGCCCCAGCTCAGGGGACCATGGTTTGAGGTTCCAAGGGGTGTGGTCGGTCTGTTCAGTCGGTCGACCAAGGCCGTGATGAAGCGATCCTCACCGTCCCGCTGCAGGCCTTGCTGCTCGAGCCATTGAGCGTCATGGGTGACGTCGAAGGGGTTGGCCTTGATCGCAGCGAAGCTGGCAATGGCGCCCGAACTGGCGAAGAAGTGGTTGCCGAGGGTTTCGGTCACGCCCAGATCACCAACGATGCGTGTGCTGATCCCCATCGCCATCGATTCCATGGCGGCCGTCGAGGAGACGGTGATGGCGCAACCGCACTGGCGCAGCAGTCGGGTCGCGGGCTTGAAACTGAGGCGAAGATTCGGCTGATCGCGCGTCATCTTGTCGATCACACTCGCCATCTCCCCATGGCGCCGGTGCAGGGTGCTCTCGATGCTCGACGTTCGCGGTTTGAAGATCACGGGGTGATCGGGCCAGGCCGCGGCTAGCTCTTTGATCTGCTCACAAAGGAACCGGCGCTGTAGGGGATGCACCGGAATCGAGGGCTGTTCGAAGAACACGATCGAGGGGGTTTCCGGGGCTGATGTGCGCGGTTTTGTATGCCAAAGAATCGGCAGGCCCGTCACCACGGCATTGCTGCTGTCGAGGCCGAGGGCCTTGCGACCTCGCCCATAAAGGGCCAGGTCGTCAGCACTGTTGAGACAGAGCAAGTCGGCGCCCGACCGATCCATCATCCCTTCGAGACCAAACCGGAACAGGATTCCCGGGTAAGCGCTGATGAGGCGTGGCCGTTGCTCTTGATGCGCCCAAATGTTCTGGAGTTGCAGCAGAGCATCGCGGCTGCGCTGGCCATCCAGACCCAAGATCAATCCATCCACGTCCCCAGCCATGGCGCCACAGAGCTGGCGCAGATCGTTCCAGTTGTGTTTTTCAATGCGGATCTTGGGATCGATCCGCCGAATTTCGAGGCGCTGCCGCCTGGACAGGGCCCGGTTGTTCAGCTGCAGGAGCAAAAGGGTGGTCTCAGCTCCCTCCCGCCGGCAGGCAGCCAGCATGGTCATCGCCAGCTTCCCGAAGGAGTCGAAGCAGGCAACGGCTGTGACCTTGCGGCCGAGGAGGCGCTTGGATTCTGCGGGCGCCATCGACTCCGACACTTTGCCGAGCAAAATTACTCGGCTTTCTGTGCCGCGATGCTGCGGCATAGGGCCAGATCGTCGGGCGTGTCGATTTCTGGCCCCACCTGCTCCAGCACCACCGGGATTGACGGACGGCAAAAGCGGCTGCCGCAGCGCCGGAAGTCGGCGACGCGCATGGCGTAGATCGCACCGGTTTCCAGAAAAGCTGGTTCCAGGTCCTGGCGGCGTTGGCGGGGTTGCTCAGGGTCGTGGTTAATGCCCCGCCCATCGGCGCGCCAGAGGAAGCCATGCCATGGGGTGACGGCGAAGCTGCTGTTGCAGCGTTCTGGGCTCAAGGCAGTCAGCACCGCATCGATTTGCGCCCCAGTTGTGAACGGGGAGGTGCATTGCAGGAAAACCAGCTCGGTTTCCAAGGGACCCTCCTGTTCCAGGACGTCGAGAGCATGCAACAGCGCCGATTCCGAACTGGCCGTGTCGCCAGCGATGACTGCGGGGCGCCGAATGACACCCGCGCCCTCGACTTCGGCGGCTGCCGCGATGGCGTCATCGTCGGTGCTCACCACCACCCGGCCAACGCCATGGCTGGCCTGGGCAGCACGAATGCTGCGGCAAATCAGAGACACACCGCCCACCTTTTGTAGGTTCTTGCCCGGAATTCCCTTCGATCCACCCCGTGCGGGGATCAAGGCCAGCGCACCACGGGGGACTGCCATCGGTGAGGATTCAGTGCGTCCTGTCTTACCCGATGACCAGGCCTGCTGCTCTGCGGCTCGGTGTTCCTGCCCGGGGCATGCTTGCGCACCGCTCACTGCCGCAGCTGATGGCGCCGGATCGTTTGGTGCCGGGCCGTCGCCGTGATGTAGACGTGCTGCTGGCCTGGGGGCGGCGGCCCAGTGCGCTGCGGGTAGAGCACCTCGCCCGCCGTTGGGGCCTACCGGTGTGGCATCTCGAGGACGGTCTGCTGCGTTCCGTGGCCAAGGGCCGGGCTCACCCACCGCTTGGTCTGCTGGTGGATGAGCTGGGGGTGCACTTCGATGCAACGGCCCCCAGCCGAATGGAGCAGTTGATCGCGGCGCCGATTACCGGGGCTGAGGCCGATCGTTCCCGCGCACTGCAGAGGCTCTGGCGCGAGCAGCGGCTCAGCAAGGTGAACCCTCCCGTGGAGGCGGAAGCTCCCCAGGAGCCCTATGTGCTGGTGGTGGATCAATCCGCCGGGGATCGATCGATCGCTCTCGGACTGGCCGATGCCAATTGTTTTCAGCGGATGCTTCAGGCCGCTTTGGTCGAACATCCTGACTGCACGGTGGTGCTGAAGGTGCATCCGGATGTGATCTCCGGCCGCGCCCGGGGTCATTTCAATGCCCGGGATCTGGCCCAGCCCCGCGTTCGCTTGAGTGCGGATGGTGGCCATCCCGCGCAGCTGCTCGAGGGGGCTCGGGCGGTGTATGTGGTCACCTCCCAGATGGGATTTGAGGCTTTGCTGTGGGGGCGCCCTGTTCACTGCTTCGGCATGCCCTTCTATGCCGGATGGGGGCTGACCCATGACCGATGTGAAGCCCCGGCCCGGCGACGCCAGGGAGCCAGCCTGGAGGCCCTGGTGCATGCCGCACTGGTAGGTGCCTGCCGCTGCATCGACCCCCACCGGCATCAGCCCTGCAGCATCGAAACCTTGATGGATGCGATTGGTTTACAGCGGCGCCTGCAGAGGCAACAGCCGCGGCGATGTGTGGTCTTCGGCTTCACGCCCTGGAAACAGCGCAGTTTGCGTCGTTTCATGGCGGGCGGTCAGCTGCGGTTTCGCGCTCCATGGCGGCGGATTCCGCAGGGCGTTGATGCTGTGGTGGTCTGGGGCCGCCGCGCCAGGCCGCGGCTGCTCGAGGCCGCTGCGCGTCGGCAGCTGCCTGTGCTGCAGGTGGAAGACGGTTTTCTCCGCTCGGTCGGACTGGGGGCTGATCTGGTGGATCCGGTGTCCTGGGTGGTGGATCACCAGGGCGTTTATTACGACGCCACCAGACCCAGCGATCTGGAAACACACCTGGCAACGGGGGAGTGGACCTCTGCACAACGGCAGAGGGCTTCAGCATTGCGTCAGCGGTTGGTGGAGGAGGCGATCACCAAATACAACCTCCAGGCCGAGCCTTGGCTTCGTCCTGCTGGTCAGCGCCGGGTTGTGCTGGTGATCGGACAGGTGGAAAGCGATGCGTCAATCCGCTATGGCGCCCCTGGCCTGCGCAGTAACCGTGCCTTGCTGGCGGCGGTGCGGGCGGCGGAGCCGGAGGCTTATCTCGTTTACAAACCGCATCCGGATGTTGTGGCCGGCCTCTGCCGTGCCGGTGCTGGCGAGGAAGATGCCGCCGAGCTCTGTGATGTTGTGCTGCCGCAGGGCTCGATTCAGCAGCTTTTCACTCAGATCGATGCTCTGCACGTGCTCACATCGCTGGCGGGGTTTGAGGCGTTGCTGCGCGGCCTGGAGGTGCATTGCTGGGGCTTGCCGTTTTATGCCGGCTGGGGACTCACCCACGACCGCGAGCATTGCGGCCGCCGTCAGCGGCCCTTGTCCCTGGACGAGCTGGTTCATGCCGCACTGATCGACTATCCCCTCTATGTCAGCCGCGACAGCGGCTGGTTCATTACGCCGGAGCAGGCCATCGACGAACTGGTGGCCTGGCGCGCCGCTCCACCGCAGCGGCGCACGCTTGTGCAGGCCCTGTTCCGCCACTGGGGCCGGATCCGGCGCCGTTGAGGCGTGTCAGGATTTTGCTCATTCATGGGCGGGATGCAGTTTGGCCAGGGGACGGGCGCCAGCTCTAGTGCAGGTGCGGATCGACGGACCGGTTCTGCTGTTGATGGGCCCCATCGGTCTGTTCTTCGCTCGCTTCTGTCGCTACCTGCAGGGGTGCGGCATTCCTGTCACCAAGGTGGCGTTCCCCCTGCGGGAATTTGGCTTCCCGGCCGATGTCTGTGTGCCGTATGGCAAGGGAATGGAGTCGTGGCGGCCCTTCCTTCGCCGGCTGATCGAAGAGCGGGGAATACGCCACATCTTTATGTATGGCGACTTCATCATTCCCCACCGGATCGCGATTGAAGAGGCGCAGAACCTCGGCATTGAGGCCTGGGTGTTTGAGCTGGGTTACCTGCGCCCGAACTACGTGACCCTGGAACGGGACCGGGTGAATGCTCGCTCCAACCTCAACCAGCCAGCAGCCTTCTATAGGGCGTTGCCCCAGTGCGACCAGCTGCCGCAAAACATCGTGCTGGATCCGGGCTGGCGCTGGCGCAAGGCTTGGAAGGCTCCGACATTTATTCAGCACGCCTTTACCCGCTACCCGATTATTGAGGGGGAGCACAAGCTTCAGCCCTCACCAGGGTTCCTCTGGTGTCAGGTGCGCGGCACCTGGCGTTATTGGCTTTATCGCTGGCAAGAACGATCGGTGAAGCAGCGGTTGCTAGAACACCTCTCTTTTTTCCTTGCTGTTCTGCAGGTCTCGAGTGATTCGCAGATTCAGATGGGGTCGCCTTATCGCGGCATGCATGACTTCATTGAAGATGTCATCCGCTCTTTCGCCGGTCATGCTCACGCTTCCGACCATCTGGCCTTCAAGCACCATCCTCGGGATCGGGGCTACAACAACTACGCATCTCTGATCCGGCTTCTCGCCAAGCAATACGGCGTCTCGGGCCGGGTCCATTACATCCACGATGGCCCCCTCAGCCGATACCTGCGGACTTGCCGTGGGGTGATCACGGTGAACAGCACCGTGGGTCTGCAGGCTTTGTTCCATGCGGTGCCCACCAAAACGATGGGGAACACCTTCTACAACTTGGAGGGTCTGACGGATCAGAAACCGCTCAATGCGTTTTGGTGTGACCCGCAGCCCAGTGATCGAGCTCTGTTTTATCGCTTCTACAACCATTTGGTGCTCACCACGCAGGTGAATGGAAATTTCGATGGAGATTTCCCCTTCCGCACCACGTTCCCGATCGGTCCGGAAGCCCGTAAGCTCCCCCCCAGCCCCAGACTTCCGATCCCGAAATCAGGGACGCTCAGTAACCCCGTGCTGTTGCTAGGGCGACTCATGGCACGGCTGGCTTGGGCCGCTCTGGGTTTCACGCTTTACGGCTTGCAGCTTCCGGCCATGCTGCTGCGACGACCGGACTGGGCAGCAGCCTTGATGACTCTGGCGTCCTCTGTGGCTCTTCGGGCCCTGGGCATTCAGGTGGTGGTGGATGACAGCCAACCCTCGGAACCGGCCGACATCCCCTTGGTGCATATCTTTAATCACCGCAGTCCCTGTGATGGCCTTGTGACTCAAGGGGTTTTGCGCTTGCCGGGGTTGACCACCGCGCAGCTGCACCTGCGCTGGGTGCTGCCCGGTTATGCCGCTGCCGCGCGCAACGCAGGCTCGGCTGTTTTGGACCATCGCCAGCCCCAGTCTCGCCTCGCCGGGATGATGAGTGCCTCAACCTTGCTGAGGGATCACGGCGAAATCATGATTGCCCCCAACGGCTCTCTTGTGACGCCGATTGAGGAGCGGGTGTCGCCGAGTGCTTTCATGCTTGCCCAGCATTACGGCGGCCGGGTGGTGCCGTGGTTCTTTAGCTACGACGGATTGGAGGGGGCCGTCGGCGCGCGCTACAAACCGCTGCAGCTGTTGCTGGGTCGTTTAACAGCGCCATTGGGCACGATTTACTGCCGCCGTGGGCGGGCGGATGATCTCCAGCTGCCCGCGGACCCCCGTGACCGGGAGGGTTTCAGCGCTGCTGTTCAGCAGTATTACCGGGAGCAGACAGCACAAGGCTGATGTTGTGACCGCCGAAGCCAAAGGCGTTCTTGAGCATCAGTCGTTCGGCACCTGAGCCAGAAAGCTCGACTGGCCCTTGGCTGGTCACGGCGAGCTCCACTTCAGGGTCGAGAGGATCGGAATTGATGCTGCGGGGCAACGTCCCCTGCCGAAGCGCTTGCAATCCAAGTATTGCTTCGAGGGCTCCCGCGGCTCCAAGCAGATGCCCCAGCTGCCCCTTGGGTGCAAAGACCGGGATGTGATCGGCGGCAGAGCCCAGGCTGCGCCGCAGCGCCCTTGCTTCGGCGAGGTCTCCAAGGCTGGTGCCGGTGGCATGGGCCTGGATGGCGCAGAGATCCCCAGGCTCAACTCCAGCCCGACGTAGGGCATCCTCGATCGCCAGGCTGGCCTGGGTGCCCTGAGGTTCAGGAGCCACGATGTGATGGCCGTCACTACTGCTGCCGCAGGCTAGTTGCCAACCCAGGGCAGCACCGCACGGGGTGTCTTCCTCCCGCATCATCGCCAGCACTCCGGCACCCTCTGAGAGCACAAAACCGTCCCGGTCTTTGCTGTAGGGCCGAGAGGCCTGCTCAGGGGCATCATTACGGGAGGAAAGGGCCCGCATCGCGGAGAAGCCCACGAGCCCCAGTCGGTTCACCGGTGCTTCGGTGCCGCCGGCCAGGACGAGATCGGCCCGCCCATCATTGAGCAGCATCTGGGCCAGCATCATGGCCTCAGCCCCCGATGCGCAGGCCGAAACGGGGGTGTGCGCACCACCATGCAGGCCCAGGTCGATTGCGACTTGGCCGGCCGCTGCGTCGGGGATCAACATCGGCACGGTGAGGGGATTGACCCGGCTCGGTCCTCCGGCGGTCAGCTGGGTGTGCTGTTCATGCATTGTGTGGAGCCCTCCGATGCCGGTGCCCAGCACCACAGCCACGCGCGCAGGGTCAATGCCTCCGATGGCTGCGGTGGCCATGGCCCAGGCCTCCCGGGCGGCAAGAAGTCCCAGCTGGGCGCAGCGATCGGAGCGGCGCAGCAGGAGCGGCTCCAGGGACGCTGTCGCGGCCTCGGGCACGCAGCCCGAAATGCGCACCGGCAGATCGTCGCTCCAGGTTGCGGTTAGGGCGCGGATGCCGGAGCGCTCTGCTAAGACGCCATCCCAAGTTGATCCTGCGTCACAGCCAAGGGGTGAGACTGATCCCCAGCCCACGATCGAAACACGCTGGGAGAGCTGTTGAAGCACTGCCACGGTTAGGCGGTTTTCGAGCTGGTCAGATCGATGTCGAGAGATTCCAGATGGCTCTGGATATCGCCAACTGTCTTGAATTGCAGCAGCTGCTCCTCTTGGATGCGAATACCGAAACAGGTGTCGGCCTCGATCAAAATTTCGTAGAACCCCAAGGAGTCGATCCCGATGTCCTCCATCAAGCGCGCATCACGTGTGATGACAGACGGATCTGCGCCGGAAATGCGATGCAGGATCTCGACAAGGCGTACCTCCAGCTGTTGCTTATTGGAGATTCCCTCTGTCAACACCCGCACCCTTTTGATCAAGTCAAAGTACCAGCGTCGCTTCGTTCATCACTCGCCCCGGTACCAGCTGAATTGCTGGTAGACGGGTTGGTGGTCAACGTCGATGAAGAAAGACAGGCGATCTTTCGGCAGCTGAGAAAGGTCGGCGGCCATCAGGATTTCAGTGATCTGATTGAAATCCCTCGCCAGAGATAGGTCACAGACCTTGGCTCCCATCAGATTGAAGTATTGACGCAAGAGAACCGGCAGCCGGAAGTCGTCGCTGTGTTCTTCTCGGATCGCTACTTCCAGGGCCTGAACATTGCCGATCGGGTGGATGCTGTCATCGGGCTGGATTTCGTTGATCGGGTGACGCGGAGGGGGCAGCACCGGACTGATCCTGCGGTACGGAGGCCGCATCAATGCAGTGAGAAAGGCTGTATTAATGGCATCGCTGTGGGCGAAGTGGTTGTAAGAGACCAATCCATGCAGGATGCTGAACCTCGAGTGAGCTGCGATTAGGAGCCCTCCGCGGAAGAGGGCCATTAGGGAATGCGGTTGGCGTTGAAAGCGCTGGGCTAACGCCACCCTGCCAATTTCCACATGGTGGGTTTGCCCCGCAAGCATCGCTTTGATGCCGGGGTAGACATGCTCCAAGTAGGACTGCTGGCTGCCGGGAAGGTCCTCAGCTGCTGTGTACTGAGGAATGAACTGCAGCCTGGCGGAGCCCGCCAGGGCACTGCTGCCGGCCTCCAGCAGGATTAAGTGGTCGTAGGCCGCGTCACGGCCGTCGAGGTCTCTCGTGCTGCCGGAGCCGGAAAGCTGCTGGCGGTAGGTGGATTCCCTCAGGGTGCCGACGGCATCGGCGACGGCCTCAAATTTTGATCCAGGGATGAGATGCAGCTCTAGGCCGTCGAGCCGGAACAGAAGGCTGCTGGCTTGGTTGGTTTCGCTCCAGCCTTGAGGAAGCAGGACGTCATCCTGCGCTGCTGGTCCGGTCTTCGTCATGGGCCATATGCCTGAATCGCATTATGCGGGAAGATTGGCGTCAAATTGGATGCTGTCTCAGTTCCACCCATGGTTGTGCCCTCAAGGACCGGTCTCTCCGCAGGTGTTGCTGCAGCGGTTGTGCTCATGGCTCCTGTGTTCCTTGGCGGTGGGCTGAAGGCCGAAGAGCGGATCAACTGGCTGAAAACACCGGCGAGGGTCACCACGCCGCTGCAGGCGCCGCCGCCGTTGCCATCCACGCCCAGGCTGCCGCCCCAGACCTACCGCTACCGCCTGGGCCCTGGGGACAGGCTGGTGACCTCCGTGTTCAAGATCGAGGGTTATGAGGCTCAGGTTCAGGTTTTGAGCGACGGCACCATCAACCTGCCGCGGCTTGGCACGGTTGAGGTGTGGGGGTTGACCCTTGAGGAGGCGCGTCAGCGGATCACCGATGGCTACAACCAATTCCTCCGGCGACCTCTGGTCTATCTCGACCTGGTTGAGCAGCGTCCGGTCCGGGTCACGGTGACCGGCGAGGTCCTGCGCTCGGGAGTTTTCACCCTTCCTGTCAACAGTTCGGGATCCCTAGGGGCGACTGGCGAGGTCACCGGAGTCGGCAACGACGGGGGCGGCTGGCCGACAATGGTGGATGTGATTCAGAAGGCTGGGGGGATTAGCGCCACGGGGGATTTGGCCCGTTTGGAGCTTCTACGCCCTTCCGCAACCCCTGGTGGACCCACCCAGAGTTATGTATTCGACTACCTCAATGTTCTGAAAAAAGGAGGATTTGCCCCCAACCCGTTGATTTATGACGGCGACAGCATCCGGGTTCATAAGGCGAAATCGCCAGTCAATGTGGACCTGCTGACGACGGCTGCCTCAAACTTTTCCCCGACGGCGATCAATGTGCAGGTCATTGGTGAGGTTTTTTCTCCGGGAGTGGTTGAAATCCGTTCCAATGCTCCGTTGTCCGGTGCAATCCTGGCTTCCGGTGGAGTCACCCGCCGCGGCAGTGTGAAGCGGGTGGACTTGATCCGCATGGATGGCCAGGGCCGCACCACGGTCAAGCAACTCCGTTACGACCCCAATGCTGTGCTTAGCAGTGCCAACAACCCGCCATTGCGCAATGGTGATGTGGTGGTTGTGAACCGCAATACCTTCACCAAGGTCACGGACACGATGACCGATGCCATGTTGCCGCTCGAGCCGATTGTCGATGCGGCTTCGGTCTTCCGGCTTCTCGGCCTGCCGACGGGATTTGGATCATCCAGGCGCTGATTAAATCCCCAGTCGCTCCCAGATCACGCCCAGGTTCTCCTGGTGCAATGCGGTGCTGAAGCAGTCAGCCAGCTCCGCTGCGGAGAGCCGGCGGGTGACATCGCCATCCGCTTCGAGGTTGGCGCGGAAGTCGCCGCCGGCGGTGTTCCAGGCCGTATGGGCATTGCGCTGCACGACCCTGTAGGCCTCCTCCCGGCTCATGCCTGTGCCGACCAGGGCGAGCAGCACCCGCTGGCTGAACACCACGCCGCCATACACATTCATGTTGCGTCGCATGTTGTCGGGGTAGATCCCGAGACCCTTCACAACGCTTGTCATCTCCCGCAGCATGAAATGCAGGGTGACCGAGCAATCGGGCAGCATCATTCGCTCCGTGGAGCTGTGGCTGATGTCGCGTTCATGCCAGAGGGCCACGTTCTCCAGGGCGGCAATGGTGTAACTCCGCAGCACTCGGGCCAGACCGCTGATCCGCTCGCTGCGGATTGGGTTGCGTTTGTGGGGCATGGCAGAGCTGCCTTTTTGACCCTTGGCGAAGTTTTCCTCCACTTCCAGCACATCGGTCCGTTGCAGGTTGCGGATCTCGGTGGAGAAGCGCTCCAGGGAGGCGCCCACCAGCGCGAGGGTCTGCACGTAGTCGGCATGGCGATCACGGGAGATCACCTGGGTGCTGGCGGTGTCGGGGGTGAGCCCGAGGATCTCGCAGGCGATCGCTTCCACCTGGGGATCGGTGTTGGCATAGGTGCCCATGGCGCCACTGACCTGGCCAACGGCCACATCCTGCTCAAGCCGTTCCAGGCGGGTGCGGTTGCGCTCGGTTTCCGCCAGCCAGCCGGCCACCTTGAACCCGAAGGTGATCGGTTCGCCGTGTATGGCATGGGAGCGGCCGATCATTTCGGTGCCTTTATGGGCCCTGGCCAGTTCGCGCAGAGCCTCCGCCAGTAGATCGAGTTCATCTCGTAGCAGGGCCACGGAGCGTTTGAGTTGCAGGGCCACGCCCGTATCGAGCACGTCGCTGCTGGTCATGCCCACATGGATGTGGCGGCCGGCATCACCTACGTGCTCGTTCACGTTGGTGAGGAAGGCGATCACGTCGTGGCGCACCTCGGCTTCAATCTCGAGGATGCGTTCCACCTCAAAGCTGGCCTTGGCCTTGATGGTGTCAAGGGCCTCCTGGGGCACCCGGCCGAGCCTGCAGTTGGCTTCGGTGGCGGCGATTTCCACATCAAGCCAGCTCTGGAATTTCGCCTGCTCACTCCAGACGGCTCCCATCTCAGGGAGGGTGTAACGCTCAATCACCGGCGCGCACGGTTGAACAACCCAACAAATCTATGGGGCCGCCTCCGCGCGGCTGGCCGAGCCTCTTTGCCGTCGTGCCATCTCCGGATCACCGCCATCCTGAGGCGATGAGACCAACGTTTTACCTGCACTGGACGGCGACCCCCTACGACTGGATTCGTCCTGGGCACTATCACTCGATCATCAGCGGTGATGGCCGTGTGCACCGGTTGCACGATTACAACGTGGACCTTCCAGCCCACACCTACGGCCGCAACCGCAACAGCGTCGCCCTCTCCTGTGCCTGCATGGGGGGTGTGCCTGACCCCTGGACTCAGCCCCCCACGGATGCTCAGATCAACAGCCTCTGTGCTGAGGCCGCTGCCGTTGCCCGCAGCTGGGCTGGGGAGCGGATCAGATCACGGTGGAGCGGGTGATGACCCATGGCCGAGGCGGCCTCCAACCGCGACGGTCGTTGGATGCACGACAACTACGGACCGGTGATCTGGGGCGGGACGGGGGAGCGCTGGGATCTTCTGCAATTGGACAAGAACGGATCCACAGATGGCGGGGAGCAGCTGAGGAGCCGAATTCAGGCGCTGTTCCGGGCGTCGGATGCGCGACCTGAGAAAGAGCCGCTTGCCTTCCGTGGAACTACGACCATTGAGGCCCGAGGTTATGAGTCTCGGTTCAGTTGGATGCCTTGGGTCGCTCCTGGGCCTTGGCCTCTGACTTGCTGGAACGTTATGAGCTGCCTTTCGCTTGGGATGCAAGCCACCGTCGGGTTCTGATCGGTGCCATGGATGTCAGCCCGACCTTCCGGGAGGACGGTGTTCAGGCTGAGGTGGGCTGGCCGTTGTTTGAGATGTCGCTTCAGAGCGGTTCAGCCCCGGTGATTCTTCGAGGCATTCTTCGACCCGAAACCGATGGGGATCGGGCCTGGTGTCGGGTGGTGGAACTTGCCGAAGAATTCGGTATTTCCGTCAGTTTTGATCCGCTCAGGCTTGGAGAACGCCGCGGCGGATAGGAACTGTTCTGGCCTTCGTGCTCAGAGCGCTGTGCTGTCGCGGTCGCCGGTGCGGATGCGCACCACCGATTCAACGGGGCTGATGAAGATCTTGCCGTCGCCGATTTCGCCGGTACGGGCGGCATCGGCGATCGATTTGACCACCTCTTCCACTCGGTCGTCTTCGACCACAACTTCGATCTTCAGTTTCTGCAGAAACTCAACGGTGAATTCCGAACCGCGGTAACGCTCTACCTGCCCTTTTTGGCGACCGAATCCGCGGACCTCGCTCACGGTCATGCCGATGATTCCTGCTTCAACCAACGCCACCTTTACGTCTTCCAGCTTGAAAGGACGAATGATCGCTTCGACCTTTTTCATGGGGGGAGTACTGATCTGGTCTCAAGGATGCCGCGGTTCTCAGAGCTGTGCGTGGCCGCTGTTACAGAACGCTGCCGAAGCTTGACTTCCTAGGGTCACTGCTCAGAACTGGCCCCGTGAGCCCTTTGACCCAGACCCCCCTCTACGGCGAACGCGCCATCGCGGAAGCCGAGCTGATCTGCTTCGACAATCCCCGGCCCGGGCGACCCTATGAGGTATCGATTGAATTGCCCGAGTTCACCTGTAAGTGCCCTTTCTCCGGGTACCCCGACTTCGCCGTGCTGCGCTTGATCTACCAACCAGGGCCCCGCGTAGTGGAGCTCAAGGCCATCAAGCTCTACGTGAACAGCTTCCGCGACCAGTCGATCTCCCATGAGGAGGTGACCAATCGGATCCTTGACGATCTGGTCTCGGCCACCGATCCGATTTGGATGCAGTTAGAAGCCGACTTCAATCCCCGTGGCAACGTTCATACGGTGGTAAAGGTCAGTCACGGCACCCGTCAGCCCTGCTGATGTCGTTGCCCAGGGTCGGCCGATGCAGCCACCACCTGCTGCACCAACTGGGGTAATTCATTGGCGAAGGCGGCCAGGTTGCGGTTGCAGAGGCCGCCCACACTGAGGGCTCCATCGGTTGCGATGGCCCAGAGCTGACGGGTGGCCACGAGGCTCAATCCACCGCCCACCAGCAGTACAGCGAAGCCCAAGTACACCAGTGGAACTCCAGGATCCCGTTTGAGCAGAAGGCCGCTGGCCGGTAGAACCGAGTCCACCCGCATTGGTAATCCCTTCACCTCAGCGGCTGGACCGCCAGGCTGCAGCCGAGCGATCTGTTGGCCGTCCGCATCGAACACCGTGGCGGGCCCTTGTTCACTGTCCAGGCTCAGGAACACCGGTTCCGTCCCATCGGGGCGGGTCGGCAGCACCAGTCCCCACACCTGATCTCCAAGCTCCGGATAGGTCTGCAACGGCAGCTCTAAAACGGGGCTGCGCCCGATCTGCAGGCTGATCGTCGCTAATGACCAGTCCGCCTGGTAAATCGTGATGCCCCGATGCCGCAGCGGGTGATTGACGCTGATCTCCGCATCCAAGGTTTGATTGGCGCCCTGCAGCTGCAGCGCCGATCGGAACTGTTCGGTGCGGCCGGCCGGGTCCCGATCAATGGCGAAGCGGTCAAGGGTGATCGTCAGCTGACTGGTGCCATCGCGATCCAGCAGATCGAGGCTGCGGCCTGGGGCCAGGAAGCGCTCCAGGCGGTTCCCCGCCAGGGCCCCCCAGGCCGCGCCCAGCATCAGCAGTACAAGGCCGGTGTGCACGAGCAAAGGTCCCACCCGACCGATGGCGCCGCGCCGCGCCGCCAGCCGTTGTGACTTGCGTTGTACCTCCCATCCGCTGGCCCGCAGCAGCTTCTCCAGCTGTGTCAGCCCTTGGCTGGGGTCCAGGCAGGCCTGGCTTTCGGCGATTGCCAATTTGCTCAGTTGGCGCGTGGTTCGGTAGTCGATCCAGCGCCGGGCTGCCACCAGGGCTGGCCATTGACGTCTCCAGCTGCAGAGGATCAGGGCGAGGCCGAGCCAGGCCAGCAAGGCCAAAAACCAACCGCTGGAATACACATGATCGAGCTGTAGTCGCAGTACTTGCTCGCCGTGGAGCAGGCCTAGCCAGGGGCTCGTGGCATAAGCATCGATGTAGCTAGCGGGGGGATCCCCCTGGGGGATGGCGGTTCCCACTGCACTGGCCAGGGCGATCAGCAGCAGAAGCACGATCGCCAGCCGCAGATCGCTGAGCCAGGCCGCCAGGCGTTTAAGCATCGCCATGGCCATCAGCTCCAGCGGGCCAGCAGAGTGAGCAGGCCGGTGGTGAGCAGCACGACGCCACTGGCCGGCGGCACCCAGCGGCTGATGCCCCGCAACGCCAGCAGTTTGGGAATGGCTGCTGCAAATGTGCCGGCCAGCAGCAGAGGCAGCACCTGGCCGATGCCGAAGCTGCTGAGCAGGACCACTCCCACCAGGGGACGTCCGCTTTGGGCGATCCATCCCAGCAGAACCGCCAACACTGGTGTGGTGCAGGGGGAGGCCGCCAGGCCAAAGGCCAGTCCCGCCGCAACGGGTGCCAGTGGGGCCGGGACCTTTTGACGCCACAGCTCTGGATCCGGACCACTGGGCAGCGGAATCCGCAGCACCCCCAGTAGGTTCAGCCCCATGGCAACCGCCAGGATCGCCACCAATGTGGGAATCAGTGCCGGTACCTGCCCGTAAATTCGGCCCAGCAGCCCGCTGACGCTGCCCAGCACCACCAGAGCACCGACGATGCCGCCGCAAAAGGCCAGGCTCCGCTGCCAGGCCGGTTGGCCATCTTCAAAGCCCGCCAGATAGGCCAGGGTCACCGGTAGCAACGACAGGGAACAGGGCCCCAGGCTGGTGAGTGCGCCGCCACCAAACACCAGTGCCAGGGTCAGCGGACCGGGATCCGCCAGGGCACGCTGCAGCAGCTGTTCGCTGCTCTGGGCCAGATCGGAGAGCAGCAGCAGGTCCACAGAAGCCCACGAGTTTCCAAAGCCTATCCAGGCAAGCTGGTTGGCTCGTCAAGCTCAGCGTTGGCGCACTGGCCGTGATCGCGTGCTCGATCGTCCGCCGATCAAGCCGGTGGATTCCAGCGAACAGCGGATCAGCAGCCCCAGGATCACCAGGCTCGACATCAGCGAGTTGCCTCCATAGCTGATCAAGGGCAGCGGCAGACCGGTCGTTGGCATGGCCCCAGAGGCCACCGCAATGTTCAGAATCGATTGGCCCACAAGGATCGTGGTGCAACCGATCGCCACAAGCCGCGCCTGGTGGCTGCGGCAGCGCAGGGCCACTCGCAGCCCCACCCAGGCCACCAGCATGAGGAACAACAGCAGCAGCACTGAGCCGACAAATCCAAATTCTTCGGCGAACACCGCATAAATGAAGTCGGTGCTCTGGATCGGCAGATACTGCAGCTTTTGGGTGGAGAGGCCGTACCCCTGGCCCATCCAGCCTCCCGATCCGATCGCCAACAGGCTCTGCACCAGTTGGTAGCCATCCCCCATCGGATCGTTCCAGGGATCCAGAAATGACACCACCCGCAGGCGTTGGTACTCGTTAATCAGGATGCTCGCGGTGCCCAGAAGCGATCCGGCTAGAGCGGTGCCCACCAGGCTGCGCCAGCGCAGGCCAGCCGCCATGGCCACCATCCATAGGGTGAGTCCCATCAGGGCGGCGGTGGAAAGGTTGGGCTGTTTCAGGATCATCAACAGCAGTCCGCCAAAGCTGCCGAGCCAGAGAAGCTTCTGGTCGAGACTCATCCGGCTCCAGGGAGCGAAAAGGTTGGCGGCCTGCAGAACCACGAAGGGTTTCACAAGTTCTGATGGCTGCACCTGCAGGGGCCCCAGCACCAGCCAGCGGCTGGCGCCGTTCACGGTGGTGCCCATCACCAGGGTGGCGGCGATCAGCAGGCAGCCCATCCACAGCCCCGGGCCTGACCAGCGCAGCCAGCGCCGAAGGCTGGTGGAGATCGTGATGCCGAGCAGGCTCCAGCTCGCCATCAGCCAGATCGCCTGCCGTTTCAGGTAGAAGGCGCCATCACCCATTTCCCGCAGGGCTACCCACCAGCTGGCCGAGGCCAGGATCACCAGTCCTGCAACACTCCAAAACCCGGCCAATCCCATCAGTAGGCGGGCCTCTGCCGGCCAGAGCTGCCAGGGCAAGGGCAGCAGCCTTTGAAACACTCCGTTGTTACCTCCCCCGGTCTTTTCACGCCTGGCAGAAATGGACTTAGGCGCTGTCGCGTTCACCGGTACTGGGCAGAGGGACTCTCGATGCTCCATTGAGCCGTGAAAGCCGGACTTTGCCAAGGCAAAGATGCTGTTGTTCAGGCGGCACTGAGGCGCTCGTGCTCCACTTCCCATTGCACGTGGGACCCCCAGGATTGCTGGCGCACCCAGCAGCGGCCCCCACGGCAGTGCAGCACCTGGAACGGAGGCAGGTCGGACGGCTGGTTGTCGAGCCGCACAAAGCTGCCTGGCCGCAACAGAGGCACCACGTTGGCGGGTTGGGGGCGGTGGGTGGACACGTCCCTCGATGCAGATTGGAGGAAATCCTCACGGCAGAACCGGCTCCAGCCTCTGGATCGCCGGTTTTCTTCGGGATCGTTCTGCTTTTATGTCGCAATGGCGTCCAAACAGCGTCTGGATCTGGAACTCCTGACCCGTGGCCTGGTCAGTTCACGGCAACAGGCGCAGCAGCTGATTCGTGCTGGCAAGGTTCGGGATGGTGCCGGCATGCTGCTCGACAAACCCGGCACGGAAGTCACGGCCGAGCGTGAATTGCGGGTGGAACAGCCCCCTCGCTTCGTCTCCCGTGGCGGCGAAAAACTGTTGGCTGGATTGCAGGCCTTTTCTGTACGGGTGGGGGATCGCGTCTGCCTGGATGGCGGCATCTCCACTGGTGGCTTCACCGATTGCCTGCTGCAGCACGGAGCCAGCCGTGTCTATGGCGTGGATGTGGGCTATGGCCAGACGGCTTGGAGCCTGCGCACCGATCCCAGGGTGGTGCTGCGTGAACGTACCAATCTGCGCCACCTCCAACCCGAGGTGCTCTACACGGCAGATGACCCCTGGCCCAGTCTTGCGGTCACCGATGTGTCGTTCATTTCGCTGCGTCTGATCCTTCCTGCCTTGCGCCGGCTGTTGCAGGGTCCAGGTACCGAGGCGCTGGTGCTGGTGAAGCCGCAGTTTGAGGTCGGTAAGAACAGGGTCGGCAAGGGGGGCGTGGTTCGTGATCCGGCGGCCCACCGTGATGCCATCGAATCCGTGATCACAGCAGCTGGCGAGTCGGGTTGGCAGCCGCAGGGCCTCGTGGCCTCGCCGCTCACAGGCCCCGCCGGCAACCACGAGTACGTGCTCTGGTTGGGTGAGGCCGACGCGGCTGATTTGCCGGATCTAGAGCTTCTGGTGGCGAAGACGTTGAATGGTTGATGGGCAATAAAAAAACCCGGTGTTGAACCGGGCTTAGCCTTGAATTGGAACGGAGTTCAGTTGCCGACGTTGACCTGCTGACCCCCGGTGCAGAGTTCCACCTTGATAATGCGTCCCCCCTGTTTCTGGATGCGCTGTTGCTCAGCGAACCAGCTGTCATAGGGAACCCATTTGGTGAAGAAGGTGTTCTGCAATTCGCGCTGCGTCCGAACCTTTTCAGGGCTGGGGATGCAGGCTGTGACTTTGAACAACCGCATGGGGCTCAGTTGCCGAGGCCGGAGCAGATGTAGTCGAAGTAGACGCCCATTTCCTTGCCGGCGTCAGGGCCGACCAGTCCAGCGGTGACTTCTTTCATGGCTTGGATTGCCTGAACAGTGGCGCCGATGGGAACTCCCAAGGAGTTGTAGGTCTCCTTGAGGCCGTTAAGCACCCGCTCATCGAGGATGGAAGTGTCGCCGGCGAGCATGGCGTACGTGGAATACCGCAGGTAGTAGTCCAGATCGCGAATGCAGGCGGCATAGCGGCGGGTGGTGTACATGTTGCCGCCGGGACGGGTGATGTCCGAATACAGCAGTGCCTTGGCAACGGCATCACGGATGATGGCTGAAGCGTTGGCGCTGATGGTGGCGGCAGCGCGCACGCGCAGTTCACCACTGGCGAAATACGACTCGAGGCTGCTCATCGAGGACGTATCCAGGTACAGGCCCTGGACGTCCGACTTGTTGATGACGTTGGTGATGGCGTCTTGCATGGATCCGTGAGGAGACGAGGGAGAAAATCAGCGAGCGGTTCAGGCGAGGGCGCCAACCACGTAGTCGAAGTAGGTGCCGGCTTCCTCTGCGTCGGCTCCTGTGAGGAGGCCCATGGCGACGATCTTCATCTCGCGCACGGATTCAGCCAAAGCTTCCAGAGGGGTTCCCAGGGAGCGATAGAGCTCTTTTGCGCCGATCACACCGATCTCTTCAATCGGAGTTACGTCACCGGCAACGATGCCGTAGGTGACAAGGCGGAGGTAGTAATCCATGTCGCGCAGACATGTGGCGGTCATCTCCTCGCCGTAGGCGTTACCGCCAGGGGAGATGACGTCGGGACGCTTCTGGAACAGCTGACCTCCAGCCTGCTTGACGATGCGCTCGCGGCTCTCGCACAAGACCTGAGCCACGCGCAGACGGCGTTGACCGCCGGTGACGAAGGCTTTGATCTGGTCGAGTTCGCCAGGGCTGAGGTAGCGGGCTTCGGCGTCCGCGTTGATGATCGAGTTGGAGACGATGCTCATGCAGTTCTGCCTCGAAACAAGCGGCCGCCCGTAGGAGACCGGTATCCGGTGAATAAGGGGTGATCCCGAAGGATCGAGTCTCAGACTAAAGGCTGGGACAGGGGGTCGAAGCGTCGGGAGTGAGACTTGTTCACATCGGTCAACACTGACTGAGGTGAGCTCGCTCCGTTGGATTCGGCTGAGGCATTCTGCGCTGACCATGGCCGGGGAGTTTTGACCGGGTAACAGTTCTTCATGGCTGATTTGTTGCGCAGAAAAGTACTGGCATAACTGCGATCTGCGACTTCGCTCGGGATGCGTCTAAGACGCACAAAATGATCCCGAGGAAGCTTTACTTCACCGGGATCGAATGAGAACAACCGTCGCGAATGTGGCGGTTGTTTGTCACTGAAATGGGCTGTACGGCTTAGATCGCCTCGCTCGAGGGGGGATTCATGCCGGCGTTTCCTCTGTACAGCGATGCTGTCCGCTGAATTGTGGCCTGTGGAACCCCTGAGCTGGTGTTCATGCCATCAACGCGAGGCACCGCTGTGCTGATGCGATCTGCCAGCAATTCGGTCACCGCAGCACCATGGCCTGCCTGGGCTCGTGTGATCAGGAAGCGGCTGGTCTCAGCAGGTGTGGTCGCTCGTCCCAGCAGGGCTAAACCAGCAGCGGAAGCGGCCCGAAGCGGTGCCATCGAGGAGATCCGGTTCTGGAACGCCTCGCTCATCGCTACTTCAGCGATGAAATCAGCCAGTTCGATGTCCTGATTGCGCAGACGTGACTCGGCGCTGATCAGACGCTCACTTCCGATGGGGACACGGTTGAGCAGCTGCTTGTAAGTCGCATCGAGAACCGTCTGGAGCTCATCTTCGCTGCATGGTTGTTTCAGCTCGAGCATCGCGGGAAGTCCACCCCGCAAGCGGAACCCTGAAGCTCCTTCCGTGACAAGGGCCATTCCCATGCGTGGGAGTGCCTGTCCACTCCGCGCGTTGGAAGAAATGAGCTCAACGCTCCAAGTGCGACCACCGATGCTGGTTGGCGTTGAGTTGCTGGCTCGACGCATTGGGAAGCCAGTCTTGTTGGAAGCAAGACCTTGTCGACGCACCACCGACAGCCAACTGGGTCCTGCGGCGTTTGCGTTGGTTGTTGTCGTGAAGTCTTGGGTGGCTGCCTTTTGCGTGTCAGGCAGGTTGCGTGGTGTTACGTCGCCACTGCTGCGGAATGCTTCGGATCGCTGAGTTTCAGGACGGCTGCCAAGGGTCAGGTCAGCGGCAACTTCAAGCTTGAGAGGACGTGCCCAGCCGGGAGCACGGCGAGCAGTCACATCACCGGGTGTGATGAAACGTTCGTAGGGGACTGTGTCGGCTCCAAACGCTTCGCTGTATTCCTTGCTGTCGATCAGTGCGTCCACCACTCCATAGAAACCGTGTCGTGCGGCTGTATCGAAAAGGGCATCGATTTCCCAGCGTCCGAAGGTGGGTCGGCCAAGCAAACGGCGATGCATCACTTCGATCGCCTTCACGATGTAAAGGCCGCTCCAGTAGCGGCGTCGGAAAGCATCGGATTTGGCCACGGCCCGAACAAAATCCTTGAGCGGAATATCCCCGTTTTCGAGGCGGGCTTCATCAGAGCTCATTCGCTCTCCCGCATAGCCGCCGTTGCCTAGCACTTGCACGTAAACCGCCTTGATCACGGCTTGGGTGCTGGCCTCAGTCGTGCGCACGCTGGGCTGACCGCCACGGCCTGGATTCACAGTTCCACCCGTGGCGATCTGTTGAAGTCGCATGACGCGCGGACCACTCTTGCGTGGGCGGCTCTTGCGGAAACTGTCGCTGTCCAGCTGGCCGGGGCTGTTGAGCCCATTGCTCACAAGCAAGCGGCGGCTGTCGTAGCCGTAGGGTGCCGGTCGGGTGGCCACTGAAGCTGTGCCGCTCGGGAAGATGGCTCCGAATTTGTTGGCCACCGGATCATTGCCACCGCCGTAGACGTGCTGGTCGGCAAACGGTTGGCGGTAGGAGGCGTAGAGGGTGACGTATTGCGGTGCTCCATCGAAGGGGGCACTGAAGTTGAAGAGCTTTCGGTTGGATCCCCAGCCGGCGCTTTCCTGGGCTTCCGTGCCGAGATCCCGCAGGTAGGGAACTGTTTCTTCACCAAAGGCCTGGGCGTATTCCGAGGAATTCACCAGCACATCCACGAGGGCATTGAGGCCCTGGTCACTGAGGATGGCGAACGACTTTCGGAATTCCTCGAGGGAGCTGATGCCCCGTCCGAGGAAGTGGCGATAGGCCAGTTCCACAACACGGCTGTTGACGAAACCGTCGTGGAACTGCTGGCGATATTCCTTGCTGCGGCCGAGGGCGCGAACGAATTCGCGCATCGAGATCTGGCCTTGGGCGACCGCGCTGGCTTTGTCTGCGCAGGGGGTCTGGGAGTAACCCTTGGCGATGTCGCGCTCAAAAACCTGGCGGTAAGCGGCGCGAATGATTTCAGCTTTTTCTGCTCCGGAGAGGCCCGGTCGCATCTCAAAAAGCTGGCGGCCTTCTGAGGCAAGGGCGTAGATCGCCGGGAGTTGCAAGCCCTGTTGAACTGCACTCCCCTGCCGCTGCTTGGTGCTGGGGGTGGGAATGGCCAGCTCCTGCAACAGCACGTTGAAGCAGTCGATGGTCATCTGACGGGCTTCAGGACGGTCCCGTAGCAGTTCGGCGGAGGCTGCCCGCATCTCTTGAAGGGCCACGTTGGTGGCAGCCAGAGAGCAGTTTTCCAGAAGGATGTCCCGCAGGCCGCGGGTGTTCACCGCGAGGATGCTGGGGTCTCCAGCCACCAGGGCGTAACCCACATAACGCAGGAACCAGCCCATATCGCGCACCGACTTGCGCATGAACGCAGGGCCGTACTTGGCCACACTGATGGCGTTGAAGCCTGTCGGAAGCACCACACGAATATCAGCATCCCCACCGGCCCCTTCCAAAAGACGGGTCAGAAAGTTGCCTCTCTTTGTGGTGCCGCTGTCGCCGGTGAAGGTGCGTACCGACTGTTCAAAAGCGGCTTGGTCTGCTGCCAGTGGTGTGCCCCCCTGACCACTGCTGAGTCCGGTCTCGCCCGTTGTTAGAGGCGATTCAAGAAAGGAGAGGGGCGTGCCCCCCACAAAAATTCTGTTGGCGGCGCGGGCCACGATGGCCTCGGCATTCGCCGCAATGATCCTGGACGCCTCGATCCGGTCTTGACCAGTTCGGAAGAAGGTCACAAGACTGTTCAGTTCCCCGTTGTCAGGGAAACGGTCCTGCTGCTCTGCCTGACGGACGCTGGAGAGCGGCAGCGTGTCGAACAGTTGGGGAGACACGCGCGGGCTGCCGCTGCTGGCGGTCACTGTCATCGACGAAAGCAAGCCGGATCGCGCCACGTTACGGCTGTCGGGATGATGCTCCGCGGCCCCATGAACAAATGTTTGCAGGCCCTGCGGTGTCGCAGTGTCTCGCTGGCTGTGACGTGAAAAGCTCGCAGGCGCCGAATCTGCACTCCATGGCCCACCCAAAGCCCAGTGATGCTGCGACCCCCGTGGTGAGTGCGTTCTATGACCGCTTCCCTTTCCCGGGGGACCCGCTTCAGGACGGACCGCCCCCGGGATACAACTGGCGGTGGTGTCACCGCAGCGTTCTGGCCGCAGTCCACGGACGGATCCCATCTGGGATGGAGCGGCCGCGGATTCTTGATGCCGGCTGTGGCACCGGCGTCAGCACTGACTATCTCTGCCATCTCAATCCGGGTGCGGATGTGCTCGGGGTGGATATCAGTGATGGGGCCCTGGCGGTGGCGCAGGAACGGTGTCAGCGCTCCGGGGCGGCCCAGCAGGTGACCTCCCTGCGTCAGGAGCAGCGCAGTCTTTTGGATCTCGCTGACGAAGCACCCTTCGATTACATCAATTCGGTGGGGGTGTTGCACCACCTGGATCAGCCGGAAGCGGGCCTGCGCGCTTTGAGCGGTTTGTTGGCCCCCCATGGTTTGCTCCATCTCTTTCTTTATGCCGATGCAGGGCGCTGGGAGATTCACCGGACCCAGAAAGCTCTCACTCTTCTGCAGGCCGGTACCGGGGCGGAGGGGCTGCGCCTTGGTAGGGATCTCTTCGACACCCTGCCCGAAACCAATCGTCTCGCCCGTCATCACCGTGAACGCTGGGCCGTGGACTGTGCTGCGGATGCCAACTTCGCGGACATGTATCTGCATCCGCAGGAGACCAGCTACAACCTCGAGCGGCTGTTCCAATACATCGCCACGGCAGGCCTGCATTTCGCCGGCTTCTCGAATCCGGAGGTCTGGGATCTGGCACGCCTGTTGAACGGGGAGTTGTTGGAGCGTGCCCAAGCGTTGCCCCTTTCTCAGCAATGGGAGCTTGTGGAGCAGCTGGATCCCGACATCAGCCACTTCGAGTTCTTCCTTTCCGCTCAGCCGATTGAGCCAGCGTCGCTCTCTGATGACGCTCTCCTTCAAGCCCATGGTTTGCGCCAGCCCTGCCTCTGGGGGGAGCCGGATCCGATTCTTGGCACCAACATGGAACCGCTGCAGCTGTCGAATGAGGAGCGGGAGTTGCTGCAGAGGCTGCAGGAACAGCCCGATGCTCCGCTGGGAACCCTGGCTGAGCCGTCGGTGATTCGCCGCCTGGTGGATCGGCGGCTGGTGCTGCTGAAGGGCTAAAGAAATGCGCGTGATAGATTCCGCGCGCCATTTCAGGCAGCGCTTGGAGGATTTCTACCGTCTTCAGCGTCGTCTGCTGTTGGCCACCGTTCTGGTGTCCGTCGTCACGATTCCGATCGTGGCTCTCACCATGAACCTTTCGGTGGCTGGCAGTGTTTTTGTGGGCTCCTGCGCCGGACTTTTGTACGTGCGCTTGCTTGCCCGCAGTGTGGCCCGGCTCAGTGACCAGTCCCGTGGACTGGGGCGTTTTCAGCTCATCGTTCCGACCTTGCTTGTGGTTGGTTCGGCCAAGCTGCCCCAGCTCGATCTGTTGCCGGCTTTCCTGGGATTCCTTCTCTACAAGCCCGCCCTGATTCTTCAGCACGTTTTCGACGACCGCTGAAGCTGAGCACTTTTCTCTGCACCCATGGCTTTGCTGCCCCTACCACTTCCGTTCGCTGAACTGGAAGTGGGCCACCACCTGTATTGGCAGATCGGTGATCTGTACCTCCATGGCCAGGTTTTCCTGAGCTCTTGGATCCTGATTGGCATCCTGCTTGCCCTGGTGCTGGCTGGCACCCGCAACATGCAGCGCGACCCTTTGGGGCTGCAGAACCTGATGGAGTTCCTCTGGAACTTCATCCGCGACATCGCCCGCGACAACATCGGCGAGAAGTACTACCGCGATTGGCTGCCATTCATTGGCACCTTGTTCCTGTTCATCTTTGTGAGCAACTGGGGCGGTGCCCTGATCCCATGGAAGATCTTCGAACTACCAGAGGGTGAACTCGGCGCCCCCACCGCAGACATCAACACCACGGTGGCGATGGCTCTGCTGGTGTCGCTGGCGTACTTCTATGCCGGCCTGAGCCGCAAGGGTTTGCGTTTCTTCGAGCTGTACGTGGAGCCGACTCCAATCATGCTCCCGTTCAAGATCATCGAGGAATTCACTAAGCCTCTTTCGCTCTCGTTCCGTTTGTTCGGCAACATCCTCGCCGACGAATTGGCGGTGGGTGTGCTGGTCTACCTGGTTCCGCTTTTAGTGCCTCTCCCCGTGATGCTGCTTGGCCTGTTCACCAGTGCCATTCAGGCTTTGATCTTTGCGACCCTCACCGCCTTCTACATAGGTGAAGGTCTCCACGAAGCCCACTAAACGCCCCCCTTCTCTTTCGCCTTCTATCGGCGATCTGCTAAACACATCCGCGCGCAGGTCCGGCAATGCACCCGGGCCCATTCCTTCGGGAATGTCCCTGCGCGGGGGGAACCGATCCCCAAGACCATTCCGTACAGCGCTTACCAGCGCTTCCCCTTACACCACTCAACATGGATTCCATCACCTCCGCCGCTTCCGTTGTGGCCGCTGGCCTGGCAGTCGGCCTCGCCGCCATCGGCCCTGGTATCGGTCAGGGCACCGCGTCCGGCGGCGCTGTTGAGGGCATCGCCCGTCAGCCCGAAGCCGAAGGCAAGATCCGCGGCACCCTGCTGCTGTCCCTGGCGTTCATGGAATCGCTGACCATCTACGGCCTGGTGGTGGCTCTGGTGCTCTTGTTCGCCAACCCCTTCGCCGGCTGATCAGTGCCGGGGGATCTCTGATCCCCCCTTCTGAACTCCTTGTTTCGATTCCTTTCCAGCGCACCTTTCCATGACCTGGCTTCTGCTCGCTGAAGCAGGTGTTCCGGAGGGAGGTCTTTTCGACCTCGATGCCACCCTTCCGCTGATGGCGGTTCAGGTGGTTCTCCTCACCTTCCTGCTCAATGTTCTCTTCTTCCGTCCGGTCGGCAAGGTCGTGGAAGATCGTGAGGGCTACATCTCCACCAGTCGTGCTGACGCCAAGCAGAAGCTTGCCCAGGTTGAACGCCTGGAAGCTGATCTTGCTGAACAGCTGAAAGGTGCCCGTCAGGCCGCTCAGGCCGTGATCGTTGAGGCGGAGCAAGAAGTCGATCGGCTTTACCGCGAAGCACTGGCCCAGGCGGAAGCTGAAGCCAACAGCACAAAAGAGGAAAGCCGTCGCGCCATCGAGGCCGAGCGTGAATCCGCCCGAACCCAATTGAAGGGTCAGGTGGATCAGCTGAGCACCACGATCATCAACCGTTTGCTGACCGCGTGATGACTCTCAATTTCAATCCGCTTGAGACCAATCTGGTCAACCTGGTCATTGTGATCGGTGTCCTGGTTTGGTTCCTACGTGGGTTCCTGGGAGGAATCCTGGAACGCCGCCGCGCTGACATTCTTCAGGACCTGCAGGACGCTGAGTCCCGCCTGAAGACTGCCAGCGAAAACCTGAGTAAGGCCCAGTCCGAATTGGCTGCTGCCCAGCAGAAAGCCGAAAAGATTCGTGCCGATGGTCAGGCCCGCGCCGCAGGTATCCGTGCCGAAGGCGAGAAGCGGACCATCTCCGTGATGGCTGCCATCAAGGCCGGTGCCGATGCTGATGCTGAGGCTGATGCCGCTCGAATCAAGGACAGCCTTCGTCGTGAGGCCGCTCTTGCTTCGATCGACAAGGTTCTTGCCGAACTACCCGGCCGTCTCGATGCCAAAGCTCAGGCCAAGTTGATCGATTCCACCATCAAAAATCTGGAGAACGCCTGATGCCTCTCCTTAACTCCCTGGCCACCCCTTATGCCGAAGCATTGCTTCAGGTCACAGAGGCCCGTGGCGAGTCTGAAACCGTTGCAGATCAATGCAAGCAACTGCTTGAGATCTGGAACGATTCCGAGGACTTCCGTGACGCCATGGTGTCTCCGGTTCTTGAGCCCGACGCCAAAAAGAAAGCTCTCAAAGCTCTTGTTGGTGAGGATGTCACTCCTTCAGTCTTCAATTTGCTGAAGGTGCTGGCTGATCGCCAACGTCTCATTGCTTTTGATGCGGTCATGCTCCGCTATCTCGAGCTCTACCGCGAACAGCAAGGCATCACGCTGGCCCAGGTCCGTTCTGCTCAGAGCCTCACCGAGGATCAACAGGCGGCACTGTCCAAGAAGGTGCAGGCCATGGCCGGCACCAACAAGGTCGACATCGACCTCAGTGTGGATCCGTCCTTAATTGGCGGCTTCGTCGTGAGTCTCGGATCTCAGGTGATCGACGCCAGCTTGTCTGGCCAGGTTCGTCGCCTTGGTCTTGCACTCGCCAAGGCGAGCTGACCTCACTCTTTCCTCCACCGCTCCTTCCTCCCCAACTCCCACCTGGGATCACACGCCATGGTTTCCATCCGTCCTGACGAGATCAGCGCCATCCTCAAACAGCAAATTGAGGACTATGACAAGTCGGTTTCCGTCAGCAATGTCGGTACCGTTCTGACTGTGGGCGACGGCATCGCCCGCGTCTACGGCCTGCAGCAAGCCATGGCTGGCGAACTCATTGAATTTGAGGACGGCACCGAAGGCATCGCCCTGAACCTCGAAGACGACAACGTCGGCGCGGTGCTGATGGGTGAGGGATACGGCATTCAGGAAGGCAGTACGGTCAAGGCAACCGGCAAGATTGCCTCTGTCCCTGTCGGTGAAGCCCTGCTGGGCCGCGTGGTGAACTCCCTGGGTCGCGCTATCGACGGTAAGGGTGAAATCGCCACCAGCGAAACGCGCCTGATCGAGTCCATGGCGCCCGGCATCATTCAGCGCAAATCGGTGCACGAGCCGATGCAGACCGGCATCACCGCGATCGACGCGATGATCCCCGTTGGCCGAGGTCAGCGCGAGCTGATCATTGGTGACCGTCAGACCGGTAAAACTGCCATCGCGATCGACACGATCCTGAACCAGTCGGATCAGGACATGATCTGCGTCTACGTCGCGGTTGGGCAAAAGGCCGCCTCCGTGGCCAACGTTGTTGAGGTGCTGCGTGAGCGCGGTGCCCTCGACTACACCGTGATCGTGGCTGCGAACGCTTCTGAGCCCGCTGCACTGCAGTACCTGGCTCCTTACACAGGTGCCACCATTGCCGAGTACTTCATGTACAAGGGCAAGGCCACCTTGGTGATCTACGACGATCTTTCCAAGCAGGCTGCCGCCTATCGCCAGATGTCGCTCTTGCTGCGTCGTCCGCCCGGTCGTGAGGCTTACCCCGGTGACGTCTTCTACTGCCACAGCCGTTTGCTGGAACGCGCTGCCAAGTTGTCTGACGCGATGGGCAAGGGTTCAATGACCGCTCTGCCGATCATCGAGACTCAGGCCGGCGACGTTTCGGCTTACATCCCCACCAACGTGATTTCAATCACGGACGGACAGATCTTCCTCAGCTCTGACCTGTTCAACTCCGGTCTACGCCCAGCTATCAACGTTGGTATCTCCGTCAGCCGGGTGGGTGGTGCTGCCCAGACCAAGGCCATCAAAAAGATTGCTGGCACCCTGAAGCTGGAGCTTGCCCAGTTCGACGAGCTGGCTGCCTTCTCGCAGTTCGCCTCTGACCTGGATGCCTCCACCCAGCAGCAGCTCGAGCGTGGCAAGCGCTTGCGTGAACTGCTGAAGCAGCCTCAGTTCAGCCCCCTGATCCTGGCTGAGCAGGTCGCCATCGTTTATGCGGGTGTGAAGGGCCTGATCGATGCGGTCCCCGTCGACAAGGTGGTCGACTTCTCCCGAGAACTTCGTGAGTACCTCAAGTCCAACAAGGCTGAGTTCATCTCCGAAATCCAGGAGAAGAAGGTGATGAGCCCTGAGGCTGAGGCCATCCTCAAGGATGCCATCACCGAAGTCGTGTCCACCATGGTCGCTTCTGCGGCCTGACGGAGCTGCCGAAATGGCGAATCTCAAAGAAATCCGCGACCGAATTAAGTCGGTCAAAAACACCCGCAAGATCACTGAGGCCATGCGCCTGGTGGCTGCGGCCAAGGTGCGCCGCGCCCAGGAGCAAGTGCTCCGCAGCCGTCCCTTCGCGGATCGGCTGGCGCGAATTCTGGAAAATCTCCAGTCCCGCATGCGTTTCGAAGATGCGGCATCTCCCCTGATGCAGCAGCGCGATGTGGAGACCATCACCCTGGTAGCGATCACTGGTGATCGCGGTCTGTGTGGTGGCTACAACGCCAACATCATTAAGCGCACGGAACAGCGTTTCGCTGAACTGAAGGGCAAAGGCTTTGATGTGAAGCTTCTGCTGGTTGGCACAAAAGCCATCGGCTATTTCACTCGCCGCAACTATCCGATCCAGGCCACCTTCTCCGGTCTCGAACAGGTGCCCACCGCTGATGAGGCCAACACGATCTCCACGGATCTTTTGGCTGAATTCCTGGCGGAGAGCACCGATCGAGTGGAGTTGATCTTCACTAAGTTCATCAACCTGGTGAGCTGCAAGCCTGTGGTTCAGACCCTCTTGCCTTTGGATCCTCAAGACATTGCTGATCCGGAGGACGAGATTTTCCGTCTCACCACCAAGGACGGTTTGTTGACAGTTGAGCCCGGTGCTGGTCCTGCCAATACCGAGCCGAAGATTCCTTCGGACATCGTGTTTGAGCAGACCCCTGAACAGTTGCTGAATGCACTGCTTCCTCTGTATCTGCAGAACCAGATGCTGCGTTCACTGCAGGAATCGGCAGCGTCTGAGCTGGCCAGCAGGATGACGGCCATGAACAACGCCAGCGACAACGCCAAGGAATTGGCGAAGACCTTGACGCTGGATTACAACAAGGCCCGTCAGGCTGCAATCACCCAGGAGATTCTGGAAGTGGCAGGTGGTGCCGCCGCGGTCGGCTGATCTTTCCGATTAATCCACCCTTGAAAGCCGGTCCATTGGGCCGGCTTTTTTGTGTTTGTTGAAGCTGGCGTCTCTCCGACTGGTCAAGGCTCTGCTTGGAGAGAGGCCACCACTTCAAGCGTTGTTTACGGTTGAGCTGAGGGGTTTGAGGTTGTCGGCGTGCTTCAGCTGCATCAGCTCTTTCCCACAGTGGTAGGCACAACCCAACTCCCCCTGGACCCACTGCAGCAGGCCGCATGCATGCAGGCTCTGCTGGACGTACGAGGCGAGGCAGAGGGAAACCCCAGCGAGGGCTGCGCCTGGACGGGTGACCTCAATGGTGTGTGGCAGCTCCATCAAGACGACCGCTTTCAGGCCTTGGTGCAACAGGTGAATGATCAGGTGTGGAGCTACCTCGATTCAATTGGGTTCGCCCGAAGCCAAGTTGCCCTGCATCTGCAGCGCTGCTGGCCTGTCATCAGTGACTGGGATCAGGCGGTTGGACGGCACCATCACCCCAATGCTCATCTCAGCGCTGTCCTCTATCTCACCGGCACCGGCTCCGGTGAGGAGGGGGTTTTACGTCTGCATGCGTCCCATCAACCGAATGAGTTGGTGGCTGGCTTGGCGGTGGGTTATGGCGGTCCGATTACACCAAACCATCCTTTGAATCAATCCCATTGGGATCTAGCTCCACGACCAGGTTTGCTCGTGCTTTTCCCTTCGAGTCTTCAGCACAGTGTTTTGCCGAATGCCGACCCGGATGAGCTGCGTTGTTCCATCAGTTTTGATTTTGTTCTGACGGATCAAGAACAGAGTGGACCTCCGGAGTACCTCGCACCCCACCCCCGTCATTGGACATCCCTGGATGAGCCCATTGCCTGAGAGAATGCGGCCTCTTCTCCTCTGACACCCGGCATGACCGACGTGGCCACCTACACCGTCCGCGCCGAGTTCGAAGGCGAGATCCGTACCTTTCCCTGCCGCGCCGACCAGACGGTGCTCAATGCAGCGGAAGCTGCTGGCGTGATGATCCCAAGCTCATGCTGCTCTGGGGTCTGCACCACCTGTGCCGCGGTGATTACCGAGGGCAGTGTTGAGCAGCCCGACGCGATGGGCGTGAAAGGCGAGCTTCAAGAGCAGGGCTACAGCCTGTTGTGCGTCGCCTTCCCGCGCGCCGATCTCACCCTTAAAACCGGCCAGGAAGATGCGCTCTATGAAGCCCAGTTCGGGCAATATCAGAAGTGAGGCTGACCAGCCTGCAACGCCAATTCCTCTGGCCCGCTGATTTGCCGCTGGTTGAGCTGCGCAGCTGGATTCGTCAGCAGTTGGCGCTAGAGGGTGATGTGCTGCGTTTTGCCCTCACTGAAGTGCATCCTGCCCCCGATGGTGGTCGAACCATTCAGGTGGAGGCGGTGACCAGCGCATGAGCTCGGCTCCGATGCCAACGCTGATGCTAGTGCCGACGGGCATTGGTTGTGACATCGGAGGCTATGCCGGTGATGCCTTGCCGTCAGCACGGTTGTTGGCCGCAGCGAGCGGCTGTTTGATCACCCATCCCAATGTGATGAATGGGGCTTCGCTCTATTGGAGCGATCCCCGCGTTCACTATGTGGAGGGCTACGGCCTCGATCGTTTCGCCGTGGGCGAGTGGGCCTTGCGACCGGTGCGGAGGCAGCGCATTGGGCTGTTGTTGGATGCCGGGATCGAGCCCGAGTTGGCCCAGCGCCAGATTCAGGTGGCCGAGGGCTGCCGCGCCAGCTTGGGTTTGGATATCGGCCCGGTGATTTCAACGGATGCGCCGCTCGATGTGACGCTCGAGCGCGGTGCCAGTGGCGCCAGCTGGGGGCGAGTGGGTTCTCCTGATGCCTTGTTGCGGGCTGGTGAACGGTTGAAGCAAGCAGGGGCGACGGCGATCGCCGTGGTGGCCCGCTTCCCGGAGGATCCGGAGAGTGAGGAGCTGGCGGCCTATCGCCAGGGCAGTGGCGTGGACGCTTTGGCTGGCGCTGAAGCGGTGATCAGTCACCTGCTGGTGAAGCACCTGGAGATCCCCTGTGCCCACGCGCCAGCCTTGGATCCGTTGCCCCTAGATCCTCAGCTCGACCCGAGGGCGGCGGGTGAAGAACTGGGTTACACCTTTTTGGCTTGCGTGCTGGTGGGGCTGAGCCGGGCGCCGGATCTCGTGGCCGCTGGGCGACACAGGCCCGGAGACCTCAGTGTCGAGCAATTGGGGGCGGTGGTGGTTCCCGATGGAGCCCTGGGGGGCGAGGCGGTGTTGGCTTGTGTGGAGCGCAATCTGCCAGTGGTCAGCGTGGCCAATCCATCGGTGTTGTCGGTCACTGCCGACGCCCTTGGCTTGAGCCAGAGCGTTTTTCATGTCAGCAGTTACAGCGAGGCAGCAGGTTTGTTGCTGGCTCTGCGGGAAGGGTTGAGTCCGGCCTCCCTGGGCCGCCCACTGCCTGCGTTGCAACGGTTGGACTGATGCCTGGCGGTTTCGGTGGAGTCCTTGATCAGAGTCCTTGTCCCTGTGGGGGTGGTGCTTATCGCAGTTGCTGTGGACCCATGCATCGCGGCGAACAGCGTGCTGAAACGGTTGAACAGCTGATGCGCTCGAGGTATTCAGCCTTTGTGTGTGGGGAAGTGGACTACCTGATGGCCACCCATCCCGAGCCGGATGTTCCAGTGCAGCAGCGGCGCCGTGCCCTGCAGCGGAGTTGTCGCCAGACCCATTGGCTCGGCTTGACCGTGCTTGCTGTCAGCAGAGGCGGCCTGAGTGATCTCGAGGGAACGGTGCAATTTGAGGCGCGTTACCGCGGTGGGGTTCTCAAGGAAACATCGTTGTTTCGGCGTCGCGATGGCGCGGCCGATGGCCCTTGGCTCTACGTGGCTGCGCTCAAGTTGGAGGGCTAACGCAGGCAGGCCATCGGATGCCGGGGCGGCAGGCCAAGCGCTTTGGCTACCCCCGGGTGACAGACAGCACCCTGCACCGTGTTTAGGCCCGAGAGCAGTTCGGGTCGTTCGGTCACGGCCTCTTCCAGGCCCCGGCCTGCGATTCCCAGGATGTAGGGGAGCGTCACGCTGACGAGGGCTTCGGTGGAGGTGAAGGGCACAGCACCCGGCATGTTGCCCACGGCGTAGTGCTGCACGCCATGAATGGTGACGGTGGGATCGCGATGAGTGGTTTCCTGGCTGGTGGCGATGCAGCCGCCCTGGTCGATGGCTACGTCGACAATCACCGAACCAGGCCGCATCTGCTGCACCATCCCTTCGTCTACCAGGGTGGGGGCCCGCCCGCCGGGTGTGAGAACGGCTCCGATCACAAGATCAGCCGTTGGCACCAACCGTTCCAGCAGGCCGCGGCTGCTCACCACACTCATCAGCCGGCCGCGCCGGTCGGCTTCCAGGCTGCGCAACCGTTGGGGCGATCGGTCGAGCAGCAGCACTTCCGCATCCATTGCGGCAGCAATACGTGCGGCATTCCAGCCCACGGTGCCAGCGCCAAGCACCACCACCCTGGCCGGTTGCACGCCGGTGCAGCCCCCCATCAGCACGCCACGACCGCCATGGGGTTTTTCCAGCAGGTGGGCACCCACCTGGCCCGCCAGCCGCCCTGCGATTTCGCTCATTGGTGCCAGCAACGGCAGGCTGCCGTTCTCCAGCTGCACGGTTTCGTAGGCAATGGCGGTGGTGCCTGCCTCCAGCAAAGCTTCCCCGACGCCGGGATAGGCCGCCAGGTGGAGGTAGGTGAACAGCACCATGTCCTGCCGCAGGAAGGCAAATTCCTCCGCTTGCGGTTCCTTCACCTTCACCACCAAATGGGCGCCCCAGGCCTCATCGCGGTTCACCAGGCGAGCTCCCGCCGCGGCAAATGCGTCATCGCCGATTCCTGCTCCGGCTCCGGCCCCCGCTTCAATCAGCACTTCAAGGCCCTGGCTCACCAACTCCCGCACGGCGTCAGGGGTCAGCGCGACCCGTTTCTCATCGAGCTTGATCTCCTTCGGCACACCGATGCTGGCCATCGGGGCCGAGAGGACGGAGGCTGCCATGGCGGCTTCAGGGGGATTCCTTCAATGTGGCTCCGCTGCGAGCAACCCGCCACATCTCAATGGTGGGACTGCTTTAGGCCGCTGCAATTGGCAAGCGCCAGCCGCTGCCGAAGGCCTGGGGACTCACCTTTAGTAACGGTGCCGCCTGCCGCCGTTTGAATTCGGCCCGTTTCAGCAGCCGTTCCACCCGTTCCACCAGGGCGGGTTCGTGGCCGGCGGCCACCAAGGCCTCGCCGGAGTGGCGCTCCTGAATCAGGCCTTTGAGCAGTGCATCAAGGGCGTCGTAGTCGGGCAGGGAGTCGCTGTCCTTCTGGTTGGGCCGCAGCTCGGCACTGGGGGGTTTGCGTCGAATCGCTTCCCCTACCAGCTCTCCTTGCGTCGGTAGCCCCAGCGACTGCCGGCAGCCCTGGGCTGCTTGGCTGTCGAGCCAATCGCACAGGGCAAACACGCTGGTTTTGTAGAGATCGCCAATCACCGCCAGCCCGCCGTTCATGTCGCCGTAGAGGGTGCAGTAGCCCACGGCAAGTTCTGATTTATTGCCGGTAGTGAGCAGCAATTGCCCCTGTTGGTTGGCCACGGCCATCAGCAGGGTGCCGCGAATACGGGATTGCAGATTCTCCGCCGTCACCCCTTGAGGCACCTCCCCCAACGGTGCTGTCAGGGCATTGTCGTAGCCCTCCATTAGGCCGGCGATGGGCACCGTGTTGGTCTGCAGGCCAAGCCGTTCGGCCAAGGCCAAGGCATCGTCAATGGAACCAGCCGAGCTCCAGGGGGAGGGCATCAACAGCGTGGACACTGCTTCCTTCCCCAGGGCAGCGGTGGCGATCACCGCCACCAGTGCGGAGTCGATGCCGCCGCTCAACCCCAGCAATGCCTTTTTGAAACCGCATTTCTGGGCGTATTCGCGCACTCCGAGCACCAGGGCTCGGAAAAGTCGCTCCAGGGGATCCATCGGTTGGATCCGAGCAGGAGCGAGTTGGTCGCTGTCCCAGACCACGAGATGGTCTTCACAGACGGGCAGCTCCAGCTTTACAACGCCATCGGCGCCCACCACAAAACTGGCCCCGTCGAACACCAGCTCGTCGTTGCCTCCGACTTGATTGAGATAGATCAGTGGGCAGTTGAGGCGCCGCGCCGCTGCAGCTGCTAATTGCTGGCGCAGGGCGGGCTTCGCGGCATCGAAGGGAGAGGCCGCAAGGTTGATTACCAGATCCGGCTGCTCTGGCATCAGTTGATCGATGGGATCCGGTCCGGCCAGACGCTCGCGTTGCAGGCCGTCATCCACCCAGAGGTCTTCGCAGATGGTGAGTCCCAGCCGCTTCCCGCCCAGCAAAGTCAGCAGACAGGGGCCATCGCCAGGGCGGAAATAGCGCCGCTCATCAAAGACGTCGTAACTGGGCAGCAGCTGTTTTTGGGCAATCGGCCGCCAGCCCAGGCGATTCACCAGCACGACACCATTGAGCAGCCTTGGGCTGCGGTTATCCGCTGCCGGCAGCGCAGCACCCACCAACAGGGTGATGCTGCTGCTGAGTTGGTTTACCAGCCACTGCAGCATCGCCTGCTGCTGCTGGATGCGGCTGGGCTCGAGCAACTGGTCCCGGGGGGGATAGCCCCAGAGGGAGAGTTCAGGGGTCAGAACAAGCTCTGCCGCCTGTTCCTCGGCACTGCGCACGGCATCCAGAATCTGCTTGGCATTGCCCTCGAAGTCGCCGACCACGGGGTTGAGTTGGGCCAGAGCGATGCGCATCAGCAGAGGCTTCCCGACAGGCCATACAGATTGTGCTGGAGTAACAGCGGCCACACCGATTCCGGAATTTCAGCTGCATTGGGTTGACGGCGCAGCTGCGAACTCGCGGTGGCGGGAACCTCAAGATCCAGCAGCTCCACCCGTCCGCCTAGATCCCGCAGCGCTTGCAGATTCGCGTCCTGGAGGGGCCAGCCCTTGCGCGGGGCGATCGCCAATCGGCACTGCGGCAGCCAGCCATCGCTTTGTTTCCAGCGGGGGATCTGGCTGGCCAGGTCGCTGCCCACCACAAACACCAGCTCCCGATCCGGCCAGTGCTGGGCGGCCCGTTGCAGGGTGATCAAGGTGTATGGGCTGCTCAGGTGCTGGGCTAGTTCCAGGCGTTCATCCTGCAATTGCTCCACCAGCTGGCTGAGCAGCATCGCCCGCAAGGACAGGGGGGCATCGTGTTGTTTCAGAGGGTTGTTGCTGGCCCAGGTCGCCACTTGGCCGTAGCGGTTCAGCAGCCCTTCCAGCAGAACTTGATGGCCCCGGGTGGGCGGATCGGCGCTTGTGCCCAGCAAGGCGATGGCAGCAACGGTCATCTCAAGGCAGCAGCGGTTGGAGATCCTGCTCCAGAGCTTTCGGCCAGCGCAGCAGCCAGTGGTGCACCACGGGATCTCGTTCTGCCAAGCGGCGCAGCAGGGCTCCGGGTTGACCGCCACGACGGCGCAGCAATTGCTGAGCTACGAGCCGTCCCGTCCGGCGGCTGGCATGCACCGCCAGGGCGGCTTGAGCGAGGGCCACAGGAGCTGCCGGGGCCAGGCTGCCGCCGCTGCTGACGGGCACCAGCAGCAGAAGTGCCTGTTTGAGGGCCGCTAGTCCCAGCTGAACACCTCCCAGCAGAGCGTTATGGCTGGAGAGACGAGTCAGCAGCAGTCGTGCCGCCGCTGGCGTCATCGGCAGGTTGTAGAGGCGGCTGAGCTGAAGCACCAGGGCGGTATCGCAGGCCATGCCTCCCGCCATATCAAGTGCCACCACTGGGTTGACGGCCACACCGGTGGCCTTGGCTGCTGCGTAGCGACCGATCAGGCTCTGGGCCGTGCGGCGGTGCTGTTGCAGCCGGAGTTGCTGGCATGCTCCTTGGAAGCGGTCGGCCTGGCGTAGCGACTGGATCGCCAGCAGCAGGGTGCCTTCGCTCTCCAGCTGCTGGCTGAGCTGCTCGCGCAGGTCATGCACCTGTGGAGTTGTAATCGTGCTGCGCACCCGGCCATCGGCCTGGATCTTGGGGCTGCGGGGTGCAGCCGCAGCGGCCGTGATTGGCAGATCCACCGGCAGACGCCCGCGAATGCTGCGAAGCAGCGCGGCGCGCTCCTGCTCCGGCCAGCGATCGCTGCGATTCAAAACCACTTGTAGGGGCTTTCCACTGGCTAAAAGCGTGGTCAAGGCCTCCAGGTCAGCCCGGGTCAAGTCGCTGTCCAGCACCAGCAATACCAGGTCGGCTCCCATGGCTACGCGGGACGCCAATCGTGCCCGCCCGGCGGCATCGATTTCATCGATGCCAGGGGTGTCCACTAGCTCAACTCTGGTCAGCCCAGCAATGTCAATGGGCCAATCCACCGCCTGTTGCCGCCGGGTGCTGCCGTGAGCGACATCCGTCTGCAGTAGCGGGCGTTGGATCAATGCATTGATCAGGCTGGATTTGCCAACCCCCACCCGACCAAACAGCGCAACGCGCAGGCGCCGTTCCTGCAGCCGTTGCAGTTGACGATCCAGAAGCCGCAAGTCACCCCCCAGCAGTCCCCGTTCCTTGGCGCTCAGCTGCAGCTGGTTCCTCCAGCGCTCCAGCAGCACCTGGCAGCGTTCGACGGTGTGGGGCGGGGTGGGTTGCATCCCGCTCATGCTGCCGGCTTGCGCCACCACCCGGCCAGCACTGCCAGCACCGATTCGGCTCCGATGACGCCAACAAATCCTCCGAATTCATCCACCACCACGCGCACTCCGCTGCTGTCGCGCCGGAACCCCGTCAGCAGCCGATCGGCCCGGATCATCTCCGGCACATACTCCACCGGTTCGCAGAGGTCGACGGGGGTAAGCAGGCCACGGTTTTCCAACAGAGCTGTGAGCACCCGTTCGCGGCTGGCCACCCCAAGCACTTTGTCCACCTGATCGCCGAGCACCACCCACCAGGGGTCGTTGTTGCTCATCAGCTGGGCCCGCTGGGCTTCGATGCTCAGGCCGCCGTCAAGGGTTGGTGCCGCCACCCGCGGAGTCATCAGGTCACGGGCAGTGAGATCGTTCAGCTGAAAGACCTTGCCGATCATCGCGGCTTCGTCGGCCTCGATTTCTCCCTTCTGTGAGCCCAGGCGAGCCAGCAGACGGATTTCCTCTTCGTTGGTGCTGAGCTCCGCTTCTGCGGTGATGGCCGGAAGCATTCTCTCCAGCAACAGCACAAGCGGCCTGAGCGCCAGGCCAAGCCAGTGCAGCAAGGGTGCGCTGGCCAAAGCCACCGGCAGGGCCAAGCGGCTGCCGAGGGCTTTGGGCAGGATTTCGCCCAACAGGATCACCAACACGGTCAGGCCCACCGAGAACACCGGCAGGGCGGCGCCGCTGATGTTGCGTTGCTCGAACACCCAGGCGGCGTAACCGCCCAGCATCAGGCTCCCAAAAATGTTGAAGCCGTTGTTAGCGATCACCAGGGCAGACAAGGTGCGTCCCAGGCGCTTGCGCAACTGCGCCAACCTGCGGGCTCCGGGTACGGGGCGCTCCCGGGCCGCCAGTTCGTGCACTCGGATCGGACTCACCGTGAGTAAGGCGGCTTCCACGCCGGAGCAGAGGGCCGAGCCCAGTAGCACCACCAAAACCAGCAGCAACAGCACCAGGAGGTCGGAGCTCATTGCCGTCTGAAACTCCTTGCATCGTAGAGGCCTTGGCCAGTTTGGCCTTGCCAACTGCCATCCTGTTCCTCTGAACTCTCTGCTGCTGTGAACGGCTTCGATTCCGGAATCCATGCGCGTCGTCGCGCCCTGTTCCTGGAGCAACTGGGCGCAGCCGCTGCGGTGATTCCCGCTGCCGCATTGGCCACCCACCACGCCGACTGCGAGTGGCCCTTCCGTCAGGACAGCGATTTTTTCTATCTCACCGGTTTTGATGAGCCCGATGCAGTGGCCTTGTTGCTGCCGCATCGGCCGGAGGGAGAGCGTTACGTGCTGTTCGTGCAGCCCAAGGACCCTGCGGCCGAGGTGTGGACGGGGATTCGTTGGGGTACTGAGGGAGCTGTGGAGCGTTACGGGGCGGACGTGGCCCATCCGTTGGATCAGTTGAGCGCAAAACTGCCGGAGTACCTAGCCGGTGCCGAAGCCATTGCCTTTCGGGTTGGCCGTCACGCTTCTGTCGAATCGATAGTGCTCTCCGCCTGGGGGCGACAGCTCGACACCTTTGCCCGTACGGGGACGGCCGCCTTGGGCTTGGTGGCACCAACCCCGATCTTGCAGCGCCTGCGCCTGCGCAAGGAGCCCCACGAGCTGGAACGGCTAAGGGAGGCTTGTCGCATCTCCGCCGAAGCCCACGAATTGGCCCGTTCGATCACCCGCCCCGGCATGAATGAGGCTGAGGTGCAGGCGGTGATCGAAGCTCACTTCCGCAGCCAAGGTGCCCGCGGCCCGGCCTACGGCTCCATCGTTGCCGGTGGCGACAACGCCTGCGTGCTGCACTACACCGCCAACACGGCACCCCTCCAGGACGGAGACCTGCTGCTGATTGATGCCGGCTGTTCGCTGGCGGATTACTACAACGGCGATATCACCCGAACCTTTCCTGTAAATGGAAGCTTCTCGGCGGAACAGCGGGAGCTCTACAGCCTGGTGTTGGCAGCCCAGGAGGCTGCCGTTGCTGTCGTGGCCCCAGGAGGCACCGCTGATGCGGTGCACGCCACAGCCCTGCGCTTGCTTGTTGATGGGCTGGTGGATCTGGGCCTGCTGATCGGGGACGTGGACGGGATCATCGAGCGGGGCGACTACCGCCACCTGTACATGCACCGCACCGGCCATTGGCTGGGTCTGGATGTGCATGACGTGGGTGCTTATCGGCTCGGGGAGCAACCTGCTCCGCTGGAGCCGGGCATTGTGCTCACGGTGGAACCAGGCCTTTACGTCAGCGATCGGCTCAGCGTGCCTGAAGGTCAGCCTGAGATCGACGATCGCTGGAAAGGCATCGGCATCCGCATCGAAGACGACGTTGCCGTTACCGAGACCGGCCACGAGGTGCTCACTGCTGGTGCCCTGAAGAGCGTTGCCGCGATGGAACGCTGACCCAGGATCAGCTCACCACCTGCAAGGCCACCCAGACCACGCCCACGGTGAGCAGCATCAGACCATCCATTTCGCTGACGCGGCCGCTGATCGGCCGCACCAGGATCAGCGTCAGCACCAGCAGCACCGTTTCGATCGGATCCAGTCCGAGGATTACATCGGTTCCTGTGAATTCACCGATCGCCAGAACTGCCGGCACTGTGAGGCAGAGGGTCGCCAGGGACGAGCCGTAGAGAGTGTTGAGCGACCGCTGCAACTCCCCTTTCCCGGCGGCTTGGAAGGCATTGAGAGCTTCTGGTGCCACCACCAGCAAGCCCACGAGCAGGCCGCCGAGGGAACTGGGTAGCTCGAGGTCGTTGATGCCGGTTTCGATCAGGCTTCCCATCGATTCTGCGATCAGCACCAGCACCAGCAGGCCTGCTGCCATCAGACAGACGTTTTGCAGGATTGAGCTCTGAGATTCTTCATGGGGTGTTGGTTCCGCTGAGGTGCTTTCCGCGAGGGAAAGGTGGTCTGAGCCTTGTTGCTGAGCGGTATCGATGAAGAGGTTGCGGTAGCGGCCGACCTGGCCGCCCAGAAAAATCCCGTAAAGGCTGATCGACACGAACGTCAGCAGCCAATTGATGGGCAGCGAGTAGTTGGCCTCGAGGCTGTCCTGGCTGAAGTTGGGAAGCACCAGAGCCAGAACGCTCATGGTGGTGATCAGATTGATGTAGGCACTTGAACCGCTCTGATTCACAGCCGCCAGGTCTTCCAGCTGCATGGGCTGGGTTCGGCCCTGTCTCTGAAACCTGGCGGCCACGATCAAGGTCACGCCCTTAACCCCCGTGAGCACGATCATCAGCACCGAGAACATCGAGTCCCGGGCCAGGGTGGGGTTGCTGTCTCCCGTCAGCATTGTGGAGGTAATCAGGGCCAGCTCAATCACGATCACGGATCCGGTCAGCACCAGGGTCCCCAGGGGCTCCGTGAGTTGCTCCGCCAGTTGATCGGCATGGTGCGCCACTCCACGCGCCATCAGCAGCACCAGCACACTGAGCAGGCCAAGGCCCGTGAGGACGGGCAGAGCGGGTTGCAGGAGCAGCCAGTCGAGCACTGTTGTGGTTTCCAGGCTGATTAGGGCCAGGATCCCGATGAGTAGGGGAGTTTCGCGGAGAACGGCCGCCTTCATGCCATCACTCCCTCCCAGCTCAGCAGGGCTTCGGTGTTGTTCAGCACCAGATCAGCGCCGGCCTCCTGCAGCCGTTGTTCATAGATCGTGCGCGCCTTTGCCTGCCCCGCGGTCTGCAGGTGAGGTGGCACCACCGCAAGACTCACGAACTGTTGCTCCGGCCAGCGTTCTCGGGCTTGAACCACGGTGTGCACATCGGCCACGGTGTCGCCGAGATAAGCCACTCGAGTTGCCTCTGTGTTCGCCCCCAGAGCCTTGGCCAGGCGGATCAAGCCTGTGGGATCTGGTTTGTCGGGGGCATCTCCCATCGCGATCAAGGGTGGATCCTGGAGCCCCAGTCGCTGCTGCAGCACGAAGCGTGCTGAGGGCGGCTCAGCACCGCTCACGAATCCCCAGCGCACCTTCCTCTGGGAGAGCGTGGCGAAAAAGCTGGCGTCCACAAGCAGGGGCTCATCGCCGATGAATCCAGTCCAGTGACTGGGGTCCCCCTCTGGATCTCCGCCGAAGTAAAAGTCGCTGAACACATCGATCAGCGCGGCCCGATCCGGCAGAGCAGCGCCATGGCGCCGCAGCAATTCAAGGCTGGCGTCCCAGTCGTTGTTCCAGGCCCCTTCAGCCTTGAGTGCATCGATGGCAGCGGCGCTGGGCTGCCAACCGCAGTAGTGCTGGACAGTGCATTGGAGGGCCCTTCGGTAACTGCCAGCGACATCGCGGATCACACCATCGATGTCGAACAGCAGGATGGTTGGAGATCCCAGAACGTCTGATGTGGAGCGGCTGGTAGGTTAGTTGTTTGTATTTCTGTCTTGAGCGCTGACACCATGCCGGTCACCGAAGGCGCTGCCCCTACCGACCAGGAGGTCGCGACTCCGTCCGCCGACGCGGCTGAAGGCGCCACCCAGGCAGCTGAAACCACTGAAAAGCCTGCAGCCAGCGAGGGTGAAGGCCGTCCTGTTCTGAAGGGTGCCGCCGCGGCTCTGGCCACGGCAACCATCGACGCCGATGGTGTTCCCTCCGGCTACACCCCTAAGGCCGACGAGGGCCGCTTCCTGCTGAAGATCCTCTGGCTTCCCGACAACGTGGCCCTCGCTGTTGATCAGATCGTCGGCGGTGGCCCCAGTCCCCTCACCTCCTACTTCTTCTGGCCCCGTGAGGATGCCTGGGAAAGCTTGAAGACCGAGCTGGAAGGGAAGAGCTGGATCACCGACAACGAACGGGTTGAAGTGCTCAACCAAGCCACTGAGGTGATCAACTACTGGCAAGAGGAAGGCAAGGGCAAGAGCCTTGACGAGGCCAAGGTCAAGTTCCCCGATGTCACTTTCTGCGGTACCGCCTGAACCCTGTCTCCAGGCTGTTCATCCAAACCTGCCTTCGGGCAGGTTTTTTTGTGTCTGCCCGAAGGCAGGTGGTGATCGGATGAACCATCAAAAAAGCCAGGAGCGTGAGCCCCTGGCGTATGGAATCTATCTGCGAAGCAGATGAATTAGTCGGGAGTTTTGCTGGCTTGAAGGCGAGCCCGGGCTTCATTCAGCTGCTGCTGTGCCTTGAGCTTTTCCGGAGAAGCCGGTTGGCCTTCCATGCCAGCCACGACGGTTGAGGCCTTCTGGAAGGCGGCTTCAGCGGTACCGGCATCGATGGCGCTGCCCAGTTCGGCTTTGTTCACCAGAACGGTGACTTCATCAGCATCGACTTCAGCGAAACCACCCATCAGAGCGATGGAGTTCCAGGCTCCGTTGGCGCGAACCCGCAGAACACCGATGTCGATGGCGGTGAGCAGCGAAATGTGGCCGGGCAGGATGCCGAGTTGACCGGTGGTACTAGGCAGGATCACCTCGTCGGCGCTGCCATCAAAGACGTTCTGGTCTGTTGCCAGCACGCGGAGGGTGAGGGACATGAACCTTGGTTCGAAAAGAGAACGGACTGTCGAGAAACACGTGATCGGGGGTGTGATTCACACCCCCGCAATGATCACTTGGTTTCGGCGGCGATCTTCTCGGCCTTGGCTTTCACTTCCTCGATGTTGCCTACCAGGTAGAAGGCGGCTTCGGGGAGGCTGTCCAGCTCACCGGAGAGGATCTGGTTGAAACCGGCGATGGTGTCGTCCAGCTTCACGTACTTACCGGGCATGCCGGTAAAGATTTCAGCCACGAAGAAGGGCTGGGAGAGGAATTTCTCCACCTTGCGGGCACGATCCACGATGCGACGGTCGTCTTCCGACAGTTCGTCGAGACCCAGAATCGCGATGATGTCCTGGAGTTCCTTATAGCGCTGCAGGGTGGACTGCACGGCGCGAGCGGTGCGGTAGTGCTCGTCACCCACCACTGCTGGCTGCAGCATGGTGCTGGTGGAATCCAGAGGGTCCACAGCGGGGTAGATGCCTTTGGAGGCCAGGGCACGGTTCAGCACCGTGGTGGCATCGAGGTGAGCAAAGGTGGTCGCAGGAGCGGGGTCGGTCAGGTCGTCAGCAGGGACGTAAACCGCCTGAATCGAGGTGATGGATCCTTCAACGGTTGAGGCAACACGCTCTTGAAGAGCACCCACGTCGGTGCCGAGGGTGGGCTGGTAGCCCACAGCGGAAGGCATGCGGCCGAGCAGTGCGGACACTTCGGAACCGGCCTGCACGAAGCGGAAGATGTTGTCCACGAACAACAGGACGTCCTGCTTGTTCACGTCGCGGAAGTGCTCCGCCATGGTCAGAGCGGAGAGACCCACGCGCATCCGGGCGCCGGGGGGCTCGTTCATCTGGCCGTAGCAAAGAGCCACCTTCGACTTGGAAAGGTCGTCAGCGTTGATCACGCCAGACTCTTTGAATTCCTCGTAGAGGTCGTTGCCTTCGCGGGTGCGCTCGCCCACACCGCCAAAGACAGACACACCGCCATGCTCTTTGGCGATGTTGTTGATCAGCTCCTGAATCAGCACGGTTTTGCCCACGCCGGCACCGCCGAACAGGCCCACCTTTCCGCCTTGGCGGTAAGGAGCCAGAAGATCGATCACCTTGATGCCGGTTTCGAAAACCTTGGGCTTCGTTTCCAGTTCGGTGAGGTTGGGCGCCTCGCGGTGAATGGGAGCAGTGGTTGTGGTTTTGACGGGTCCTTGCTCGTCAACGGGCTCGCCGAGAACGTTGAAGATCCTGCCGAGGGTGGCTTCGCCAACGGGCACTGAGATCGGTGCACCGGTGTCGACGGCTTCCATGCCGCGCACGAGTCCGTCGGTGCCACTCATGGCAACGGCGCGAACGCGGTGGTCACCCAGCAGCTGTTGAACTTCAGCCGTCAGAGCGACGTCATCACCTGCGGGGTTTTTGCCCTCGATGCGCAGGGCGTTATAGATCTTGGGCAATTTCCCTGCGGGAAATTCCACGTCCAGAACCGGGCCGATCACCTGACGGATCACACCCTTGGTGCCAGCAGATGCAGGAGCAGAAGCGACCATAGGTAAGGAGAGTTGCGGGAACAGGCGCTACGCGCTCGGACCCATTCAGAGCGGCGCAACCATACCACTGTCAGTTCAACGGCCCCATCTGTTGGGTCGGCACAGCCTGCGGTTCGGACACCCGCACAGCGCTAGGACTAGAAAAGGGACCGCCCGATTGCATACGTTGGCACTCATCGGCATCGAGTGCCAACTCGGTTCGATGCGTGGCGCATTGCGCCCTGTCCCTGCTCCTGCAAGTACCCATGGCTGCTGTTTCTCTCAGCGTCTCAACTGTTAAACCTCTCGGCGACCGCATCTTCATCAAGGTCTCCGAATCCGAAGAGAAGACCGCCGGCGGCATCCTTCTGCCCGATACCGCCAAGGAAAAGCCCCAAGTGGGTGAGGTGGTTCAAGTGGGCCCCGGTAAGCGCAACGACGACGGCAGCCGCCAGGCTCCTGAAGTCGGTGTGGGCGACAAAGTTCTCTACAGCAAGTACGCCGGCACCGACATCAAGCTCGGCAGCGATGAATACGTGCTGCTGTCCGAGAAAGACATCCTGGCTGTCGTCAACTGAGATCAGCCCCTCTGAGTCTCGGCTCAGTCTTTCCTGTTCATCCTCTTCATTAGGAACCGCCTTCCATGGCAAAGCGAATCATCTACAACGAGAACGCCCGTCGCGCTCTCGAGAAAGGCATCGACATCCTGGCTGAAGCCGTTGCGGTGACCCTGGGACCCAAGGGCCGCAACGTGGTGCTTGAGAAGAAGTTCGGTGCACCCCAGATCATCAATGACGGTGTCACCATCGCCAAGGAGATCGAGCTTGAAGATCACATCGAGAACACCGGTGTTGCTCTGATCCGCCAGGCCGCCTCCAAAACCAACGACGCTGCTGGTGACGGCACCACCACCGCTACCGTTCTGGCTCACGCCATGGTTAAAGCCGGTTTGCGCAACGTGGCCGCCGGTGCCAATGCGATCACTCTGAAAAAGGGCATCGACAAGGCCTCCGATTTCCTGGTCAGCAAGATCCAGGAAATGGCCAAGCCCATCGCTGACAGCAACGCCATCGCTCAGGTCGGCACCATCTCTGCCGGCAACGACGAAGAAGTCGGCAAGATGATTGCCGACGCCATGGACAAGGTTGGCAAGGAAGGTGTGATTTCCCTCGAAGAGGGCAAGTCCATGGAGACCGAGCTCGAGGTCACCGAGGGCATGCGTTTCGACAAGGGCTACATCTCCCCTTATTTCGCTACCGACACTGAGCGGATGGAAGCCGTTCTCGACGAGCCCTACATCCTGCTCACCGACAAGAAGATCGGCCTCGTGCAGGATCTGGTGCCCGTTCTGGAGCAGATCGCCCGCACCGGTAAGCCTCTGCTAATCATCGCTGAGGACATCGAGAAGGAAGCTCTCGCCACCCTGGTGGTGAATCGTCTGCGGGGCGTGTTGAACGTTGCTGCTGTGAAGGCTCCTGGTTTCGGCGATCGCCGCAAAGCCATGTTGGAAGACATGGCTGTTCTGACCAACGGTCAGCTGATCACCGAGGACGCTGGCCTCAAGCTGGAGAACGCCAAGCTGGAGATGCTGGGCACCGCCCGCCGCATCACCATCAACAAAGACACCACCACCATCGTTGCCGAGGGCAACGAGGCGGCTGTCGGCGCCCGCTGCGAACAGATCAAGAAGCAGATGGACGAGACCGACTCCACCTACGACAAGGAGAAGTTGCAGGAGCGCCTGGCCAAACTGGCCGGTGGCGTCGCCGTGGTGAAGGTGGGTGCGGCCACCGAAACTGAGATGAAGGACAAGAAACTCCGTCTCGAGGACGCCATCAACGCCACCAAGGCGGCTGTTGAGGAAGGCATTGTTCCTGGTGGTGGCACCACCCTTGCTCACCTGGCTCCGGCTCTGGAGCATTGGGCTGCCTCCAGCCTCTCGGGTGAGGAGCTGATTGGCGCCAACATCGTGGCTGCTGCTCTCACCGCTCCGCTGATGCGCATCGCTGAAAACGCAGGTGCCAACGGTGCTGTCGTGGCTGAGAACGTCAAGGCTCGCGCAGGTGCCGAGGGCTTCAACGCAGCTTCCGGCGAGTACGTCGACATGCTGGCTGCCGGCATCGTTGATCCCGCCAAGGTGACCCGCTCCGGTCTGCAGAATGCCGCATCGATTGCTGGCATGGTGTTGACCACTGAGTGCATCGTGGCTGATTTGCCTGAGAAGAAGGAAGCAGCTCCTGCCGGTGGCATGGGCGGCGGTGACTTCGATTATTGACGTCGGTGCGGGTGGTTGGCAAACCACCGAATCACTCACATTCCAGTCATATCAAGAGGTCCTGCGGGACCTCTTTTTTTGTCCCGGTCATTGTCTTGTCAGATCTAGACCCTTCAAGACATTTGACGGTTGGGGTGCGGTGTCAGCTGCAGGACATGAAATAGTAGGGGTGCAGAAGTGCGCGGGCTAATGTATTGATTCGTCTGGTTTTGTCGGGACAAATGCCACAGCGCCTCGGTGCCTTTGCCGCTCAGTTTGCCCCGGAGACGCTCCAACGTTTTAAGGATCTCTGTCGACGTCAAGACAAGGCTTATTCCAAGGTATTGGAGCGTCTGGCGTTGTTGTACGTCGAAACGGATGGAGGAATTCTTTCTACAGCAGGGTCTGCGGCACCACCATCACAAGGCGTACAAAAAAGGCAAGTTCAAGTTGAATCACTGCAAAATAAATTGTTAGAAGATCTTTTGAAACGTGTTGAGATCCTCGAAAAGAAAGAAACCAAAATGTTGTATGAGTTGGATCGCGTTCATAAGGAACTTGCCTTCTTTGGGTCAGGCCTGAAGGCACCAGGCCTCTGACTAATTTGTTGTTAAAGATCTGTTGTGATCGGCACTGGCCGTTCCCGTAAATTCAACATCGTTATGATCATATTGATGACAACTTCTATGTGTATGCTGTAGCTAATTAATCCAGAACCTGATGCATCTGCCTTCTTTCTTCTATCGCTAGCAAACAAGTTTCCGACATCTCTCACGAGTGACTTGTCGACCAGTTTAACGGTTGTATTGTTGATTCCCATAGAAAAAACACAATGTTTCTCGTTGGAATGTAATATGCCCGGTTTTTTACAAAATCGATGAGGAACCAGCTGGCCTGCACCAGCGTTCGCAATGAAAAAGTCAACAGACTGGCACTGTTGAATTTTTTCTCGATAATTTTGGCCAACAAGGTTAACGATAGAGGCGTTTGAATAAGGCATTAGTTTCTTCCTTATCGAATCGACAACTACAAGATCTTGACTGATGGGGGTTGCCTTGCTGCCCTTGAGGGGCTGCCCATCAGTGTATTCATATTGCGTGAATCCATCAATTAAAAATACAAACGAATCAAACCATGGTTTTAAGTGTTCCACAAGAGTTGGTAGAAAATCTTCTTGCTCGACCCATATTCTTTTCTGCCCAGAAATGCCAAACCAAAGGGTAAGAGTTCTGTGTTTACCCATTAATTTTTTTAGTGCATTAATCGCTTTATTCCATCCATAATCAATGATCGCTCTATGGAGACCTTTTAAGCTGTCGTCATGGACAACTTTTTCCATTTCGTCGGTATATTTGTCGAGCTTCGTCCCCAATTGAGTCGACCCAATAACCAATGGGAACATAGAAAATGTAGGTTGATTTCTTGTTGAAGGCGTTATTTTCTTTAAGTTTCTTGGGATAAAAAATGAATTGCTGCTGATAATTGGCATTTTAGTTTCTAAATGCACCAGCCACTTGAGTTGGTCGTAGAAGTGATGATATGGCCTTAATTGATCAAGTAAGTATCCAGAAAATATCGCTTGTTCTGCCCAGTTTTGCGTTAGGCCAGCTTTATTGTAGTTTTTGATCACTCTATTGATGTGGTTTAGTATTTGGTTGTCATTGGGGGAAGAGTTGTGCTTGCTTGAATGTGTTTCTGAAAAAATAGCGTCAACGAACGAGGTGGATTGACACAATATCCATCGGTGCCGATTGGTTGAATCATGAAAGAAAATAAAGTTGCACATTCCTTGACGCATGCTTGTGACTGGGAATGTGTCCACACCGTCTAAGAAAGGATGAGGTAAGTGCAATATGCCCTTGCATGTGTCAATTCCTTTAACTATTTCGAGGATTGTTTCGACTTCTTGGTTTTCAATTGAACTAATTATTTTTTTCCATAGTGGACTGCACACTTCTTCGGCAAGAGAGCTTGATAGTTTTGGTGGGATAAAAAATTTGTATTTTCCTGGCTTTTTTGAGTTTGATTTTCCTTTCACTTAGACATCTTGATATCGTTTTGGATTATACATCCTTGCCATTCATTTGAGTGTGCTGAATGTTCAAGCTTGTTGGCAGCTGAGCTTGGCTGGGGAATCTGATACTGACAGCAGTTGCCAAAATGAGAGCTTAGGTATAAACCTGCTTTTGCATCTCTTGATTTGATAATTGGTTAGTGGATTGAATCGTTTCTAAGTTAAGTTTGGATGCCTCTGTTTTAGTGGTCTTTTCTTTCCAGTGATTTTCGTGAAATATATTTTCGCTGGATGTTGTGGTCGAGCTTTATTGACTCGCGGATTAAAGCTTTGAAAGTTCTGTTCTCGCGCGTTCCAATAGTTTTCCTAACTTTAATCCTTGCGGTCGGTTCTCTTTGGCGACTTCCAAAAGTTCAACCTCCGTGGTTTTCGAAACTTTCCCTGACTGACTCAATTCGATGATGGCATCAATGGTGTCGTTGGAGAGTTTTCGCTTGGACTCATTGGTCAATGTCTGTAGGAGTGTATCTCCGATAAGGCATATTGATACGGTTTCCTCGTCACGAATTTTTTGAACTTGTTCGGGTGAACTGGCTTGCATTGCTTCATGGCTGAGCGTTGCGAGCATTGTTAACTGTTCATTTGGGTCAAGGCATGCATTAATTGTTTGAAGATAAGCATCATTTTTTTCATAGACTTTCTCGAGTTGTGGCTTGGCAAGCTTGCATTGCTGGGCCTCAAGCTGGGGTTGATTTTTAATTAATGCGTCTGAAATTCTTGTACTAATCCAAGGGAATTTGCTGTAGTAAAGAGCGTTAATCGTGATCAGAATCTCAAGTTCTTTCCGGCTTAGGCTTCGATTGATAATCGCTCCAGCCATCTGGTCTGCGGGATAGAGTTCTTCGGCACCAATAAATTTGAAAATCAATTGTGAGATATCTCGTTTGTGCCGTGAGTAATTAATGATTGTATTGGGGATGTTTGACTGAGTCATCAATTCAATGATTTCAGCAGCCTTTGCATGATGGGATGATATGAAATGTCTTGCTCGAAGAAATTGTTCTAGTGGCATGGAGTCTCCATGTCGCTTAACGCGTTGTTGGTATTCGGAAGAAAGCATCTCTTCAATCTCTCGTACTGCCAGAATGATGTGTATATCAATATTGTTCTCCCACTTGCTTTTGTTTTGAATTAATTCTGGAATCAGCCAAAAAAGTGATTCCGAACTTAAAATAACTTTTGAATTATCTCCATTGTTTTTGGCGATTTCTAGCAATTCATCGCTCAAGCTCACTTCGGAGTTTGGCTCCCAATTTCCAGACGTAATTTCCAGTCGAGATGCTCGATCCCGTAGCGATTGCTGAATGGGATAACTGATTCCTTGCTCGGCTAAATCGTTTGAAGCGATGGCAAGAGATGACTGGATAGCTGAAGTGCCAGTTTTGCCATGACCAATGTGCAGGAAAAGCTTGGTTTTTTTCACTGCACTCCAGTTATCCTTACAACTTTAGCATTGGCTATGACGTTTTCATTTGCATTCTGTAGTGAAAATTTTAGGCATTGCATTAAGTCGGTATTTTGCTCTAGTCTTTATTGAAATAGGGGGCTTCTGAGGTTTTAAATGACGCGAAGGCTGGTCATTCACGTTGGGGCTCAGAAGTGTGCTTCTTCCTCCCTTCAGGCCTCTCTCCGGCTTGTTGCGCAGGCATCAAAGGGTGGCCTTGGCTTTTGCTTTTTAAATCCTGAGCAACTCCGTGGCGCAGATCAAGCCCTAAAGAAGAATAGTAAAACTACTTTTAATTATATTGATCGTGTTCTTTCTGGCCAATCTAGTTCCAAGGTTGTTATTAGTCATGAAATGTTGGGCAATCGTCCAGCGTTGGTGTGTTCGATAGCGGAGCGGGCATTGGAGGCACATTCATTCGATCATGTTGTGGTTTCTGGGTATTCCAGATTGCAATCTAATTATCATGTTTCTGCGTTCTCTCAATGGTTTTTTCGAGATCGAAAGAGGCTTGTTGATGATTTGAAGGTTTTGTCAAGATATAATTTAAATTGGCGTCAATTTACGGCGCTTGAGCGTAGCTTACTTGCTTTGTCTCTTGTTGGTAAAGATCGCAATTGGTACTCCAACTATCAATGTTTTCGTGACGGGGTGAAGAATCTTGGTGATTCTGTCACGGTCGTGAGTTGCCATATTCCAACACGCTCCCATCCTTACTCATTGCTTGAGCATTTTCTATCTTCGACAGGGATGCCCTTGGCGCTTGAAGAACTGGAATCATTTGATGTGCGAAAGAATCTTTCCTTTCATCCAGTATTGATTCATGGGATGTCTGCTTACCTCAGCTCATTGCGGCCATTGCAGCAGTCGTTTTTTCCGCTCCCCCATGAAGGGAATCGATGGCTCTTTCGTGTTTGCGAACGTCTGTCTGCTGGTCAGGATTTAATGGCTGAGTTTGATTCATTATTCTCTCCTCGACTTCAGCATTCCCTGATCGGTCATCTCGACTGCAGGGCATCGTCGAGTAATAAGCAGTATTGTGACTTAATGTCTGTTGATTTTAGTTATTTTCAGCCATCTGATGAGGCCTCGCTTTTGTCAGAGGAAGAGTTATTGGCTCTTGCTAGAGATACCGCTCAGAGTCGCAATGCAGAAGATATAGGTCATTTCGATCGCAGGATTCAAAATGCATGTATGCAGAGTATGCGCGCAGAAATTGTGAGTTCCTGAGTGCTGGTTTGTTTAGGTCAACCAGCCAGCACTGAGGATCACGGCCAAGGACAGGAACAGCGCCAGACAGGTCCATGTCAGCCGGTTTAACGTTGCTTCGGCGCTACTGGCGCTGCTGAACATTGAGCTGCCGCTGGCAGCCAGTCCACCCATGCCATCACCTTTAGGGCTGTGAAGCAGCACCAGGACAATGAGGAGAAGGCCGGTGCCAATCCAGCTCCAGGACAGAATTGAGGTCAGCATTAGACGGAAAGAGGCAAGCGAGCGGTTTTTGGGGATGGGTCTATGTTGGACATTGGCGCAATCAGGCTGAGGCCGGTCATGGCCTCCGGTTGCGGCAGGTCGAGGATCTGAAGCAAGGTTGGTGCAATATCGGCCAGACCTCCGTTATCGCGGAGTGTGATCCCATTGCCATGGCCAGGCAGCTTGCGCCGTTCTCCCTCGATCAGGATCACGGGCACAGGATTGGTGGTGTGGGCTGTCCACGCCTGTCCATCCGGTCCCTCCATCAACTCTGCATTGCCGTGATCCGCTGTGATCAGCATGGTCCCGCCTTGACGCCCCACAGCATCCAACAAGCGGCCTATGCATCCATCAACCGTTTGAATGGCCTCCTTCGCGGCATCCATCACACCGGTATGCCCGACCATGTCGGGGTTGGCGTAGTTGATCACAATCAGCGAATAGTCAGCCTTTTTGATGGCAGCAACGCAGCTGTCGGTGAGTTGCTCGGCAGACATCGCCGGTGAGAGGTCATAGGTGGCGACTCTTGGAGAGGGCACCAGGTGGCGATCTTCTCCATCCAATGGTTGTTCGATCCCGCCGTTCATGAAGTATGTGACGTGGGGATATTTCTCGGTCTCGGCTGTGCGGTACTGCTTAAGCCCCGCGTCAGCCACCACTTGGCCCAGCAGCTGGTCGAGCGGCTCCGGTGGGAAGACGACGTGGACGGGCAGATCCTGTTCGACCTGGGTGAAGGTCACCACGTCCAATGAGAGAACGCGGTTGCGCTCGAACGATTCAAAGTCTGCAAGGCAGAGCGCCTGCACGATCTGACGAGCGCGATCGGGGCGGAAGTTGAAGACCAGAACACTGTCGCCGTCCTTGATGAAGCTGTTCTGCAGGCGCACTGGTTCGAGGAATTCATCGGTGATTCCTTCGGCATAACTGGCAGCCAGCACCTGATCAGGTGTACGGCTGTCAACGGCGATCTCCGGATCGGTGTAGAGGTTGTAGGCCTTTTCGGTGCGGTCCCAGCGCTGGTCCCGGTCCATGGCCCAGTAACGGCCACAGAGGCTGGCGAGCTGGCCCACGCCGCATTTGCTTAGAGCTTCTTCCACCTGGCTGATGTAGTTCGGTGCGCTCTGGGTTGGTGTGTCGCGACCATCAGTGATGGCATGGACGGCGACATCGGAGAGGCCGCTATCGGCAGCCCACTGGATCAGTCCACAGAGGTGGTTCACATGGCTGTGGACACCGCCATCGGAGCAGAGGCCCAGCAGGTGCAGGGTCCCTCCCCGCTGTTGGATCCGTTCCACCAGCGACTTGAGCACCGGTCTCGTACCCAGTTGATTGCTGCGCACGGTGTCGCTGATCCGCACCAACTCTTGGCGGATGATGCGCCCCGCACCGATGGTTAGGTGGCCTACCTCTGAATTGCCCATCTGCTGATCGGGCAGGCCAACGTGGGATCCGCTGGCTTCAATCAGCGTGTGCGGATACGCATGCCACAGGGCATCCATCACTGGTGTGCCGCTTTGTTGGATCGCGTTGTGCTCGCTTGCGTCCCGGTGGCCCCAGCCATCAAGAATGGCGAGGACAACAGGTGCCACTGTTCCGGAGCGACCTGAACCGTTGGTAGTGCTGTTCCCCACGTTCACCCGCGACCGACGGTTCTTAAGGACTTTTGCAGAATCAACCTAACGCTCCGTCAGCCCTCAGGCTGCAGTTTCACCCGATCCCCACACCGCTGCACTGCTTTATCACCCATGGCTGACCCTGACAGGATTGAAATTCTCTCGGAGCGCGAGCTTGGTTTCACCCTGACGCGCTTGGCGTCTCAGGTGCTGGAGAGTGCCGAAGACAGCCGCAGGCTCATGTTGCTGGGCATCCCAACACGAGGTGTTCAGCTGTCCAGGGTCCTGGCGGGTGAGTTGGAAAGGCTGACGGGTCACGCTATCTCTCAGGGTTCGATCGATCCCACATTCCATCGCGACGATCTGGAGCGCATCGGGACCCGTTTGCCCCAGCTGACATCGCTGCCCAACAGCATTGAGGATCGTCTGGTGATCCTTGTGGACGACGTGATCTTCACTGGTCGGACGGTGCGTGCTGCGCTGGAAGCACTTCAGAGTTGGGGACGTCCGCAACGGGTGATGCTGCTCGCCATGGTTGATCGAGGCCATCGCGAACTGCCTATTCAGCCTGATTTCTGTGGGCGCATCGTTCCCACTCGACGCACCGAAAGCATCGAACTGCGCTTGCAGGATGTGGATGGCGAGGAGGGAGTGTTCCTAAGCCGCGTCAGCCCGCTGACTTGAGTTCGTCGGCCCGGAAGTGGGCTTTGTAGCGGCCGAAGGCAACGATTACGGGCAGCGTCGGGCTGATCACCCTTCCCTTCCAGTCGTTGAGGACGTTCACCACATCACCGCTCTGCCCTTTCATGTCAAAGGCCTGCCCCCGGTGTTCGGGATGGTTGAACACCACGACGGATGCCTCAACCGTCACCCTGTCGCCCGCCTGCATCGCACCTGAATCATCCACCGATCCATTTTGTCACGGGCTCGGAGATGCGCGTCGACAGAAACTTTCTGGCCCGTCTTCTTCGACGCGACCGCCGAGATGATTGCATCCTGAGGAAAAGGCCGTCCAAGGGTCCAGGCCTTGGCGCAATTGATCCTGGACGGCAGCATCTAGCGCCTCACCACTGATTACATCGGCATGCACCGCTGGATGCTGTTGGTGCGCCTGGGCATCGTCGAGAGCCTGAATCGCACTCTCCACACTTTCTCGGGTGGCACGGGCCTGCTGCTGCCACCAGGGATGGTCGAGTTTGTTGAGGCTGTCCAGGGCCTCCCACCAGCGTTCCTTCTCCACCAGTTGCACCAGCCGACGCTGTTCCAGTTGATTGCGGTTCCAGATTTCCATCAGGGTTGCACTGAGTTGGCTGATCGAACTGCGGGAGTGGCCTTTCAGCGGTTCCAGCAAGTCGAGCGCTTTCTGAAGTTCCCCCTGACGAAACAGGGCGACAGCCTGATCCTTCATGGCCTGTCGCCAGCGTTCAAGGGTCTTGCGATCGACGTAAGGGTCGCCGTGGCCCGAGGCGACCAGTTGTTGCTGCAGTGCTATGGCGGCGATGGGGTCACCTTGTTTCCAAAGCTGTTCGGCATGCTTCCGGCGGCAGAGTGCCTGTTCTTTGGGTGCCCCATCGCCCAACCAGCGCAGGGCTGCCAGTTGCTCACTGGTGCGAATGCAGGCCTCGAAGTTGTTGGCGTTGAGCGCGCTCTGGAGCCGATCAGGCAGTTGTTTTTCCCACCAGTAGGCGCCTGCTGCGATCGACAGAACCAGCCCCAGGGTTCCGAGACCCCAGAGCCGCAGCAGCAGATGGCGCGGTGCCGCCAAGAACGAATGAACAAAAGCTGAATCTGTTTTATGGATTGACAGCTGCTGTTCCAAGGGCCTGTGGACGGACGTCTTATCGGACAGCCCCCAGCATTGGGTGGCCCCACGCTTCTCCAGAGCGCAGATCCTTGATCTCCAGCTGAAGCTGCGCTTCAGAATCAATGCTCCAGCGCAGCCTCAAGCAGTCTTCGCCCTTTTCGCCTGCTGGTTCCAGGGGCAGCACCAGAGCGTCGCCGGGCCAGGGCTGATGGGAGATCTCGCCTGCGGGCTGCTCTTGGAGGGTCGGCAATCCATCGATAAAGACCACGCTGTGGCTGCCCTGCGGGATTGGTTCCCCAAGTACAACCTCCAGGCTGTCTTGCCCTGTCTGGCTTGCGGCCAGCACAAGTTCCAGGGGAGCCGGACTCGGCCAAGGTTGTCCGGCCATGAACAGGGGATGCCAGCGGTGGCTGTTGCTGCGCTGATCCCAGAAGCGCAGGGAAACGCCGTGTTGAAGCACATCTCGAATGGCGACCCCTGGTGTGAGTCGAAGGGCGCCGAGGGCCACGGCTTCCACTGGTGGCGGGGTGAGCAAGCGTGCTGGTGCTGTGTTCTCGGTGAGCCACTGGCGCAGGAAAGGCAGCCGGGCACCTCCTCCGACGGCTACGACGCCTTCCAACTCTTCCAGGCTGCAATTGTTGCGGCGACCGCCGGCCAGGCAGGCCTCCAGCAGTTGTTCGAGCGCGTCCCCAAATCCCCTCTCCAGCAGCAGGCTGTTGAGCTCGCTGCGTGACAGGCGGAGAACATGCTCCTGGTGATCTACCGCTAACTCCATCAGCTGCTCGCGTTCGGCCAGCGTGGTGTCGCTCAAACGGCATTTCAGGCGTTCGGCGGCGTTGAGCAGGGTGGAATTGGCGGGTTGACCCGGGCAACAGCGATCCACAATCCAGCGATCGATGTCGCGGCCGCCGAGACGCAGCCCTGCCTTGCCCAGAACCTTGGCTGTGCGCAGCATCTGGCGGCTGTTATCCCCCAGGCTGCGTCCCCCCAGCCGCAGCAGTTGTGCGATCGGTGCTGCACGACCTTCGCCTCCTTCCAGCGCCACCAAAGCCAGATCGAGGGTGCTCCCCCCCAAGTCCACCACCAGCAGCGTCGATCCGGCCGGGAGCCCTGCACCCATGGCTGCTGCGGTGGGTTCATCCACCAGGGCAATTTCGGCCACTGGCAGCGCGGTGCAGGCCTGCAGCAACCAGCTGCGATAAGCCCTGTAGCACTCCACCGGGGCGGTGAGCACCAGCCGCTCAATTTCGAGGTCAGGGGGGAGCCGGCTCCAGATCTGCTGAAGCAGCTGTTCCCCTGCCCAGCGGGCGGCCTTCTGATCTGGGGCGTCGGCTTGACCGATGCGGCCCTTGAAGTCTCGATGTAGACGGATATCACTGGAGTCATGGAGCCCTGATTCGAGCACCTGCCGACCAATCAGGGGCCGTTGCGTCGCGTTCCAAACCAGGCTCGGGATTTCACCGGCCCGACTGCAAATGGCTGGCAGGTTCAGCAGATCGGCTGTGGCTGATGTCGAACCCTGATACGCCACCACCGTGGTGGTGCTGCCCAGATCGATGGCGAGTGTTCCGCCCCGTTGGTCTGAATGCTGAAGCTTTTCTTCGCCCACGCGATCTGTGACCGTGCTCGGGGCACGGTGAAGTCAGGATGAGACTAAGGGGACTGGAGGCGATGGATCGATTGCAGCAGCTGATCTTCTCCTTCTACCGGGAAGATCCTGAACTGCAGGACAGGCTGGAGCCGCTGCGGAGCTGTCGCATGCGTCGCAGCTGGGGCACCATCCGCATCGAGTGCGTTGACGATGCTCACCTCGAGGAGCTGAGTGGTTTGGTGGTGTATTTGCGGTTGCCTCTGGCCGCTCTGGGTTTGGGGCGCCAGATCGTTTTGCGTGTGCCCGGATCTCGTCAGCGTGCTTATCCCATGCACGTGCCCTTTCACACCGATCAGCTGGCTTGAGACGGTCAACAATTAGTATGTAAATGTTTGCCTAAAAAGCCTGTGCTTTCGGCCGGAGTTGACTCCAAAGATCTCGCCAAGCGTGGCGAAAGCTTGATCCGTCAATCAAGCAACCGTTATCTGACGACCGTAAGGATTGCTTTCCGGGCCAAACAGCGGCGATTCGATGATTTCGATGGCCTGCTGGAGGAGTCCAGCGTCAAGCCGGTTCAGCGAGCCATTGTGGAATTGAGTGACGAGCAGGACCAGCCCGACCTGCTGCCTGGTTGATGGGCTGGGTGTGATTCAACAGGAGGGAGCCGGTTGGCGTGTGTCTCGGGATCCCTCCCGCGGTCACTACTGCGTTCTTGTTGGTGGAGAACGCTGGGCTTTTGAGTTGACCGAGTCGGAGTGGCGAGATCTGGTGGATCTTGTGATGACCCTGGAGCAGCAGCACCGGGGCCTGGTTGACCAGCTGATGCCTGAGGAAGCGATTGAGCTGGAGCTTGATCGCGGCGTCTGGTGGGGATGCTTGAGCGGTGATCGCAATCAATGGGACCTGCGCATCCTGCTCACCCCGCTGGAGGGCCGTGCTGCTGAAGGGGAATGGACGGCCCCCGCGGCCGCGGCGGCGGTGGCTGCGATGAGAACTCTGTGGGACTCGCAGCGTTGATTAGTGCGGCTAATCATTTCCGAGTCATTGATTTCCCCCGCCTTTTGCCGCGAGCTCTGCACAGTTTTTCCACAGGCGATGGGCTGTGAGCGCCGTTATGGAGGGCTGCTGTGGAAATCCTCCGGTTTTTGTTGTTTTCGCTTGACGTTGGCGACGGGGTGCTTAGGTCCGGCCCCTCTGGCGCACTGGCCAGTGCAGGAGTGGCTTCCAGCCATGAATCTCATGTGGAGATGCATGAGAATGCCCTCATGTTGGCTGCCCTTGACGGTGGCGCTGTGGTGTGGAGAACTGGTGTTCGTTTCGAAAAACAAAAAAGATGCCGGAAGGCCTTGAGCAAGCTTCCACGGCTGAGAGCAGTGTTGTGAGTTTCCAATCGGAAGTACCGCAACCCCTTCAGCAGGCCATGACCCAATTCATCGAGGGTCATCCGAATTGGGATCAATACCGTTTGGTTCAGGCGGCGCTGGCCGGTTTCTTGGTGCAGAACGGCACTCCTTCGCGGGAGATCACCCGGGTTTACGTCGGAAACATGTTCCGTCGGGAGTCGTTGCTGAATGGGGTTTGAGGTCGGCAGCAGGCCATCAGCACCAGGGCGCTGAAGGGGAGGCTGAGCAGCAGCCCAAGGGTCGCTCCGATCAGCCCCAGCAGATTGATCCCCAGCAGCATCCCCAGCAGCGCTAGCACCTTGAGGCCATTGCGGTGCACCAGCTGGCGGCTGTGGTCCATCGCTTGTAGAGCTCGGCAGCGCTCGTGAACCAGCAGGGGGAAGGCCAAGGTTTGGCTAAACAGCCAACTCATCAGACCCAGCCCCCCCAGCAACACGCTGAGTCCTGCCAGGGCAGTGCTCCAGCGTCCGAGCATCCAGCTCAACGACTGAATCAGTCCGAGCCCCCCCAGGACGAGAAGCATTTCAAGCAGCATCAGGGTGAAAGCTTGATGCAGAAGCTGCCGCCAGGTCTGGTCAGGCCTGTCGTCGCGTCGATCAGGGAGCAGGCCATCCGTCAGCCGCAGCAGGGCCAAGAGGGGGAACAGGGGAAGCACCAGGCTGGTCAGCACAGATAAATCCCCCAGTCGGTTTAGCCACGGGGAACCTGCTAAACGCAGGTCGTGGCCGACCACCGCAGGGCCACTGGCGCTGACCAGGACCAGCGCAGCCAGGCCCACGCAACGCCAAGGCCCGCGGCTGAAGCCGATCCAGGCCCGGGGCAGCAGTGTGACCAGTGGGATCTCAGTGGAGCTGGCCAAGCCGCGAGAGGAGGTCGAGGGCAGTGTCAGCTGGAACAGGAAGGATCGAAAGCCTGTTCCCGCGTTTGATCACGGGCAACTGCTGTTCGCTGTAGATCTCCCGCAGCTGGTCGAGACTGAGTAGAGCGTCAAACTCGCCGAGAAATCGCAGGCGAGCACAGTCCCAGCGGGGCTTATCGGTGGTTGATTTGGGGTCGTAGTACTTGGCCGCCGGATCAAACTGTGTTGGGTCCACCAAGCCGGTTTCCATGACCTCCATCAGCCCGATGATCCCGGGAGGTTTGCAATTCGAGTGGTAGAAGAACGCCTGATCGCCCACCTCCATGCTGCGCATGAAATTGCGGGCTTGGTAATTCCTAATGCCGTCCCAAAGCGTGGTGCCTTCACGACGAAGATCTTCGATCCCGTAAGCGTCGGGTTCGCTTTTCATCAACCAGAAGGCCACGTCAACAGGCTTGTTTGAGGTCATCATCGGACCGCTTGGCCCGGATGCATCCCATTGCGTTCGTTTTGTCTCAGGCGGCGTCCAAGAAGGGTTGAATCAGAGAGCGGAAGTGCTCGCCTCGCGCTTCGAAATCCCGGTATTGATCAAAGCTGGCGCAGGCCGGAGACAGCAGTAGCGCCGAGGCATCCGTCCGCTGCACGGCAGCCGCTGCCAAGTTCACAGCACTTTCGAGATCGGGGCATTGCAGAAGTTCGCCTGGATAACCCGCGGCTTTGGCCAGGCTGGCCAGTTCGTCAGCCCCCGCTCCGAAAAGGATCAGGCTGCAGGCCCTGGCGTTGAGTTCCTGCAGCCATCCCCTGGCATCGCCACGTTTGGTCTGTCCTCCGGCAAGCACCACTACCGGTCCCTGCATCGCTTGTAATCCCACCTCAGCCGCGTCGTAGTTGGTGGCCTTGCTGTCGTTGAACACGGTGGCTCCTGACAAGGTTCCGAGTTGCTCGAGGCGATGCGGGACGCCCGGAAACGTGCTGAGGGCGTCTGCGATCTGCTGGGGGGGGAGGCCGACCGCTAATGCAGCAGCTGTGACCAGTAGAAGGTTCTGACGATTGTGGCTCCCTGGCATCGCCAAGACATCAGCAGAAAACAGCGTGGTGATGCTGTTCCGCACCAAGCCCTCAGCATCAATCCAGAGATCGGCTGGCTGGCCATCCGGACTAGCCCCTTCACTGCTGACCCAGGTGCCGCGCTGCCAACTGCTTCGCTGCTGGCGCAGGTCCGGATCATCGGCATTGAAAAGGGCGCAGTCCGAGCGTTCGAGCAGCCCACGTTTGATGGCCCTGTAGGCCTCAAGGCTGCCGTGGCGCTCGAGATGGTCCGGGGTCAGCGTTGTCCAGATGCCGATCTTGGGGGAAATGGCCGGTGCTGCTTCAATCTGGTAGCTGCTTAGCTCCATGACGAGCCAATCCGGCCGTGGCGAGGCCCCTGCCGCGATCTGACAAGCCAGTTCAGCCGCTGAGAGCCCCATGTTTCCGCCCATGGGAGCATTCAGGCCGGAGCGCTCTAACACGTGGCTGAGCAGGTGCGTGACCGTGGTCTTTCCGTTGGTTCCGGTGATGCCGATCCAGGGGATCTGGCGGAGGGCATCCCAGGCCAGGTCCATCTCGCCTCGCACCTGAATGCCTTCGGATCGCAGTTGGATCAGAGTTGGATGATCCCAGGGAATGCCTGGTCCGATCACCACTGCTTCTAGCCCTTCGCGCCAGGCTTGGAAGCTCTCTGGGGTGAGGGGCTGCCCTAAGACCACCTGAATGCCCTCTTGATCCAGCTCAGCCGCGATCAGCTGGAGGGCGTCGTTGTCGCCACGTTCAAAAACAACGACATCGCAACTCTGCTGTTTGAGCAGACGCGCAGCACCCAAACCTGAGCGACCCAAGCCAACGACAATCGTGCGTGTCATCGCAAGGTCTGAAGTTTGAAAACGCAGTCCCGATCAGGGAAGTGGGCGATACTGGATTTGAACCAGTGACTCCTACAATGTCAATGTAGTGCTCTACCCCTGAGCTAATCGCCCGCCAATAGATCGAATTGGAATCTTGAGATTCCTTCGATCGAGGCTGAACAGTAGCAGCCGGAGGGGAAGCTCAATTCAACTGCGGCGCAGTTCAACCCGCCAACGTTCACGTTTTGTGCGTGTTAAGGAGAGCACCTCCACAGAGCCGCGGTCCTGCAGCTGCAGTCGGTCCCCAACCACCAGTTCACGGCTCGCTTGCCGCACGTTCCCCCAGTTGAGGCGCAGACGTCCAGCTTTGACGTGGGTCACGATCTTGGCCCGGGACAGGCCAAATCCTGCTGACGCAATCGCATCTAGGCGACAGGACGCCTCCACGGTTTGCAGGGTGCGGACGCTGCGTTGCACGGGAGGCTGTAGCTGTTCTAGGGGACGCGATTCACAGCGGATCTCCACGTCGCGGACGGCACCCACGCGTCCATGAAGGGCTTCCGCCGCGCTAATGGTGCAGATCCCTTGCCCGCCGCGATCGCCCCGCACCCAGAGATCACCAAGGCTGGTCTCGTCCATGCCCATCGCCTGCAACGCCTCGCGCAGGTCGTCGGGGGAGAGGGGGTCGAAGAGGAAGTTGCCTTCGATCAGCAGACCTTGAACGGGTGCTGCCGAATCGGGGGTGTCATCGCGCCGGTGGCAGAGCAGCTGTTGGCGCTCGGCCCCTGGATAGCCACCGTCACTCATCCAGGTCAATTCACTCAGGCTGCCCAGCCGAGCAAGGGTTTCCTCCCGGAGTGGTGCGCTGAGGAAGGGGCTCCAGGCCGGTTGCCAGGTGCGCAGAACCTGCTCCGCCAGATCGATCAGCACCGTCAGTCCTTGGGGGTCCTGGGCTCCCATTAGCAGATCCTCTCGGGGCAACATCACAGGTCGTCGAGGCGTACCACCTGTTGCGGGCGCGATCGTTGAATCACCTGCCAGGGCGCCTCGATTCCATTGGGGGTTTCCAGGAGCACCAGCCAGCATCCTTCGTCGCGGCGGTTGCGAAGAATTCGCACCCCAGCATCGTTGTCCGAATCGACGCTGGCGGCCGCGGCGTAGCTCCCCATCAGGCCGGAGCCCATTCCGAGCAGGCCGCTGATCAGGGTTTCAGCCCAGGGGCCAAAGCTGGCGAAGGTGGTGAGGTTGGTGATTTTGGTAAAGGTGACCCCAGCAAGAAAGCCGAAGGGCATCAGCCAGCGGGCCATGCCGCGCTGCCGCTGCTGACGTGTCAGGTTGGGGTTCAGCAAAGCAACTTTGTCGATGGCATCCCCGTCAGGCGGGATCGTCAAACACTTCAGCAGCGGCAGATCGGTGTCGCGGAGCCGCTGGGTCAGACCTTCTGCCGATGGGGCATCGGCCATCACCATCACACAGACCGGCATGGGGCATTCAGATCCAATGCGCTGAATTCTGAACCCTGTGCTTCGAACCGGAGGGGGTGGTGGATGTTGATCTCTACAGTTTGGCGCGGCAGTTCTGCGCCTTTCGATGACGAAAGTTCTTGTCTCTGATCCGATCGACCAGGCCGGGATCGACATCCTTGGCCATGTGGCGCAGGTGGATCAGCGCACCGGTCTCTCCGAGGACGAGCTGATCGGCATCATCGGTGAGTACGACGGTTTGATGATCCGTTCCGGCACCCAGGTGACTGCAGCGGTGATCGCCGCTGCGAGTCGACTCAAAATCATTGGCCGCGCGGGCGTCGGTGTCGACAACGTGGATGTTCCTGCTGCAACCCAGCGGGGTGTGCTGGTGGTGAACTCCCCGGAGGGCAACACCATCGCTGCAGCGGAGCATGCTCTGGCCATGATGCTGACGCTCTCGCGTCATATCCCCCAAGCTCATTCCGGCATGCGGGCCGGCAAATGGGACCGCAAGAAGTATGTAGGCAACGAGCTGTACAAGAAAACGCTCGGCGTCGTCGGTCTCGGCAAGATCGGCTCCCACGTCGCCCGGGTAGCCCAGGCCATGGGGATGGAGGTGATCGCTTACGACCCGTTTATCGCGGCTGACCGTGCCCAGCAGATGCAGGTCAAGCTCTCTGAGCTCGATGAGCTGTTCCGCACGGCCGACTACGTCACCCTGCACATCCCCCGCACCAAGGACACCGAAAACCTGGTGAATGCGGAGCTGCTGCGCACGATGAAACCCACGGCACGCATCGTTAATTGTGCTCGCGGTGGTGTTGTGGATGAGGCAGCGATCGCTGAAGCCATCAACAACGGTGTGATCGCCGGGGCTGGCCTGGATGTGTATGCCAGTGAGCCTCTCGCGGAAGACTCCCCTCTGCGGGCGGTTGAGCGTGGGCTCGTGCTGACCCCCCACCTCGGTGCTTCGACGGAGGAGGCCCAGGAGAATGTGGCGATTGACGTGGCGGAGCAGATCCGTGATGTGCTGCTGGGTCTGCCGGCCCGTAGTGCCGTCAACATCCCTGGCCTCAGCGCTGAGATCATGGAGCGCCTCAAGCCTCACCTGCAGCTAGCAGAGACCGTTGGTCTGCTCGTCAGTCAGCTGGCCGGCGGCCATGTGAAAGAGATGGAACTGCGGCTTCAGGGTGAATTCGCCAGCCATCCGTCTCAGCCTCTGGTGATCGCGGCTCTGAAGGGACTGCTCAGTGCGGGGCTGGGCGACAGCATCAACTTCGTGAATGCCTCACTGGAGGCCAAAGCTCGCGGTATTCAGGTGCTGGAGGTGAAGGATGAGAGCAGCCGCGACTTCGCCGGTGGCTCGCTTCAGATCACCACGCGCGGGGATCAGGGCAGCCGCAGTGTCACTGGAGCCGTCTTTGCCGATGGCGATCTACGCATCACCAGCATTGATGCCTTCCCGGTCAATGTGACGCCGAGCAGCCACATGCTGTTCACCCGACACCGGGACATGCCCGGAATCATTGGTCATCTGGGATCCCTGCTGGGTGAACACAACGTCAACATCGCCTCGATGCAGGTGGGTCGCAAGATCGTGCGAGGGGACGCTGTGATGGTGCTCAGCATCGATGATCCGATCCCTGCCGACCTGCTGCAGACGATCACGGCGATCGAGGGCATCCAGGAAGCTCACCCGGTCACGCTCTGATGTGGTGGCGTCTGACACTGCCGTGCCCTCCAGAACTGGAGGAATCGCTGGTGTGGAAGCTGACAGATCTCGGGCTGCATCGCCATGCGGTGCAGCATGCGCCGGAAACGCCTGACCGCAAGACGCTGCTGGTCTGGTTGCCCCAGCCAGAGTGGCCGGAGCCCCAGCGGCGTGAGCTGATCGCCAGCCTGCAGCCGCTGGCAGAGCCCTTTGGTCTCTGCCTGCCAGAAGGACGCTGGGACGTTGTGGCCGACGAGGATTGGAGCCTCAGCTGGAAACAGCACTGGCAGGCGGATCCTGTCGGCATGGGGATGCTGATTCTGCCGGCCTGGCTGGAGATTCCGCCGGAGCATGCGGACCGCCTGGTGATCCGCATGGATCCGGGCAGTGCCTTTGGCACTGGAAGCCACCCCACCACTCGGCTCTGCCTGGAAGCGTTGGAGCAGTCGCCTCCCGTGGGGGGGCTGGTGGCTGACCTGGGTTGCGGCAGTGGTGTGTTGGGGCTTGCTGCGCTGGGATTGGGAGCGCAGGCAGTGGTGGCTGCCGACACCGATTCCCTGGCTGTGCGTGCCACAGCCGCGAACCGTGGCCTGAACGACCGATCGGAGGCTGAGCTTGAGGTGGCCCTCGGTTCCGTGGACCGACTGACGGAGCTGCTTGCGCCCCGCCGCGCTGATCTGCTGCTCTGCAACATCCTGGCCCCGGTGATCGAAGCCCTGTCGCCTGGCTTCGAGGGGCTGCTTCAGCAGGATGGTCGTGCTCTGCTCAGCGGGCTCCTGGTGGATCAAGCACCACGCCTGAAGGACGTTCTTGGGGAGTTGGGCTGGGTGGTCACCAAGGAAGCGGAACAAGGCCGCTGGGGGCTCCTGGAAATCCGTCGCCAGTAGCCGTAGCCCCATAAGCCACGCTTATCGGAGTGGGGTCTCCGATTGGACCTCCTCCCTAGTCAGCCAGGAATCGTTTGGTTAGGCACCTAATTGAAGTAAAAAAGTGCTGTCCTGCAGGACCGGATTTTCCGGAGCCCTGTACGCATTCACTAAGTCATGGCTTCCTACAAGGTCACCCTGGTCTCCGAGAGCGAAGGTCTGAACAAGACCATCGAAGTGCCCGACGACCAGTACATCCTCGACGCTGCTGAAGAGCAGGGCATCGACCTCCCCTACTCCTGCCGTGCGGGCGCTTGCTCCACTTGCGCCGGCAAGATCACCGCTGGCACCGTCGACCAGTCCGACCAAAGCTTCCTGGACGATGACCAGATCGAAGCTGGTTTTGTGCTGACCTGCGTCGCCTACCCCACCTCCGACTGCACCATCAAGACCCACGCCGAAGAAGAGCTCTATTGAGCTTTCGTCCTTCAACAGGACTTGTCTTCAACCACCCCTTCGGGGGTGGTTTTTTTTGGTCTGGTCGCCTTCCATGCAAGTCCCTTGCCTTCACCTGCCGTGAGCCGCCCCGAAGTTGACGATCTTCTGGAGCCCGGCAGTGTCCACACAAGCCCTGGCGGTCAGTACAGCTTCCGTGTTATTGGCCCCTGTTGCCGATTGTTTGATCGTGAAGAGCTGCCCTGGCCTTGCTGTCGCCTCGCCTGGCGCAGCAAGGAGCCGAGTTGGCGGCGGATCGGACGACGGTTTGTGCCAGACCTGGCTGCCCGGCGTTGCCCGTCCTATGCGGTGGAACTTCTACAGCCGGGGGGGCGGCCTACGCCCACGGTGCTGACCCTGTTCTCTGTGCGCTTCACTCGAGATCTGCAGGAGTGGTGGTACAGCCGCCACCCCAACTCCATGGCTCCGGACTGTGTGAGTCCCCAACAAAAAACCCCGACGACCTAAGGGCGCCGGGGACGAGCAAAATTTCGATTGGGATCGATCAGAAATAGATCTTGCCACCGCCCCAGGCAGTTCCCTGAACTTTGGGTGACACAAGGATGTAACCGGCCATCAGGCGCAGATCCTCATCATCAAGGTCACGCATGGCGGGGTAGAGCTCGGCGTCGCGCATGCTGGGATGCACGTCGGCAATGCTGTATTCGCCGTCGTAAGAGGTCGGATCCTTCATGTAGTCGACCAGGGCCTCGACGTTGTCGCGGGCCGGGGTGGCCAGGGCAAGAGTTTCTGGATCCAAGCCCACGTTGTGGTTGGTCTTGGTGATGCCGCCAGCGTGGCAGGTTCCGCAGCTGGTGTTGAACACCTTGCGGCCAGCATCGATTTCCCGATCGCTGAAGGTCACCTCTGAACCGGAAGGGTTAGCTGGAACCGTCAGGGTCTCAGCGTCCCACTGGGCCGCCTGAGCCGGCGAGATGACGGCAAGGCCGAACAGCACCGGGATGAGGACCAGAAGGCCCTTCAGGGACCGTCGCAAGGAAGAGAACACAGAGGCCATGAAGGTTGGGGGGGCGTGACGCATTCACCGCACCCAGCTCTTGTATCACGGGGAAGTGACCCTCCGAGGCCGGATCACAAACTGTTGCAGCGTGGTTTGACGTCAATGCTGAGGAAGTCCTTCGCCAGCAGCGTGTTGGGAAAGATCGCCTTGGCCTCGTCCAGCAGGTTTTGGGGAGTCACAGGATTGCCTGGTGCATAGCGCGGGCTGAGGTGGGTCAGCACCAGTTGCCCTACCCCTGCTTCAGCGGCCGTTTGGGCCGCCATCGTGCTGGTGGAGTGCTGTTTCTGGAAGGCCATCTCCGCCTCTCCATGGGCAAAGGTGGATTCATGGATCAAGAGGTCCGCCCCCTGGGCAAGCTCCACGGCGGCATCGCAGAACACGGTGTCGGTGCAATAAACAACGCTTACTCCCGGTCGTTCCTCACCGCAAAGGCTGTTGCCGTCGATGGTGCGACCGTCCTCCAACTTCACCGTTTCGCCCCGCTTCAGCCTCGCGTAGACGGGGCCGGGCGGGATGTTGAGCTCCCGTGCTTTCTGAATATCGAACCGACCGGCCAGGGGCTTCTGTTCAATGCGATAGGCGTAGGCCGGCACGCGGTGGGTGAGTGGGGTGCAGCGCACGGTGAAGTCGTCGTCCTCGAACAGCAGCGAGCCTTGCTCTGCCGCTGACCTCACTCGATGCACCTCCAGGGGATAGCCGATGCGGGTGGAGCTGGTTCTCAGCACACCGTTGAGGTAACTCTCGAGCGGGTCTGGTCCGTAGAGATCCACTCCCGCTGGGCTGCTGCCGGCAAGCCCGAGGCTCGCCAGGAGCCCCGGCAGGCCGAAAATATGGTCGCCATGCATGTGGGTGATGAATACTCTGCGGAGCTGCGACAGGCGCAAATCACTGCGCAAAAACTGATGCTGCGTTCCTTCCCCGCAGTCGAAAAGCCACATCTCCGAGCGCTGCGGCAAGCGCAGGGCCACTGCTGAGACGTTGCGGGCCCGAGTGGGCACCCCAGAACTCGTACCGAGAAAAGTGACCTGCAAGGCCGGTGCGCCTCAGGACTCATGCTGCCATCTGGCTGAACTGAGGATCAGGCGGCACACTGGGACGCCTTTTGATCCCCAGCGTGCGCCGCGCCTCCGTTGTCGTCGGGCTGGTGCTCGTCGCTGTGATCGCTCCAACTCCCGCGGCGCTGGCCCGTGGCCGGGAGCCACAGATGCGCGTACTGCTCCTGGAGAACACCCAGCTCAGCCTGCGCTCCGATGGTGCGCAGCCGTTGCGGGTGCAGGGCCTCCCTGGCGGCGAGCGACGGCCTCAGCGGCTGCAGCTCAGCCTGCGGGGCACGCGCCTGAGTGCCAATGTTGATGGTCGTTTGATGGCGCTGCGGGCCAGCACCCTGCTGACGGTGCAGAACGACGACCCACGGGGCATCTGGCTGGGATCCCGTCGGTACCGCGGTGTGCTGCGCATCAGCGGACGGGGCGGGCGCTTACGGGTGGTCAACAGCCTTGGCATCGAGACCTATCTCGCCAGCGTTGTGGGTAGCGAAATGCCCCATCGCTGGCCCTTGGCTGCGCTGCAGGCCCAGGCGGTGGCGGCCCGGACCTATGCGCTGAAACAACGAAGCCGTGGTGGGGCCTGGGATGTGAAGGCGACGGTCGCGAGTCAGGTGTACCGCGGTGTGGAGTCCGAAACTCCGAGCACCCGGCAGGCGGTGGCCAGTACCCGTTCGCTGGTGCTTGTTCATGGGGGGCGCTTGATCGATGCTGTGTTTCACAGCAGCTCCGGAGGGGTGACCGAGGCGAGCGGGATGGTCTGGCGCCGACAGCACCCATATCTGGTCAGCGTTCCAGACCACGACCAGCACAGTCCGGTGCACTGCTGGGAGCAATGGTTTGATCCGTCCGGTTTGCGCCAGCGGTTGCCGGAGACCGGTGGACTCCAGGCCGTTGAAGTGCTCAGCCGGTCCGGCAGCGGTCGTGTGCGGCAGGCCCGGTTACGTGGTCCACGCGGATCGTTGGTGCTCAACGGGGCTGAGCTGCGCAAACGGTTGGGTCTCAAAAGCACCCTGGTGAGCTTCGAGATGGTGACGGGGGGGCAGCGCCCACCTGCGGCTTTCCCGGTGCGGAGTGGGACCACACAGGTGAGTGGTGGATCCCGCATCGATCGGATCACAGCGGCGGTGGCCCGGCAGGGGCCAGGACGCCCACCACTGTTGGTGGCACCTCCGCCGGTGCTGGTCAGCAAAGCCTCAGTGGGGCGTTGGTCCGGTGGCGGCCTACAGCTGTTGGTGAAGGGCCAGGGCTATGGCCATGGTGTTGGCATGAGCCAGTGGGGGGCCCATGGTCTGGCCGAGCAGGGGGCCGACTTCCGCTCGATCCTCCAGCACTACTACCGCGGTGCTGAGGTCGTTCCCTACCGACCGCACTTCGACCCATCGCTGGCGCTGAAGCCCCCGACGAAGCCACTCTGGAGGGAAGCTCAGGTTTCGCCTTTTGGCCCGGTTTCCCTGTCATTTGCAGCGCCACTCCAATGACATGGATCTCTGCGCTGTGCTGGCGGCCCATCTGGAGCGCCATCTGCGCAGCGGCTCTGGCCAGGGGCCTCGCTCCCTGAAGCCTTTGGGCCTGGCTACGGGACGCACGATGGAGCCGCTCTACAGGACCCTGGTGGAACGGCTGTTGTCGTGGTCTGCCGATGAGCTGGAGGCGCTACGCGCCAGTTGGTGCAGTTTCAACTTGGACGAGTATCTCGGGCTTTCTGCAGAGGATCCCCGGGGTTACCGGGCTTACATGACCCAGCACCTTGCTGCGCCACTGGGTTTGCCGCAGTCAGCGGTGCACCTGCCCGACAGCACCGCCGCTGACGGACAGGCGGCTGCGCGCCGCTACGGCGAGCAGCTGACACGCTGCGGAGGCATCGGGCTGCAGCTGCTGGGGCTGGGCAGCAATGGACATGTCGGCTTCAACGAGCCGCCCTGCCCCCCCGACCAGCACTGTCATGAAGTGGTTCTGACGCCCGCAACCCGGCATCAGAACGCTGCCCTCTTTGATGGGAGCGTGGAGGCTGTGCCCCAGCGGGCCATCACCCTTGGCCTACGCGAGATTCTCGAGGCTGCCGAAATTCATCTGGTGGTGACTGGCACCGCTAAGTCAGGCATTCTCAAGCGCTTGCTCGCCCTGAAGGAGCCGGACCCTTCGCTACCTGCCAGTTGGCTGCTGACCCACCCCAATGTTTGGCTGTGGTGCGATGCAGCGGCTCTAGCTTGAACAGCCGATGGCGGAGGCCATGAGCATCGACCCCTTGCAACGGCGTCTCGAGCAGAGTTTTGAGGTGGAACGCTGGACGCGATTTATCCAGGACTGCCAGGACCTCGAGCAATTGCGCGAAACGGCCCTGGCGCTCGTGCAGCAGCTGGCTCAGCAGAAGGCGGCCAGTGCCTGGATGGCCACCCGGGCTTCTGAATCGGAAAATGCCAAGTTGGAGATGCTGGCCCGGATGATTCGTCAGCAACCCGATGCCACAGAGGAGGAGGCGACAGGCGCTCCCTGAGGGAAACCCCGCCGCCAGCAGTCGTCCGGTGCTCAGTGTTCGCGCTGCCAGCGGGTCAGCAGAGCTGGCGAGAACTTGTGGCCGTGTTTGGCACCAACCTTGACCACGCAGGAGTTGTCCTTGCCGCAGCGCTGCACCTCGTCGCGCAGGGAGTCGTTGCTCTGAACCCGCGACATGAACGTCTCCAGCTGTTTCATGGACATGGCGATCCTCCAGTAGGGATTCCTTCGGCCTAGCTCTGGGGTTGTAGGGGGCTCAGGAGCGCAAGCTTTGGTGCGGATTTGCTGACGACAAACTTCAAGAAGGGGTCAGTCGATCTCCAGACCTTCGGCGAGATCGAGGTTGGCGCTGACGCTGCGAACATCGTCGAGCCCGTCGAGGGAATCCAGCAGCTTCAGGCAGCTGTGGGCAATGTCTGGATCATTCACAGGGACGCTGGTCTGGGCGGACCAGTGATGCCCCCACTCCCGCACATCCCAGTCATCCCGGCGCAAGCCGTCCTGAAGGCTCTCCAAGGCCTCGAACGGGCCGTGCACCACAACGGCCGCCTCTTCCAGCTCATAGCCATCGGCGTCCAGCTCCAAGAGGCTTTCCAGCAGCCGTTCCTCGTCCTCGGGGCCCGCGTTGAGGATCACTTCGCTGCGGTGTTCAAACAGATAGGCCACGCAGCCGTGCTCTCCCAGGTTGCCGCCGTTCTTGCTGAAGGCCAGCCGCAGATCCGCGGCGGTGCGGTTGCGGTTGTCGGTGAGCGCCTCCACCAGCACGGCCATGCCGCCAGGGCCATAGCCCTCGTAGCGCACCTCTTCCAACTGGGTGTCGTCGCCAGCCTGGCCTGACCCCTTGGCGATGGCGCGTTCAATGTTGGAGGCGGGAACTCCAGCTGCGCGGGCCTTGCTGATGGCCGTCCGTAATTGGAAATTCCCGGCGGGATCGGCTCCGACGCGGGCCGCCACCATGATTTCCCGGCCCAGACGAGTGAACACCGCCCCCCGTTTGGCATCAACGACGGCCTTGGTGCGTTTGATCTGTGACCATTTGCTGTGGCCAGCCATCGCGTCAGGTCAGGGCGGAATGCGGTCGGAGAGTACTGACCGACCGGGTGTGCTCAGCCTGCTGCATCGAACACCACTTTGGGGCGCAACAGACCCTCGTTCTCGCGGTGGCCGATGCCAGCCATGCTCCCATCCGCGTTGCACACCACCACAGCGTCCCCAGCTCCGGGCTCCATCGTGATGCGACGGCCGCAACGCCAGTCGATCTGTTCCGCTTCGGTGAGATTCCGCCGGGGCAGGGCTGCTAGGGCCAGCAGCGGAGATAGGGGATCGGGTGGCGGAGCGTCTCGCTCCGGTAGGGGATGGGCCTGGTGAGCATGGAATCCCAGGGCCTGGGTGCGGCGCAGCGAGGCCAGACAGCCTCCACACCCGATGCTTGCCCCCAGATCCCGAGCGATCGAGCGGATGTAGGTGCCGGCGGAGCAGTGAACGTCGATGCTGAGCCTCCCCTGGGCCTCATCCCAATCCAAAAGCTGCAGCCGCTGCACCGTGACGGCTCGCGGCGGGAGATCCATTGCTTCGCCACGCCGGGCCCTGGCATGGGCCCGTTCGCCATCCACATGGACGGCTGAGACCTGCGGCGGTCGCTGTTCAATCGCGCCTCGGAACGGCTCCAGGGCGGCATCCAGCTCGGCCTCGCTTAGCGAGGGCCAGGCCTGTTGGTCCAGCAGCTCTCCCTCCAGGTCGTCACTGCTGGTGCGCTTCCCCAGTTGGATGACGCCGGTGTACGTCTTTTCTCCGGGGAGGTACGGAAGCAGTCGGGTTGCCGGGCCCAGAGCGATGGGGAGAACTCCAGTAACTGCAGGATCGAGGGTGCCGCCATGGCCCACGCGCTTGAGGCCGTAGCTGCGGCGCAGACGGCTGACGCAGGCATGGGAGGTGAGGCCTGCGGGCTTGTCGATCACCACGAAGCCGAAGGGGCCGTTCACCGGGGCTGGAGCGGGGTGCTCTGACTGTTGCATTCCGGCGTCTGCGTAGGTTGGCCGCGCCCTGACGCCCATTCATGCCCCAGCTCCGCAGCAGCACGGATGTGGACGTCTCTGCTTTTCTGGCGAACGGTCTTGGCATCAAGCAACATCTGAGCCGTTATCTCAACCTGACGCCGGAGCTTCTGGAGCAGCGTCTGCCCAGCAGCACCGACGACCTGGCGGATCTGCACCCCGGTGCGTTTCGACCGGAGGACGCCACCGCCTTTTATGAGGACACGGTGGGTACCGGTCACCTGCTGGAGCTGGCGGCTTGGCACCTCTCCAGTGCGGACTACATCGCAGACACACTGCGGCTGCAAGGTATTGCCGTGCAAGGCCAGGTACTGGATTTCGGTGGTGGCATCGGCACCCATGCCTTGTCGGCGGCGGCGCTTCCGGAGGTCGACCACGTCTGGTTTGTTGATCTCAACCCCCACAACCAGGCCTTTGTGAAGCAACGGGCGGAAAGCTTGGGTCTGTCGGACAAACTCTCGGTGCATCGGGACCTCAGCAGCACGGGTGAAGTGCGTTTCGATGCGGTGGTATGCCTCGATGTGTTGGAACACCTGCCGGATCCCTCGGCGCAGTTGCTGCAGTTTCACCAGCGCATGGCTCCTGGGGCCATTGCCCTCCTGAACTGGTACTTCTTCAAGGGCCATCAGGGGGAGTACCCCTTCCACTTTGATGATCCGGCGCTGGTGGACGGGTTTTTCCGCACCCTGCAGGCCCAGTTCCTGGAGGTGTTTCATCCCTTGTTGATTACGGCCCGGCTGTACCGCCGTCCCTGAGGCTGAGGCGATAAAAAAGCCCCAATGCCAAACGGCATTGGGGCTTTTTTATCGTTGCTTGCGTCGAAACTCAGACCGCTGCGGTGATGTTGATGCGCTTGCGATTGCGCAGGCCGCGGCGGATTGATTCGAACTTCACCACGCCATCGGTGAGAGCAAACAGGGTGTCGTCTTTGCCCTTGCCGACATTGACGCCGGGAAGAACGGAGGTGCCGCGCTGGCGGATGAGGATGGATCCGGCGGTTACGGTTTCTCCGCCGTAGGCCTTCACGCCAAGACGTTTGGCGTTCGAGTCGCGGCCGTTACGGGTTGAGCCTGTGCCTTTTTTATGTGCCATGAGAAGTAATGGTGGTGGGGGCGGTCGATGAAGCGGGGGGATGAGGTCAGCTGATGGCCTTGCCGCCCACGGAGATGGACTCAACCATCACTCGGGTGAGTTCCTGCCGATGACCATTCTTGCGGCGGGTTTTCTTTTTGGGGCGCATCTTGTACACAATCACCTTGGGCCCGCGGCGATGGGCCATCACCTTGAGGGACACCGTGGCGTCCTTGACGTAGGGCTGGCCCAGGGTGGTGCCAGCGCCGTCCTTCACCAGAAGCACGTTCTCGAGCTTGATCGTGTCGTCCACCTCGGCTTGAAGCCTGTCGAGGTCGTAGTAACGGTTGGGCTGCAACCAGATCTGGGTGCCTGACGCCTCAACGATGGCGTAGGTCCCGCTCTGTTCCGCGGCTGGTTTGGTGTCGGCCATAGGGTGAAAAGACGCGTTCAGGCTCGGCGAACCGATTCAGGCCTGATCCGCAATCGAAAGACAAACAAAGATCTTCGTCTCTGACGCGCCCCCTCGTCAAGATTCAGATACTTCAATGATTCGGCTGAACGGATGGCCAGGCCGGCCCTCACTGTTGCTCTCGTCCTCGACAGCCCTTCTCTGGTGGAATCCTGTCGCCAGTGGCTGCCGTCCAATCGCTATGAGCCTGTTGTTCTAACTGTTGAAGCTGGAGAGGCCCTGACGGCCGTTCTCGGGCCCAGGCAGGACGACTTCGATGCCGTGGTGCTTGAGCAGACTCTTCTGGACACTGAGGTCAGGGAGCAGCTGCTCTCTGCTGGTCTGCTCTTCCCGGCCGTGATCGTTGGGGAAGTGAAGGGCCATGTGGATTACCACCCTGAGGAGCTGCATCTGCCCGACGACCAGCTGGCCCAGCTGGGATACAACGTTGACGCGGCAATTTCCCGCTTTCTGCGCCAGGGCCGCGCCGATGGCCGCCAAGAAGACCCCGCCAGCCGAAGCAAAGCCGTTGACAACCTCTCCCAACGTCTACAGGAACGACTCGGTTATCTCGGGGTTTTCTACAAACGTGATCCGTCTCGATTTTTAGGGAGCTTGGCTCCTGAAGAGCGCCGGGATTTGCTCCTTTCGCTGCAACGCACCTATCGGGACTTACTCGCGAGTTATTTCAGTGATCCGGCAGCATCCAACCAGGCCCTAGAAAGCTTTGTGAATACAGCCTTTTTCAGTGACCTGCCTATCACGCGAACCGTTGAGATTCACGTGGATCTCATCGATGAATTCTGGAAACAGCTGAGTTTGGAGGGCCACAAACATGACTTTCTTCAGGATTACCGCCTTGCGCTTCTCGACGTGATGGCCCATCTGTGTGAGATGTATCGGCGTTCCATTCCGCCGGACCTTCCTTTATCGGGCACGGCCTCCAGCCGTGTACGTCGCCCGATGGATCAGCTCGATGTCTCGGAGGAGTCGTCATGAGTCCCCGCAAGACCTACATCCTCAAGCTCTACGTGGCGGGCAACACGCCCAATTCGATGCGGGCGCTGAAAACCTTGCGCAACATCCTTGAAACCGAATTCAGGGGTGTCTATGCCCTCAAGGTGATTGATGTGCTCAAAAATCCGCAACTGGCGGAGGAGGACAAAATTCTTGCAACGCCGACGTTGTCCAAGATTCTTCCCCCGCCGGTGCGCCGCATCATCGGTGATCTCTCTGATCGGGAGCGGGTTCTGATCGGTCTCGATCTTCTGTACGACGAGCTGTCCGACACGGCTCTTAACTCAAGTGTGATCGACGCTGTCGATGAGGAGACCGACACGACGATCACGTCGGATCCTTAAGCGACATGGTGCGCTCCAGCACGGTTCAACTCCTGCTCACTACGGTCAAGTCATAGGTGTTCGCCATGCAGTTCCCTCCGACCAGCGGTCAGCCTCAGATGCAGGTTCAAAAGCTCCCGACAGGGATCGAGGGCTTTGATGATGTCTGCCAGGGCGGCCTACCGATCGGCCGTAGCACGCTGATTAGCGGTACGTCCGGCACCGGAAAGACGGTGTTCTCGCTGCACTTCCTCCACAACGGCATCAAGGATTTCGACGAACCCGGCATCTTCGTCACCTTCGAGGAGTCGCCCCTCGACATCCTGCGCAATGCCGCCAGCTTCGGCTGGAACCTGCAGGAGATGGTCGAGCAGGACAAACTTTTCATCCTTGATGCCTCACCGGATCCCGACGGCCAGGATGTGGCCGGAAGTTTTGATCTCTCGGGTCTGATCGAGCGGATTAACTACGCCATCCGCAAGTACAAAGCCAAGCGTGTTGCTATTGATTCGATCACGGCGGTGTTCCAGCAATACGACGCAGTCTTTGTGGTGCGTCGTGAGATTTTTCGCTTGATCGCCCGGCTCAAGGAAATTGGCGTCACCACGGTGATGACCACCGAGCGCATCGACGAGTACGGCCCTATCGCCCGCTATGGCGTTGAGGAATTCGTCTCCGACAATGTGGTGATCCTCCGCAACGTGCTTGAGGGAGAGCGGCGCCGGCGCACTGTTGAAATTCTCAAGCTGCGGGGCACGACCCACATGAAGGGTGAGTTCCCCTTCACCATGGGAACCCACGGCATCAGCATCTTCCCGCTTGGGGCTATGCGCCTCACCCAACGCTCGTCGAATGTTCGGGTGAGTTCAGGTGTGCCTCGCCTCGACGACATGTGCGGTGGCGGCTTCTTCAAGGATTCGATCATTCTGGCCACCGGTGCCACTGGCACGGGCAAGACGATGCTCGTCTCCAAATTCATCGAAGACGCCTGCCGTAACAAGGAACGCGCCATCCTCTTCGCCTATGAGGAATCGCGTGCTCAGTTGCTCCGCAATGGCACCAGCTGGGGCATCGATTTTGAACAGATGGAACAGGACGGACTGCTCAAGATCATCTGCGCCTACCCCGAATCCACGGGTCTTGAAGATCATCTGCAGATCATCAAAACGGAGATCAGTCAGTTCAAGCCGTCGCGGATGGCGATCGACTCCCTCTCAGCCCTGGCGCGCGGCGTGAGCCATAACGCCTTCCGTCAGTTCGTGATCGGGGTGACCGGATATGCGAAGCAGGAGGAGATCGCTGGCTTCTTCACGAACACCTCTGAGGAGTTCATGGGCAGCCACTCGATCACTGATTCCCACATCTCCACCATCACCGACACGATCCTGCTGCTGCAATACGTTGAGATCCGCGGTGAGATGGCCCGTGCCTTGAATGTTTTCAAGATGCGTGGTTCCTGGCATGACAAGGGCATCCGCGAATTTGTGATCACGGGCAATGGTCCACAGATCAAGGACTCCTTCTCCAACTTCGAGAGGATCATCTCTGGTGTGCCTCATCGGGTGACATCGGATGAGCGCAGCGAGTTGTCGCGCATCGCCCGGGGCGTCTCCAGCGAGGATTGATCTAAAGCTCGACGGCCTCGGCGATGGAGTTGCGACTGCGACGCTCTGCTTGTAGTTGCAACTCATCTTTGTCGGCTTCCGCTAACGGCAGCTCAAACCAGAAGGTGGTGCCGACTTCAGGCTCACTCACCATCTGAATTTGAGCCCCGTGTTTCTCGAGGATGCCCTGCACGATTGAGAGGCCCAGCCCGGTGCCCACTTCAGTGTGAACGGCATTTTCGACCCGGAAGAAGCGATCGAAAATGCGTTCCTGATCGGCATTACTGATGCCGCATCCCGTGTCGGCGATTTCCACCCTGAGCTTGGGCAGCGGTGAGGTGAGGGCGCAGGTGGGTCCATCACTTCCCGTGATCGCTGTTCCCTCCACCGAACAGGTGTCGGGCCAGGCATAGGCCCTCAGCGCGAGGGGGCCACCGGGGCGGCTGAACTTGAGGGCATTGCCCATCAGGTTGTCGAGCACCTGGAGCAGAAGGTCCCAGTTGCCCAGCACCTCAGGCAAGTCTTCCGGAACATCCAGCACCAGCTCAACCTGGCGATCCTCGGCATTCAGCCTGTAGGTACGCAAGGTCTGCTCCATGGCCGGGCGCATGCTGATCGGTTCGAACTGCAGTGTTCGACCCGACTCCAACCGGGAGAGGTCCAGCACATCGTTAACCAACCGGGTGAGTCGATCGGTTTCGTCGTTGGCAACCCCGAGAAACTCCTTGTGTTCTTCAGGGCTGAGCTGATCGCCGAGGTCGTGCAGGGTTTCGACGTAGCTCTTGATGTTGAACAGCGGGGTGCGCAATTCGTGGGAGACGTTGCTGATGAAACGGCTCTGGGCTGCATTCAGCTCCACCTCGCGGGTGAGGTCCTGGATGGTGACGGCGATGCCTTTGAGGCTTTCTCCGCTGGCATCACGCACGGCCTGTAGAACGATGCGCAGGGTGCGGGCTGGTTCCCCCACGCTGCAGCGCAGATCTTCACTGTCAGAGGCACCACCAAGCAGTGCATCAAGGGGACTATGCAGTTCGATCGCCAGAAGTTCGGGTAGTTCTCCCACCAGCTCCTGGCCTTCCAGGCTGCGCCCTTCCCAGCGGAACAGGCGCCTCGCTGTGGGATTCGCCAGCACGATCCTGCCGTCGGCATCCAGCAGCATCGCCCCGTCCGCCATGGTGGCGATCAACGATTGCTGCTTGACCTGGGCAGCCGTGAGTTCCTCGATGTTGGCTTCGTCATAGGCCTCGAGCTGAGAGGCCATGGCGTTGAATCCATTCAGTAACTCTCCCAGTTCCCCTCCCACCGGCAGGTCAACACGAGTTCCGAAGTTGCCTGAGGCGACGGAGCGCACCCCCCGCAGCAGTTCCTTGACCGGACGGGTGATGGTGAGGGCGTTGAACACGGCTCCAAGAATCACCAGCACCCAGATTGAGATGAACACCGCCACCGTGACTTCGCGGGTGAGGGCTGCACTGGCCAGGGCGGTTTCATTCGGGTTCACACCGAGGCCGAGCACGCCGTAGTACTGACCTCCCCGAATCAGGGGGACAAACACGTCTGTGACGGCCCCTTGGGGCGTCAAGTGTTGCCGAACCAAGGGGTTCTGGGGGCGTCGGCGCAGCTCGTCAGGCAGTTCCAGCCGGCGATTCAGACGCAGTTCCCCATCGCCATTGCTGGGGGTGGCGCTGATGGGGATCCCCAAATAAACGACGCCTTCAGGATCGGCGAAGAAGATGTAGCGAACGCTGCGACTCGAGCGCCAAAACTTTTCGGCGACGTTGGCGAGCTCACGGTCCTGCCCCTGGGCCACCAGTTCGGTGACATTTCCGGCCAGCAGCAAGCCAAGATCCCTGGCATAGCGCGTGTCGCTCATCACTGCATCGCGCTGAATTCCATTCAGCGCGAAAAATGTGATGCCTGTCATCATCAAACTCACCACCAGGGTGGCGATCGCCAGCAGCTTGGTCTGGAGGGTGAATTCCGCCCACCAGGCGGTGATGCGGTCCCACAGGTTCTGGTCTTCCCCCGGGGGTTTGCCTTGGGGGGGAAGAGCCCAATCAGCGATGGTGGCTCCGCTGCTGCTGCTCATCCGCCCGAGCGCACTTGATGACCTATATCGCGACGGTAGGTGATTCCGGCGTAATCCAGTTGGTTCAGACCGTTGTAGGCCCCTGCAAACGCCGCATCGAAGTCATCGCCCTGGGCTACCACGGCCAGCACCCGGCCCCCTGCGGTGAGCAGTTCCCCGGTGCTTTCGCGGCGGGTGCCGGCGTGGAACAGCTGATGGTCGGGGCTTGGGGGGAGGTCGATGCGGATGGCATCGCCTTTGCGGGGGGCTTCTGGGTAGCCCTCCGCTGCGGCGACAACGCAAGCACTGCAACGGTCGGCGATGCTCAGCTGCGGGGCCAGATCAAGGCGGCCCAGGGCACAGGCCTGAAGTACAGCGGCGATCTCGGGGCCCAGTAGGGGCATCAACGTCTGGCATTCGGGATCACCGAAGCGACAGTTGAATTCAATGACCTGGGGGCCATCGGCCGTGAGCATCAGGCCTGCATAGATCACCCCGCGGTAATCGATACCGCGACGTCGTAGGGCCTCCAATGTGGGCTCGAGCACGAGGTGGCGCACGGCGTCGAGCCCGTCGGCATCCAGAAGCGGGGCGGGGGCATAGGCGCCCATGCCACCGGTGTTCGGACCGCGATCGCCTTCATTGAGCCGCTTGTGGTCCTGCGCTGGTGGCAACAGCACCATCCGCTCCCCATCGCACAGGGCGAAAACCGACACTTCAGGACCCTCCATCCGCTCTTCCAGCACCAGCTGAGAGCCCGCAGCACCGAACCGCCCTTCGAAGGCCTCGCGGATAGCGGCTTCCGACTCCTCCACTGTGTTCGCCACCGTGACGCCCTTGCCGGCGGCCAAGCCATCAGCTTTGACCACCAGTGGACGTTGCACCTCCCGCAACACCGCGAGCGCTTCCGCCTCATTGGCCACCGCCCAGTGGCCTGCCGTGGGGACCCCGGCCTCCTGCATCAGCTGCTTGGCCCAGGCCTTGCTGGCCTCCAGTTGGGCGCCCTCTGCTCCTGGACCGAACACGGAGAATCCTGCATCGCGCAGGGCATCGGCCACGCCAGCGGCCAGAGGAGCTTCCGGCCCCACCACCACCAGATCAACGGCGTTCTGCTGGCAGAGGGCAATCAACCCATCGCTATCGGTTTCGGCCACGGCCAGGGCGCTGCCTTCATCGCCCCCATTCCCTGGGGTGATCCAGACCGTATCCAGGCCGGGGCAACGGCTCAGGGCCCAGGCCAGGGACTGTTCCCTGCCGCCGCCGCCGACGACGAGGGCACGTTGGAGAGTGGGCAGCGTGCTGGGACGGGTGGACGAGATGGCCATGGTTTCGGAAGGAACGGTTTGGGCCTCGTAGGTTTTCCTTTGTAGACCGCAGCCCGTCATGGGGACTCCCCTTTTCCCCTTCGCTCTCACCCTTCTGGCTGCTCTCACGGCGGCACCCGATCCGCAGGTGATGAGCGAGGAACGCTTTCAGACCGTTCTCGTTGAGATGGATGTGGCCGCTGCGGAGCAGGCCTGTCTGGACCCGCTGATCGCTGATACCGATCGCCGTCGCCAGGACTTGCGCGATCGACTTTTGGCGTTGCATCCCGTCATCGATTCGTTGGACTTGGTGTTGGAGAACGCCGAAGCCTTAATGAGCTGTGGCGCACCCGAAGCGGCGGCGGTGGTGCTCAATCGCTACAGCCCAAGGGCTGGCGATGAACGGCGGAAGTGGCTGTTGCTGCGCTGGCGAGCAGCAGCTGCAGCCCTGGATCACCGCCAGGCGGCCTTGGCCCTACGGCGTTTGGTGGTCGGCAACCTGACCGCCCTGAACGCCCCGCTGTTGCCAGGTGAGGTCAATGGCCTGGATCAGTTGGCTTTGCACGAGGCAGCCCAGGGCCGAAACGCTGTGGCTGTGGAGGTGCAGCTGATGGCGGATCTGTCAGGTGTGCAGGGGGCGAGGCGGCTGGCGCGAGCGGTGCAATGGCTCGATGCCGATCAGTTTGAGCAAGCCGATCAACTGCTGGAAACCGCCTTGGATCAGGCGGCGGCGGCAGAGGTCTGGGGATTGGCGATGGAGCTGTTGCGTCAGCAGCTGCAACTGCAGCTGGCTGCAGGGGGCGATGGCGCCCGGCCGCGGCAGCGGATGGAACGGTTGGCCACTGTCCTTGACGACCGCTATGCCCTCCAGCAACTGCAGCCGGAGAACGACCCCGATCCCCTGCTGCGTTCACCGCGGGACCCCGGAGGCCATGCTGATGTAAGTCCTTCTGCCATTGCACCGTCGCCATGACGCCCGATCACGGAGAGCTGCTTTACGAGGGCAAGGCGAAGCGGGTGTTCGCGAGCGCGGATCCCGACCGGGTGCTGGTGGAGTTCAAAAACGACGCCACGGCCTTCAATGCCCAGAAAAAAGCCCAGCTGGAGAATAAAGGTCGGCTGAATTGTCAAATCTCGGCACGGTTGTTCGAGCTGCTGGAGCGCGAGGGGGTGCCGACCCATTACTGCTGTCTGGCCGGGGAGACCTGGATGCAGGTGCGACGGGTGGAGATCATTCCCTTGGAGGTGGTTCTCCGCAACACCGCCACAGGATCGCTCTGCCGTCAGACCCCAATCGCCGAAGGCACACCCATCGATCCAGCCCTGTTGGATCTGTATTACAAGGACGACGCCCTTGGGGATCCGCTGTTGACCGAGGCCCGCGTCCATTTGCTGGGTGTGGCGGACCCAGCGCAACTGTCAGCAATTGAACAACTTGCCCGCAGGGTGAATGGGATGCTGCGGCCTTTTTTTGAAGAAATTGATCTGCAGCTGGTGGATTTCAAGTTGGAGTTGGGGCTGGCGTCCGATGGAACACTCCTGCTCGCTGATGAGATCAGCCCTGACACCTGCAGGCTCTGGGACCGCCGCAACAGTAACGCCGAGGACCGGATTTTGGACAAGGATCGCTTCCGCAAGGATCTCGGCGGGGTGATGGAGGCCTACGGGGAGGTCCTCAAACGGGTCCAAGGCGCCTGCGCCAACCCACGCAACTGCCTGTAAGGTCGGCGCACCTTTTTGTGGCTTCGGCCCAGCCTGCGCCTCGATGACACGCCGTTCGTCTCGCCGCTCCTCGGTTGCTGTTCGTCGCACGGTGTTGGGTCTGATGCTGGGCATGCCCCTGGTTGCCCAGCCGGTGCTGGCCCAGGAGTCCCCGCCGTCTGCCGCCGACACGGTCGAGGTGGAGGAGACGATTGTTGAGGAAACGGTTGTTGAAGAGACTGTTATTGAGACGCCCGTTGTCGAGCAGCCCAGGGTTCTGATCTCCGAGGTGCTGATTGAGGGCATCGAGGGTCACCCGGAGGAGGAACGCCTTCAGATCTCCACTTATGACGCGATGCAGGTGCGTCCGGGGATGCGTGTCACCCGGGAGGAGCTGCAGAACGATTTGAATGGCATTCAGGCCACGGGCTGGTTCTCAGATGTGCGGATCGTTCCCCAGAACGGACCGCTCGGCGTGCAGGTGGTTGTGCAGGTAGCTCCCTTCCCCTCCCTGAGTGCTGTTGAGATCAGTGCCGACGATGAGGCTCTTCTGCCCGATGCGGTGGTGGAAGAGACGTTTGCGTCGGATTACGGCCGCACTCTCAACCTCAACGACCTGCAGCAGCGGATGAAGGCCTTGCAGGGCTGGATGGCCAGTGAGGGCTACTCCCTGGCTCGGGTGTCTGGTCCTGAACGGGTCAGCCCCGATGGAGTGGTCACACTGAAACTGCTTCAGGGCAGCGTGGCTGGCGTCGAAGTCAAATTCCTCAACAAGGAGGGGGATGACACCGATGAGAATGGAAATCCCATTGGCGGTAAGACCAAAGAGTGGGTGATCACCCGGGAGGTCTCGATTCAACCTGGAGATCCCTTCAACCGAAACAAGCTTGAGCGGGATATCAAACGGTTATACGGAACCCAGCTCTTCAGTGATGTGAAGGTGACGCTGCGGCCTGTGCCCGAGGTGCCAGGGGATGTGTTCATTGTTCTAGGCATTGTTGAGCAGTCCACCGGTCAGCTTTCTGGCGGCCTTGGCTACAGCCAGAGCCAGGGCGTGTTCGGTCAGGTGCAGGTACAGGAGACCAATCTCTTTGGACGTGCCTGGACTCTGGGTACGAACATCACCTACGGCCAGTACGGCGGTCTGGCCAACCTCAACTTCTCGGATCCCTGGATCTACGGCGACAACCACCGCACCAGCTTCCGAACGTCTTTGTTCTTGAGCCAGCAGGTGCCTCAGGTCTTCCAGAGCGAAGACAACGGCAACATCCGCACGGCCAAGGACTACGTCGACAACAACACCAACAAGGCCTACCGGACAGGCCGCAATTACGGCTTCACTGATGGAGATGCTCCGGGCAACATCAAAAAGGCCGAGGACGAATATCCCAATCGCAGTTGGTTTGACTACGAGGGAGACACGGTGGTGCTGCGCAAGACCGGCGGCAGCTTTTCCTTTGCCCGCCCCTTGAACGGTGGTGATCCTTACAAGGACGCCAAGTGGAATGTGCTTGCCGGCATGTCCTTCGCTGAGGTGCGGCCGATCAACTTTGCCGGTGACTCAAGGCCCTACGGCGTCTCCACAAATAACTTGGGCAAGAAAGTTAAAAACGACGACATCATTTGCGTGTCGTACAACTGCGCCGACAGCAACACCCTTGTGGGGGTGCGTGTCGCCACCACCTACAACAATTTCAACAATTCTCGCAATCCCACTAGCGGAAACTTCTTCACCGCCGGAACTGAGCAGTTCGTCGGCATCAATAACGATTCGCCCACCTTCAACAGACTTCGGGCCAGCTACACCCAGTTCTTCCCGGTGGACTGGCTGAAGCTTCACAAGGGTTGCCGTCCCAAGCCCGGTGAAGAGGCCGATTGCCCGCAAGCCATCGGTGTGCAGATCAAGGGTGGCGCCATCATGGGTGAAGCACCTCCATACGAAGCGTTCTGCATGGGTGGATCCAACTCGATTCGGGGTTGGTACGACTGCGACCTGGCTGTGTCCAAGGCCTTCAGTGAACTCACAATCGAGTACCGCTTCCCCCTGATCAGCATCTTCTCTGGTGAGGTGTTCATGGATGCCGGCACCGATTTCGGCACTCAGAAGGATGTGCCAGGCAAGCCGGGCCTGCTGCTCGATAAGGATGGCTCCGGTGTTTCGCTGGGTACCGGTGTGATTGTCACCACGCCCGTCGGTCCGATCCGACTTGAGGTGGCCAGCAAGGACTTCGCCTCCGACTGGCGCTTCAATCTGGGAGTGGGCTGGAAGTTTTAGTGACCAGCTGGCCTCAGGACTACTCAGCTGCCTGGACCCTGGCGGCTGAGACAACATGCTCCGGCGTCGGTCTCCACAGTGGAGCTGAGGTCACGGTTCAGCTTTGCCCGACGGATCAACCGGGATTCCACATGCGCTTGCCGGGGATGGAGCAACCGATCCAGCTACGGCCGGATCAGGTGCGTGACAGCCCGTTGTGCACCACGCTGGATCTTGGCCCCAGCAAGGTGGCCACCGTTGAACATCTGCTGGCGGCCCTGGCGGGTTGCGGCCTCAGTCATGTCGAGATCGTGGTCAGCGGTCAGGAAGTCCCCCTGCTGGATGGCTCAGCGCTGGTTTGGGTGGAGGCCATCGCTGCGGCGGGTTTGGTGTCTGCGGCAACCCCCAGGCCGGCTCCACCCCAGTTGGACCAACCACTCATGCGTCATCGCGGCAGCAGTGTGATCACGGCCACCCCGGCGGACCGCTTCGGTGTCGTGGGAATTATCGATTTTCCTCAGCAGGCCATCGGCCGTCAGCAGTTCGCCTTGGAACTCACGCCCCAGCGGTTCGTGGATGAGATTGCTCCGGCACGCACCTTTGGCTTCCGGGAGCAGGTGGAGCAGCTGCGCGCTGCCGGCTTGATCCAGGGTGGAGCCCTGGACAACGCCCTGGTCTGTGACGGCGATCAGTGGATGAATCCTCCGCTGCGGTTCGAGGATGAACCGGTGCGCCATAAGCTCTTGGATCTGATCGGCGACCTGGCCCTCGTCGGTTTTCCCCAGGCACAGGTTCTTGTGTACAGGGGATCCCATGGTCTTCACACCGATCTCGCAGCCGCTTTGTGACTGAATCCACCACCCCAGACATCGTGCTCACCAGCGAGCAGATCGCCGGTTTGCTTCCGCACCGTTACCCCTTTGCACTGGTGGATCGGGTCATTGCCCATGAGCCCGGGGTTTCGGCCACGGCGATCAAGAACGTGACCATGAACGAGCCCCAGTTCCAGGGGCATTTTCCAGAGCGCCCACTGATGCCTGGGGTGCTGATTGTGGAAGCCATGGCGCAGGTGGGCGGGTTGATCGTGACCCAGATGCCCGATCTGCCAAAAGGACTGTTCGTTTTTGCCGGCATCGACGGGGTACGCTTCCGGCGCCCTGTGGTTCCTGGAGATCAGCTGGTGATCCGCTGTGAACTGCTCAGCCTTAAGCGCAAGCGCTTCGGCAAGGTCAAGGCAGAGGCCACGGTTGACGGAGATCTGGCCTGCTCCGGCGAATTGATGTTCTCCCTGGTGGATTGAGCGCGATGTCGCAGCAAACGGCGTCACAGCAGATTCACCCCACGGCAGTGGTGGACCCGAAGGCCGAGCTGGCCTCGGGGGTGGTCATTGGCCCTGGCGCAGTGGTCGGCCCTCAGGTGGTGATCGGAGAGAACACCTGGATCGGTCCCCATGCCGTGTTGGACGGTCGGCTGACCCTGGGGCGCGACAACAAGGTGTTCCCGGGTGCCTGCCTCGGACTGCCGCCGCAGGATCTCAAGTACCGCGGTGCTGAAACCGAGGTGCTGATTGGGGATGGAAACACGCTGCGGGAATGCGTGACGATCAACCGGGCCACCGAAGAGGGAGAGGTGACCCGTATCGGCAACGGCAACCTGTTGATGGCTTACTGCCATCTGGGGCATAACTGCGATCTCGGAAACAACATCGTGATGTCCAATGCCATTCAGGTGGCGGGCCACGTTGTGATCGAAGACCGTGCCGTGATTGGTGGCTGTTTGGGCATTCACCAGTTCGTCCATATCGGTGGGATGGCGATGGTGGGAGGGATGACCCGCGTGGATAGGGATGTTCCGCCGTACTGCCTGGTGGAAGGCCATCCGGGTCGTGTTCGGGGTCTGAACCGGGTGGGCCTGCGTCGCAGTGGCATGGCCGGCAATCACGACGGCGCTGAACTCAAGCAGCTTCAGGAGATCTGGACCCTGATGTATCGCTCCGATCTGGTGATTGCCGATGCGCTCAAGCAGGCTCGAGTCCAGGCGTTGCTGCCGGCCGCCGAGCACCTCTGCCGGTTCCTCGAGGCATCCACTGGTCAGGGGCGACGGGGTCCGATGCCACTGCAGGGCCGCTGATGGTTCGGCTGCTGATCAGCACCGGTGAAGTCTCCGGTGATCTTCAGGGCAGCCTGTTGATTCGGGCCCTGCGGTTGGAGGCGGAACGGAGGGGCCTTGAGCTCGAAGTGCTGGCCCTCGGTGGACCGCGCATGGAGGCGGCAGGGGCTTCGTTGATCGCTGATACCGCGCCGATGGGGGCGATCGGTCTGTGGGAGGCCGTCCCGTTGATTCTTCCCACGCTGCGGCTGCAGGCCCGGGTGGATGCGCTGCTGGAGGAACGGCCCCTCGATGGGGTGGTGCTCATCGACTACGTCGGAGCCAATGTGCGCCTGGGCACACGGCTGCGGAGGCAACGGCCCCACCTGCCGATCACGTACTACATCGCCCCCCAGGAATGGGCCTGGCGCTTCGGTGATGGCAGCACCACCCGTCTGCTGGAGTTCACCGACAAAATCCTGGCGATCTTCCCGGCGGAGGCCGAGTTCTATGCGGCCCGCGGTGCGGATGTGAGCTGGGTGGGTCATCCGCTGTTGGACAGCTTCCAGAATTTGCCTGACCGCGCCAGCTCCCGACGCCAATTGGGCTTGGATCCCGAGGCGCCGGTGTTGCTGCTGCTGCCGGCATCCCGGCCCCAGGAGTTGCGCTACCTGATGCCACCGTTGGCCCAGGCGGCGGCCCTGCTGCAGCAGCGCCACCCTGATCTTCAGGTGTTGCTTCCCGCCGGGCTGGAGCAGTTCGAACAACCCCTAGCTGCTGCGCTTGAGGAGGCCGGTGTGCGCCATGCCCGGGTGATTCCTGCCGCTGAAGCGGATGCTCTTAAGACCACCCTTTGTGCGGCGGCAGATCTCGCCCTGGGAAAATCCGGCACGGTGAATTTGGAACTGGCTTTGCAGGGGGTTCCGCAGGTGGTGGGATATCGCGTTAGCCGACTGACGGCGTGGGTCGCACGCCATGTCCTGCGGTTCCAGGTGGACCACATCTCACCGGTGAATCTGTTGCTCAAGCAGCGGTTGGTGCCGGAGCTGCTGCAGGACGAGCTCACCGCAGAAGCTTTAGTGGAGAGGGCTTTACCCCTGTTGACCGCCACACCGCAGCGCCGGGCGATGCTGGAAGGGTATAAGCGGTTGCGAGCCAGCCTGGGTTCTCCCGGAGTGACCGGACGGGCTGCTAAGGCCATTTTTGATCAGGTGATCGGATGAAACGAACGCTGCTTCTGCTGTCTACCTGCTTGATGCTGTTCTGCTGGCCCCAGAGCGCCATGGCCGAACTGGAGACAGCGGTCTTCGCCGGTGGTTGTTTTTGGTGTTTGGAGCACGACCTGGAGGACCTGCCCGGGGTGCGTGATGCCGTGAGCGGCTACAGCGGCGGGCATGTGGAGCGACCCACCTACCGCCAGGTCAGCAGCGAGACCACTGGCCATCAAGAAGTAGTGCAGGTGCGTTTTGATCCCGAGCAAATCAGCTACTCCGAGCTACTGCGCAGCTACTGGCGCAATGTGGACCCCCTTGATGACGGTGGTCAGTTCTGCGACCGCGGCGATTCCTACAGGCCGGTGATCTTTACGGCCGATGCCGCTCAGGCCCAGGCTGCTGAAGCCAGTGCCGAGGCGGCGGCCCGCGAGCTGTCGCAACCGCGGGCCGCACTGAAAGTGGAGCTCAGGGAAGCGGCTCGGTTTTGGCCTGCAGAGGGCTACCACCAGAACTACGCAGAGAACAATTCCCTCAAATACAACTTTTATCGGTTCAGTTGCGGTCGCGACCGTCGCCTGGATGCGGTGTGGGGTGATAAGGCGCGAACCGGTCAGCCATGGCGTTAAACCACTGAATTCGGTCAACTTCCTTAAGAAATAGACAATCAACCTGTTGAAAAGATTAAGCGCCGCAACCTGATTGATTCAGCAAGTTCTCAGTGAACAGACGGGTTCCCAGCCATCGACCAGGCTTGCGGCCATGCTTACGATCAGTCAGTAAGTGGAGGAATGTATGTATCTGCTGACCATTAAGGATGGTCTTGGCACCCGTCACATCGGTCCCTATCCGTCGCCAAAGCATGCGTCGGACGATCTTGATCGTGTGTTGGAAACTTGCTCTGAGCGAGCACGGTGGCAGATCCATGCGCTCGAAACGCCAAGCCGATCGCTTGAACTTCAAGCTGTTGCGTCCTGATCAGCTCTGACGTCGCCCTGGAAAGCCACGGGTGAGACCGCTGTCAATCATCAGTCCAATTCCGGCATTGATACAGATCAGGCTGAGGGTTCCGTACCAGAACCAAGGGCCACCGTCGTTGCCCAGCATTTGAACGACCTTGCGGCTGATCGCTTCGCCGAACAGGCAGAGGCCCACCGGGAGCAGAAGCACCCCCAGCTGAGCCTTGATATACCAGCGCACCCGGGATCGAGTCATGACTGAGCCAGCACCCAGTTCACCAGGGTGCGTACGCCGTATCCAGTGGCACCGGCTGGATTGACGCCTTTGCCCTTGTCACTCCAGACCGGCCCGGCGATGTCGATGTGGGCCCAGGCAGTGTCCTTGGCCACGAATTCCTTGAGGAAGAGGGCAGCTGTGATCGAGCCCCCCGGCCGCGGACCGGTGTTCTTCATGTCAGCCAACAACGACTTCAGCCCATCCTTGTAGGACTGCCGCAGGGGCATGCGCCACAGGCCTTCACCGCCGGAATGGGCGGCGGCATCGAGGGCTTCCGCCAGGTCGTCGTTGTTGGACCACAGCCCGGCCATCTCATCGCCGAGGGCAATGACGCAGGCTCCGGTGAGGGTGGCCAAATCCACAACGGCATCGGGTTCCTGCTCACAGGCGTAGAGCAGGGCATCGGCGAGGGTCAACCGGCCTTCAGCGTCGGTGTTGTTGATCTCGATCGTCATGCCGTTGGCGGCCGTGACGATGTCACCGGGGTGGACGGCAGAGCCGTTCACCATGTTTTCGCAGGAGGCCACCACCATGTGTACCTCAACGCCGGCTGGCTTGAGTTCAGCGATGCTGCGCATGGCGCCCAGCACAGCGGCGCTCCCGCCCATGTCGAACTTCATCATGTCGATCTGCGCCGCCCCCACCTTGAGGTTGTAACCGCCGGAATCGAAGGTGAGGCCCTTGCCCACCAGGGCGACGCGGCGATTCACTTCGCCCTCTGGGCGGTAAATCAGGTGAATGAATTTGGGCGGTAGATCGGAGCCCTGGCTCACGGCCAGAAAGGCGCCCATGCCTTTGGCTTCGCAGTCGCTGCGCTCCAGCACCTTGAGCTCAAGGCCGTGGTCGCTGGCGATGCCAGCGGCTGTTTCCGCCAGGGCGGCCGGGGTAACCACATTGGGGGGGGCGGCCACCAGCTCCCTGGCCAGCTCCACGCCGGCACAGGTGGCGTTGACCGCCATAAATCCGCTGGCGGCGGTGGGGTCGAGGTCGATCAGCTCAAGAGCTTCGGGAATCCGGCGTGGTTCCGCCTCCTTGCGGAAGCGCTGGTCTTTGTAAAGGCAGAGCCGCACGGCTTCAGCACTGATGCGGGCCGCTTCGGTGGCATCGGTTCCATGCCATGGCAACTGCAGTCCCAGAGTGCCTCCACAGCCGATCGCGGCCTTGGCTGCACGGGCAGCGGCGCCGCGCAGGCGGTCGATGTCGATTCCATCGGCGTCGCCCAGGCCCAGCACCACCAGGCGCTCTGGGCCGGCACCCAGGGGCGTAATCACCAGTTGATCACCCGGCTTCCCCTTGAACTCCTGCTGTTTCAGGGCGTCGGTGATCCCCGCAAAGCGCTGTTCCAAGGCCGTTGCGGTTGCATCGGCATCGCCCTGGGGTAGCCCCACCGCCAGCACATTGCCGTTCCACTCCTGCAGACCGTTGGAGGACAGGGAGAAGCGCATGGATGGACGCATCGGCAAAGAACGAGCGTAGCGATCCTGCGCGACGCCTTTGCACCTTGCTGATCAGGGCGAACAGCGCTGGTTCAGGGCGGTGATGATCAGCTGCTCGGCGTCCGGTTGGCTCTGGATTACGAAGGCTTCCTGCTCGAGTGCAGTGTTGTTGGACTTGTAGTGGTTGTGCAGCAGATAGCGGATCCGGCTCACCACCGCTGGATCAACCTTGCGTTGCACACCGATCAGCGAGAGCGCTCCGTTGGGACAGCTCTGGGCGGCATGCACCGCTTCATGCAGCAACACGGCCCGGGTGATGCCGAGCTCCCGCACCAGGGGCGAAATCTCCAGCCGTTTCTCCGCCGGGATGAAGCGTCCGTAGGTCTGCCCCGGGGGCTGCCGGACGTCGATCGTGAAGCCATTGCGCAGAAGACTGCGCTGCAGTTGTTCCAGATCAGTAGCGGGGGCTGGCAGGGCCAGCAGCAGCAGCGCCAGCGCCGCTCGGATTGGGGTCACAGCTCGGCGGTGAAGGGGGTGGCCCAGCGTTGGCGGGTTTCCTTGTTGAAGGGCGGCCACCAGCGTTGAATCAGCTGTTGTTCCAGGGCCCGCCGTGCGCGGGTGGCCTGAGGTACATCGCAACTGAAGCGGATGCTCAGCTGGGCACTGAGCTCGCAGCGCTGAAGGGCTTCGCCGTAGGCGGCGAGGTAGGCCTTGCAGTCGTGATCGCCTTTCCAGCGGCGCTCGGCGGCGAGCGTTTCTCCCACATAGAGCAGAAGAGGCTGCTCCAGTTGGGCTGGCCGATCCATCACCAGGTAGATCGCCGCACCCCGATGGGACGGTTCCGGCCAGCGCCAGAAACTCATCGCCAGGGGGGTCAGCGTCAGTGGATCCAGGGCCGCGGCAGCGTCGTTGGTGGCGGAGCCGAACAGATCCCCTTGGGCGGCGTGAGTTGTTTCGCCGCGGAAGAGCGGCGCCTGATGGTCATGCAGGCGCTGTTGCCAGGAGATCAGCTGCTCCCGTTGCAGGGGTAGCTCAGGTGCATTGCTGAAGGCCAGCGCCTCGGTGGAGAACAGATCTCCCTGCATTAGTGCAGTGGCAGGCTGGGGCCGGACCGGCGGTTGCCGAAACTCACCCGGCCGATCAGGTCTTCCACGGTGCTGGCGGGAAGGCAGAGCCGTTCCTGTAGATCAGCCAGATCTTTGAAACCGGAGCTGCGTCGCTCCCGCAGCAGGCTGGCCAGCCGTTGCTCTGGCCAGCAGAGCAGCTCGAGCTGATCGGCGCTGGCGTTGTTCAGGTCCAGGGGAGTGGCCTGCGGCTGCAAAGGTGCATCGCCATGCCAATGGAAGACGAGATGCGGAGTCCAGAGCCTGCTCAGATCGATGGGCAGCTCCAGCAGCCGGAACAAATCATCTGCGCAAGCGAATTGCACGCCCCCCTGTTGCAGGCGCACCAGTAGATCGGCCATGTCCTGGCTGCAGCCGGGCAATTGCAGCCACTCATTGCGGCTGGCCCGATTTACATCCATTACCCAGGCTGGAGGCTCGGCCTCGATCGCTAATGGCTGTAGTGGCGCTGGACGGGGTGGTGTTGGCAGTTGCCCGGTGGCCTGCAGCACCCGCCTGGCCAGGGGATCCAACCAGTGGCTGCGGGGCATGCTGCTCAGCAGAGATGGGCCGACATTAACGAGTGTGGTGGGGGTGCGTCAGCGCAGGGCGCGCACAAGACCCTCGCAGCCCCCCTGTTCGTTGATGTAGCGGCGCATCAGGTCGTCGTAACCGGGAGCGCTTTGCACCTCCTCGCGCTCGGCATCGCTGACCCCTTTGCTGAGCAGAAACTGGTTGGCGATGTTGCGGGCCTTCGCGGGTTTCATCTGTTTGGTTTCGATCAGACAACGGGCATTGGCCTCGGCGATGGTCACCAGGGCGGTCGTGCGCTCGCTTGCGGCATCCACTGTCTGGATCCCGAGGCCGCTGACGCTGAGAACGACCAGGGCTGCGGTGGCGGCGCGTCGGACCATGGCGTCAAGACCGTTCAATTCATCTCAGGATGGTCCCTTTGGGGCTAAGGGGTCCAGCGGGGAATCGGCATCGGTGGATCCACCAGATTGTGTTGAAAGGCCATCAGCACAGCCTGGGTACGGTTCCTGGCATCCAGTTTGCGCAGCAGTCCTGTGATGCAGTGCTTGGTGGTTTCAATCGAGATGTGGAGTTGATCCGCAATCTCCTGATTGCTCAGGCCGCGGCAGAGGCCACGCAGCACGTCTTCTTCCCGCAGGCTCAGCACGTCGCTGATCGGATGCCCCACCCCTGCCAAGCTGCGGTCGTGATGGGCCACGCCGGCAATCACCGGATCCATGTGGCTGCCATCGCTTTCCATGGCGCGCAAGACGCTGAGCAAGCCGCCGTCGCCAATGCGCTCATGGCTGCAGAGACCGTCGCAATCAGCCGCTGCAGCGGCACGAATGGTGCTGAGCAAGGGGCGTTGGATCAGCATGAGGCAGCGCAGCGAGGGTTGGTGGGCCTTGGCTGCTGCCACCAGGGAGGGGCCGCTGCCGCGTTCGAGCCTGTCGCTGCAGATCAGTAGATCGGCGGCCGTATTGCTGAGGCAGGCCAGTGCTTCCGCTTCGGTGCTGGCAGCCCCCACGATGGAGCCGATGCCATCGAGGCTGTGCAGCAGTCCGCTGACCAAAACCCGATCGGCCGAAGCGACCACCAGACGACGCCCCTCCAGCAGGGGCCGGTTGCGCTGGGGCAGCTCACGCATCGCGGCCAGCTGAGCGGTGAAGTTCACATCCTGAATGCAGCCCGAAACTCACCATGAATCCCATGCCGCCTGCGGGCGGTGCTGGTCAGGAAGACCGTACAAAAATCCCGCCTCAGGCCTCGGCAAGGTGCGGCGATTACCCCTCAAACAAGTCGATTGTTCTTGGCAGAATTGCCTGTGCCCAGCGCGACTCGACATGGCCTTCTTCGATTCCGACATCGTTCAGGACGAAGCAAAGCGGCTGTTCAGCGATTACCAGCAGCTGATGCAGCTGGGCAGTGAGTACGGGAAGTTCGACCGGGAGGGCAAGAAGAAGTTCATCGAGACGATGGAAGAGCTGATGGGCCGCTACCGGGTGTTCATGAAGCGCTTTGAGCTCTCGGAAGATTTCCAGGCCAAGCTCACGGTGGAGCAGCTGCGCACCCAGCTCAGTCAGTTCGGGATCACCCCCGAGCAGATGTTCGAACAGATGAATTCCACCCTCGAGCGGATGAAGGCCCAGATCGAGCCTCCCTCGCCGAGCTGAACCAGCACTCGTACGATCGCCAGCGCCCGCTCGTTGCGCACCCCATGTCGGACTCAACCCCGTCGCTGCCGAATTGGCTGTCCCGGGGCATGGCCGATTTGTTCCCGGCCGGCGACCCGAGCGACGCTGATCAGGCCCTTGCGGCACGGCTGGTGCAAGCCGAGAAGGAGGGCAGGCCGCTGAGGGTGAAGCTGGGCATTGACCCCACCGGCAGCAACATTCATCTCGGTCACAGCATCCTGTTCCGCAAGTTGCGGGCTTTCCAGGACGCAGGCCATACGGCGGTGTTGATCATCGGCGATTTCACGGCGCGGATCGGCGATCCCACGGGCAAGAGCGCCACCCGGGTGCAGCTCAGCAAGGAGCAGGTGGCTGCCAACGCCTCCACCTATCTGCGCCAGCTGGGGCAGGACCAGCCCAAGGAGACGGCGCTGCTCGATTTCGAAACGCCTGGACGCCTCGAGGTGCGATACAACAGCGAATGGCTGGAGGGAATGGACCTGCCGGCGGTGATTGGGCTGCTCGGCACCGGCACCGTGGGCCAGATGCTGGCCAAGGACGACTTCTCCAAGCGTTATGGCAGTGGCACCCCCATCGCCCTGCATGAATTCCTCTACCCGCTGCTGCAGGGCTATGACTCGGTGGCGGTGAACGCTGATGTGGAGCTGGGGGGCACTGATCAGAAGTTCAATGTGGCCATGGGCCGTGATCTGCAGCGCCATTTCGACAAGGGCACCCAGTTTGGCCTGCTGCTGCCGATCCTGGTGGGTCTCGACGGGGTTCAGAAGATGAGCAAGAGCCTGGGCAACGTGGTGGGGCTGGAAGAGGATCCGCTCTCGATGTACTCCAAGCTGGAGAAAGTCGGCGATGCGGCGATCGACGACTACGTCACGTTGCTGACTGACCTGGATCTGGCCTCCTTGCCGGAGAACCCACGCGAGAAGCAGAAGGCGATGGCCCTGGCGGTGACCGCCAGCCGCCATGGTCTGGCCGCGGCGCAGAAGGCGCAGAGCGATGCCGCCACCCTGGTGGGTGGCAGCGGTGATGCCGGTGCCGATGTGCCCGAGGCCTCGCTGGCGGAGGTGAACTTCCCGGCCAAGGCGTTCTATCTGTTCAGCGCGGTGGGGATCTGCGCCAGCAGCAGTGAGGCCCGCCGCCAGATCAAGGGCGGTGCGGCGCGGCTGGAGGGAGAAAAGATCACCGACCCGAACCAGGAATTCGCCTCAGCCGCGGAGCTGGAGGGCAAGGTGCTGCAGCTGGGCAAGAAAACCTTCCGGCGGCTGACGGCTTGAGCCGCCAGTAATCCCCCTTTTGGGGGATCCGCCAAGAGAGCACTGGCGCGATGGTGAGTTCATCCGAGCCAAGATCAATGCCAGCGCCTGAAACTGAATTCAGATCAGATCAGCAAATTGCTGCTGATTTCTTGCTTTATCTGCAATCGGAATTTGAGGATCCTGTCGAGTATGAGTTTGAGCCGACCCGCCTGACTGGAGGTTTTGATGCTCGGCTGTATCGCTACAAGCTTGTTGGCCAGGAACCAAGAGTCCTTCGCATTCTGCGTCCTGCCCGTGAGGCGGAGGAGCTTTTGCACCATCAGTTTGTTCATCAGATTATGAATCACAGGGGTCTGAAGACCCCTGTGATTCATCATGTTTGTGGAGATCAATCAGTCTTGGGTGGTGTCTTTGCGGTCATGGATTTGGTGCCCGGCCAGCCTTTGATTGAGCAGAAGCCAGAGCTCCATGCCAAAGTCTTGGGCGAGTCGATGGCCACCATGCATGAGCTGGATGTGAGGCCCATCGTTGAGTCGTTCAGGCGAGCTGGTGTCCCTGATGAGCTTTTTTTAAGCCCTGCTATTGATCAAAGATCCTTGGATTTTTGTGTACAGAAGATCCCTTGGGCTTCGGAATTGATTCTTTGGCTGCGCGATCATTTGCCCCTTGATGGGCAGGATGTTGCTGTGATCCATGGTGACTATCACGGCAATAATTTGATGTTTCAAAATGGCTCTGTATCAGGAGTGTTGGATTGGACGTTTCGTATCTCTGATCCTGCTTTGGATCTGGCCCACACGATGAATGATTATCTGGTTTTTGTTCCCCAGATTGATCCAACTGCGTCGTCTTGTTTTTGGGAGCAGATCATTGATGAAGCTCTTAAGGCTTATCAAGCGATCAGACCTCTGAATTACGAGCGCATCAAGGCCTTTCGTGTTCTTCATCTTTTGGGTGCGTTGACTGCCGGTGCTGCTGCTTTTGGCCCCGAATTCATGCGTAAGCCTGAATCGCAGCGCGAGTATCTGGCCTTTATCGAGCAAACGACAGGCCTCACGCTGTCGTCCTCAGCCTGAACCCTGGTTGAGGACCACCTGCCGGCGCGACAGGATGGACTTCGGATCACCCGCTTGCCTTGGCTCCGACGCTCTCCTCTGACCCCGCCGATCGGATCATCGTGGCCCTCGATGGCATGGCGCCAGAGCAAGCGCTGCATTTTGCCGCCCAGGTGACGGGGCTGCGTTGGGTGAAGGTGGGCCTGGAGCTGTTCGTGCAGGCCGGCCCTGAGGTGGCGGCGCAACTTCGGGATCAGGGCCTGCGGGTGTTTCTCGACCTCAAATTTCACGATATCCCGGCCACGATGGCGGGGGCCTGCAGGCGGGCTGCGGCGCTGGGGGCGGAATTGATCACCGTGCATGCCTGTGCTGGCAGCGAAGCGCTCAAGGCGGCCCAGGCTGCTGCGGTGGAAGGCGCCCAAAGCGCTGGGCAAGCCATTCCAACGCTGCTGGCAGTGACGGTGCTCACCAGTTGGGAGGAGCAACGGTTGCAACGGGAACTCGCCATTGCCCAGGGCATCGCCGAACGGGTGCCGGCGTTGGCGCAGCTGTCGGCAACTGCCGGCATCGGCGGCTGCGTCTGTTCACCCTTGGAGGCCGCGGCGCTGCGGGCACAGCACCCGGAACCGTTCGCGTTGGTCACCCCTGGAATTCGCCCCAAAGGCACCGCAGTCGGTGATCAAGCCCGGGTGATGGCACCCGCTGAGGCGATTGCAGCGGGTGCCAGTCAGCTGGTAATCGGCCGGCCGATTACTAAAGCTGAAGATCCCAGCGCCGCGTTTGAGCTTTGCTGTGAGGAGTTGCTTGGTCTGGTTGGTTGATTGATTGTCGATAACGATCCTAGTGAGACCGAATGAAGCAATGACTTGTTGTGTGTCTGCAAACGATTCTCACATGATTAAAAGTCTGTATGAATTCGATCCTGGTATTGCTTTGTTGACTTCATTTCTGTTGACGAAGAGAGGCTGGAAGTCAGTATTTAGCGTTGCAAGCTTTTGCTTCCGGCGTTATCAAGATATTGACAAGGGTTGATCCGCGTTCTCCTGCTTGATCAGCCAGTTGGCTGATGGCAGTGTGATTGATGGCTGGGGCCCTGAATTGGGTCGCTGTTACGGTTTTCAGGGTGCATTTGTGCTTCTCAGCCAGCAGTGGGACCATTCCCGTCTGATTTGGCGCCTGCAGGCTGAGAAGGGTTAGGCAAGATTTGTCATAACCACTCACTAGCTTGCTGTCCGTTTCTGGTCAGCTTTAGTTGCGCATGGGGAGGCGATGTGATTTCTGATGTCTGCCTGGACGATCAGGTTGAGGATGGCCAGGGTGATGCCTACCGCTCCACTTAAGACTTCTGCCCGATTGTGGGTTCGGTGCCCGCCAGCAGTCGTTCAATGTTGCTGCGATGGCGCCACAGCACCATCAGGCTGGCTACCAATGACACCACCACATAGGCGCTGCTGCTGCCAGAGATAACCATCAGTGCTGGCAGGCTGATGGCGGCTACCACGCTGGAGAGCGACACGATTCTGCTCAGGCTGATCGTGGCCATGAACAAGCCAAAGCATGCCAGCCCCACCGGCCAGGCTAGGCCGAGCAACATCCCTAAGCCGGTGGCCACCGCCTTGCCGCCTTTCCAGCCCAGCCACAACGGCCAGATGTGCCCCGCCAGGGCAGCCAGGCCCGCCAGCACCTGCAGCCAGTCGTTGAGGCCAAAGCTGCGTGCCAGAAGTACCGCCAGAGTGCCCTTGCCCACATCCACGAGGAACACCACCAGGGCAGGGCCTTTGCCCACGTTGCGCAGCACGTTGGTGGCGCCGGTGCTGCCGGAGCCACACTCGCGCAGGTCGATGCCCTTCAACCAGCGGCCGGCGAGGTAGCCACTAGGGGTCGACCCCAGCAGGTAGCCAATGGCCAGAAGCAGTAAGGAGGTGAGGATCACAGAAACGAGCGCGGTTACGAGATCGCGGCTGAATCGAAGCACGGCGCGGGTCGGTTTGCACGGAGCCAGTGCTCGCTTCGTCGACTAAGCCCCAAATACATCTTTCGCGCTTGGTGGATGCGGCGGCGTCCGGTCAGTCGTAATGGCTCCACAGGCGCAGCACTTTCACCAGCTGTTGATCCGCTTCGGCGCTATACACGAGTCGATGTTGGATGTTGATCCGCCCGGAATAGGCCCCTCGCAGCCCACCACCCACCAGTGCCTTGAAGGGTGGTGGGCTGCGCCATGGGTCTTCAACCAGTTTTCGAGCATCTTTCTGGGCTAGTCGGCTGAACACCACTCGCCAACTCACCAGCCGAGCTCCTCGTTCATCGCATCGGCTGGCGTGGCCATTCCTTCAAGAATGGATTCGCGCATGCCCGGGATCGAGGTGAGATAAAGCGTTTCTTGGATCGCTCGCCAGTCTTGTTCGGAGAGGAGCACGGCGCTGACACGTTTGCCTTGATTCTCAATGGATTCATGGTATCCAGGCACTTCGTCGATCAACGAGAACAGGTATTTGCGTGCTTCCGTTACACAGAGATCGATCCCATCACCCCAGGTCGATCTACGAAAGATCGTACCGGTGACTGTCTGATGCGACAGGGGATCGATTTGCTTGGCGCCTACAGAAATTCGACGTCGTCGATGCGCTCGCCCGGTCCGGCCGCGAATGCCAGCCAGAGTGGGAACTGCAGCACGGGGATGTCGACGCTGCGTTCGGCGGCATCGATCAGGATCAACGGCACTTCGCCCCGTTCTTCCAGCCGGTCGGCCCGTTCCACCAGGGCTTCCGGGCGTTCGAACAGCATGATGCCGCTGCTGGGGCCGAAGTCTTCCCTCCCCAGCCCCAAGGCATCCTGCAGACCCCGTCGCCATTCACCGAGCCGTTCCGGTCCGCCGGCTAGCACTATGCACTGGAATTGGTCGCCGTAGAGCTCGCCGATGATCGCGATCAGGGCGGCGCTGGCCAGGATGTTGCGGGGCCGGGTGCCTCGGCTGGGCTGGGCGCCGCGTCCGCCTTGGTTGAAGAACCAGTCCTCTAGCAGGGCGATGTCTTTGGCATCAACGCTGCGGCGCAGGGTCCAGGGATCGGCATACACATCCGGCTGTTGGAGGAAGCGCTGCAGCGAATCGCGGATGAGCGCTTCGTCGGGGCGGAAGGTGTCGGCCACCGCTGGTGGCGGAGTGCTCTCACCGCCCTTCTCTGATGCCGTTGCGTTGTCTGCGGTCTGATCGAGGGGGGAGGGCTGCACCACCATCGGCTGCACCACCAGCTCCAGGTTTTCCACGCTCTGCACCAGGTCCTGCAAGGCGCCGCCCAGATACTCCTGGAAGCCCTTCACGCGGCGGGCGATGGCGTCCGACTGACCGGCGAAGTTGGCCTGCAGTTCGGTTTCGAGCTGCTGCTTGCGGGAGGTGAGGGCGGTGATCTCCGCCTCCAGGGCATCGCGGCGGGCCTGCAGATCCTTCAAGGCCAGTTCCAACAGCTTGTTGGCAGACGCATTGGGGGCTGTGCTGTCCTCGCCCGATGCCACTGGCTCAGCGTTGGTCTGCGGCGGGCCCGTTTGCTCGGTGTCGTCAGCCATGGCGAGATGGAATTACATCCATTTCAGCCGAAAGGGTCGAGGTGGGTCCAGCCATTGATGCAAAAGCGGTGCCTGCTGAGAGAACGACATGTCGAGCCATGCCTCTGAGCATTGGGCCATGACAAGTAGGATTTTGCGCTTGGGTGGCATCTAAGGAGATGATTTGATTGTATTGATATAGATGATTATTTTTGGTTGCGATGAATAAGGCATTTATCGAACAAATGTTTTCTAGTGGCATTCCTGAATGAACTGCTTACTTGGCAAAGGAGGGCTTTGCTTAATATTTAGCGTTGCACGCTCTTGCTTCTGGTGTCATCATCAAATTGACAATTGATGGGCCATTGTCCCCCAGGCCCGTTGCGGCCTGGCTGATGGCGGAGAGTTCTTTGCCGGTGTAGCGACTCTGAAAACTATTGGCCATGCAGTTGCAATATCTCCTTTGGTTGGAGACTTCCTCCGTTTTCCCTTGATTGCAGCCGCGCTCAAAGCCATCTCGGAATTGCTTGACGAGCTGCCTGTCGGGCTGAGCAGGCACAGCAATTGGAATCATGCTGATGCCAATTGCAGCAGCAAGGCTTATGGCGAGGGAATGTTTCATGGTAAGCACACAATGAATCAAGGAGATTGGAATGGATTTGGAGGCTATAAAGATTGGATCAATTACTTCTGGTTCGAGAGAAACGATTGAACGCGGTTCATTAGCGCGTCGAAACGAGATTGCTGTGCTTCTAGCTTGTCTTCCAGTTCTTCGATTCGAGCATTCTGGCGCCGATCTTCTGCTTCTGATTCTGCTTTTTCGTCTTCGAGTTCAGTGATGCGCTCTTGGAGCATGGCGATCAAGACGTCCTCTTCTTGCGTTGCCCCGTTGTTGCGCTTCTGATCGTCGATGAGTTTTTGCAGACGAGATCGAAGTAGATCAATTTGCTCATCTCGTGAGGAAACATCAGTTTCCAGTTTGGCAATGGTCTGCTTCACCTCGGTGCGGTACCAGAGTGACTGCACTGGAGGTGCTGAAGACAGCTGTTGATTTGCCTCTGGAATGCTCTCAGAGGTGTTGCCTGTCCAATCTTCACCACTTGGCTTTGCTTTTGGAATGCTCGCCTTCTTTGATCCACCACCGCCGATGGGGAAGCTGAATCCCACTCGTCCGGCCAGGGAGCTTGTGGAGCCATAATGATAGTCAACGGTGGGTGAATAGGCAATAGCACCGTTGAGGTGGATGCTGTCTTTGATTCGAGCGGCACAACCGCCGGCGATGGCGTATTGAGAGCCGAATCCGCCTCCAGCAAACCCGCAACGGAGTGGCTCGTCAGGATCGAGAGACACCTCGGGGATGCCGGAAAGGGCTGCACCCATGGCGCCAGCCGCTTCTGCCGCATCACCGAGAGAGCGTGCAGCACCCTCGAGCTTGTTGATATCTTTCCTGTTTTTTGCAATGTTGTTGGTGTTGTTATTGATTTGCTGGATGTTTTGATTAATTTGATTGGCATTGTCGATTATTAGAACTCTGTTGTCGTTGATGACGCTTGGGTCGAATGTGCTGTTAAACAACTCGCCATCATTGCTAACGCCAACAAGCGAATTGCCTCGGCCAGACAGGCTTGGAACCTGCACTTGAGTGTTCCCGTTGCCAAGAGTGATGTTGCTTCCTTTGAGGGTGGTCTTGCCGTTTGCAGAGGTCAGAGCATTGGTACGCTTCAAGGTTCCATCATCATTCACCATGACGGTTGAGAGTTGTTCCTGATTGGTCGAAATGTCGATCGACTTGGAACGTTGCAGACTCGGCGCTGTGATCTCAACTTGAGGGCGTGCCAGCACCATCTGGTCGGCTCGTGTGGTTGTGCTGCGTGCACCGATGGCGATCGAATTGATGTGGGTCGCTTTTGCACCAGCGCCCAGAGCAATGGATCCGGCCGCTGTGGCGCGGGTTCGTGAACCGATGGCGGTTGTGTTTTCAGCGGATGCTGTGGCGTTGTCTCCGTAGCACTCGGCTCCATTTGCATCGTCTTCGCATTGCAGTGCATTGAAGCGTTCGTCGCTGATGTTGAGTCCGACGGTGTAATCGGTGGAGTAGTTGTTGTCCTGATCAAAACCACCTGATGCGGTAACGGTGATTTTGCGATCCGATGCTGAAACAGTACTCTTGTAACCGTTGATTGCGCCGTTGGAATCGAGATCAATGTTGCTTCCAGTGTTGATCTCAATCTGGTCGTTGTTATTGATGTCTATACCATCACCGGTGGCGATTTCGATACCATAGGTCGTGGTCTGTGTGTTGGCGTTGTATCGCCACGAGACAGTGGCTCCATTCGCGGTTTGTGTTGACTCTGCGTCAGCAACAGCACCTGCTTGGGTTGCGGAGTTGTAAGCACTAACGGTGTAAGTCGTGACGTCGTCGGTATCTCTGCTGGATGTCACCACCGTGTTCAAACCTTCCTCGACGATCGACGCGGCTTTATTGATGATTGTGGAGCCCCCATCGAAGCGGATCGTTCCCGAGTTCGTGTCAATCGTTGCCCCGCTTTCGATCCGCAGGCCAGATAGCGTGCCATCGCCATTCGCCACGATCATGTTGAATTCAGTGCCGTTGTTGGCGACGCGCTCTGTGGCAAGGTTGCTTGCGGTGATCTCCGTTGTTGCTTTTCCGAGCACGATCTGAGAATCACGTGTGGTTGATGCTTCTGCACCAATTGCCGTGGCATTGGCATGGCTTGCCACAGCCGAGCTGCCAAGGGTTGTAGATCCCGTTGCGGTGGATTGTGCGTTCGAACCGATCGCAGTGGTGCGATCACCGGTGGCGATTGCACCTGTTCCATAACACTCGGCACCATCACCGATGCTCTCGCAATCGAGAGGTGTTCCAGCTGAATTCCAATTAATGGTGCTGGAGTTGCCGTTGTTAATGACATCGATATTGTTGCCGCCATTGATTTCAACGGATCTATCGCTACTCCCACCGCCTTCAGCACTGATGGTGTAAGTGGTGACGCGTCCGTCGTTGCTGGTTTCAACGGAGACGTTGTCCCCTGCTACGACGACCGCTTCATTAGCCTGAAGGGCGCCATTGTCATCGATGCTGATGCCGTTGCCTTGGCTCACATTGACTTCAATCTGACCGTTCTGATTGATAGTGATGCCATTGCCGGTGTTCACCGAGAGGTTGAGATCGCCTGTGGATTGATCAACCTCTACCTGCAATCCATCGCCAATGCTGGAGCGGATCAGGGTGCCATCGCCATTGGCCATGACCGCCCCGAAGCTGGAAGGATCCTGACCACTGACTGATGTTGGCTCTGCCAGGTTTGCGACGGTGACTTCTGCAGAAGCAGAGCCCAGCGCGATCTGGCCGGAACGGGTGGTGGAAACGTTCTGGCCGAGGGCTGCGGAACCTGAGTAATTCGCAACAGCACCACTACCAAGGGCAAGCGTGTCGTTTTGAGCAGCATTGGCCTGGACGCCAAAGGCAAACGAGCGATTGCCCAAGGCTTGCGCTTCTTCTCCAATCGCGAGTGAGCTGATGCCGGTTGCATTGGCAAGCCTGCCTACGGCAACTGCGTCTTGACCGATGGCACTGGCATAAGCGCCGAGGGCTGTGGCGCGATCAACTGCACTCGCATTCGAACCAACGGCGGTGGCACCTTGCCCCGTGGCGTTAGCACTCACACCAAAGGCAGAGGTGGCATCACCAATGGCTTGTGCATCTTGGCCAAAACAGGTGGCGCCGTTGCCCTCTGCAATGCAATTGAAGTTGGGGGCAATGATGTTGACCTGCGGTGGAACTTCAGCAATGGCGGCAATAATTTTTCCTCTCGAATCAACCGTGAGGTATTGCGTGCCTCCGGACTGATTGGAGCCTTCTTCACCGGGCTTGTTGGCGAGACCTGGGAGAAAGTAGTCCGTTTCGCCATCACCTTCTCGTCCGAGCGTGACGGAGGAATTAGAGCCATCTAAATCTTGTTTGGCGACTGATCCAGCACCAATCGCGGTGCCGTTATCGATGTCTGAGCGAGCACCTGTTCCGATGGCAATTGAGTTGAGGCCCGATGCCTCTGCTGCATCACCCAGTGCAGTGGAACCAATTCCACTTGCAATGGCATCAGAACCCAGTGCAACGGCATCCCTTTTATTGGCTAGAGCGCCTTTTCCGACTGCGGTGGAGTCAATTCCAAGTGCTTGAGCCTGGAAACCAATTGCTGTGGCGTCGCCAGCAGTTGCGTTACCCAAGGTTCCAAAGACACTGGCGTTGGGGCCAGAGGTGAAAGCAGATGTGCCAAAAGCAAGATCGTTTTTGCTGGCGGCCATTGATGCTGCGCCAAACGACATGGAGTTCTCGCCGGCTGACACAGCACCAGCTCCATAAGCGCTGGCGCTGACTCCCGTCGCTTGGGCGGCTGTGCCCATGGCTGTGGCATTCGATGCGTTGGATTTGGAACCAGCACCGAAGGCCATGGAGCGCTCTCCACTGGCACTGGCTTGGGTGCCATAAGCACTAGCCGATTCCTGGCTGGCGAAGGCTTCGGTGCCAACAGTTGTGGTGTTCGGTGCAGAGGAATTCGAGAGAATACCGATGGCGATGGCATCGGCCTCGGAAGCTGATGCATTGGTTCCAATCGCTAGAACGCTGGTGCCCGTCGCCCTGGAGAATTGTCCAATGGCCACAGCGCAAGTTTTATTCGAGAGGCTGCCAGCACCGAGAGCGATGGTGCGTACATTCTGTGCTCGTGCAAGGTGTCCGACTGCGATCGCTCCCTGGTCGGTGGCTTGTGATCCTTTACCAAGGCTGGTCGAGTCTTGACCACTCGCCGTTGCTTTTAAACCAAAGGCTGAGCTGTTGTTTGCACTTCCAACTGCTGCGTGACCGATTGCCGTTGCATTCGTCCTGTTTGCAATGGCAGCATCTCCGATGGCAATTGAATCTTTTGCAGTTGCTGCTGCATCAGTGCCAATCGCGATGCTGTTGGCATTGCTGGCCTCGGCGTCGTAGCCGATTGCTATCGACTGATTGCCAGAGCTGCTGGAACGGGTCCCAACAGCCGTTGCTCGGAAGCCAGATGAGGTTGAGTTGTAACCAATGGCCGCTGATGCATTGTTACTGGCACTGGCATAGCCACCAATAGCAGTTGTTCGATTCGATGTTGCTTGGGACTCGTAGCCGACCGCAAGAGTGGCATTGCCTGTTGAATTGCTGAACGCGCCAATGGCCTGAGATCTCAGTCCTGATGCATTGGCTTGAAAACCAACAGCTGTACTGGCGTTGAGCGTTGCTGTTGAAAAAGCACCAATGGCAGTGGCGCGATTACCAGTGGCTAGTGAATTTCGAGCAAAGCTGGCTGAATTGGCGGCAGAAGCATTGGCTCCATAGCCAACTGCTGTTGAGCCAAGAACGGCTGTGGATGAACTTGCCGCTGCAGAAGCATTAGCGCCAATGGCGGTTGTGAACTTTCCAGTGGCATTAGCGCCAGGTCCATAACAAACAGCATTCGTACCATTGCCCTCGCAATTCAGAGATTCAAGGTCGTTATCACTAATCGTGGAACGAGAAAGTGTTCCATCGCCATTAGCAACAATGAGCGAAGTGCTGGTACCACTGAGGTTGGCAACAGTAACCTCCGTTGCTGCTTTACCAAGCATTAACTGATCATCACGCGTGGTAGCTGAGCCAGTACCAATTGCTGTAGATCTGCTATTGCTTGAAGTGGCATAGCTACCGACGGCAGACGAATTCTCACCAGAAGCAGTTGCATTGGCACCAAAAGCTTGGGAAAGGAAGCCACTAGCAACGGCTAAGGCACCCACAGCTGTTGAGCACTTCCTATTGGCTCGGGTTAAAACACCGATTGCAGTAGCTCGTTCACCCGTTGCTTTGCTGACTGTGCCAAGAGCTGTGGCATCGTGCTTGCTGGCTAAAGATTGCCTACCAACGGCCGTTGATTGAGTGCCAGAAGCCTCCGCCTTCTCTCCAATTGCTGTGGCATTTTCGTTCGTCGCTGCTGAGCCAGCACCAAATGCAGTGGCTTGATTTCCGGACGCTTCAGCGGCATCACCAAAAGCACTGGAATTGACCTTTGTAGCCTTGGCTTCCGTACCAATCGCTGTTGAATTGGTTTCACTTGCGACTGAGGATGTACCAATAGCAATCGCATCCAGTCCTGAAGCTGCTGCTGAATATCCAAAAGCGATGGCATCCTCTTTAGTTGCGGTGGATGCTGTACCGAAGGTTGATGAATTAGCTCCAGAAGCTACGGAATTCACGCCATGAGCGATGGCACCAGTCTCACTGGCATTCGCGCCTGCACCAAAGGCCATCGAGGCCAAGCCACTGGCATTGGCCAATGTTCCATAGGAACTGGAATAGTTGGCTTGTGCCAAAGCAGAGGTACCAACTGCTGTGGAGTTGATTCCTAATGCGTTCGCTGTGTAGCCAATTGCAGTGGCATTAATGGCTGTGGCATTGGCCTTCCAACCCACAGCCAATGCACATTCTGCGCTGGCCTTACTTCCAGTGCCTAAAGCTGTTGAGCGAAAAGCAGTTGCATGCGCTAGGTGACCGATAGCTGTAGAGCCTTGTTGTGTCGCTTTGGACTTAATACCGATGCTGGTGGAATCGTTCCCGGAAGCTGTGGACGTAAAACCAAATGCCGAGCTGTTCTTCCCAGTAGCTTTTGAACTATCTCCATAAGCAGTGGAATTCTCTCCACTCGCTTGTGAGTCAGTACCAGTAGCTGTTGAGTTGCTTGCGCTAGCAACTGAAGATTTACCAATGGCAATGGCATCCGATCCAGAAGCCTTAGCGAGATGACCAACGGCGATGGCATCTTCAGCTGTTGCATTGGCTGCTGTGCCAAAGGTCGATGAGTTAGCGCCTGAGGCTGTTGAATTCACACCATGAGCGATTGCACCAATCTCACTAGCATTCGCCTGAGCACCAAAGGCCATCGAGGCAATGCCACTGGCGTTCGCCAATGTTCCATAAGAACTGGCATAATCGGCTTCTGCTTGAGCCGATGTACCCACTGCGGTGGAGTTAATTCCAACTGCATTAGCTGTGTGGCCAATTGCGATGGCATTTGTGGAAGTGGCGTTGGCATTCCAACCAAGTGCCATCGAGCATGTTCCATTCGCAGTACTTCCAGATCCAATAGCGATGGACCGTTCAGCATCAGCATTTGCCAAATGGCCAACTGCTATAGACCCTTGTTTAGCTGCTTTGGCAGAGGCTCCAATACTGGTCGACGATGCTCCAGATGCTCCCGCATTCGGTCCAATAGCAATTGCAGATTCGGCTGAGGCGTTGGCTTGAAATCCCGATGCTTGGGAGTAATTAGCTATTGCTTTTGCTTGAGACCCCGATGCCTGGGAGCCAATGCCAGCGGCGTTGGCCGCAGCGCCCAGAGCAATAGAGCCATTTTCAGTGGCTTGGGAAGCAGCACCAATTGCCGTGCTATTGGAGCCTGTGGCCTTTGCCTTATCTCCTAAAACCGTTGAATTTTCTTGGTTAGCAACACTCAGACGACCTACGGCAATGGCCCCATCTTCGGAAGCTTCAGTCAGCACACCAATAGCGATGCTTCCTTGATTGAGAGCCTTTGTCCCATTGCCAAGTGCAATTGATCTTTGGCCGGAGGCATTAGCGTTGTTGCCGATGCCAACTGAGGCAACACCTGCGTAGCTCGAGCGGCCAATTGCCGTTGAATTTCTATTGGCAGCACGAGCTGATGCTCCAATCGCAGTGGCGCCATAGTCGTATGAATTATCGGAGTTAGGGATCGCCGCGTTTGCTGCTGTTCCGATCGCGGTGGAGTTTTTCCCGTAGGCGTTGGCAAGAATTCCTACGGCTGTGGAGTTCACTCCATTGGCGATGGCACTCATTCCAATTGCAAATGCCCCTTCGCCAATTGCAGTGCCTCCCTCTAATGACTGTGGGCTTTCTGCTTTTAATGGAAGCGGGTTGGCAGCTTCACTTACCAGCACTCCCACGCTGCCCAATTGCCCAAAAACAGCCCAACTGGCGAAGAGTGTCTGCGCTGATCTGCTCCAGCGACGGCTACGGCTGCTGCGACGTGTCTGACTGCCACGGCGATAGCCGGCCAATTTCAGAACGAGCCTCAGCAGCAGCGATTGACCCAAAACGTCCGAAGTCGATCTATTGAGTGACTTTGTTGAGTTCGATTTGGTTTGGCATGGCTTTGTAAATGTGTCTCGCTGAGACTCGAACTAATCGGACCATTGCTATTTTTTTGCTGTTGTTGCAAAGATTTTTTTGATACCTCGACGTCAGCAGTTGCTGATGGTCTCGCTATGAGATTGCAATGTTGGCGGTGTTTCTCGCCGAAACACCTTTAATCTCCACCATATTGTTTTTCATCAGGGGATGGCGGCTTTCGGTGCACTGGAGCGCAGCCTCGTCCTCGTGATTGCTGAGGTGCGCTGGTGCGTCGCGCCAGTTCCCAAGGTCGCTTCCACCCTGCTGAAGCGTCTGGCCGTGATCGCCTCGGGGCGGGAGCCAGAAGAAAGGGCGTCTGTGGGTGAAACCCGTCCAGCCCTGGCCATCCACCGTTCGGATGTGCACCAGCTGCCGTCCTTTGCGCAGTTGTTGCAACAACAACAGGAGCAGCTGCTGGCCGACCCCCATGGGCTGCGTCTGGCAGTGACACGCCATCCCGGAGAGCGCCTGCTGTCGTTCTGGCACGACAAGTTGCATCTGGCCGATCCGGCCTATGCACCACTGAATGCCTCGGTGCAACTTTCGCGGGGTCGCTATGGGGAAGAGGCCTGCCGCTTCCAGGATTTTCTGGCCTACTTGGAGGAACATTGGCAGCCGCTGCAGAGCGATGGGCACCTGCGTCCGCAGAGTCAATGGCTTGGTGAGGCTGAGCTGTTTAATCAGCGGTTGGATCGTGATCAGTTGATCAAGGCTTTGCCGCCTTTGCTGGAGCCGTTGCTGCCCGCTGAACGTCTCCAGCGGATCCAGCATGAGTTGCAACGCTACGACCATCAGTTCCGGCAACGGCTCGCCAAACGCTGGGAAGACGCATACAGCAAAGACGGTCTGGCGCGATTGGAGCGCCTGTATGGAGCCGATCTGGAGGCCTATGGCTATGAGCTGCCGCGTCGTCGGGGCGACAAGGTTCGCCCTCTTGCCGCCGTGGATACGGATGCCCTGGTGGATCCGCTGCAGCAGCTGCGCGATCGCCACCTCCAGATCGCTGGGCTGCAGCAGCAGTTGCTCGAAGCCCAGCAGCAACTCAGTGTTGCCCAACAGGCCTTGCAACGGCCGCCGCTTGCTTCCATTGATCCACCGCAGGGCCAGTGGCCAGCACACAACAGCCCTGAGTCGGGCCTGGCGCACCTTTATGAGGCCATCAACCAGAACCGCTCCCAGGAAGCGCTGGATCAGGTGGCCTCCCTGCACAATCATCCCCATGCTGGTGAGGTTGCTTATCTGGCAGGTCTGGCCCATGCCCAGTTGGGACAGTATGAGCAGGCCCTGAGGGCCTACGAGCGGGCTCAGGCCGCTGGCTTTCTGACGCCCTATGTGCTGTTCAACGGCGGTAATGCCTGCAGAGCTGTTGGCAATAGCATGGAAGCCATTCGGCTTTATCGAGAAGCTCTTGAGCAATTCCCTAGCTTTCGAGAAGCCCACACGAACCTGTCACAGGCCTACCTCGACGCGGGGGATCGCGATGCGGCGGAACGGCAGCTGCGCCTGCTGCTGCGGGATCAGCCAGCTGCCTACCAGGCTGCTTTTGCACTCGGCAACCTGCTGCGAGAGCTCAAACGTGATGCCGAATCCGTGGAGGCGTTCCGGCTCTGCCTCGAGCATGCACCGACCTACGCCGATGCTTGGAACAACCTCGGCCTGGCCTACGGGGCCCTCAAACAACCGGCAGCGGCGATGGCCAGCTACCGCCAGGCACTTGCCATTGATGCCAACTTCAAACCTTCACGCCAGAACTTGGCCCAGGGGCTGATTCAGGAGAAGCGCCACGGCGATGCGCTCGAGCAGTTCGAACTGCTCAGCGGTCTGGCCTCGCTCACACCGATGGAGACGGTGATCGGCCTGCAGGGCCGCATCGCTTGCCTGATGGAGCTGGATCGATATCAGGTCGGGTTGTCGGTGGCGGATGCCGTCAGTGACGACAGGCGTCTCCAGTTGATGGCTCGGCTGCATGTGCTGCCGGTGCTCTACAGCGACGATCAGCAGGTTGCCGAGGTTCGTCGGCGCTGGAGCGACGACGCCCATGAGCTCTATGCCCTGCTCGAAGACATCAATCAAGACGACGCTGCCTGGCCCGAGCTGTATGCCCATGCCTGGTCGTTGACCAATTTTTACCTGGCCTATCAGATGGAGGACGACCGGCCGCTGCAGGAGCTGTACGCCGGCATCCTCGATCGGATCCTGCGCCCGAAACTGGCCAAATTCATGCAGCCCCGGCCCCAACGCGATCCAGCCGACCCCCGGCCCCTGCGGGTGGGGGTGATCTCACCACATCTGATCAATCACAACGGCTCGATCTGGGCGCTGGGGTGGTTGGAAGCCATCGCTGGCAATTCCGGCTACGAGATCGTCAGCTACAACATCGGCGAAAGCGAGGATTCAGGCACTGAGCGCTTTGGGGCCCTTGGCACCTATCGCCACATACCACTGAAGCCCGACAATCCTGAGCCGATGCTGCAGCAGATTCTCGACGATCAGCTCGATCTGCTCCTGTTCACCGACATCGGCATGCATGCCGCCAGCAAGGTGGCCTCGGTGCTGCAACTTGCTCCGGTGCAGGGCCAGGGCTGGGGGCATCCGATCAGCAGCGGTTCCCGCACGACCCACTACTACTTCTCCGGTGAGGGGATGGAGCCCCCCGGCAATGAAGCCCATTACAGCGAAACCCTCTACCGCCTCCCTAAGACTGGTCTCAACTACGAGACACCGGCGGCGATTCACGATGGCCAGCTGTTGTTCGAGAAGTTCGATCTACCTCGCGACCGGCCGATCCTCAACTCGCTGCAGAGCACCTTTAAGTACTTGCCTCGCAACGACTGGACCTATGCCGAAATCGCCAAACGTCACCCCGAGGCTTTCATTGTGCTGGTGGGGCATATGGGCAGCAACAGCATCTGTGATCGCCTCTACGAGCGCATGCGTCCTCATTTCGAGCACCGCAACCTGGTGATCGAGGAGCATCTGCGCATCCTGCCCCGCCTCGACTATGGCGATTTCATGGGCCTGTTCGCCATCAGCCACCACACCATCGACACGATCGACTGGAATGGCGGCAACAGCTCCATGCAGTCGTTCTCCCTCGACTGTCCCGTCGTCACCCTGCCCACCGCCTTCATGCGCGGTCGCCACACCGTGTCGATGCTCGAAGTATTGGAGTTGCCTGAGCTGATCGCCAAGGACGTCGACGATTACCTCGCCATCTCGGTGCGCTTATTGCAGGACGCGGGCTTTCATGCCGAGATGAAGCAGAAGATTGGAGAGCGCAAGCAGCGCCTGTTCCACGACAAATCAGTGGCCGTCGCTTTCCAGACAGCAGTTGAAACAGTCTGCCGGCAACGGCCAACAGTGGGTCAGCTTCCCCTGGAGAGCCAGGACCTGGCGGCATGATGCTGCAGCTCCAAGCCCACGACCTCTTGCCCGGTCGCCGGGTTGATGACCCCGCTTGCGACTGGGCCCAGATTCAGCTGCGGATGCGTGAGGGCGTTCAGCTCTCCCCTGTGTTGCCTGTTGGTGGTGATGCTGGCTTGGTATGGGTTCCCAAGAACGGGTGCAGCACCCTTAAGCGGGTATGGCTCCAATTCCAAGGTGCCGATTGTCAGCGGCCTGGCTTTGATCCCCATAGCGCCGCGCTGTCTGCCACCCATTGGTTGAACCCAGAAGAGCTGCGCGCCGTTTCAGACCATCGCGCTTTGGTAGCGATTTGGCGTGATCCCATCGATCGGTTTGTCTCGGCCTGCCGCAGCCATTTGGTTGAACTCACCACCGGTGCGATGTACGCCAAGTTGCGTTCCTCCAGCCCTGATCAGAGTGGTTTTGACAATGCCTTGCGCTTTCACGATGAACTGTTTGCAGGCCACGGCGTTCACTCTTTTGCCGATGATGCTGATCCGGTGGATGTGATGAATCAGGTGGCTCTGCAGTTGCCGGAATGGATTGCCTGCCACATCGATTGGAGCCACCACACCATTCCCCAGATCAACTTTCTCGGTGGTGATCCGCGTTGCTATCGCACGATCTTGGGGATGGAGCAGATCGATGCGCTGGTATCCCATTGGGCCAAGGCGTCGGGCTTACAGCTCGATCTCACACCGCAGCATGTCTCCAGCCAAGAAGAAACTAATAATCTATGGCGGCGCCTGAAGCGCGATCAACTCAGCGCAGAAGCCATCGCTGCACTGCAGAATTTTTACGCTGGTGATTTGGCCTTTTTGGAGTTGGCGCAACAGCAGCTAGGGGCTTGGCAGGCGGCATGACGCAAGCATTCCCTCCCTTATTGCAGGGGCGCTCCGAGGCCGAGCGCCTGCAGTGGGCCCGCTGGGTGTTGGGTAGCCATAGCGATCAGTTCCTCCCGGAGATGGTTGCTGCTGTGGATCAGCTCAACCGGCAATACCCCATTGAGCAGGGCCAGCCCGTTGTGAATCCAGGGGCAACGTCCAATGATTTGGTGGTGATTGCCACCCAGCGCGGCCGTCATTGCGTGGTGTTTGATCAGCCCCTTGCGTGCCCAGTCGTTTTGTTTGATTGGAACGGGGAAGGCCTAGAGCCCGGCAGCAATCCCCACGGCTTTGATGTGATCAGTGTGGCAACCGAGTGCAAAGGCCATCTGATGGAAGAGGCCTGGAAGCGACTGCCGCCGCCAGCAGGTGACCACTACATGGGTTTCATCGATGACGATGTTTTGATCAGTGCCAGCGCGATCAATCGGCTGCTGGCTGTGGCACGCATCCACAACCTCAGCGCCGCCCAGCCGGCGGTGAGGTTTGGCAGCAGTCTTTGTCAGGAATATGGCTGGCTACGGCAACGGGCCTGCACGACGCTGCACCGGGTGCCGATTGTGGAAATCATGTCTCCATTTCTTCGCCGTGATCTGCTTGATCTGGCGATGCCTTTTTTGACTGGTGTCCGCAGTGGCTATGGCCTCGATCGGTTTGCCCTGCCGCTCTGCGCCGCCCATCTCAATGCTTGGCGCTTTGGCGCTGTTGATCTCACGCCACTCACCCATGTGCGCGTGTTTGGTTCGCTTGAGAAACGCTTCTCCAATGGCTTGCGCAGCAAGGAGGAGGAATATCTCGTGCGTTTGCGGGTAATGCTCGCCATGGGCTTTGACGTCGATCGTGAGATCTACGAGCGACTTGAGGCGGCTGTAGCTCCAGCGATTTTGGCCTGAGCACTGACCTTATTAAATCTAAAAACGTCGAACTTCAGCGCGAACACGTCAACTGGCCGCAGGTCTGGCGCTGTTGATCAGTGCTTAGCCAAATAATTGAAGCTCGGCGTTATCGATGATACGCACAATTCCGAGCCAAAATTATGCCTATTTCGTGCTCAATTCGTGCCTATTTGGTGATAGCAGCTTTCGCGAAGGCCATCACCTGCTCCGCGACGCCGCGCGCCTCGTCGCTGTCCTCAGCCTCGAAACGATCGGCGAGTGCTTCGCTCTCGCTGGGATACAGCGTTTCGCTGTTCATCCGGCTCAACGCCTTGAGCCGCACAGTGCTGATGGGTGTCAAGTCGACCCCTCATGCTTCCAGGTTCTTCACAAGGCGATCCAGCGCGTGGCTGTAGGGCGGCAGGGAGCCCAGGGAAATCAACAGGGCCTTCAGCGCTTTTTCGGTGGCCTGGCCGAAGTGGTACCAAGACTTGCTTTGAAAGTCTTGTTGGGCGGTGAGTTCAGTAACAGCCCAATCGCTGTTGGCCTGGAGCATCCAGGCATCAGCGCGCGGGGTCATGACTGGCCCAGGCGCACGGCATCGCGACCGATGGCGCGCCAGTTTCCATTGCGCCGCTCCTGCCATTCCAGCTCGGTCAGCGCCAGCACGCTGGCTTTGCTGCAGTTCGGGGCAACGGCCAGCACATCCACATCTGAAAAGCCATCCCAGTCGCCCCGGGCCTAGGAGCCGAACAGCAAGACTATGCCACCGGGCTGCTGGGCCAGCACAACATTGGCCTGCTGATGCAGCTTGCTGAGCTGCTCGGCCTGCTTGCGGCGGCGGATATCAGCACCGTCATTCCCATGCCTCGACGCTATGGGCGGATCGCCCTTGCCACAAGCGCTCAGTCAGCGCTGGTTGCTGGAACTTCGAGGCTCCCAACCCGCAGCTCCAGCTGTTCGCGTAGCTCCCTTGGGCTGAACAGGATCGGCAGAAAGTGAATGCTCTGGGTTTCGCGGAAATAGAAGAGGCCTGGCAGCCAGGGGGCGAACAGCCGCCAACTCAGCCATTGGTCGTAGGGAAATCGGCGCAGCTCGCGGCCGTTCTGCCAGACGATCAGAGCCTCTTCCTTGAATTCCAGGCGCAGGCTGGCGCTCTGGATCAGCAGAAATAGTCCGAACAGCGACACCACCAGGGTGAGCCAGGGGGTTAGCGGTAACGGCAGCAGTGCCAGTCCGAGGGCCACCACTAGTAGCGGCAGCCGTACATCCGGCTTGAGGGTGACGGGGGTGGGGGGTGAACTCATGTACCGAATAGCACCTGGGTAAGAACGACATCCATCAGGGCCACCAGGATCAGAATCATTACCACCGCGCCGGTGGTGCTGGTGCCCACTTCCTTGGGGCCGCCGCGGGTGGTCAGCCCCCAGCCGCAGGCCACCGTCGCGATGATCAGCCCGAAAACCAAAGCCTTCACCAGCATGAATGGCAGGTCAAGGGGGTCCATCCAGGTGCGCACCGACGTCCAGAACACCGCCGGCGGGATGTTGTAGAGCGCCGTGCTGGTGAGTTGGCCCGACCACACCGCGACGAGGAAGAAGAAGAAGCACTGCACCGGTGCCATCACCACCATGGCGATCATTCGGGGCACCACCAGGTACTCCACCGGATCGGTGCGCAGCATCGTGATGGCGTCGATCTGTTCCGTCACCTTCATGGTGCCCAGCTGGGCGGCGTAGGCAGTGGCCACCTTGCCGGCCAGCAGGCAGGAGGTGAGCAGGGGAGCGATTTCCCGGGCCAGGCCGATCGCGAGGATGCCGCCCACCGTCGATCCTGCTCCCTGGCGGGTGAGTTCGGCGGCGACCTGAATGTTGAACACCGAGCCGGCAGCTACAGAGATGATCAGCACGATCAGCACGCTGCCGGGGCCGGCTTCCAAAAGTTGATCAAACAGCTCCCCCCGATCGATGCGTCCGCGCAGGGTGGCTGCCACGGCCTGCCCCCCGATCAGCAGGCTGGATCCCAGGCGTTTGATCGAACGGGGCGTCTTCATCCGGCGGCCTTATGTAGATGGGCTCCACGGTCAGGCCAGCCTCGCATCACTGCAAGGCCGCAGAGCACAAGAATGGCTGGAAGCAGGCCCATGCACATGCGGATCGCCAGCAGGGCTGAAAACGGTTGTTCGATGAAACTCAGGGCCCCACTGCAGTCGCCACCTTTGGCGGAGATGTAACCCGTGAGCGAGAGCAGGCTGCCGAACACCGACATGGTTAGGCCGATGATCAGCTTTTGGCCGAACACCATCCAGGCGGTGTAGAGCCCGGCGGGTTTGCTCGGGTCGGCGTCGATGGCATCGGGAAGCAGCGACCAGGGGATCAGATAGGCGGTGGCGGCTCCCACGCCCACCAGGGAAATCAGGCCGACCAGCGGCAGCAGTTGCAGCAGGCCGGGATCCGCCGGCAGGGGTGGGAACACCATCGACAGCATGCAGGCCGTGATCCAAAGCCCTGCGCCCCAGCGCAGGGCAGCCACCCTGCCGTTGCGGTTGCTGAGGGCGCTCCAGAGCTGAAGGCCCAGTAGGGCGGCGATCTGGAAGGGCAGCAGAATCCAGGTGGACAGGTTGGCGGGCACATGCACCACTTGCACCAGCCATATCAGGGCCACCACCTGCATCAGTTGCAGGCCGAACCAGAGCAGGACGTACAGCCCCAGCACTTGGCGGAAACGGGGGTTGGCCAGCACCCGTTTCAGTTGCTGCATCGGTGCTTCGCTGGTGGGTATGGGGCGCTGGGCCCGTTTGGCGTAGGGGGCGAGTCCCCAGCAGCAGAGCAGCGTGGCGATGGCGGCGATGCTGCCCGTGATGCGGCCCATCGCCAGGTAGCCCCCGCCGCCATTGGTCAACACCACCGATGCCACGACGAGTCCACTCAGGCCAGCCAGGATCGATCCGGTGAATCGCGCCGCATTGAGGCGGGTGCGAATGGCGGTGTCCGGCGTTAGTTCGGTACTGAGCGCGGCGTAGGGGAGGTTGACGCTCGTATAGGCGGTCATTAAAAGGATCGCCATTACCGCGTAGTAGCCCGTGCGTTGCCAGGTATCCCCGGGGGGGACCCACCACATCGCTGCCAGGCTGATGCCCAGCGGTAGGGCTGCGGTCAGCATCCAAGGCAGGCGCGGGCCCCAGCGGCTGCGGGTGTGATCGCTGAGCCAGCCGATCAGCGGGTCGTTCAGTGCGTCCCAGACCTTGCTCACCGTGAGCAGGGAGCCAGCGATGTAAGCCGGTAGGCCTGCGGCGCAGATGAAAAAGGGGAAGAGATAGAAGCCCAGCTGGGTTGCGGCAAGTCCAGTACCGGCATCGCCCAGGCCGTAGGCGAGCATCAGCCTGCGGCGAGACCCCTGCAGGGATGCGTCGGTCGGTGTCACTCGGAGGCTTCGGGCAGGCGAATTGCCATAATGAACGCGTACTTACGACGCCACCAGCCCTGCGGCACTGGTTCGTTTGTACTATGCGGGTGTTGTGTAATGGTAAGACCTCAGCCTTCCAAGCTGATGACACGGGTTCGATTCCCGTCACCCGCTCTGTTCACAACCGAAGGTCGGTTGTCTCTTCTTCGGCGAGCAGCAGCACGAAGCTTCTGCTCTGCAGCGGAATCTCCACACCGCTGAAACTGGCGGGTTCTGCCGGAAAATCTTTGGGACTGGGTAACGAGGTGTCGATCACCCGCTTCCAGGGGGAGGCCGGAATCGGCAACTCAAAACTGAGGCTTTCCTTGTAGGCGTTGAAGCCCATCCATAGAAGTGCGCCGCGGCTCCCGCTGTGGAGGCTGGTGGCCGTGGTGCGGCTCCAGGCGGCCCAGTCGGGTTTGGCCAGGCTTACTCCGTGCCATTGACGCCAGAGATCGCTCTGTTGTTGAGCTGATTTGCGCTTGCTCTCCCGCGGCGGCACCAGAGGGTTAAACAGTTGCGGCAGGGTCTGGCGCAGGCGCAGCAGGCGTTGCAGAAATTGCTTGAGTTCCAGGTCGCAGTGGTCTTCATCCCAGACCATCCAGCCAAGCGGGCTGTTCTGGCACCAGCTGTTGTTGTTGCCCCCCTGGCTGCGGCCCACTTCGTCGCCCATCAGCAGCATCGGCACGCCACGGGCCAATAGCAGTGAGCTGAGCAGGTTGCGTTGCTGACGCCGACGCAGGGTTTGCACCAGGGGATTGCTGCTGGGGCCTTCAATGCCATGGTTCCAGCTGTTGTTGTGGTTCTCGCCGTCGCGGTTGTCTTCGCCGTTGGCCAGGTTGTGTTTGCGGTTGTAGCTCACCAGATCCGCAAGGGTGAAGCCGTCATGGGCGGTGATGAAGTTCACCGAACGCCCCAGGGCGACCGGTTTGCCGTCATAGAGATCAGGGCTGCCCTTGAACCGCTGGGCCAGGGTCCAGGTGCTGTGCTCATCTCCTTTCCAGAACCGCCGCACTCCGTCGCGGAAATGGCCGTTCCAGGTGCCGATCCGCTCGGCGGGAAAGTCCTCCAGCCGATACAGGCCGCCGCAATCCCACGGTTCACTCACCAGTTTGAGGTCGCTTAGGTGCGGATCGGCCTCCATCGCCGCGAACAGGGGTGGCTCGTCCAGGGGTTTGAGTTGATCGCCGCGGCTCATGGCGATGCCCAGGTCGAAGCGGAAGCCATCCACCCCCAGCTCCAGCGCCCAGCAGCGCATCGACTCGAGGATTAGCTGGGTGCTTATAGGTGAATTGGCGGCGATTGAGTTGCCGCAGCCGCTCACGTCTTGATAGTCGCCGACCTCGTTCTGGTGGTAGTAGACGTCGTCGGCAAAGCCCCGCCAGCTCAGGGTGGGGCCATGGCGGTTGCCTTCGGTGGTGTGGTTGTAGACCACATCCAGCAGCACTTCGATGCCGGCCTCATGGCAGGCGGCCACCAGTTGGCGCACTTCATGACGGGCCTGTAGCGGGTCGCCACTGCTGCAGTAGCCGTGGTGCGGTGTGAACCAACTCAAGGGGCTGTAGCCCCACACGTTGTCGCGCCCGGGGGGGGCATCTGCAGGGTCGAAGCAGAACACCGGCAACAGCTCAACCGCCGTGATGCCTAGCTCCTTGAGGTAGGGCAGCTTCTCGATCAGTCCGAGGTAGGTGCCACGGTGTTCAACGGCGACCCCTGCATCCTCCCGGCGGGTGAAGCCGCCCACATGTAGCTCATAGATCACCGTTCGTTGCCAGCTGTTGCGCGGTCGGGGATGGGTCTGAAAATCGAACAGATCCCTTTCGCAGACCACCCCCTTGAGGCAGGCATGGGCGTTGGGTGAGGGGCCGGTAGCCAGCACTCGGTCGTAGACATTCCAGCCGCTGATGGCGCGAGCGGCGGGGTCCAGTAGCACCTTGGAGGGGCGGAAGCCGTGCTCCCCCGCAGCCAGAGGCCCGAAGACGCGGAAGCCGTAACAGCAGCCCTCGCCGAGACCTTCCACCTCCACATGCCAGTAGTCGCCGGAGCGGTGACGTCGACTATCCAGTTCGATCACCCGCTCCGGACTGCGGTCATTGCCGTTGCCGTAAAGCAGCAATTCGATGCGGTCGGCCCGGGGGGCCGCCAACACGAAGTTCACACCCCTGGTGGTAATGCTGCTGCCAAGGGGCCAGGGAGAACCGGTGTGAATGCCACTCAAGGCTGCTGGGGCATCTCGACTTCAAACTAGTGGTTTGGTCCGTTGTGTGAAGCGATGGCGATGACCACCACACTTGAGGCCGGTCGGCCGCCGCAGCAGCTGCGCGACAACCTCTGGTTGTTTCCGCCCAACCGCGACAGTCAAGGTGGCAGCGCCTGGTGGCTGGATCTGGATCCCGAGCCGGTATTGGTGGACTGTCCGCCGTTGACGGAGGCCAGCCTCACCGCCCTGCGTCAGCTGGCGGGAACGCGCATCCCAAGGATCTTGCTGACCAGTCGTGAAGGGCATGGGCGCCTGCGTCGCCTGCAGGAGCGTTTGGGCTGGCCGGTGCTGGTGCAAGAACAGGAGGCTTATCTATTGCCCAATGTTCAGCCGTTGGAGACCTTCGTTGAGCAGCACACCACCGTCGCTGGAGTGCGGCTGTTGTGGACGCCGGGGCCGACGCCGGGAAGCTGTGTGGTGTTCGCACCGGCACCAAACGAGCTGTTGTTCTGCGGGCGTTTGCTGACGCCATGGGCTCCAGGGCAGCTCGCACCCATGCGCCATGCCCGGACTTTTCACTGGTCCAGACAGCTCAACAGTCTGGCCAAACTCAGGGGTTGGATTCCCCCAGATGCCAGTCCCCATCTGTTGTCTGGGGCTGCACTCGGTGCCCTGCGTGGGGAGCGTCTTGTGCCCTTTAGTGGGTGGCGTGATGTTGCGCAGAACTGCTAAAGCATTGCGGCACAGGACTTTTCGCTTGCAGCAACCGGTTGCTCTCCATACGATTGGGCCGCTTGGGGAAGGCAGCGGCGAGACCACTACGCCGTTTTTGAGCCGTCTCCCGCCCCCCGACTCTCTCTAACCAATGAACAAAGCTGATCTGGTGAATCTGGTGGCTGCTCGCACCGAGCTCACCAAGACCGACGTCTCCATGGTTGTCGACGCCGCCATCGACACGATCATCGACTCTGTGGTTGAAGGCAAGAAAGTTTCCATCCTGGGTTTCGGTTCGTTTGAGCCCCGTGAGCGTTCTGCCCGTCAGGGTCTGAACCCCAAGACCGGAGAGAAGATCGCGATTCCTGCCAAGCGTGTTCCCGCCTTCACCGCCGGCAAGATGTTCAAAGATCGCGTTCAGGGCTGATCGACGGTTCACCGTTCGTTCTCCAGGCGGCCCGATGGGTCGCCTTTTTTGATGTCTGTTCCGGAGCACCTGCAGCAGCATTTGGAGGCGGGCCGAGCCCTATGGGCTGGTGGTGGCTACCGCGGTCGTTTTGCCCCGTCGCCCACTGGGGCTCTCCATCTCGGCAATCTGCAGACGGCTCTGCTGTCGTGGTTGGCGGCACGTCAGGCCGGTGGTGCTTGGTTGCTGCGCATTGATGATCTCGACACGCCGCGCAATCGCGCCGGTGCAATTGAGTCGATCCAGAGGGATTTGGCCTGGCTGGGTCTGTCTTGGGATGGTCCCCCTGTGCTGCAGAGCGAACGGCGTGGCATCTATCACTCCTGGCTGTCATGGTTGCGTTGTTCCGGTCGGCTTTTTGCCTGCCGCTGTTCCCGGCGGGAGCTGGCCGATCAACCGATCTATCCCGGGATCTGCCGGCAGGCTGGGCACGCCTGGGGCTGGCAGCAGCAGCGGCTCCCCAGTTGGCGCTTGCGGGTCGCAGATGACGACCCCCACGGGAGTGGTGATGTGGTGCTGCGCCGGGCAGACGGTTTCATCGCATATCAGCTCGCCACCGTTATCGACGAACTCAGTTTTGGTATCACCGATGTGGTGCGTGGTGCCGATCTACGGGAAGCGTTGCCGGCCCAGCGCAGCTTGTTTGATGCCTTGGGTCAACAACCACCCCTGTTTCGGCATGGCCCGCTGCTGCGCGATGCCCAAGGACAAAAACTCTCCAAGCGAGTCGCTAGTTCAGGTTTGGAATCGCTTCGTGCCGCGGGGATGGATGCGGCCATGGTTGTCGGACGCTTGGCCTCGGGCCTCCAGCTGGTGGACCCCGATGCGCGGCTCAGTGCAACAGAGTTGCTCGAAGGCTTGACGCATCAGCAGATCAATGAAGTGATTTCTTAAGGATCACTTCGGGATCAGCCGAGGGATTTCGCCTCAAACTGACTTCATCGTCTGATCCTTGGGATCATGTGCACTTGCACCGTTTGTGGGGGCAGTGGAATGCAGCGTGTTTCGGGTGATCGCTTCCGTACCTGCATTGTCTGTCTTGGAACTGGTCAGCTCAGTTCAGCCGTGCAATCCGCACCGTTGAACCACCAGCCGATCAACGCCCCTGGCCTGGCCAAGCTCAGCTGCCCGACCCGGCCGATGGCCTGAGCTTCGGTGGGCTGAATCTCAGCTCAGGGGAGCTTTTTGGTTGTTCTGGATCACGAAATAGGTCACCGTCGCCACCACGATCAACAGAGGCACCGCAGTGAAGAGCAGCAGAGCAAGGGCAGTCCAGTCTGTGTACACGGCGGTGTGATTGATCGTTGTTGCGGCATCATCTCAGTAAATCGCCCCCCTGAGCCCTGCTCACGCGCTCCGTCACAGTCCTGCTCGCTTTCGGCATGGTGGCCCCGGCGGCCCAGGCCTCTTCTCTGGCTGCCTTTCAGGCCCGAGCCCAGCGCTGCCTTGAAGCGAGTCACCACCAGCTCTGCCAACAGGCTCTGCTTGAGGCGGAGGCCCTGCAGCGAAGGGCATCGGCTCGCAGTGCGTACCCCTGTCAGACACTGCTGCTGGGCGTCCAGGCCGACCTGATCATGCAGCAACTGAAGGCTGGCCGTGGCGCTCAGGCCGTTGTGGATCTGCAGGCTGCAACCCGCGGCTGCTCTGGCCTCTGAGGAGGGAGTCTGGTCGCCGATGTGTTTCTCCCGCGTCCGGCCATTGACCAACCCGGTCATTGACCAACAATGACTGGTGTTGTGCTTCCTCCGCGGATGGGCGGAACCACCTTGGTTTTGCCGTCCCACTTATCGAGAAAGAGCTTGTAGAGGACGCTGTCATTAAGCGACTTGGTCAAAGTCTGAAACTTCAGAGCTTCTTGTTCTGCGATCTGAACTTCTGTTTTGGCACGTAGAAGTTGCTGCTGCGCAATTTGCTTCTGTTCGATTGCAGCTCTGTATTCTTCAGCGATCTTAAGGCCAGTGATGTCAAGGCCTTTGACGGCAACGTAGTCGAATTTGCTGAGTTCGTTTGAGACGCTTTCTTGTACAAGTGTAGAAATATTGTTCCAATCAGTTGCGATGGTGTCTAGTTCATACTTTGAGAAAACTGACTTCAAAGACTTCAGCAGTGATGGCTGAATCACTCGTGCGTAGATCGCAGAGTCGTCGGTTGCAATGGTGCTGTAGATTCTCGGCGCTTCTCCAGGTTTGACCGCATATTTCACGGTGGCTGTCGCTTCAATCACTTGAAGGTCTTTCGTGAGTGTCGAAAATTTTTCGGGGATGACCTGCGTTCTTACGCTGAAGTTATGGGTTGACTGAATAAAAGGGAGTTTTAAGTTCAAGCCTGGTTCCCGCGGGGTATCGGAGACTTTTCCCAGGGTCGTGACAACGCCAACTTCGCCAGCGGGAACAACAAAAATGCTCGATAGAATGGTAACTCCACCAATGAAGATCGTCGTCATGCCGACCACGGTTTTTGTGATCTGCTCTGGCTGGGGTTTTGTCTGCATAATGATGACGTGAATCGATGCTTGAAATATTAGTGATTCCTTATTGGTTGTGATGAAAAAATATTCTGGTTATTTCTGGGCCAGATTCGCTGCAATTTTTGTTGCTTCGTTGACGAGCAGTGTGCTCAGTTCTGTTGTTTGACGTAGGCCTGGATCGTTTGTGCTTCTGAGGATCAGTGGGGAAGGCCCCTCATCAACCAGGACTCCATCACAAAGAACAGAAGGAAGAATCCAACAATTCCTGCAACGAGGAGTTTGCCGTTCATTGAATTAGCTCCGTGCTTCTCTGTGCATCCAGCTGATCCAGTCAGCAGAAATGTCCTGGGGGCAGACCGCTTCGCATTCCAGGTTGCTGCTGCAGCTCCCGAAGCCCTCCGCCTCCATCTGGCGCTGCATGGCGTCGGCGCGTCGGGCCCGTTCCGGTTGCCCCTGTGGCAGCTGACCCAAATGCGCCAGTTTGGCGGCCACGAACAGGCTCGCTGAGGCATTGCGGCAGCTGGCGACGCAGGCGCCACAACCGATGCAGGTCGCTGTGCTGAAGGCGCTCGTGGCTTGCTCTCGCCCCACTGGCAAGGCGTTGCCATCCGGCGCCTGACCAGTGCCTGTGGAGCAGTAGCCCCCGGCAGCGATGAGGCGGTCGAAGGCGGAGCGGTCCACCATCAGGTCCTGGATTGGAGGGAAGGCTCGTGCGATCCAGGGCTCCAGGGTCAGCACCGTGCCATCGCTGAACTCCCGCAGGTAGAGCTGGCACACCGATGTCGCGGCCCGAGGTCCATGGGCCTGGCCATTCACGAGGAAGCCGCAGCTGCCGCAGATCCCTTCGCGGCAGTCGTGCTCGAAGCTCACGGGCCGTTCTCCGGAGCTGATCAGTTGTTCATTGAGCTGATCAAGTGCTTCAAGCAGGGAGAGGTCGGGGGAGACGTTCTCCAGCAGATAGCTCTGATGTGTCCCGGGTCGATCGGCGCTGCTCTGGCGCCAGATGCGCAAAGTGATTTTCATTTGTAGCTCCGGGTGCTGGGTTGCAGCGTGGTGAACTGCAGTGGTTCGCTGTGGCGGATCGGCTCTCCGTCAGTGTTGTGCTCCCAGGCCGCGATGTGGGCGAAGTTGGCATCGTCGCGACGGGCTTCACCGTCTTCACTCTGGTGTTCCTCGCGGAAGTGGGCGCCGCACGACTCCTCTCGGGCCAGGGCATCCCGCAGCATCAATTGGGCAAGCCCGAAGAAGTCTTTAACCCGCAGAGCTTTCTCCAGCTCGGCATTGGGACCGCTGGCGTCGCCGGGCACCCGCACTTCAGTGTCGAAGCGCTGTTCCAGGGATCGCACCTGCTGCAGCCCCTCCTGCAGACCATTGGCATGGCGGCTGATGCCGCAGCGGTCGATCATCACGCTTCCCAGCTCGCGATGGAAGCTGTCCACCGGGGTGTTGCCCTGGCTGTTGAGCAATTGGCTGATCCGGGTGCGGGTGCTCTCCAGGGCCTCGCGGCAGGCCGGGTGGTCGGTGGAGACATCCTCGGCCGGTGTGCTCGCCAGCCAGGCCGTGACCGTGGACGGCGCGATGAAGTAGCCATCGGCAAGCCCTTGCATCAAGGCGCTGGCCCCGAGTCGGTTGGCGCCATGCTCGGAGTAGTTCGCTTCCCCGAGCACAAAGAGTCCTGGGACCGAACTCATCAGGTGGTAGTCGACCCAGAGACCGCCCATTGTGTAGTGGGGGGCGGGATAGATCCGCATCGGCTTGCTGTAGGGGTCGTCGCCGCTGATCCGCTCGTACATCGTCATCAAGTTGCCGTAGCGCGCAGCAATGGCGTCGCGACCTTCGGCTTTGATGGCATCGGTGAGGTCGAGGTAGACCGATCGCCCCCCCGGGCCGACGCCCCGCCCAGCGTTGCAAAGCTCCCTGGCTCGCCTGGAGGCGACGTCCCGCGGCGTCATGTTGCCGTAGGTGGGATAAAGCCTCTCCAAGAAGTAGTCGCGCTCCTCTTCAGGAATCGCATCGGGAGATCGTGTCTCGTCCGGGTTTTTGGGCAGCCAGACCCGCCCGTCGTTGCGCAGGCTTTCGCTCATCAGTGTCAGCTTGCTCTGGAAGACATCGCCACTAGGAATGCAGGTGGGATGAATCTGGGTGAAGCAGGGATTGGCGAACAGGGCCCCTTTGCAGTGGGCTCGCCAGATCGCACTGGTGTTGGATTTGAGCGCATTGGTGGAGAGGAAGTAGACGTTGCTGTAGCCACCGGTGCAGAGCAGGACAGTGCGGGCGGTGTGCACCTCCAGTTCACCGCTCAGCAGATGGCGCGCCACCACACCGCGTGCGACCCCATCCACGGTGATTAGCTCGAGTACATCCCGACGGGTGAGCAGTTGCACGCGACCCAGCTCCACCTGGCGCATCAAGGCCTGGTAGGCGCCGTAGAGCAATTGCTGGCCGGTCTGACCACGGGCATAGAAGGTGCGGCTCACTAGAGCACCGCCGAAACTGCGGGTGGCCAGGCTGCCGCCGTATTCGCGCGCGAACGGCACCCCCTGAGCTACGCATTGGTCGATGATGCCGCTGCTGATTTCCGCCAGTCGCTGGCAGCCTGATTCGCGGGCGCGGAAGTCGCCCCCCTTGAGGGTGTCGGCGAACAGGCGACTGATGCTGTCGCCATCGACCGCAACGGAACGCGCGGCATTAATGCCGCCCTGAGCAGCGACCGAATGGGCACGGCGTGGACTGTCATGGAAGCTGAGCACCGTGACCCGGTAGCCCTGCTGCGCCAGGGTTGCCGCCGCTGAAGCGCCTGCCAGGCCGGTCCCCACCACGAGTACATCCAGCTGCCCTTTGCGTAAGGGGCTGATCAGCGGCAGTCCCTCCCGGGTCCTTCGCCAGGCATCGGCGAGCGGACCGGAGGGAATCCTGGGGTCAGGCCAACCACTGCTCATATCAATACTCCGAGGGCCAGTCCCAGGCTGATCAGCAGGAAGCCTCCTCCGATGACAGACGCCAGCAGGCGCCCCCCCCAGCGGATGCTGGGGCCATTAACCGGGGTCAGCAGCCCCAGGTTGCGGTGTGCTGCCTCAGCACCGTGCAGAAGATGCAGCCCGATGGCCAGGCTGCCGGCGGCATAAACAATCAGGCTGATCGGTTGCTGCAGCACTTGCAGCAATGCCTCTCTCTCCAATCCGTCTGCAGGACGGGGCCAACGCAATTGCTGCAGGTGCAGGGTTAGGAATCCCAGCGTGATGATTCCTGCAGCGACTTTGCTGCGGCTGGCGAGAGCCGCGAGCGGTCGACCACGACGGCTGCGCAGCGCAGCTGTATTTCCAGCGCGACGATTTCGCAGCGTTTTGGCGACGGTGAAGACCAGATGAATGGTTGCGGTGGTGGCCAAGCTGGCCTCCAGCAGAGGGAGCCACGGCTGGTGATGCAGGGTCGTGGCATACAGCTCGAACGTCAGCGGTGCGATCAGCGCTGGCAGCAAACCGGCCAGATGAACAACCAGAAACAGCACTAGCAGCAACCCACTCAGGGCTGATCCGATACGCATCGGGGTGGGGTCCTGCATCAGTCCCAAAACACAGGATTCCGGCTGGGACGATACCTGCCGTAGTCGAGTTCACTAGGCATCAAGTCTTCACTGATTCCCACACAGATCGTATTCAGCGGCATCGAAAAGCTGCTGCCGTCTTGATCAAAAGGCCCTTCCACGTAGGCGCCAATCCGCTCAGCAATCAAGAAGCCGAAAAAGAGCAGGATTCCTGTAATCGGTGAACCTTGGCTTTCAAATGAGAGCAACAGCTGCGTTCCGAACACCCAATTGATCACACGAACGAAGAGGTCGTAAGGCGGTGGAATCGGGGTGTTCCGGATCCGTTCGAGACCTCCAACGGCATCGGTCATGGCATCACTGATCTCCAGCAAATGGATGCGACCCCGCTCGCTAATCCACTGCTCCTCAGCCAGCTTCTGAATGGCCATCGCCCGTTGAGCCGACAGGCTCCGAACTGTGCTGTTGACAGGGAGAGCGAGCTGATGCAGCAGCTGTTGGCGCATCAACTGGAGATCAGGGTGCCAGAAGTTGCGCAATTCAAAGTTCAGTTGCCAGGCAATGGCGACCTGAAGCTGCACCAAGTGCTGTGTTCGTGCACTTTGCCATTGCTGCTTACTTAGCAATCCGCGTAGGCCGTCGGCCCAACAGCGGCTTTTGTTCACAACGGATCCCCACAGTGTTCGCGCCTCCCACCAACGGCTGATGGCTTGGGTGTTGCGGAAACCGATGAAGATCGACATGGCGATCCCCAGAACAGCCACGGCCTTCGTGCTCAGCAACCAATCTTTGAGGTGAATGTCGAGCGGGATCAGCACAGCACTCATCAGCACCAGCATCCCCAGATCGAATTTCGCCCGTTTCACGAGTTGGAACGCCACCCGCCAGTAGTCGCGTTGGTTGGTAGCGGCCGGGTCCCCGTAGCTGCCTGTTTTGAAGGCCACGCCTCTAGAGGGAAGGATCACAGAACGTGCACGGCGCTGGTTTTCAAGTATTGCTCTTGTCATCGTGCGAGGAGTTCTTGGTCGCCGGACGTGCGCGTCTCGTCCCGTCGCATGCGCTGGCTGATCCCGTTGGTGGCAACAGTGCTTGTTCTCAGCTTGTTGTTGCACCCCTTGCTGCACAAGGCCCCATCTCTGCCTGCAAACACATCCCCTCCGGCGTTTGACTGGGACAGGCTTGCTCAAACTCTGATTGATGTGCCTGAGGATCAGAGTGGGTCCCCAGGAATCTTGCAAGTTGGCGCTTATGTCACGAACCTGAGTGATCTTGATCTACTTGAAAATCGCTTTTCAGTACAACTTTTTTTGTGGTCGATTTGGTCGGGTCCTGCGGATCAGAATCCCAGTGATGACCTCACCGTCCTGAATGGCATTCATGACGGTGATGTGCAGCGCTTTGAACGGGTGCGTCGAGAGTCTCGTGCCGATGGTCGTGTCTGGAGCCTCTACCGCATTCGTACGCAGGCGGTCCAACGCTGGCAGCTGAGTCGCTATCCCTTTGATAGCCAGCATTTGAAGGTTGAGGTTGGCTTCCTCGATCCGTTGAACCCGACTGCTTTGGAGGTGGTGCCATCCAATGGCTTCTCTTTGAGCCCAGGATTAATTCTGCCCGGTTGGTTGTTGCATGATTCAGAAGCCTTCCCTTCTCAAGTGTCACTGATGAGTGACCTGGGCTCGGAGATCGAGTCTGGATTGTCGTTGATTCGTCAGCCCACGGTTGTATTTCAGATGCATTTGGAACGGGTGAGTTTGCTGTGGTTCACCCCTGATTTTCTTGGATACATTCTTGCAGTTGGCCTGTGCTGCATGGCGCTGCTGATTAGCCGCAGTCGTGATGATCTGATCCTTGCTGCGGTTGTTTCTGCAGGTGGTAATTATGTTTTTATTGCAGGGAAGCTTCCTGTGACAGCTATGAGTGGATTTATCGGCAATCTTCAGATCATTATTTTTCTCGGTATTCTTTATGTGGTAGGTGCGGATGAGGTTATTGATAATCATCTTGCTGACTATTCGAAGCGTGTATCTGGGATCCTGCGGCGTTGTCTGTTGCCAAGTTATTTGGCGTTCACCTTGTTTGGTGTTTACTTGATTATTCCCTCGAGCTGATGTCCACACCTCGCTTTGGTTCGCAAACAGCTGCTTCGGTTGTTCTGAGTTTGCTGGTGGTGGTGGCAGCCTTCCTCGCGATCCGCCCAAGATTTTCGGAAGGCCAGCTCGATCTTGAAAATAAGCATTTACTAACGCCAGTGGAAGTGCAGGCCATCCCTGATGGTGTGCTCCCGGTAGTGCTTGGTCGTGATCTCGGTGATACGGAACGGGAGTTCAAAACGCAGCTTTTGCGCTTGATTATGGAGCGCAGTGGAGTTGATTTTGCCTTTGGTCTAACTGCTGAAGATCTGTCGCAGGACGCAGCCATTGATGCCTTGGCATCAGGCCAGCTGGTGTGAGGCAAAAACCCCCATGCCATCACGATCGGTGCCTACGGTGCAGGTCGATCATTGAACGCGCGTTTGCGGGTCATTCCGATTCCCATTACTGGCGGTGTCTTGGGACTTCGTGTTGGTTGGACCCACGACAAGCGCTTGCCAAGGTTGGCATCTGTCGACAGCTTGAAGGAATTACGTGCTCTGACCCTGCTGCAGAGGAGTGGTTGGAGTGGGCTGGATATTTTTGATGCGGCTGGGTTGCGAACATTTGAAACATCCGGGGATAATTTATTTCGGCTCGTTGATCAGCAGAGGGTTGATCTGCTGTTGCGTGGGGTAGCAGAAATTGAGGGTGAACAGGGGGTCGTTAATCGCTTTTCCGATGGAGTGGTTCTTGATCCTCATGTTCTTGTGGTCTATCCATTTGCGGGTTTCTTTTATGTCAGCCCCGATAACATGGAGCTGGCTGATGCTGTGACAGCGGGTTTTGAGAAGATTATTCGTGATGGCTCCTATCAGCAGTTGCTCGAGTCTCAGGTTTATACATCCTGGTTGCGTGATCGCCTGAAGCTGAAACAAAGACAGGTGATTTTTATTCCCAATCCAGAAGCGCGTGGTGTTCTCGATGTTGTTGATCCTCAGCATTGGATTGTTCCCTGGGGATTGCTGGCAGACGGAACCATCCAGACGGGTGTGCAGCTATGTGCCATTCCTGGCCTTGCTGCACTTTGTCGTTAGTGCGTGAAATTAGGCGGTCTGATGTGTTGTGACCAGATCGATCGACTTAAATGCTGACAGCGTTACCAACAAACACTGCGAACCAGTGCTGAAAGCACTTTGAACATGATGTGAAGCCGATGACCTGACTTGAACAGGCGACCCACGCTTTACGAAAGCGTTGCTCTACCGGCTGAGCTACATCGGCGTCATGAGCAATTTAACATTTGCTCTGAATCCCACGGGGACGTTTGTCCGATAATCAGCGCTCCAAATCCAGCCTGGATCCCGCGTTGCGGGAGCGATTGCTCAAAGAGTCACAGACTCCCTGGCGGGGGCTCCGACGACTCCTCTGGTTCGCTCTCTTTGCCTCCGCTGGGCTTGGTCTGTTCACCATGGCCTTCCGTGCTTCCGCCGGCGACAGTGTCGACTTGGCTGATTTCGGGATCCAGGGCGGTGCTCTCCTCCTCTTCTCCGGGCTGCTCTGGTTCGATCGGGACAGGACCGGAAGCAGTGGCGACTGATTCAGGCGAAGCCGATGGGTTGGTGTTTGCAGCAGCATCGACTTCAGCCTCAACGTCAGCTTCAGCACTGTCGACATTCAGTTCTGACTCGGTGCTGACCTCCTTGTCTTCGTTGTTCAGCATCAGCTCTTCAGGCTCAATGTCAGCAGATTCCGCAGACATCTTCGCGGTGTTGTCTGTGCTCTCTTGTTCGGTGATCTTGTTTGCAGTCCCGTCATCCGTCTCCGGCTCCGCGGGTGCCGCGTCGATGTCTCGGTCGACGCCATCACTGGCTGATGCGTCGACGTTCACCACCTCAACGGCTTGATCGGTGTCGATGGCTTCGGTTTCAACCGAGTCCTCAGGCATCCCCCGGTTGATGTCTGTGCTGTCTTGAACGGTGGTCTCATTTTCAGCGCCGTCATCCGTCTCCGTCTCCGCGGGTGCCGCGTCGATGGCTTCGTCGGGAATCTCGTTGTTCGGCTGATCGATTTCCGTTTCAGATGCGTCGATGTCTCGGTCGACGCCATCACTGGCTGATGCGTCGACGTTCACCACCTCAACGGCTTGATCGGTGTCGATGGCTTCGGTTTCAACCGAGTCCTCAGGCATCCCCCGGTTGATGTCTGTGCTGTCTTGAACGGTGGTCTCATTTTCAGCGCCGTCATCCGTCTCCGTCTCCGCGGGTGCCGCGTCGATGGCTTCGTCGGGAATCTCGTTGTTTGACGGATCGGTTTCGCTGTTGTCCTGGCCCTGGCTGTCTTCAGCAACGGCTGGCGCGTCGACGTCCGCCTCCTCAACGATGCCTTCCGTGATTGGGTCTGCCTGAGCCTCCGGCCAGTCCAGGGCAGGGAGGTTGAGCAGCTGCAGGCCAAGGCTGGTTCGCTGCGTTGCAACAGCGTCAGCTCGGAAGGTTGAATCAGCAGCCGCAATTGTTGTTGCCGAACCAACCAAGACCGCTGCGGCTTGAACCAACTGCTGCAACTGCCAGACGATCAGCGCCAGCAGCGGACTGACAAGCAACAGGGTGACGAGGCGGGACTGGCCCGAAACCGGAGAAAATTCATTCACCAGCACTGCTGAATCATCGAGCCACCAGAGGGTGGGCAGCAGGATGACCGCCGCAACTACTACAGCAATGCGGCTGCTGAGACCGCTTTGCGATGCACTGATGCGGAGTTGATCGCTGCTGCGGCTGGCCAGCGGCTGACGCACCAGCAGCAGTGATCCCCAGTCGGCGGGGCGCCGCCATAACGCCACAGTCGGAGCCAGCACCCCGACGCTCCAGATCAGAAATCGCTCCACACCAGGCACAGGTCCCGGATCCGCGCCGGCTAGAACCAGGCGGATCACCAGCAGTTCCAGTGGGATGGCTCCAAGAGCCAGGCACTGAAGCCAGAGCAGTGGCTCGCTGCGGGGCTGCACGATCGCTTGCGGGGTCAGGTGGTGAGTTTGCGACGTTGGGTGACCATCTTGAACGCTTCAATGCGATCGCCTTCTTCCCAGTTGGCGAACCGATCGGTGCCGACACCGCATTCGAAGCCTGTGGCCACTTCCTTGACGTCGTCCTTGTTGCGACGCAGGGAGTCGAGGTCGCCCTCGTAGACCACCTGTTTCCCGCGATGGACCCGCACCCGGCAGTTGCGATGCAGCTTGCCAGTGTTGACATAACAACCGGCAACGGCACTCTTGCCGATGGTGAACACGGCGCGCACCTCGGCTTCGCCCAGGGCTTCCTCCACCAGCTCCGGCTCCAGCAGACCTTCCATCGCCATCTGGATGTCCTCCAGAAGCTTGTAGATCACGTCGTAATCGCGGACGTCCACCCCGGTGGCATCTGCGGCCTTCTTCGCTCCGGAGGCCATGGAGGTGTTGAAGCCCACGATCACAGCGCCGGATGCGGCGGCCAGATCTACGTCGGTTTCTGTGATCTCACCGGGTGCGGACAGGAGCACACGCACCTGAACCTCATCTTTGGGCAGCTGTTCGAGCGATCCGAGGATGGCTTCCACAGAGCCCTGAACATCTGCCTTGAGAATCAGGTTGAGTTCCTTGAGCTCGCCGTCATTCGCTTGACCGGACATGGCCGTGAGCGAGACCCGTCGCGATGCCATCTGCTGGGCGAGTCGTGTGGCACGGGCATCGGAGGCACGATCGCCCACAACAGCCCGGGCCGACTTCTCGTCGGGGTACACCTCAAACTCATCACCGGCTGTGGGGACTTCGCTGAAGCCCAGGGCCTCTACGGCGAAGGAGGGACCGGCCGACTTCAGCCTTTGACGGTTGTCGTCCACCATGGCGCGCACCTTGCCAAGCACCGGACCAGCGGCGACCACGTCGCCGGTCTTGAGGGTGCCGTTCTGCACCAGAAGCGTGGCCACGGGGCCTTTCGCCTTGTCGAGGTGTGCCTCGATCACGGTGCCGCGGGCCAGACGATCTGGATTGGCCTGCAGGTCTTCCACTTCGGTGACCAGCAGCAGCATCTCCAGCAGTTTGTCGATGTTCTCGCCCTTGATGGCGCTCACCGGCACCATCACCACATCGCCGCCCCAGTCTTCCGCCAGCAGGTTTTGTTCAGACAGCTCCTGTTTGACCCGCTCGGGAGAGGAACCCTCTTTGTCGATTTTGTTGATCGCCACCACGATCGGCACTTCAGCAGCCCGTGCATGGCTGATGGCTTCAAGGGTTTGAGGGCGGACGCCGTCATCAGCAGCCACCACCAGCACAGCCACATCCGTCACCTTGGTGCCGCGAGCCCGCATGGCGGTGAACGCTGCGTGGCCCGGGGTGTCCAGGAAGGTGAGTTTGCGCGGCTCGTTGTTGTGCTCAACCTCAACCTGATAAGCACCGATGTGCTGGGTGATGCCTCCCGCCTCTCCCGCAGCGACGCGGGCCTGACGGATGGCATCCAGCAGGCTGGTTTTGCCGTGGTCGACATGGCCCATGACGGTGACCACGGGAGGACGTCGGATCAGATGAGCCTTGTCGGCTTCCTCGATCATTTCGACGGTCTTCTTCGCAGCCTCCTCAACGTCGTCCTGGAGCACCGGCACACCGAATTCCTCGGCCACGGCCTCGATCGTCGGCATATCCAGGGTCTGGGTGACCGTGGCGATGACCCCCTTGAAGAACAGGGATTTGATGATCTCCGAGCTTTCGACGCTCAGCATGTCGGCCAGTTCCTGCACCGTGAGGTTGTCCTCCGGCACCACGATCATTTCGGGCCGCACCTGCTTGGCTTCCCGGGCTGCCCGCAGCTCCATGGCACGCCGACGCTGGCGCTGACGGGCGGTTTCCTTCTTGCGCTTGCGCATCGCCGCCACCGGCTTGGGTGCCTTGCGCTGCTGCAATTTGGGTTTTGAGGGACGAGCCAGGCTCGCCGAGAGCACCATGTTCTCCTGTTCCCCGGCGAAGCCGCCGGTCTGTGCCGCCAGCGAATCATCGTTTTCTCCGATGATGTGGACCTTCTGGCGCTGCTTCTGCGGCGAGCGGCTGCGCAGGGCTTCCAGCTTGGCGCTGTCATCCCAATCCGGCCGACCGGGACGTCGCTGGCCACCAGGACCGCCAGGACGGAAGCTCGGACGACGTGGTGCCGATGGAGCGGTCGGACGTGCCACGGGGGGTGTGGCTGTTCCTGCACCGGCTTTGGTTGGTGCGTCGGGACGGCGGGGGGCCGGTGCCGTCGGTCGGCCGACCGGCTTCTGCAGCTGCATGAGCTCACCGGGAGCCACAGGTTTGCGCATTCCAGCGGGCATTCCTGGACGCCCAGGAGCTCCTGGACGGGTGGGAGCACCCGGACGTCCGCTGCCGGTCGTGCTGCCGTCGCGACGAATCGGTTTTCCAACCAATTCCAGGGTGTTGCCACTGCGTGGGGGCATCCCTGGTCGACTTTGTCGGGTGGGGGTTCCCGGTCTGCTCGGTCCCCCCTGACGTTGGGGAACGCCGGTGCCAGCAGGGCGACGCGGCACTGGTTTACCCACCAATTCGGGCTTGGGGGTGGGGCGTGATGGGGCTCCGGGCTTGCTGGGGGCTCCAGCACGGGTTGGTGCACCCGGTCGTGTCGGGGCTCCTGCGCGGATGATCTGTGGTTTTTGCTGGCCCTGGCCTGGGGTGGGGCGCGCGGGACTTCCAGCCCCAGCGGGACGGGGCGTTGGCCGAGCCGGGGTGGGTGCTGTTGGTTTGGCGGCAGCCTTGGGCTTGCTCACCAGTTCCGGTTTGGCCGCTGGAGGTTTGCTCACCAGTTCCGGTTTGGTCGCTGGCGGTTTGCTGACGGGCTGGGGCTTTGAGGACGCTCGCGGCGCGGGTGAGGCTGCAGGCCGAGGCACGGGCTTTGAAGCCGTGGGTCGCGCAGGCGCTGCCGGCGGTTTTTGAGGGGCTGCAGGCCGTGCTGGGGGCGCCGACGCTTTTGCGGGGGCCGGCGTGGGCTTGCTGATGATCGGTTTCGGCGTTGTGGCTGCCGGTGGTTTCGGGGGTGCTTGCGGCGTGGGAGCTACCTGAGGCTTGGCCGCCACAGGCTTGCTCACGGCCGGTGTGGGCTTGCTTGGTGCGGCAGGGGCTGCCTTCTTCACAGACAGGATCGCTTTCCCTGGTGAGGGCTTGGCAGGCGCAGCAGCAGCGGGCTTCGCACCGTTCCCGCCCTTGACGAGGAGTGAACGAATCTTGCCGGCTTCAGCGTCGCTGATCGAGCTGCTGTGGCTCTTCGCAGCGATCGACAGCTTTTCAGCCGCGTCCAACACGTCCTTGTTTTCAAGGCCGAGGTCCTTGGACAGCTCGTAAATTCTGACTTTGCCGCTGCTGGTCATTCAGTTCGGGTCTCCGATCGGTCCGGGCATGGAACGCCGCGGTGGCCACTCACACAGTGGGGCCAATGTTCAGTCTGCCTCAGCGGATTCACCAGGGGTCTGGATAAGCCGCTGTTTCAACATCGCAAGCACTGTTTCGGGCACCTGACAACGCAGGGCTTTCTGTAGGCGTTTGCGACGGGTTGCCTCCTCAAGGCAGTTTTCCTCGGGACAGAGATAGGCCGATCGGCCCATCCCTGCATCGAGGAGAACTCCGTCCTGATAGTCGCGGATCACCCTCCAGAGTTGGCGGCGATCCAAGAGCTGGCGGCAGGCCACGCAGCGACGCAGGACGGGGCGCTCACTCACCGGACCTGCTCCTGGTCGGCATCGGCGTCCACCTCTGCCTCCGTGGCATCTGATTCTGGCTCAGCGTCGATTTCAGTGTCGGCTTCAACCGCGGCGGGCTCCTCTTCCGTGAATTCCTGCTCGGCCTGCTCTTCGCCGTACTCCTCCTCGTCCTCGGGCAGCGGGTACAGCTCCCGCAGACGTGCATCTTCTTCTGCCCGAGCAGCCTGTTCGGCGGCCAGGCGTTCCTCCGCTTGTTGCTGGAGGGCCTCCTCTTCCTCGCGCTGGGCGATCAACTCAGCTACCACGGCATCCTCAGCTTCCTGGTCGTACTCCGTGGAGTTTTTGATGTCGATCTTCCAGCCGGTGAGTCGGGCGGCCAGGCGCACGTTCTGGCCTTCACGGCCGATGGCCAGGCTCAATTGATCGGGGGGAACCAGCACGTGGGCATGCTGCCCCATCGGATCAACGAGGCGCACCATGTCCACCCTGGCAGGGCTGAGGGAATTGGCGATGTACTGACCTGGATCCTGAGACCAGCGGATGACGTCGATTTTTTCCCCACGCAGTTCGTTCACCACCTGCTGAATGCGGGAGCCGCGGGCTCCGATGCATGCACCGACGGGATCGACTTCACGCTCGATACTGTCGACGGCCACCTTGGTGCGGGGTCCCACCGAACGGGAGGGTGGATTGGCCTCGCGGGCCACGGCCACGATCCGTACGGATCCCTCCTGAATTTCGGGAACTTCGTTTTCAAATAGGTAGACCACCAAACCGGCATTGGAGCGGCTGACGAAAAGCTGTGGTCCCCGCCGGGGAACTTCGCTCACCTCTTTGAGGAACACCTTGAAGGTGGCGTTGGCGCGGTAGTTGTCGTTGGGCAGCTGATCGCGACGGGGGAGTTCCGCCTCGACTTCCGGACGCCCCAGGCCTGAGCTGACCGCCATGATCACTGACTGGCGCTCAAAGCGGATGACCCGTGCGGTCAGCACAGGATCCTCCAGATCGGCGAACTCCTCCTGGATCATGCGGCGCTGTTGATCCCGCAGTTTCTGGGCCAGCACCTGTTTGGTGGTGGCGGCGGCCATCCGGCCGAAATCCTCCTTTTCCGGGGTGACATCCAGCACCACCGTGTCGCCCACCTGGGCATCATCAGCCACCTGCATCACCTCGGCGATGGCGATCTGGTGGTCTTCGCTTTCCACCTCATCAACAATGATTTTGCTGGCCAGAACCCGGTATCCCTCCTCTTCCAGGTCAAGGCCGACGTCGAAGTTGCTGAAGTACTCCTCATCAAAGGGGTCTTCGCTGATCCCGAGGTAAAGGGTGCGCCGGTAACGCTCGTAGCCCTTCAGTAGGGCCTCCCGCAGGGCTGCTTCCACAACCTGAGGTGGCAACTTCTTCTCTTCACTGATGTCGTCGATCAGATTGGTGAGACCTGGAAGAAGAACGAGAGCCATCGCGTTGGTTTAAGGGAAGGGTTGAGCGGTTTGAGGAGGGTGAACGCTGGGTTCAGCTGCCTGGACTGGTGAGGCGGACACCGATCACGCAATCGCGGGGAATCCGTTTGACACGCCCGCGAATGTTGATCTGCAGCGTGTCGGCGTCGCGTTCAAGCAAGAGGCCTTCAAGGCGTTGCTCGGTCTCGCCCTTGTCGCGGTGATGGACCTCGATGGGAAAGCCGCGGAAGGTCTGAAAATCGCGATCGCTGGACAGCTGCTCTCCGATTCCGGGGCTGCTGATCTCCAGAACATACGCGTCAGTGAGCAGGGTGGAGGCCTCAAGGGCATCCCCAAGCACTCCGCTAAAACCCGCGCAGTCGTCGAGGCTCACATCCGCTCCACTGTTGTGGCGGATCTGCACTTCCAGGGTCATCGGGCTCATATGAGTGAGCAGCTGGATGCCGCAAAGGTCAAAGCCTTTGCGGGCGGCCACGTCGGTGGCCAGCGTTTCGAGATCCGGAAGCAGAGGATGAGGCAACGCGAACTGAGGGCGGACGTCGGTCCGACGTGCATTTCAGTTGTGACCGATCTCCACAGGGAGATGCCCGTCGGACACATCTTCAATCTAGGGGACCGCCCGCCATCCGTCAGGTGTTGCCTAGATCGATGGGCGGTGCATCCGGGAAAGCGTCACCAGCCTGTTCGGTGCCGCGACGTTCGGAATCCTGATTGATGCAGATTCGCTGACGGTCTGGATCAGTCACGTACTGACAGACGCGACTCCAAAGTTTGCTGCGGCTGCCTTGCGGACCATTGCTGAACGTCACCACATCGGGTAGGCCAGGCCGATCTTCAATCACAACCTGGCAGAGCTCACAGCGTTGTGAAGCAGCGGATGCGCTCAAGGATGAAGATCACAAAGCGGCCCGACCTTAAGCAGGGGAATCAAGATCTGCAGTGCGATCAGTGGCAACCCTGAACGGAGATGCAGTAGCTGAATCCAGTGGCTTGCGGGTCTTTGTTGGCCCCGATCCGGAAATTCACCTGGTTGACGCTCTTCCCCGCCACCTGTTGAAAGGGGCCGAACATGCGGCCAGTGCCCACGGGGGGCTGCAGTTGTTAATCGGCCACCTTGAGGTTGCTGCCATCGCTGAATTTGAGGAAGGCCTGGATCGGATAACTGCTGGGGTCGCTGGAATCGGCCGTGAAAAACAGTTTGAAGCTGCGATAGGGCTGATCCACCACGAAATCGGTGTTCCAGTTGGTGCGGCCGACGGCTTTGCCAATCAGTCCCTTTGGTCGCTCCACCGTCTTTTGCACAATTGGGTCACCGCAGCCCACCGGGGGCAAAAAGCTGCAGGCGGCTCGGGCCTGCATCGGAATGATCAGCAGGCCCAGGACAGGCAGAACAGCGATGGACCGCATGGAGAACCAGATCAATTGGGTGTGATGGGAGTCAGGGGAGGACCCTCTTCGAACCGCTCCAGCAAAACCTGAACAGGAATCTGGGTGCCGAATCGACAGGCATTGGTTTCGCTGGCCGCCAGACTGCCGTGCTCCCAGAACTTGTTGCTGCCGGTGCCCCCACCACACAGCCCGAAGTACTCGCAGCCCTTGTGGCAGGTGTCGACACCGCTGGTCATGTCAGCCAGGAGGCGACGGAACTGATCGGTTTTGGTGGACTCCACCAACGACAGATCACGCAGGTTGCCGAGGTTGAAGGTGCCGTAGCGGTCGGTGGCCACCGACAGCAGCTCGGGGTCGAAAGTGGAGAAATTCCCATCCGAATCAACGCTGAGAATCGAGAACGGGCGATTGAGCTCGTTCTGGGTCATCCGTTCGTTGCCTTGAATCAGGCTGATGACCTGCTCGAATTCCCGCAGCACGACGGGATGGCCGTCTTGCTCGCTAAGGCGCCAGAAAGCCCGTAGGAAGTCGCGATATTTCTCCTCCATCGCTGAGCCTTGCATCGAGGAGCTGGTGTGAATGCCCTCCTGTTCCTCAACGTTGAAGCCCACATCGCTGATGCCGTTGTCCCGGAAAAAGCGGTACATCCGCTCCGGTTGCTCCATGGCATCAGCGGTGATCACCGAGATGCAGTGAAAGGGCACATCGTTGCGGTGCAGGGCTTCAATCCCTTTCATCGCCATGGCGTGGGAGCCACGTCCATTGCGGAAGCGCCGGTGGGAGTCGTGAATGTCCTCTGGGCCATCCACACTGATCCCCACCACGATGCGGTTCCGCCGGAAGCAGTCGCACCACGCATCGTTGATCAACGTTGCGTTGGTCTGAACGTGCTGGGTGAAGTCCAGCCCCTGGGCGTTGAACTGCTCGAGGCTGCGATGCAGGATCGCCGTTGCCTCGTCGTACCAACTGGTGGGCAGGGTGAGCGGTTCCCCGGCATGCCATACCAGTCCGAACTCCGGCCCGGCATAGGGGCTTTCCAGAATCCGCTGGATCAATAGAGGCAGTAGTTCGAGGTCGAAAACCCGCTTCTTCTGCCGATCGGGCAGATAGCAATAAGAACAATCGAGGTTGCACAGCGATGTCGACTGCACAACCACGAGCCCGATGGGCCCGAACCGGTTGAGGTCGGGCCCGACGTTTGGGGAAGAAACAATCACCAGTTCACGAATCCGCCGCCACCGTTCTTCCAGCCACCGCCACCGTTGCGCCAGCCACCGCCGTAGCCACCGTTGCCCCAGGTGTTGCGGCTATTGCCCCACTTGTTGCCGCTCTTTCCATTGCCCCACTTGCCTTTTCCACGGCTGTTGCCGAACTTTTTGCCCTTGCCGTTTTTCCATTTGCTCTTGGCAACAAGCTCACCTTCGATTTCGGGATCCTTGAGCAGGCTGCCCCAGTCGGTGTTCCGCACCGCTTCGATTCGGGCTTCGATGCTGTTGGCTTTGGCCTGACCGTTGAATTGCTCAGGCGCGCTATAGCTGGAGCTGGCTTGGGCGGTTTGGCACAGCACTGCGCTGGAGGCCAGCAGTGCTTGAAAGGCAATGAGAGAACGCTTCATGGCTGTTGATTGATAAAAAAGGAAAGCAATCGAGGAACAGTCAGATTCCCGGTGTCGCTGGGGTGTTGATTTCTGCTGTGATGCTGAGGATCAGGCCGTAAAGAGACCGAATCGTTTCCTGGCTCAGGCCCACATCGCTGCCGGGACCAATCCAACGGTTGATCATGCGGCGCGTTCCGGCATCACCATCCATGTAGGCCTGCATCATCTGGCCCAACGCGATGTTGGTGGACGAGAGCAGCTTGCCGTTGTCCTGCTTGACGATGCAGCTGATGCCCGAGCGGCCGTAGGGGCGGAAGGGCAGTAGAGCCGTTTTGTCGATTCGGCTGTTGGCGGCCAACCAGAGGGTTCCACCACCAAGGATCGGAACCTCACCAGTGTAGAAGGCTTCCAAGGCTTCCTTGGGGGTGTCGAAGTTTTTCAGTGTGGCGCCGGGCACCACGCTCTTCAGCACCTTGGCGGAGGCGGTGTCCTTGACCACGCCGATGGTTTCTCCTGCCAACGAGTCAGGGGTTCCATCGATGGTGGTATCACTGGCCATCAGTAGCCGTGTGCCACCGACGCCGAAGGGAAGGCTGTAAGTGACCTGAGTGGAGCGGCCCCAGGTGAAGGCCACACCACAGGCGATGTCGGCCTTGCCGGTGATGACGGCACCAATGCCGTCATTGACGGAAGACGCAACTCGGTAAGTCACGTTGCGGCGGTTGGCCTGAATCCGGATCTGTTCGAGAACATCAACCCCGAGCCCTTCGTAGCCGGTGTCGGTTTTTTGATACAGCGGTTTGACTTCCTCAAAAATCACCGCCTTAAGCGTTGTGCTTTCCGCGGAGGCTTGTTGAGTCAGGGCAACTGGGCCAGCCAGGGCAAGCAGCGCTGCCGCTGGAGCCAGAAATGCACGCATGCGAAAACTGCGTTTGCTTGACTATTAGCTGGATTTTTCAGGCTTGTCCGCCGATTGCAATCGGCGTTGTGAGATTGCGATCGATCGGGACCAAAGCCCGCTTCCCCGGCTGGATCCGATAAAAAGAAGTCAATTCGTCGGTCCTGGTGTTGCGGTACGCCCTGCGTCAACTGTTGGTAGTGCTGGTGGCAGTGGCCTGCTTGGTCGGTGATGGAGCGTCTGTGCAGGCTCTAGAGCACAGCTTTGTAGCCGATGCCGTTCAGCGGGTGGCCCCGGCTGTGGTTCGGATCGACACCGAGCGCACCATTGAACGGCAGCCGTTTGATCCCACCCTTCTCGATCCGTTGCTGCGGGATCTGCTGGGGGACCCGCCTGCGGGTCCGGGGCGGGAACGTGGTCAAGGCTCCGGTGTGGTGATTGATCCCAAGGGGCTTGTGCTCACCAACGCTCATGTGGTGGATCGGGTGGAGTCCGTCAGCGTCACCCTGGCCAACGGGGATCAACGCGATGGCCGGGTGGTGGGCACAGATGCCGTGACGGATCTGGCCCTAGTGCGTCTTGAGGGTGATCAATTGCCTCCGCGGGCTCCCCTGGGTGACTCCGAAGCCATGCAAGTGGGCGATTGGGCGATCGCCCTCGGCACTCCATTTGGACTGGAACGCACAGTGACCCTAGGAATTGTTAGCAGCCTGCATCGCAACATCAACAGTCTTGGTTTTGCTGACAAACGGCTTGAACTGATTCAGACCGACGCCGCCATCAACCCCGGTAATTCCGGCGGGCCTTTGGTGAACGGTGATGGCCAAGTGATTGGGATCAATACCTTGGTGCGTTCTGGCCCTGGGGCTGGCCTTGGTTTTGCCATCCCGATCAACCTGGCCCGCAGGGTGGCCGATCAGCTGCAGCAGCAGGGTGAGGTGGTGCATCCCTATATCGGCCTTCAATTGGTCGCTCTCACGCCCCGGATCGCGCGCGAGCACAACAAGGATCCCAATGCCCTTGTGCAGCTGCCGGAACGCAGCGGTGCTCTGGTTCAAGCCGTGCTTCCCGATGGCCCGGCCGAAAAAGCGGGCCTGCGCCGCGGTGATCTTTTGATCACTGCTGATGATCGCGACATCCCCGATCCTCAGGTGCTTCTGGAGGTGGTTGATGCTGCTGCCATCAATGCTCCACTGCCCTTGAAGGTGCTGCGGGCGGGTCGCGAGTTGACCCTGTCGGTCAAACCTGAGCCTCTGCCTGGAATGGCTTGAAACCCTTGCTACGGTCGCGCCCAAAGGACGAGACCTGATGGCTGATCTTCAGACCCAGATGAAGCAGGCAGTGGCCGATGCCGCTGTTGAACAGATCAAAGACGGCATGGTGCTGGGTCTGGGATCTGGGTCGACTGCCGCACTAATGATTCAAGGCCTGGGCGCCAAGCTCGCCAGCGGCGAACTCAAAGACATCGTGGGTGTAACGACCTCTTTTCAGGGGGAGGTGCTGGCCGCAGAGCTGAACATCCCTCTGCTCAGCCTGAATGCTGTCAACCGTATTGATCTGGCCATAGACGGTGCTGATGAAGTCGATCCTGGCTTCCAGTTGATCAAGGGCGGTGGCGCTTGCCATGTACAGGAAAAACTCGTAGCTGCACGGGCCGATCGTTTTGTGGTGGTGGTGGATTCCACGAAACTTGTGGATCGTCTCAACCTCGGTTTTCTGCTGCCGGTTGAAGTCCTTCCGGGCGCCTGGCGCCAGGTGAAGCAGCAGCTGGAAGCCCTGGGGGGTACTGCTGAACTGCGGATGGCCCAGCGCAAGGCCGGCCCTGTGGTCACGGATCAGGGCAATTTGGTGCTGGACGCCAAGCTCAATGGAGGCATCACCGATCCAGTGGCCCTGGAGCAGACCATCAACAACATTCCGGGAGTGCTGGAGAACGGATTGTTCGTCAACATCACCGATGAGGTGTTGGTGGGCGAGATCGCTGATGGCGTGGCGGGGGTCCGCAGCCTGGAGAAGCGCCTCAGCTGAGGCGCCGTCGCACCGATTCGGCATGGCTGTGCAGGCCCTCACTGGTGGCCAGCTCCTGCACAGCTGAACCTGTTGCTTCCAGAGCAGCCCGGTTGAATCCGATCAGTGAGGTGTGGCGCATGAAGGTTTCAACGCTTAGCGCTCCACTGAAACGCGCGGCTCCACAGGTGGGCAGGGTGTGGTTCGGACCTGCTAAGTAATCCCCAACGGCTTCCGGAGACCAGGGGCCCAGGAAAATGGCTCCAGCGTTCTGGATCCGATCCGCTAGAGGTTCGGGACGTTCGACCAAGAGCTCTAGATGTTCCGGAGCGAAGCTGTCGCTCAGGCGGGCACAGCTCTCGAGGTCGTCGCACACCACCACCAGCCCCCAGTCCCGCAGTGCGGCTTCGCAGATCTCGCGACGGGGGTGGTTGGTGAGCTGCTCGGCGACCGCGGCGTTGATTCCGTCGGCCAGAGCATGGTGGGTGGTGATCAGCACCGCCGCCGCCAGAGGATCGTGCTCAGCCTGCGCCAGCAGATCCGCAGCCACCTGATCCGGTTGTGCGGAGTGGTCGGCAATCACCAGCACCTCGCTTGGACCTGCCAGGGAATCGATGGCCACCTGTCCGTATACCGCTTGTTTTGCCAGGGTGACGTACAGGTTGCCTGGGCCGCTGATCACATCCACTTTGGGCACGCTTTCACTGCCGTAGGCCATGGCGGCAATGGCTTGGGCGCCCCCGAGGCGGAACACCGTCTTCACGCCGGCAAGGTGCGCCGCTGCCAGCACCACAGGGTTGACCTTGCTATCCCGGCCGGCGGGGGAACAGATCACCAGCTCTTTCACCCCGGCGACACGGGCTGGTACTGCATTCATCAGCACCGTGCTGGGGTAGGCCGCGCGTCCGCCGGGAACGTAGAGACCCGCCCGCTGCACCGGTCTCCAGCGCCGTCCGAGCTGCTCTCCGTGGGGACCTGTTACCGCTAGGTCGGCGGGACGTTGACGTTGGTGGAAATCGGTGATGCGGCGATGGGCCAGCTCCAGAGCATCACGCAGGTTGGTCGGCAGCGTGGTCCAGGCCTGTTCGAGCGCCTCCTGGGGAACCGCCATCGGCAGAGGCCGAAAGCCATCGAACCGTTCCGTGAAGTCTGCGATCGCCGCATCACCGCGGTCGCGCACCGCTTCAAGAATCGCGTCGACTCGCTGTCTGGCTTCGTTTTGCTGGGTCTGAGCCGTGCGGCTTGATAAGCGCTGCAGTTCTGTCTGGGCCTGTTCCGGATCCCGCACGATGCGCAGGGGAGCGACGGCCGGTTGGCTCACAGACAAAGGTACTTGTGGAAGATGTAGTCAAGTTAGGACTCGACAACACTGGGAAGCGGTCCTGTCACGGAGTAAGGTGCTGGATTGTTCGCAACGTTTAAGCCTCAGTGGCCAATAACAAGTCAGCCAAGAAGCGGATTGAGATTGCTGAGCGCAACCGTCTTCGCAATCGCACCTACAAGTCGTCCCTGCGCACGTTGATGAAGCGTTGCTTCACCGCCTGTGACGCTTACAGCGCAACGCCTGGCGACGAAGCCAAGACGACGGTGCAGAGCTCGATGCGTGCCGCCTTCAGCAAGATCGACAAGGCGGTGAAGGTCGGTGTCCTGCACCGCAACAATGGCGCCAACCAGAAGTCCCGTCTCAGTGCAGCGGTGCGCAAGGTGCTCGAGCCCGCCAGCTGATCCGGTTTAAGCGGGCAGAATGGGCCGAAAGCGCGTTTCGGCCCAGCTGTGTCTCCCATCCCGACGCTGATCGACAGTCACTGTCACATCGTCTTTCGCAATTTTGACGAGGACCTCGACGACGTGGCCTCACGCTGGCGAGAGGCCGGTGTAGCCGCCTTGTTGCATGCCTGCGTGGAGCCCTCCGAAATTCCCGCGATCCGGGCATTGGCTGATCGATTTCCCGAAATGCGGTATTCCGTCGGCGTCCATCCTTTGGACACTCAACATTGGGCTGATGACACGGTGGCGGTGCTGCGTCGGGCGGCCCTGGAGGATGACCGGGTGGTCGCGATCGGTGAACTCGGGCTCGATCTCTTTCGCGAGAAGAACCTTGAGGATCAGCTTGCTGTGCTGCGTCCGCAGCTGGATCTGGCGGTGGAGCTGAACCTGCCAGTGATCATTCACTGCCGTGATGCCGCCGAGCCGATGCTGGTTGAACTTCGGGCCCGTCAGGCGGAGGGTCGTTGTCCCGCGGGGGTCATGCATTGCTGGGGCGGCACTCCCGATGAAATGCAGCAGTTCCTGGAGCTGGGTATGTACATCAGCTTCAGTGGCACCGTGACCTTTTCTAAGGCTGAGCCCACCCACGACTGCGCCCGTCAGGTGCCTGAGGATCGTTTTTTGGTGGAAACCGATTGCCCCTTCTTGGCTCCCGTACCTCGTCGCGGCAAGCGCAATGAGCCCGCCTTTGTGGCCTCTGTAGCGACGCGTGTGGCTGAGCTGCGGGGTGTGGATCTCGAGAGCGTGGCTAGCAGCAGCACCGCCAACGCCCGACGATTGTTTGGACTCCCTTAACTGCTCTTCCAAGAGTGTCGACTCCATATGTAAGATGTTGTATTGGCCTGGCCATGCGCGGGATTCGTTCTTGTGTGTGGTGCCTGAAGCGTCCATTTCCTTCCGGTGCACTTGTCGTCGTCAGCTGATCTGACCCGCGATTTCTGAACAGCAGCAGCGGCTCTGTCGGCTCCTTCCTGGAAACCGTCGGTGCCGCTGTTGTGGAGAATCGTCCTGTCGGGTGAGCTTTTGCCGCCAATCCAGACCTTCTCAGTCCCTTCGTCCTCTCTGCCGGTCCCCGCATGAGCAGCAGCGCGATTCAGGTCGCCAAGACCGCCACCTACCTCCCTGATCTGGTGGAGGTGCAGCGGGCCAGCTTTAAGTGGTTTTTGGATCAAGGTCTGATTGAGGAGCTGGAAAGCTTCTCTCCGATTACGGATTACACCGGCAAGCTGGAGCTGCACTTCATCGGTAGCGAGTACCGCCTGAAGCGCCCCCGCCACGATGTGGAAGAGGCGAAGCGTCGCGATGCGACCTTTGCCTCGCAGATGTATGTCACCTGCCGTCTGGTCAACAAGGAGACCGGTGAGATTAAAGAGCAGGAGGTCTTTATCGGCGAACTGCCGCTGATGACCGAGCGAGGCACGTTCATCATCAACGGTGCTGAGCGCGTGATCGTGAATCAGATCGTGCGGAGCCCCGGTGTCTATTTCAAGGATGAAATGGACAAGAACGGTCGGCGCACATACAACGCCAGCGTCATCCCTAACCGGGGAGCCTGGCTGAAGTTTGAGACCGATAAGAACGACTTGCTGCACGTCCGTGTGGACAAGACCCGCAAGATCAATGCGCACGTGCTCATGCGTGCCATGGGTCTGTCCGACAACGACGTGCTCGACAAGCTGCGTCATCCCGAGTTCTATAAGAAGTCGATTGATGCCGCTAATGACGAGGGCATCAGTTCGGAAGACCAGGCGCTGCTCGAGCTCTACAAGAAACTTCGTCCGGGTGAACCCCCCTCGGTGAGCGGCGGTCAGCAGTTACTGCAGACCCGTTTCTTTGATCCAAAGCGTTACGACCTCGGCAGGGTCGGTCGCTACAAGATCAACAAAAAGCTGCGCCTCACCATCCCCGACACGGTGCGCACCCTCACCCATGAGGACGTGCTCTCCACCCTTGATTACTTGATCAATTTGGAGCTGGATGTCGGCGGCGCCACCCTCGATGACATTGACCACCTCGGTAACCGCAGGGTGCGTTCTGTCGGTGAACTGCTGCAAAACCAGGTTCGGGTTGGTCTGAACCGCCTGGAGCGGATCATCAAGGAACGGATGACCGTCGGTGAAACCGATTCGCTGACTCCGGCTCAGTTGGTGAATCCCAAACCTCTGGTGGCGGCGATCAAGGAGTTCTTTGGCTCCAGCCAGCTGAGCCAGTTCATGGATCAGACCAACCCTCTGGCTGAGCTGACACACAAGCGCCGTATCTCGGCCCTGGGACCTGGAGGTCTCACCCGTGAGCGTGCTGGCTTTGCCGTCCGCGATATTCACCCCTCCCACTACGGCCGCCTCTGTCCGATTGAGACTCCGGAAGGTCCCAATGCCGGTCTGATCAACTCCCTAGCGACCCATGCCAGGGTCAACGAATACGGCTTCATCGAAACCCCGTTCTGGAAGGTGGAGAACGGTGTCGTCATCAAGGAAGGTGACCCGATCTATCTGTCCGCAGACCGTGAAGACGAAGTGCGCGTTGCCCCGGGTGACGTGGCCACCGAGGGCGACGGTCGGATCACGGCGGATCTGATTCCTGTGCGCTATCGCCAGGATTTTGAGAAGGTCCCCCCCGAGCAGGTCGACTACGTCGCCCTATCGCCGGTTCAGGTGATCTCCGTGGCAACCTCCCTGATCCCCTTCCTGGAGCACGACGACGCCAACCGGGCCCTGATGGGCTCCAACATGCAGCGTCAGGCTGTGCCGCTGCTGCGCCCCGAGCGTGCTCTGGTGGGCACCGGTCTCGAGACCCAGGTGGCCCGCGACTCCGGCATGGTGCCGATCTCCCGGGTGAATGGCACCGTCACTTATGTGGATGCCAACGCGATCGTTGTTCAGGACGAGGACGGCAATGAGCACACCCACTTCTTGCAGAAGTACCAGCGCTCCAACCAGGACACCTGTCTGAACCAGCGTCCGATCGTCCGATGTGGCGATCCCGTGATCGTCGGCCAGGTGATGGCGGATGGCTCGGCCTGTGAAGGTGGTGAGATCGCCCTCGGACAGAATGTTCTGATCGCATACATGCCTTGGGAGGGCTACAACTACGAGGACGCGCTGCTGGTCAGCGAACGTCTGGTTACCGACGACCTCTACACCTCGGTGCACATCGAGAAGTACGAGATCGAAGCGCGGCAGACCAAGCTCGGTCCCGAGGAGATCACCCGAGAGATTCCCAACGTCGCTGAGGAAAGCCTCGGCAACCTCGACGAGATGGGCATCATTCGCGTGGGTGCTTTCGTCGAAAGCGGCGACATCCTGGTGGGCAAGGTGACGCCCAAGGGCGAATCCGATCAGCCGCCGGAGGAGAAGCTGCTCCGCGCGATCTTCGGTGAGAAGGCTCGTGATGTTCGCGATAACTCCCTGCGCGTGCCTGGCACCGAGCGCGGCCGCGTTGTGGATGTGCGCATCTACACCCGTGAACAGGGTGATGAGCTGCCGCCTGGCGCCAACATGGTGGTCAGGGTTTATGTCGCTCAGCGCCGCAAGATCCAGGTCGGTGACAAGATGGCCGGCCGCCATGGCAACAAGGGCATCATCAGCCGCATCCTTCCCCGGGAGGACATGCCATATCTCCCCGACGGCACCCCTGTCGACATCGTGCTCAACCCCCTGGGTGTACCGAGCCGGATGAATGTCGGTCAGGTGTTTGAGCTGCTGATGGGTTGGGCGGCGTCCAACTTGGACTGCCGCGTACGTATCGTTCCCTTCGATGAGATGTATGGGGCTGAAAAGTCTCAGCAGACTGTGGAGACCTTCCTTAAGGAAGCCGCCAAGCAGCCCGGCAAGGGTTGGGTGTACGACCCCGCAGATCCTGGCAAGCTCCAGCTGCGTGATGGGCGCACTGGTCTGCCCTTCGACCAGCCCGTGGCCGTGGGCTATTCCCACTTCCTCAAGCTGGTCCACCTGGTGGACGACAAGATCCACGCTCGTTCCACCGGCCCCTACTCCTTGGTCACCCAGCAGCCTCTGGGTGGTAAAGCACAGCAAGGCGGTCAGCGTCTTGGTGAGATGGAAGTTTGGGCACTTGAGGCCTATGGCGCCGCCTACACCCTGCAGGAACTGCTCACGGTCAAGTCGGATGACATGCAAGGCCGCAATGAGGCCCTCAACGCAATCGTCAAGGGCAAGCCGATCCCCCGCCCAGGTACGCCGGAATCCTTCAAGGTGCTGATGCGCGAGCTTCAGTCTCTTGGTCTGGACATCGCCGTCTATACCGATGAAGGCAAGGAAGTGGATCTGATGCAGGACGTGAACCCGCGTCGCAGCACCCCCAGCAGGCCCACCTACGAATCCCTCGGCGTCGCGGATTACGACGAGGACTGACGGATCAACGAACGAACCGATTCCCCGCTCCTTCTTCCTTAACCGTCAATGACCAACAGCAACCTCCGCACCGAGAACCACTTCGATTACGTCAAGATCACCCTCGCCTCACCCGACCGGGTGATGGAGTGGGGACAGCGCACCCTGCCCAACGGCCAGGTTGTCGGTGAGGTCACCAAGCCGGAGACCATCAACTACCGCACCCTCAAGCCTGAGATGGACGGGCTGTTCTGTGAAAAGATCTTCGGCCCTTCCAAAGACTGGGAGTGCCACTGCGGGAAGTACAAGCGGGTGCGTCACCGGGGCATCGTTTGTGAGCGCTGCGGTGTGGAGGTCACTGAGAGCCGCGTGCGTCGTCACCGCATGGGTTTCATCAAGCTGGCGGCTCCTGTCTCCCACGTCTGGTATCTGAAGGGGATTCCCAGCTACGTGGCCATCCTGCTGGACATGCCCCTGCCGGATGTTGAGCAGATCGTCTACTTCAACTGCTATGTGGTGCTGGATCCCGGCGATCACAAGGATCTGAAGTACAAGCAGCTGCTGACCGAAGACGAGTGGCTGGAAATTGAAGACGAGATCTACGCCGAAGATTCCGAGATCGAGAACGAACCGGTGGTGGGCATCGGTGCCGAGGCTCTCAAGCAACTACTCGAAGATCTCACCCTCGATGAGGTTGCTGAGCAGCTGCGTGAGGAGATTAACGGCAGCAAGGGCCAGAAGCGCGCCAAGTTGATCAAGCGTCTGCGCGTGATCGACAACTTCATCGCTACCAGTGCCCGTCCTGAGTGGATGGTGCTGGATGTGATTCCAGTGATTCCGCCTGACCTGCGCCCGATGGTGCAGCTCGATGGTGGACGCTTTGCCACCAGTGATCTCAACGATCTCTACCGGCGGGTGATTAACCGCAACAACCGCCTGGCTCGGTTGCAGGAAATACTGGCTCCCGAAATCATCGTCCGCAACGAAAAGCGGATGTTGCAGGAGGCCGTCGACGCTCTCATCGATAACGGCCGTCGCGGGCGCACCGTTGTGGGTGCCAACAACCGGCCGCTCAAGTCATTGAGCGACATCATCGAAGGTAAGCAGGGCCGCTTCCGTCAGAACCTGTTGGGTAAGCGGGTCGATTACTCCGGTCGTTCCGTGATCGTGGTGGGTCCCAAGCTCAAGATGCACCAGTGCGGTCTCCCAAAGGAGATGGCGATTGAGCTGTTCCAGCCGTTCGTTATCCACCGCCTGATCCGCCAGAACATCGTCAACAACATCAAGGCGGCCAAAAAGCTGATTCAGCGTGCCGATGATGAAGTGATGCAGGTGTTGCAGGAGGTGATCGACGGTCACCCGATCCTGTTGAACCGTGCTCCAACCCTGCACCGTCTCGGTATTCAGGCCTTCGAACCCAAGTTGGTGGATGGACGTGCCATACAGCTCCATCCCCTGGTCTGCCCAGCCTTTAACGCTGACTTTGACGGCGACCAGATGGCTGTTCACGTGCCCCTGGCCATCGAGGCTCAGACCGAAGCCCGCATGCTGATGCTGGCCAGCAACAACATCCTTTCGCCTGCAACAGGCGAGCCGATCATCACTCCGTCTCAGGACATGGTGTTGGGCTCTTACTACCTGACGGCGCTTCAGCCCGATGCGACCAAGCCAGAATTCGGAGACCGCAGCTGCACCTTTGCGGGCCTGGAGGATGTCATCCACGCCTTCGAGGACACTCGCGTCGGTCTACACGATTGGGTTTGGGTTCGCTTCAACGGCGAGGTCCAAGACGATGACGAGCTGGATGCACCCATCAAGAGCGAATCACTCAGTGACGGCACGCGCATTGAACAGTGGAGCTTCCGCCGCGACCGTTTCGATGAAGACGGTGCCCTGATTAGTCGCTACATCCTCACCACCGTGGGCCGCGTGGTGATGAATCACACGATCATCGACGCGGTGGCCGCCGGCTGAATCAAAACAGACGCCCTTTCCTCCCTTTCCTGATCTGCGCGCAGCCATGACCTCTTCCTCGAAATCCCGCAAGTCCAAATCCAGCAAAGCCTCCAAAGCCTCCAAAGCCTCCAAGGCCGCCAAGCAGGCTCCTGTGAGCGCATCCCGTCCGCTCTCGAAGACCCCGCCCCCGTTCCGCAACCAGGTCATCGACAAGCGGGCCCTTAAACAGCTCGTTGCCTGGTCCTACAAGAACCACGGCACGGCGGTGACCTCGTCCATGGCCGACAACCTCAAGGATCTCGGCTTTAAGTACGCCACCCAAGCTGCCGTCTCGATCTCCGTCGACGACCTGAAGGTGCCCGAGGCGAAGAAGGATCTGCTGGGCCAGGCCGAGGAACAGATCACGGCCACCGAAGAGCGTTATCGCTTGGGTGAAATCACCGAGGTTGAACGTCACACCAAGGTGATCGACACCTGGACCGAGACCAACGAGCGTCTGGTCGATGCCGTCAAAAAGAACTTTGACGAGAACGCACCACTCAACTCGGTGTGGATGATGGCCAACTCCGGCGCGCGGGGAAACATGTCCCAGGTGCGTCAGCTGGTGGGCATGCGCGGTCTCATGGCCAACCCGCAGGGCGAAATTATTGACCTTCCGATCCGCACCAACTTTCGTGAGGGTCTGACGGTTACCGAATACGTCATCTCCTCTTACGGCGCCCGTAAGGGTCTGGTGGATACAGCGCTTCGTACCGCTGACTCCGGTTACCTCACCCGTCGATTGGTGGACGTTGCCCAGGATGTGATCGTCCGTGAGGACGACTGCGGAACCACCCGCCACATCGTGGTGGAGGCCGAGGGTGGCAAATTCCGCAGCCGGCTTGTGGGTCGCCTGACGGCCGCCCAGGTGGTGAACGCGGATGGCGAAGTGCTTGCTGAGCGCGACACCGAAATCGATCCGCCTCTGTCCAAAGCCTTTGAGGCAGCTGGGGTGAACGCGGTGAGTGTGCGCTCGCCGCTCACCTGCGAAGCCAACCGTTCTGTCTGCCGCAAGTGTTACGGCTGGGCACTGGCCCACAACGAACTGGTCGATCTGGGTGAAGCCGTCGGCATCATCGCTGCCCAGTCGATCGGTGAGCCTGGAACCCAGCTCACCATGCGGACCTTCCACACCGGTGGTGTTTCCACGGCTGAAACCGGTGTGGTCCGCTCCAAAGCTGCGGGCACCGTTGAGTTCGGCAGTAAGGCGCGGGTGCGTCCTTACCGCACGCCCCATGGTGTGAACGCCCAGCAGGCTGAGGTTGACTTCAATCTCACGATCAAGCCTGCCGGGAAAGGAAAGGCGCAGAAGATCGAGATCACCAACGGCTCCTTGCTGTTCGTCGATAACGGTGCCGACATTGATGCCGACGTGACGGTGGCTCAGATCGCTGCTGGTGCGGTCAAGAAGAGTGTTGAGAAGGCCACCAAGGATGTGATCTGCGATCTGGCCGGCCAGGTCCGCTACGAGGAGGCGATTCAGCCACGCGAAGTCACCGACCGCCAGGGCAACATCACCCTGAAGGCTCAGCGCCTCGGCCGGATGTGGGTGCTTTCGGGCGATGTTTATAACCTGCCGCCCAACGCACAGCCCGTCGTTGGTGGTGAGACCCAAGTCACCGAGGGGCAAGTCCTGGCTGAGGCAAGCCAGCGCAGTGAGTACGGCGGTGAAGTGCGCCTGCGCGATTCCATCGGTGATTCCCGCGAGGTGCAGATCGTCACCACGGCGATGACCCTCAAGGACTTCAAGCTGCTTGAGGAGTCCACCCATTCCGGTGAGATCTGGAATCTCGAGGCCAAGGACGGCACCCGATATCGCCTCAACACCATCCCCGGCAGCAAGATCGGTTCCGGTGAGGTCATTGCCGAACTGGCGGATGATCGCTTCCGCACCGGCACCGGTGGCCTGGTGAAGTTCGCACCCGGTCTGGCGATCAAGAAGGCCCGTTCCGCCAAGAACGGCTACGAAGTCAACAAGGGCGGCACCCTGCTGTGGATCCCCCAGGAAACCCACGAGATCAACAAGGACATCTCCCTGTTGATGATCACCGACGGTCAGTGGATCGAGGCCGGCACCGAGGTTGTCAAAGACATCTTTAGTCAGACCGCCGGCATCGTCACTGTTACCCAGAAGAACGACATCCTGCGCGAAATCATCGTCCGCAGTGGTGAGTTCCACCTCTGCACAGATGCCAAGGCGTTGGAGCGTTTCGAGGGCGATGGCCAGATGGTCAACCCCGGCGAGGACGTTGCCAAAGGGCTATCCGTTGATGCCATGAAGTATGTGCAGACGGTCGAGACCCCTGAAGGAAAAGGCCTGCTGCTGCGTCCGGTTGAGGAATACACCATCCCCAATGAGGCCCAGCTGCCTGAGCTGTCTCATGTGAAGCAGGCCAATGGCCCTCACCTCGGTATCAAGGCCACCCAGCGTCTGGCCTTCAAGGACAACGAGCTGGTCAAGTCAGTCGAGGGTGTGGAGCTGCTGAAGACGCAGCTGCTTCTGGAGACCTTCGACACCACCCCTCAGATGACGGTGGATGTGGAGAAGGCTCCCGACAAGCGTGCCAAGACCATTTCCCGTCTGCGACTCGTGATCTTGGAGTCGATCCTTGTGCGTCGCGACACCATGTCTGACTCCAGCCACGGTTCGACCCACACTGAGCTGCAGGTCGAGGACGGTATCTCCGTCAAGGCTGGCGATGTTGTTGCCACCACTCAAATCCTTTGCAAACAGGCTGGTCTGGCGCAGTTGCCAGAAGCGACGGAAGCCGACCCGGTGCGTCGGATGATCGTCGAGCGCCCCGAAGACACCACCACCCTCAGCACCTCCGGCAAGCCGGTGGTGAGCGTCGGCCAGCGGATTGTCGACGGCGACCCCCTCGCTGATGGGGAAACTGCCAGCTGCTGCGGTGAGATCGAGGCTGTCTCCGGTAACAGCGTCACCCTGCGTCTGGGACGCCCCTACATGGTGTCGCCGGACTCCGTCCTGCACGTGCGCGATGGCGACCTGGTGCAACGGGGTGATGGTCTGGCCCTGCTGGTGTTTGAGCGGCAGAAGACAGGTGACATCGTTCAGGGTCTGCCCCGAATCGAAGAATTGCTAGAGGCCCGTCGCCCCCGCGAATCCGCGATTCTCTGCAAGAAACCCGGAACTGTTGAGATCAAGCAGGGTGAAGACGACGATTCCCTCGTCGTCAATGTGATCGAATCCGATGACGCCATCGCTGAATATCCGATCCTGCTCGGCCGCAACATCATGGTGAGCGATGGTCAGCAGGTCACGGCTGCTGAACTCCTGACGGATGGCCCGATCAACCCGCACGAGCTTCTCGAGTGCTATTTCGAGGATCTGCGCAGCCGTAAGCCTCTGATGGAGGCCGCCCAGGAGGCGATCGCCAACCTGCAGCACCGCCTGGTGACTGAGGTTCAGAACGTTTACAAGTCTCAGGGCGTGTCGATCGACGACAAGCACATCGAAGTGATTGTGCGTCAGATGACCAGCAAGGTGCGGGTGGAGGATGCCGGTGACACCACCCTGTTGCCGGGTGAATTGATCGAACTGCGTCAGGTGGAGGACACCAACCAGGCAATGGCGATCACGGGCGGTGCTCCCGCCGAATTCACGCCGGTTCTGCTGGGTATCACTAAGGCGTCGCTCAACACCGACAGCTTCATCTCCGCCGCCTCCTTCCAGGAGACGACCCGGGTGCTGACGGAAGCCGCCATCGAAGGCAAGAGCGACTGGCTGCGCGGTCTCAAGGAGAACGTGATCATCGGTCGCTTGATCCCTGCCGGTACAGGCTTCAGTGGTTTCGAAGAGGAGCTGCAGAAAGAGGCCGGTCCCCACCCCGACATCCTGTCGGAGGACCCCGCTGGTTACCGCCGCATGCAGAACCTGCGTCCCGACTACACCGTTGATATGCCTCCTGCGGCTAGTGCCAGTGCTGTGCTGGATGACCCAAGCGATGCCGACCTTGAGGCCACCCGCACCCGCCACAACATCGACCCCTCGGCGAGCAATTTCGCCGCGTTCACCCGTCCGGACGCCGACAATGAGCTGAAGGAAGAGCAGGTGGTTGATGCTGAAGCCGTTGAAGGTCTTCAGGAGGAAGGCCTGCTCTCTGACGAATGAGCTCCGCTCAATTGTTCACCGTTGCAGACCCTTCCATGCTTGAGCCGACTGAGATCCCCACGAGACGCCTGCCCCGGTATGGGTTCCACACCCATACCGAGAGGCTGAACGGACGCTTGGCCATGCTTGGCTTCATCGCCCTGATGGCGGTGGAGATCAAGCTGGGCCATGGTTTGCTGATCTGGTGAGCCAGGCTCTGCTGGGTCGCAGTGCGGCCGAGCTGCAGGACTGGGCGGTTGCCCAGGGGCAGAAACCGTTCCGCGGCCGTCAGCTCCACGATTGGATTTATGCCAAGGGTGCCCGTTCCTTGGCAGACATCACGGTCTTCCCCAAGACCTGGCGTGCCGCCCTGCTCGAGGACGGCATTGATGTCGGTCGCCTGAAGGAAGTGCATCGTTCAGTGGCAACCGATGCCACCACCAAGCTGCTGCTTTCCACAGAAGACGGCGAGACCATTGAAACCGTGGGCATTCCCACCGACCAGCGGCTCACGGTCTGTGTGTCCAGCCAGGTGGGTTGTCCCATGGCCTGCCGCTTCTGTGCCACCGGAAAAGGGGGGCTGCAGCGTTCGCTCCTGACCCACGAAATCGTGGATCAGGTGCTGAGTGTGCGTGAGGCGATGGAACGACGTCCTTCCCACATCGTCTTTATGGGTATGGGTGAGCCTCTTCTGAACAGTGAGGCTGTTCTGGAATCGATTCGCTGCCTCAATGATGATCTCGGCATCGGCCAACGGCGCATCACCGTCAGCACTGTTGGTGTTCCGAAGACCTTGCCGCAACTTGCGGAACTGGCCATGCAGAGGTTGGGGCGAGCCCAATTCACCCTTGCTGTGAGTCTCCATGCGCCCAACCAGCGGCTGCGCGAGGAGCTCATCCCCACGGCCCATGCCTATCCCTACGAAGCTCTTCTTGATGATTGCCGTCACTATCTGGATGTGACCGGTCGCCGGGTGAGTTTCGAATACATCCTTCTCGGTGAACTCAATGACCAGCCCCACCACGCCGCAGAGCTAGCGGATCGCGTTGGTGGCTTCCAGAGCCATGTGAACCTCATCGCCTACAACCCGATTGAGGAGGAGGAGTTCAAGCGGCCGACGCCGCAGCGGATCGAGGCGTTTCGTCGTGTTCTTGAACGACGTGGTGTCGCCGTCAGCCTTAGGGCTAGCCGCGGGCTTGACCAGAATGCGGCCTGCGGCCAGCTTCGGCGTCAGCAGATGACCTCGAGCTCCGCAGAGAGCTGAACGTTGGGAAGAACGGTGGGCTGATGGCGTTTTCATCAGCAGACTGCTTCTGAACAGGGTCTTCGAATGACAGCAATCGACTGGCTGCTTCTCGGTGCCTATCTCGCCCTCACCCTGATGCTGGGGTTGTGGCTCTCGCGCCGCAACAGCGGCGAAGAGGATTATTTCGTAGCCGGCCGTCGTCTCAACGGTTGGCTTGCTGGTGCATCGATGGCCGCCACCACCTTCTCCATCGACACGCCGCTATACGTCGCTGGCCTCGTGGGCGCACGCGGGTTGGCTGGGAACTGGGAGTGGTGGAGTTTTGGTTTGGCCCATGTGGCTATGGCTGTTGTGTTTGCGCCCCTCTGGCGGCGTAGTGGCGTGCTGACCGATGCCGCTTTCACCGAGTTGCGTTACGGCGGTGCGGCGGCGGCATGGCTGCGAGGCATCAAGGCCTTCCTACTGGCCGTGCCGGTCAACTGCATCGGCATCGGTTATGCCTTCCTCGCGCTTCGCAAGGTGGTGGAAGCCCTGGGCCTGGTGTCCGGTCAACCAGCTGCGCTGGGGCTCACAGACACGGTCTGGTTGTTGATGGTCGTGGCCCTGCTCGTGATGAGCTACACCGTTGCCGGTGGCCTTTGGGCTGTTGTGGTCACCGATCTGGTCCAGCTTGTGCTGGCGTTGGCGGGCGCCCTGGCCGTGGCCGTGGCTGCCCTGCATGCAGCAGGCGGAATGACGGCTCTTCTGGAGCAACTGCAGGCCTTGCAGAGGCCTGAGCTGCTGTCTCTTGTGCCCTGGACCTGGGATGAGTCTGGCTTCAGTTGGTTGCAGGGCAGTGGCATCAGCATCCCGATGTTTACGGCCTATATCGCTGTGCAGTGGTGGAGTTTCCGCCGCAGCGATGGGGGGGGCGAGTTCATCCAGCGGATGCTGGCCACCCGTGATGAGCAGCAGGCACGGTTGGCGGGGTGGGTGTTCCTTGTGGTGAATTACCTCGTGCGCAGCTGGCTCTGGATCGTGGTTGCTCTTGCGGCTCTGGTGCTGTTGCCGGCCGGCTCTGATCTGGAGCTGGGCTATCCAGCTCTTGCGGTGCAATTGTTGCCCCCCGTGGCGCTCGGCCTGGTGGTGATCTCGCTGGTGGCGGCGTTCATGAGCACCGTGAGCACATCGGTGAATTGGGGTGCCAGCTACCTCACCCACGACCTGTATCAGCGGTTTGTTCGTCCTTCCGCCACTCCGCGGGAGCTGTTGCTGATCGGGCAACTCACCACTGTTCTACTGCTTGTTCTGGGCGTGATTACAGCCCTGATCAGCGACAGCATCGGTGCGGTGTTCCGCCTGGTGATCGCCATCGGTTCAGGCCCGGGTGTGGTCCTGGTACTGCGCTGGTTCTGGTGGCGGGTCAACGCAGCAGCTGAGCTTTCGGCCATGCTTTGCGGCTTTTTTGTGGGTGTGTTCACGTCTGTGGTTCCCCTGGTTCGGATTGAGGATTACGGGGTTCGCATTGCGGTGATCACCGGCCTCTCAGCGGTGGCCTGGTTGGCTGTGATGCTGACCACGCCTCCGGAATCGGATGCTGTCTTGGAGCAGTTTGTGCGGACGGTTCGCCCTCCGGGACCTGGTTGGGCACGTCTTCGCAAGCGCTTTGGCGTCATGCCCATGGAGTCCCTACCTGGGATGTTGCGTCGCTTCGTTCTCGCTTGCGGTGTGCTGTTCGGCGGCTTGCTCGGGACGGGTGGGTTTCTGTTGCACCAGCAGTGGACTGGCTGGATTGGTCTGTCGGTACTGATCCTCTCGATCTGGCAACTGCGGCGGCGTGTCGATGCCGTGCCGTCTTGAGCAGAATGGCGCCTTGGTTGCAGTGTTCCGGTGTCGTTTTTTCGTTCCACCCTTCTGCCGGCTCTCATTGTTCTTCTGTTCGCGCTGGCGTTGGTGGCCGTGAGTGCGCGGATCTGGCTCCCCGGTGACATGCTGGCTCCAGCTTCGATGGGTTGAGCCCTGGAATGCCTCCCGTAGCATCGATCCATGACTGACGATCGCAGCCAACAGAAGGACCAGGGGCTCTCCAACCTTTCCGTGGATCCTGAACTTCTGGCGCGCGAGCTGGCGGCCGAAGAGGACGTGGATCCGCTTGATGCGATCCAGCTCGACGACACCGATCAGGATTCCTCCCTGGAGATTGCTAGGGCCTGTGACCAAGCCCTGGTCTGGTTGCGGGGCAAACACGGAGAACGTTTGCAGGGTTTGCAAGTGTTTTGCGAATACCGCGATCCCAGGGCGATCGCCTTGCTGCTGCCTCTGCTGCAGAACTCCTGTCCAGTGGAGCGGATGAGTGCGGTCTACGCCTTGGGTCGTAATCCATCGCCTCCGGCCGTTGAACCGCTGCTGCAGCTGCTGCAGATGGATGCCAATGCCTACGTCCGTAAGGCCGCGGCTTGGAGTCTGGGCAATTTTCCGGATGCACCGGTGCTCAATCCGCTCATCCGTGCCTTGCAGACGGATGTCGCTGCTGTTCGCCTGTGGTGTCCAGGCTCGTTGGCTGAGGCCGGCAGCCGTTCACCGGTGAAGGCAGACCCCGCTGCGGGGCAACTGCTTGTAAGCCTGCGCATCGACAGCGAAGCGGTGGTGCGCAGCAACTGCATTTGGGCTTTGGGCCGTTTGATCGATCAGCTGGTGCAACCGCGGCAAGCCGAGATCGTTGAAGCTCTGGTCAGTGCTCTGCTCCACGACGGTGAGATTTCTGTGCGTGATGAGGCCAGAACCGCTCTCGAACAACTGGAGGATCCGCTGGTGTTGGAACGTCTGCAGACGTTGATCAACGACGGATTCATCCTGTAACAGGGCTATGTAACGAGGAAGGCAACAATCAGCGGTGACCCCCACTAGATTGCTGCGCAAATCACGCCGCTTCGATGCCCCAGAAGACCATTCGTTTCACCATTCGGCCCGATGGTCGTGTGGAAGAGCGGGTCGAGGGGGTAGCTGGTGAGGCGTGCCAGCAGCTCACTGAAGAAGTTGAAGCTGCACTTGGAACGGTTGAACGTCAGGAGTCCACTTCCGAAGCGTTTCTGCAGCCTGAGGTCCAGTCCCAGATTCTTCCCGCTCATACGAACTGATGTCGCATTTCAGCACCGTAAAGACCGAACTGCGTCAGCTTGAGCCTCTGGTCAAAGCCTTGGAAGACATGGGCTATGCCCCTGATCAGGGGGAACGTCCCGTGCGTGGCTATCGCGGTCAGACCGTCACGGCCGATCTTGCCATCGCAGTGCAAGAGGGAGGCGACATCGGCTTTCGCTGGAACAGCGCATCTGAGTCCTACGAGCTGGTGACCGATCTAGATCTTTGGAAGCAACAGATTCCTGTAGAACGCTTTCTTTCCAAGCTCACCCAGCGCTACGCCTTGAACTCGGTTTTGGCAGCCACCTCAAAAGAAGGTTTTCAGGTCGCAGAACAGACCCAGGCACAGGATGGTTCGATTGAACTCGTGGTGACCCGCTGGGACGCTTGAAACCTGGCTGATCCTTCTTCTTACGCCTTTTCAGCCCCCGCTCGGCCGCAGGAGCAACCAACAGGGCGCGAGCCCTTGCTTGGCGGAGATATGCGAGACCAGGCCGTCTGGGTCGATGAGGCCGTATGTATTGGCTGTCGCTATTGCGCCCACGTGGCTTCCAATACTTTTGTTGTTGAGCCGCATCTGGGACGCTCCAGAGCGATCCGACAGGACGGTGACTCCACCGAATGCATCCAGGAGGCCATCGATACCTGCCCCGTTGATTGCATTCACTGGGTTCCCTTCGAGTCGCTTGAAACGCTGAAGCAGAACCTGATTCGCCAGAATCTTCAACCTCGTCCTCAGGGTTGATGGCGCTGCCCACCCGTCGATTCGGCCGCACGGAGCTCGAGATTCCCCTGTTGTCTCTGGGTGGAATGCGGTTTCAGCAGAGCTGGACCGACCTTCCACCAGACGAAATCACTCCCGCCTCCCAGACCCAGGTCGAAACGACCCTGAAGCGAGCGGTGGATCTGGGCTTTCATCACGTTGAAACGGCGCGGCATTACGGCAGTTCCGAGCGTCAGCTTGGTTGGGCCCTGCCGCGTACGCCCGACCCTTCACGTCTGCTTCAGAGCAAAGTGCCTCCCCGGCAAGATCCCGCCGCGTTTGAAGCGGAACTGGAGCTCAGCTTTGAGCGGCTGGGTTGTGATCGCCTGGATCTGCTGGCCATCCATGGCATCAACCTGCCGGAGCATCTCGACCAGACCCTTCAGCCTGGGGGATGCATGGAGGTGGTGCGCCGCTGGCAGGCCGATGGACGGATCGGCTATGTGGGCTTTTCAACCCATGGACCCACGGCGTTGATCGCTGATGCCTGCGCCTCAGGTGCCTTCGACTATGTGAACCTGCACTGGTATTACATCCGTCAGGACAACAGTCCAGCCCTGGATGCTGCCCGCCGTCAGGACATGGGGGTGTTCATCATCAGTCCCACGGACAAAGGCGGCCATCTGCACACGCCGTCTCAACGGCTATTGGAGCTGTGTGCACCGCTGCATCCCATCGTGTTCAACGATCTGTTCTGTTTGCAGGATCCGCGGGTGCACACCATCAGTGTCGGAGCGGTACGGCCAGAGGATCTTGACCTTCACCTGGAGGCGCTGCAATTGCTGCCGGATGCGACGGCTTTGATTGCCCCGGTGGACCAGCGGCTGCGGCGTGCGGCTGATGACGCGCTAGGTCGTGACTGGATGACCACCTGGTTCGTCGGGCTGCCGCCTTGGCATGCGACGCCGGGGGACATCAATTTGCCGGTGTTGCTTTGGCTGTACAACCTGCTTGAAGCCTGGGATCTCGAGAGTTATGCCAAGGCCCGTTATCGGTTGCTGGGCTCGGGAGGGCACTGGTTCGCCGGTGCCAACGCTGATGCCTTTGATGGGGAGGTCAGTGCGCAGGAGTTACAAACCGTTCTGCAGGCGAGTCCGTGGCGCGAGCGAATTCCCGACATCCTGCTCAGCCTTAAGGACCGGCTCAAAGGGGTATCCCAGATGCGACTGTCGAGCGTCTGAACGGTCGACTTACGTCCCGAGGGGTTCACGGCTCGGCGTTCCCACGGCCCTCGGGTAGCTGCGGGGGCAGGGCCCGGTCGGTTGCACCCGCAACAGATGGCGTGTGCCGCGATCGTTGGGGAGCTGCCGGTGCTGAACTTCCACCAGACGGGCGTGCAGCAGGCGCAGGGCCTTGTTGAACGGCACGGCATCGCTGTCATTCCACTGGCCGCGATAGAGCAAGGCCTGCCCGTCCGTGTTCAGCAGGGGCACGAGGTATTCGGCTACCACAGGGGCTGCCGCCACGGCCCGGGCCACGGCTCGATCGAAACTGCCGCGGAACGCGCCGTCGCGACCGGTGGTCTCGATCCGTTCGGTGCGGACGCGCACTCGATCAGCCAGCCCCAGGGTGTTGGCCATGGCTTCAACGGCGGCTGTCTTGCGCCCAACTGAATCCAGAAGGGTCACCTGTGCCTTGGGCAGGGCAATGGCGATGGCTAGCCCGGGGAAGCCTCCCCCGGTGCCCACATCAATCCAGTGCAACGGCTGTTCCGGCGATTGCAGTTCTCCCGTCAGCGGCCAGAGGCTGTCAAAGACTTGACCCACCCAAAAATCATCACCATCAACCAGGCGTGTGAGGTTGACCTTTTGATTCCAGCTCTGTAGCTGGCCCTGAAGGGCGATCAGCTGGTCGCGCTGCGCTTGCGATGGCTGCCATCCCAGTGCGTCCCAGTACGCCGGTTCAGGCGCTGTGGCGGCCATGGCTGGAGCAACAACTCTTCTTAGGATGAAGGACCGGCCGTCCCCTGTGTCCGAAGCCCGCCTCAGCCATCACGAACGGCTTGGCGTGCGCCCAGGGGTCGACGCTGAAACACTGCGTCAGGCCTTTCGACGTCAATCCAAGGCCCTTCATCCCGACACGACGCAACTGCCGCCAGAGCAGGCCAGCATTGCGTTCCAGCAGCTCAAGGAGTCCTACGACGCGTTGCTGCGCCAGAGTCAATCACCCCCCAACCAGGGCTCACCAGCAGTGCCAATGGCACCGCCTCTGGAGAGCCAACCCCGCCCAGATGCCTGGCAGGGCATCGGTCAACGCCGACCGCTTTCAGGCGGTGAATGGTTTTCCTTGTTGTTGTTGAGCATTGCGCTGCTGCTCAGCCTGGTGCTGGGGTTGGGGGTAGCTCTGGCGCAGGGGCGCGACTGGCAGGTGTCACCCAGCTGGTTGGCGGATGAGCAGACTCAAAGAACAACCGTGCGTTCGCTGACTGATGGCCGCCCTGCCCCCGGAGAGCACCCCGCTGAATCAGCACTCTCTCCGGGCGCTTGAGGCCTGGCTTCAGCAGCTGGGGGCGATTCGCATGGATGACAACCCCTGCCAGTGGATGCTTGAGCGTTCTGAATGGAGGGCCCTGCTGCTGCTTGAGCGAGAGGATCTCAAAGTGATTTGGCACCCCGGTTCGCTGGAAGCGATGGTGCAGTGTTCTTTGCCTTACGGCCTCTCCCGAGCCGATGTCGAAGCGGCGATTCAGGCGGGTCCTTGAGGCCAAAAGAGCTCAGAGCTGATCGAGGGCCATCGCGATGACCGCGTAGCACCGTTCCAGCTGGGCATCGCTGATGCAGAGCGGTGGCAGCAGATAGACCACCTGGCCCAGGGGTCTTAGGAAGACTCCGTTTTCCATGGCCAGTCGCTTCAATTTCGGCCCCGCCGGGTTGAGGTAGCCGGAGGTCCCATCCACAACGAGATCGAAGCCGGCGACAGTCCCCGTCAATCGAGGGCGCTGAACCCGCGGATGCCGTGCCAGCTGCTCTAAATGCGGTCGATGCCGTTTTTCAAACTGTTGAAATGCGGCGGGGTTGCGCTCCAGCAGGTCGAGGCTGGCGTTGGCCGCGGCACATCCCAGTGGATTGGCGGTGAAGCTGTGGCCGTGCCAGAGGGTCAAGCATGGGTCTTCGCCGACGAAGGCTTCGAACACCTCTTCACTGGCCATGGTGACGCCCATCGGCAGGCATCCACCCGTCAACCCTTTGGAAAGGGCCATCAGATCGGGCCGGATGCCCGCACGCCGGCTGGCGAACCAGTCGCCACAGCGTCCGAAGCCTGTCAGCACCTCGTCGGCGATGAGCAGCGATCCTGCCTGGCGGGTTCGTGCTTCCACCTGCCGCAGAAATTCAGGCCGCACCATGGCCATTCCGCCGGCTCCCTGAAGCAGAGGCTCGAGAATCACTGCCGCTGTCGGCGTCTTCAGCACGCGTTCGAGCACCTCCAGCGCCGCCGATTCCTTGGCCTCCACGTCATCGTCGTCCCACCAGGTGGCTGGCCAGGGAACACGGGCGACGGGAAAGAGCTTGTCTTCGAAGGGCGCGCTGAACAGGTTGCGTTCACCAACGGCCATCGCACCGAAGGTGTCTCCGTGGTATGCCCCGTCGAAGGCGACGATCTGATGGCGAGGTTGTCCCCGGTTGGCCCACCACTGGCAAGCGATCTTGAGGGCCACTTCCACCGCGGTTGACCCGTTATCGGAAAAAAACAGGCGTTGCAGACCGCAGATTCCGCTCAGTCGCACCGCTAGTTGCTCCGCGGGCTCGTGGGTGAAGTCGGCAAAGATCACCTGCTCGAGGCAGGCGGCCTGATCGGCGATCGCTTTGGCCAGCACCGGATGGGCATGGCCATGCAGGGTGACCCACCAGCTGCTGATGGCATCGATCAGGGGCTCTCCTTCCTCGCGGATCAGCAGGGCACCGTCCCCAGAGACCACCCGTTGAGCGCTGGCTGCTTTAGCCATCTGCGTGAAGGGGGGCCAAAGATTTGGATGTCGTATTGGCCCCATGGCAGCAGCTGCAGCTTTTGCCATATTGGATCTGGAGCTGTTACTGATGCCCTGGATGGCTGCCACACGCACCCGTCGTCAGTCCAAGCGTTTTGCCGTCCCAAGCAGGCCTGAGGGGTCTGCAGTGCGTCGCCCTGTAACGCGACGCCTTGTCCTTCCGGAGGGCGACTGGCAATCGATCCGCAGTGATCTTGAGCTGCGGGGCTGGTCGTCTTCCCAGCTGGAGGTCATTCAGGCTGAACTCCGTCAGGGCTGGCCCCTGCGGATCGCAGTACGCCATGCAGCGATGCGGTTAGGTACCTGCCCTACGGGGTCAAAATCCCTGGGCTGATCCCTCAACGGCACACGTCACTGTTCTTTTCTGCCTCTGTGGCGATGGCGCTGCAGTTCACCCATCGCACGAGCTGCACTTCGATATCGGTGAACAGCACCAGAATGCCCACGCACAGTGCTGAAACAGCCAGAGTCGCCAGGGTTTGACGGGAAGTCACAGGGAAGTTCGGTTCAGCGCCTGTTGAAATTTAGTGCTGAGATCCTGCTCATGCCAAAGCCGCTCCAGAACTGTTGCTGAGAGTGAGGCTTGCGGTGGGAGTTGCGCTAGCACCGGAACATCACCGAACTGTTCGAGGGTGCCGGGGTTGTCCTGATGCAGAGGGCCGTTCAGGATCAGTCCCAGCACCGTGAGATTGCGTTTTCGCAATGCTTCCAGGCTGAGCAGGGTGTGATTAAGGGTTCCAAGCCCACTCCGGGCGACCAGCACGATCGGCAACTGCCACTGCACCAGTTGATCGATCTGGAGCCAGCTGCGGGTGAGGGGGACCATCAGACCTCCAGCTGTCTCAACCACCAGGCCCCCCTGATGGTTGGGAATCTGGAGTTGGGCCGGGTCGAGAACAGTTTCGTCCAGTTCGGCGGCCCAGTGGGGGGAGACCGGCTCTTGGAAGGAATAGGCCTCGGGCAGCATCCGTTCCGGAGGGAGGTCCAAGAGCTGGCGCACCCGTTCCCTGTCACCACCGCCCTCAAGTCCGCTCTGTACCGGTTTCCAGTAGCTGGCTTCAAGTCCCTGCACCAGCCATGCACTCACCACGGTCTTGCCAACGTCCGTGTCCGTTCCGCAAACCACCAGTCGACTGAAGCTGTTGTTCATCGCTTCACCATCAGGATCAACATCTTCCATGTCAGGGTGAACCGTGGCGACTGATCGGATTGGGGCCAAGCCCGGAAGAGGGCCTTCCACTGACCTGGGGTGAGTTGGCCGGCGTTGGTTACCGAAGCGCCAACGTTGCTCATGGGTCGCAGCAGCTTCAGCGGATTGGCGGCGTGCTGGGTGAAGCTCAGGCACTGTTCCAGTTGCACCACGCCATCGGGGAGGGCCGCCATCAGTTGATCCCGCACTGGCATGGTCAAGGCGGTGCAGTTCTGACTGGCCTTTTGGGCGGCCTGCTGCCATTGCGGAAAACTGCCATCAATCGGCACCGCTAGGGCCAGCCAGCCTTGGTCCGCTAGCGCATCCACCCAGGTCCGAAGTTGCTGCGCCGGATCCGGCAGCCAATGAAGAACAAAGCTGGAGGCCAGCAGTTGAGGTGGTACCGGCAAGTCCGGCAGTCCGCTGCTCAGGTCATGCCGCAGGATCTGCACCCCGCTGGGATGGCTTCTCAGCATGGCTGCACTCCCATCGATGCGCATCACCTTCTGCCCGGGGTGAATGGCCTCCAGGGCCGCGGCGAGATGACCGGTACCGCTGCCCAGATCAGCCCAAAGGCCGCGCGGGATCGCGCAGCGTCGGCTCAGTTGGGCGAGACGCCAGGCCATTGCCCGTTGCAGCAGGGCGTCGGTTGCGTAGGTCGGTGCTGCGCGACTGAACCGCTCCAGAACTTGGTCGGAGCGAATCACAGGCCCTCCAGCCATCGCTTTACCACCACGAAGACCCTTTGCGTGATCAGCGCGTGACCCCATGTCGGGTCGCGATGGAGGGTCAGCGGTTGATGCCCCAGCGCATCGATGAGCTGTTGCGCTGATTCTGCAGGCACGATTGCATCCCGTTCGCCCTGCACCACCAGAACAGGAACGGTTTCTGGCCACCCCGTCGGCAGAGTGCGGCAGTCCCCCAGCAGGTCCAGATCCTCCTGGAGACGCTGGCGCCCCAGGGTCGTCAGGCCCTGCAGCAGGGGGTTGGGGGGCAGGGCGCTGAGGGCATGAGGTGAAGCTGCTTTGTCGAGGAAGCGTTCCAGCATCGGCAGTTCCTGGTCAGTGCCCAGGGCTGCCTGCATTCCCTGTAGAGCGGCCCCGATAGAGCGCCCTGCTCGCCCATCCGGCACAAATCTGGTGAAGCTGCCAAGCAGCACCACTGCCGATGCCTTCTCCAGGACGGATGCTGGCAGCAGATGGAGCCCCAGGGAGTGGACGATCAGCACGTTTCGTTCCGGGCCCGTTCGCTCCGGGCCGTTTCGTTTTGGGCCGGTGGTCCATGCCGGTGGAATGGGCTTCTCACTGCCATAGCCCCGTTCGGCGACGTTCCAGGTGGCCCCCCCCTGCTCGAAGTGCTTTCGCCAGTGGGACCAAGCGCCGGCGTGGCCTGCCCAACCATGCATTGCCAGGATCTGCATCATCGAGCGCAGAGGGCTGCGAGCAGTTGCTCCAATGTGCCCTCCGGCAGGTCCCGCCGCAGCACCAGGCGCAATCGGGCGGTGCCCTCAGGCACTGTGGGTGGTCGGATCGCGACCGAAAGCAGACCGGCCTGCTCCAGCTCTTGCTGAAGGTCGAGAGCGTCTTGGTCCCCACCGACCAGCAAGGGGAGAACTGGTCCGCTCCCTGGGGGGCGCGGCCAGCCCTGGTTCATGAGTGCTGTTCTCCAGGATTCAGACCGTTGGCATAGCTCGGAGCCCCAGGTCGGGTTGGACTGGATCAAGTTCAGGGCGGCTTGGGCCCCAGCCACCAGCGGTGGCGCCAGGGCCGTGGTGTAACGGAAGGCTCCACTGGTTTGAAGCAGCCGTTCCATCGTGGTGTTATCCCCTGCGAGAAAAGCGCCTCCGCTGCCGAAAGCCTTCCCGAAGGTGCCGCTGACCAAAGCCACAGGCTGTCGCAGTCCATGGCAAAGCCCGCGGCCTTCTGGGCCCAGCACGCCTAGGCCATGGGCTTCGTCGACCAGCAGATGTGCACCGTGGTGGGCACACAGGTCGGCCATGCCTTTTAGGTCGGGACTGGTGCCTTCCATGCTGAACAGGCTTTCGGTCACGACCAGAGGTGTTGTCGTTGCGTGCTTCAGCCGCTGCAGACGCTGGTCGAGATCCTGAAGATCGTTGTGGGCAAATCGTTGCAGCCGTGCACCACTCGTGCGGATGCCTGCCAGCAGCGAGTGGTGAATCAGCCGGTCCACCAACACGGTGGTGTGCCGTTCACTCAGGGCTGTTACGGCGGCGATATTGGCTTGAAATCCACTGGGGAACAGCAGCACCCGATTCCGATCCAACCAGGTGGCGAGGCCCGACTCCAGCTCCAGATGACGTGGTCGGGTGCCTGTGATGAGTCGAGAGCCACCGGCCCCGACCCCATCGGAGGCCATGGCTTCCATCGCCGCCGCGACGACAGTGGGATGCCGGCTGAGGCCGAGGTAGTCGTTGCTGGCCAGATCGAGAAGTTGGCGCGTTCCAGACGGATCTCGCAGTTGCCAGGGTTCCCGGCCGGAGTCCCAACTCCGCAGGCGACGGCGGCGCGCCGGATGAATGGGAAAAGCCTGGTCCCGCATCACAACAGTTTGGAACCCGCCCTGATCAAGGATGGCCGCAGTCCTCTGATCGTGATGACCTGGGAGCGTTTTACTCTGCTTTTTCCGCTGTGGACGTTGCTGGGAGCTGTTCTAGCCCTGGTGCATCCACCCCTCTTTGTCTGGTTCAGGGGGCCACTGATTGCCCTTGGACTGGGCGTGATCATGTTGGGCATGGGCGTGGGGCTGACGCCGGCAGACTTTCTGCGCGTTGGTCGCAGGCCGCGCGCCATGCTGCTCGGGGTGCTGGCTCAGTTCCTGGTGATGCCGGCCCTCGCAGCAGTCATTGCGGCGGCCCTGCACCTGCCCGCACCTCTGGCAGTGGGTTTGATTCTTGTCGGCTGTTGCCCGGGGGGGACCGCCAGCAATGTGGTGGCACTGATCGGCCGCGGTGATGTGGCGCTTTCGGTGGTCATGACAACCATCAGCACCCTGGCTGCTGTTGTGCTGACTCCACGTCTCACGCAGGTTCTCGCCAGTCAGTATGTGCCGGTGGACGGTTGGGCTCTGTTCTTGACTGTGCTTCAGGTGGTGCTGCTGCCTGTCACCGTCGGGGTAGTGCTCAAGCGTGGTCTTCCCGGTGTGGCCCAGCGGATTGAGCCGGTGATGCCCCCTTTGGCAGTGATGTCCATCGTGATGATCGTCTCCAGCATCGTCGGCAGTCAGACAGCGGTGCTGCGTCAACAAGGCCCCGTGTTGATCCTGGCTTGCCTCCTATTGCATGGCGGCGGTTTTTTGCTGGGTTGGCTGATTCCGCGGCTGATGGGCCAAACCGTGCAGGCCCAGCGCACCATCAGCATTGAGGTCGGGATGCAGAACTCGGGATTGGCGGTAGTGCTCGCTCGAAGTGGAGGGTTCGCCAGTCCCCTCACGGCGTTACCGGGCGCCATTTCCGCTGTCATTCACTGTTTGATCGGCAGCGCTCTTGCCGCCCTCTGGAGGCGGCGGCCAACTCCTTCGCTTCGTCAGTCGTCTTAAGTCAAGCCCCCACCGTGGAGTTCGAACAGCAGACGGGCGGCGAGCCCGCGGGAGATGCGTCGTGCCACGAGCAGATCACAGATCCAGGTGAACAGCGGTGGGGCATCGGTGCTGGATGCCAGGCGTTGTTCGAGGGCCTTCAGCTCCTTGACGTCGCGGCAGCCCCGCAGTGCATCAATCAGGGTGTCTTCAGCCGGCCGCGGCTTGGTGAGCTGGGTGGTGGTCACAGCAGAGTGCGTTTCATTCCCTCTGTCATGGCACCGGCGGTGTGTCTCTGTCACCCTTTTGAAGCTGGGTTTCCTGGCACAAAAAAAGCCCCGGTGGGCTCACCAAGGCTCGAAGCATTCTCTTTCTTATTTTCACGATCTAGGTCGCTTCCGTCAAAGGTTGTCGGCACATCTAATTGATGGCATTGGCCTGGCTTATCGCTTCGTTGAAGGGAAGGCTCAGCAGGCCTCCTTAGGATTGTTCGATGAACCAATCGACACCGGCCACGCCTTCATCAGAGCCCGATGTCGATCGCAGTGCAGCACTGAATCCCTCAGAAATCTTTCCATTCCCGCTGGATGATTTCCAGCTTGAGGCCATGGATGCCCTCAATCATGGGCACTCGGTTGTGGTCAGTGCCCCCACAGGATCTGGCAAGACGCTGATCGGGGAATACGCCATCCATCGCGCCCTGGCCCACGGCCAGAAGGTCTTTTACACCACACCACTGAAGGCCCTGTCCAATCAGAAATTGAGAGATTTCCGTGCTCAGTTCGGCGTTGAGAACGTGGGGCTGATGACCGGTGACCTCAGCATGAATCGCGAGGCATCCATCGTGGTGATGACCACGGAGATCTTCCGCAACATGCTCTACGCCGAGGCGGATGAGCACGATGATCCCCTGGCTGATGTGGAAGCTGTGGTGCTGGATGAGTGCCACTACATGAATGACTCCCAGCGCGGCACGGTCTGGGAGGAGTCGATCATTCACTGCCCCCCGCCGGTGCAGCTCGTGGCTCTCTCCGCCACGGTCGCGAATGCAGGCCAGCTGACCGACTGGATCGAAAAGGTTCATGGTCCGACCACCTTGGTGATGAGTGATCACCGACCGGTTCCTCTTCAGTTCAGTTTCTGCAGCGCCAAGGGTTTGCACCCTTTGCTGAATGATGCTGGAACCGGACTGCATCCCAACTGCAAGGTCTGGCGAGCGCCCAAGGGGCAAAAGCGCAAGGGACGCTCCCAGAGACCGCCTCAACCGGAACCACCACCAATCAGTTTTGTTGTGGCCCAGATGGCCGAGCGGCAGATGCTCCCGGCGATTTATTTCATCTTCAGTCGACGTGGATGTGACAAGGCGGTTCGGGATCTTGGTGTGCAGTGTCTGGTCACCAAGGAGGAGCAGGCGCGGATCAAGGCTCGCTTGACGGCCTACAGCGACGACAACCCTGAGGCTGTCCGAGATGGAATCCATGCCGACGCCCTGTTACGGGGTATCGCGGCACACCACGCCGGTGTTCTGCCCGCCTGGAAGGAGTTGATTGAGGAGCTGTTTCAGCAAGGGCTGGTGAAAGTGGTCTTCGCGACGGAGACCTTGGCCGCCGGCATCAACATGCCCGCCCGCAGCACGGTGATCGCAGCGATGTCCAAGCGAACCGAACGCGGGCATCGCCCACTGATGGGCAGTGAGTTTCTCCAGATGGCGGGTCGTGCCGGCCGGCGTGGTCTCGATTCCCAGGGCTACGTCGTGACGGTTCAGAGCCGCTTTGAGGGCGTGCGTGAGGCCGGACAGCTCGCGACGAGTCCTGCCGACCCTTTGGTGAGCCAGTTCACCCCCAGCTACGGGATGGTTCTCAACTTGCTGCAGCGCCACGACCTGGCCAAGGCCAGGGAGCTGGTGGAACGCAGTTTTGGCCGCTACCTGGCGGGTCTCGACCTCGTGGAGGACGAAGACAATCTTTCGCAACTGCGGCTGCAACTCAGCCAGCTTGAGGGAGTTGCCGGAGATATCCCCTGGGAAGACTTCGAGGACTACGAGAAAATGCGTGGGCGGCTCCGCGAAGAGCGGCGCTTGCTTCGCATTCTCCAGCAACAGGCTGAGGAAACGCTGGCCAACGAGCTGACGATGGCTCTTCAGTTCGCCAGCACCGGCACCTTGGTCAGCTTGAAGTCACCACAGCTACGAGGGCGCGTCGCACCAGCGGTGATTGTCGAGAAGGTGAAGGGTCCTGGTCAGTTTCCGCTGCTGCTCTGTCTGACCGATGACAACGTCTGGATCCTGCTTCCCTGTCAGGCCGTGGTGAGCATCCATGCAGAGCTCAGTTGTCTTCAGGTGGATGGGCTGGAGTTACCAGAGTTGACCCGCTCGGGAGAGTTGCGTCATGGCGATCAGGCCAGTGGTGGTTTGGCCTTGGCGGTAGCCCATATGGCCCGGCGCCACGACATGACCACCCCGCAATACGACTTGGCCGGGGAAGTGTTGACCCAAGCCCGGCTGGTCCGAGATCTCGAACAGGAGCAGGAGCAGCATCCGGCCCATCGCTGGGGGGATCGCAAGCAGCTCAAGAAGCACCGCCGCCGCATGGAGGATCTGGAACTCGAGATCGCTGAACGTCAGCAGGTGCTGCATCAACGGGCCAACCGTCACTGGGAAACCTTCCTGGCCTTGATGGACATCCTTCAACAGTTTGGATGTCTTGACGAGCTGGATCCCACGGAGATTGGCCGCACCGTTGCCGCGTTGCGGGGCGACAACGAGCTGTGGCTGGGGCTGGCTCTGATGAGTGGTCATCTCGATGACCTCTCACCCCCTGACCTGGCGGCGGTGTTTGAGGCGATCAGCACGGAGGTCAATCGCCCTGACCTTTGGAGTGGCTTTCCGCCGCCTGCTGCGGCAGAGGAGGCCCTTCAGGATTTATCTGGCTTACGTCGCGAGCTGCTTCGGGCCCAGGAACGCGCAGGAGTGGTGGTACCAGCCTGGTGGGAACCCGAGTTGATGGGCTTGGTGGATGCCTGGGCCAGGGGAACAACCTGGAACGATTTGATTGCCAATACATCGTTGGACGAGGGCGATGTGGTGCGCATCATGCGCCGCACCGTGGATCTGCTTGCCCAGGTTCCCTATTGCGAGGCCATCAGCGAGCAGCTACGTAGCCATGCCCGGCAGGCTCTGAAAGCCATCAATCGCTTCCCGGTGGCGGAGGCTGAGGATCTGGTTCCATCCTCCGCTGCTCTCAACCCGGCAACAGAGCGGGCGGCCTGAGCTCAGGCGTCAGGAGCGGCCATCGCGCTGGGATCCACCTGTTGATCGAAGTCCGCTTCCGTGATGTGACCTAGCTCCAGGGCCGCCTGCTTCAGCGTCAGCCCGTGATGGTGGGCATGTTGAGCGATAGCGCTTGCCTTCTCGTAACCGATGCTGGGGGTCAAAGCGGTGACCAGCATCAAGGAGCGATCGACGAACCTTTGAATCTGTTCTAGATCCGGCTCCAATCCCTCCACCAGGTTCTGGCGGAAGCTGGTGATGGCGTCCTTGAGCATCCGTATCGACTGCAATAGGTTGAAGCCGATTAAGGGTTTGTAGACATTCATCTGCAGATGGCCACCTGCGCCGGCGGCCGCTACGGCGCCGTCGAGTCCGATCACCTGGGTGCAGACCATCGCCATGGCCTCGCATTGGGTGGGATTGATTTTTCCCGGCATGATCGAACTCCCCGGTTCATTGGCGGGGAGCTGTAGCTCGCCCAGACCGGCCCTGGGGCCGCATCCGAGCAGACGGATGTCGTTGGCGATGCGCAGTAGGGCCACGGATAGAAGGCGAAGCAGCCCCATCGCATGGACGAGGGCGTCATGGCCGGCCATGACCGCGAACAGATTTTCCGCAGGACGGACATCAACTCCAGCGACCCGGCTTAGCTCGTCCGCGACGGCATGGCGGAAGCCCGGGGGGGTGTTTAACCCCGTGCCAACCGCGGTGCCCCCAAGGGGGAGGTCGCCAAGGCTGATCAGGCAGTCCTCAATCCAGCCCTGGGATTGTTTGAGTTGATCCCTCCATGCGGCGACTTCATCGCCAAGGCGCAGGGGCACCGCATCCTGCAGGTGGGTGCGGCCGATCTTGACGATCGGCATCCAGGCCTGGGCTTTGGCATCGAAGGCATGCACCAGGGCATCGAGTGCTGGCAGCAGCCCATCTTTCAGCTGCTTGGCCGCGGCGACATGGATGGCCGCGGGAAACACATCATTGGTCGATTGCGATCGATTGACGTGGTCATTGGGATGCACCGGACAGTGACTGCCGAGGGCGGTGCCTGACGCCTTGGACGCCAGATTGCTGATTACCTCGTTGATGTTCATGTTCGTCTGGGTCCCACTTCCGGTCTGCCAGACCCGAAGTGGGAACTGATCGTTGTGCTGGCCGGCGGCAATGGCATCGGCCGCCGTGCAGATCAGCTCTACCTGTTGAAGGCTCAGAAGCTCATGCTGGCCGTTCACCGTGGCGCAGGAGCGCTTGATCCAGGCCAGGGCCTGGATGATTTCGAGGGGGATCCGTTCATTGCTGATGGCGAAGTTCTGAAGCGACCGCTGGGTCTGGGCCCCCCAGAGCGCCTCAGATGCCACCTCAATGCCACCCAGGCTGTCGGTTTCAATCCTGAACGGCTGCGTCATCGGGGCCTCGGCGCGATCGAGCGTTGACTCGATCATCCGTGATCACCTTCCGTCAGACGTGCCATCGTTCCGCATCAACCGTTTCCTTGTTGTCCGGTGCAGGTTCACCGTTCCCATGGCGTCGCTCTTCCGTTGCCCGATGCATCCCTGGCTCAGCTGCAGGGATACCTATCGCAGCCTGGCCGTCCGATGAAAGCACTGTTGAATCGCAAAAGAGTGGAGGGGCTGCAGAACGGCCGTTTCCTCTATGCGTCTCGTCCCTATCAGCTGCTGAATTTCCAGCTGCAGCCCGAGGTGATATTTCGCTCTAGTTGGGATGGTGATCGACTCACCATCGTGTTTGAACATTGCACGATTCATGGACTCGGCCGGTTGCAGGATCTGGTTCAGTTCCAGTGCCAGGCATGGATTCGTCCAGAGCCGGAATGCCTGATGGCGAAGGCTGATCTGAGTCTTGAGCTCTCACCGAGTGGAGCAGCGGCACTATTACCGCAGCCGCTAATGCGACGCACTGGGTATCTCGCTCTGGATTTGGTGACGGATCGCTTGGAGAAGCGTTGTCGCACCGGACTGATGAAAGGTGCTCTTGATTGGGTTGCAAGCCACTCCTGAAGCTGCTTCATTTCACGGTGGTATCGTCACGTCCTTGGGACGTTTTTGGCTGTGGTGGTGGATGCGACGGGTTTAGCCACGCCGGTGTTGACGTTCCGGAATCTTTCACTTCGCTGCGATAAATCAAACCCTCAAATTACGTTCCAGACTCCGTGGAATTGGGAGCTTCTGCAAGCAAGGAGAATCGCTGTGATTACAAACAGTGCATTTTTGCGATACCAGTTAAGTTCTGCTCTTGCTGGCCTTGTCCCTCCAGTATCTGGTGAAATAGTTAGTGATGGGGTAATTGGCTGGCCTGTCGGCGGCGAAGGCGGCTTGGACAGCAAGTTGCGGATCTCCCACGCGCTCAGCTTTCTCTCTACTGTCTATAGCGACTGTCTTGAAAAATCTCGCGTTGGTTTGGATGAGTTCTGGGGGCTGCTGTCAGAAAAGGAGATATACCCCAGCGTTATTATTAAAGAGCTTTCAAAAGAGCAGAAAGACTTTTTCTTTCTAGCATTGTCCGTTCTTTTTTCGTTTGACTGCTATTTATTTTCTAGCACAAGATTTTTAATGTCTAGGCCTGCGAAGCCGCTTCGATCACTCTTGTGGAGGCAGCTTGAGGGCAAGTCTCTTTTCGCAACCTCCACCAACAGCCGCTTTCAACGCGAATTTTGTACCGAGGGCCTTGTACTGGGCTCCTTGGGTCAGATTCTGTTTGCAGGTGGACTTTCAGAGTCGATTCAGTGGGCTGATCAATATCTTGAAGCATCCGATGTGTCAGACTCGGATGAAGAACCACTGGTGATAGGTCAAAATCTTCTTAATTTGGAATCTATTGATGATGGTTTTGATGATGATGGTTTCGCTTGAGGAGCTCTTGAAGTCATGATTTTTTTGCGAAAGCTTTTCAATTCAATTTGGCGTCAGATTGCAATTGTTTTGGCGATAGCCACCTATGAGAATAATAGAAAATCGACAGGAACTTCGATTGGTGCCTGGGAGAGCATTGTAACTCCGTTGCAGATCATGTTGTTCTTTATTGTTATGCGTGTAGGTTTTGCTTTTTTGAGGGGTACTAATAGGTTTGCTGCGGGTGGTTCAACGGACATGTACTTCAATATTGTTGTTTTTATCGCTTCCGGATTTGCTCTTGCTTTTTTGTTTAGGCAAGGGGCAATTAAGGCGCTTTCTGGCTTGAAGCTAAGGGCTCCTCTTTATTATAAAAGAATTCAGCCATTGGATATTCTCTTGGCTTTATTGGTTAATGATTTCAGGGCTATTTCAACCATATCGTTGGCAATCCTTGGTTTGGTTTGGTATTTTACGTGGAGTTTTCAGCTCGATAGTCCTGGCCTGGCAATCAGTGTCTACTTGTTGACGGTATTCATGGCGCTTGGTTTTGGGATTTGTCTTGTATTTCTTGGCAGGTTTAATAAGTGGATTACGAGAATTCTTAAGCGAATTTTGCAGCGATTGATTATTTTTACTTCTGGAATATTTTTCGCTACTTTCGAGCTTCCTGAGTATACAAGGCCGTTCGTAACATGGAATCCAATTCTTCATGCCGTTGAGCTTTTCAGGTATTCGATGAATAACGAATATCCGATACCAGATATTTCTCTGTCTTATTTGGTTTGGTGTTCTATGATTCTTCTTGGATTTTCTTTGATTCTTTACCGAACCAACGAGTCAGTGCTCCTGGAGGCCAATGATGATTAGCCCTTGTTCCCTGCCCAGTTGCTTGCCTTGGTTTAATTTTTAGTTATGTCTGAATCAATCCCGCCTTCCAGCTCCTCCACTTCTCTCCAAAAGGAGCTGCCATCTTCGTTTCGGATTTCTAATTCCGTGGTTCCGGATCAGCCAAAACCGGCATGGCGTGAGCGGTTGGACAGGATTGCAAAGCCTAGGGTCCTGATTTCAGTCTTTCTGGCAACCTCAGCGTTCTATTGTTTTGTAATTGGGCGAGATCGCTATACTTCAGTTTCTGAGTTTGTAATTCAACAGGCCTTACCTCTCGAGGGATCATCGGCTTCGGTGTTGGCAGGCGCTGCTGCTGCACCGCAGGTACTGACCTCCCTTGTGGATGGTCAATACCTGCAGGTCTATCTCGAATCGTCGGATGTGAAGGCCCGCTTGTTCCCTGACGGCAAGAAACTTGAGCAGGATTACCGTATCAAGCTTCCGGATCTTCGTGCTGGATTGCCCGCTAACAGTTCTGCTCCGGCACAGCTTGGCTTCTACAGAAAACAACTCTCTGTGGCTCCTCAGCCCTTGAGTGGTTCAGTCATCCTGACGACATCGGGATTTTCACCCAAGCAGGCTTTCAATCTCAACATCGAGTTGCTGAAGCAGTCTCGTCGCTTTGTGAATGAGGTGAATCAATCCATTAATGCTGACCAAAATCAATTTGCGAGAAAAGAGGTAGAACTGGCCGAGAGTAATCTCAAAGTAGCCAAGAGAAGTCTTGAGCTCTTTCAGGAAAAGCATGGAAACCTAAGTGTGCTGACTGAACAATCAGCAGCTAGTTCGTATATCTCTGGGCTTGAATCTCAACTGGTTGATTTGAAAGTTCAAGAAGCCGCATTGCGTCGCCAATACCGAGACCCTAATGCACCTGAAGTCGCATTCATTGCAGACCAAGTGAGTGAATTAGAGGTTCAGATTCGCGAAGAGAGAGATCGTGCTGTAAGTAAAAATGGACGAGATTTGAATACTCTTGCGCTTGAAGAGGCTGGCTTGGTTTCTGATGTTGAATTTGCGACTCAAACCTTGCAGTCTGCTCGTCTTGCCTCCGACAATAGTCGTCGCGAGAGTCAACGTCAGTTGAAATTTGTGGTTGTTCTCAGTCAACCTCAATTGCCTGTTAAGCCTGATCAAAACTGGCGCTGGCAAGCATTTCTTGCCTCTGTCGGAATCATTATTGTGGCTTGGGGCGTTGGTGGCTTCCTGCTCAACGCGATGCGGAAGAGTTGATATCTTGATCACTCATGGTTAATTAATTCAAGGCCGTATTGCACCGTGTCCTTTGCCAGCCAAATAATAGCCGCAGGCCCTTGCAAAATGAAGCCGTCGGCGTAGCACCAGTTCGTTGTCGCTGATGTTTGGGTACAACTTCTGGGCTGCGCGATCGTTGGTACAAGATCGTTCAACCATTTGTAGAACCTGTTCTTTGGTCGCAGGCAATCTTTCGCCAAGCATTTGGTCATAGAAATGCCATTCCGTGTTGGCGCGTAAGACCGCTTCCCGGAAGCCATATTCATGGGAATGGCGAACCACTGCTGTTGAGGCATAGGCCTTTTTATAACCTTTTCTAAGAATTTCGCGGGCCCACAATTGATCCTCGCCATATACGACATCGGGAAGTGGAACAGCTTCCCAAATGGATTTCCTTAAGCAGGAATTGTTGTCGGAGTAAAAGCGTTCATGGGTTGAGACAACGCCATTGGAGGTCTGTCGATCAGCATCGAGCTCGATCGGTTGGCGATGGCTTCTAAAAATCCAACGATTGAAGTGTTGGTCAAGGTCATGGGCGGTGAGTTCTCCATGATCGGTATGGGCGATATGGCAGCCGAAGACCCCGGCCACACTTGGATCGCTCTGCAGTGGGGCGATCAGGTTCATGAGCCACATGCGATTCGCTGGGATGGCGTCCTGCGTGATGAAAGCGACGTACTCCCCTCGGGCAAGCTCCACTCCCAGGTTGCGGGTGCGCCCATGGCCGAAATCCTCCTTGCGAATCCTGTGGAGGCGGAGTCGTTCATCCTTGGGTAAACAATCCAGACATCCATCGCTGGATGAACTGTCGATCAGTAACACCTCAAATTTTTCATTGAGATCTTGTGCGAGACAGGATTGAACGACGTCTTTCAGCATTGTTCCCCCGTTGTAAACGGGGATCACCACAGTGACCAAGGGGGGTGATGGTTTTGCAGGCTTTAATGCTGCTGTTTCTGAAGGAAGTGATTCCAGAATAAAAGCCTCAATCAGTTTGTTTGAAGCATCCCAGTTGATTTGTTCGATGGCTGCGAGTCCTTTGCTTGAAGTGCTTTCTCGGAACGACGCATCATTCAGCAATCGGCTTAACGCGTTTGCCAGGCCTATGGGAGTTGGTTCTGCTAAGACTACTGTTTCTTTTTCATAGCAGAGACGTGTGTGTTCGGCATCGATATCAACCACGGGCAGCCCACAAGCCATCATTTCATTGGGCACCAAGGAGTAGTTGGTTCCTGAAAGTACGAACCCAACCGTGCATTGGCGATATAGGTTTGCTAAGTCGTTGGCATTCAGAATTCCTGCGTGGTGAACTTTCGCAGGAATTCCAAAGTCAGGCAGATCTTTTTCGCCGAAGGTGATGACCTCGAAGTGGTCGCCCAGATCAAACAAAGCTCTTAAAGCAAGCAGCCCCAGTTCATAGAGCCGTCTTGGCGTGCTACGTCTCACATAGAAGGCGATGGCGTGACAGCTGCGTTTCTGATCGTTGTTGGGGTGGTAGACACTGTGATCGACAGCTAGCGGGAAAGAGATGGCTGAGTTGCCAAAACTTTCCATCTTTTGCTTTAGCCAAGGACTTGCGCAAATGCAGGCAAAGTTGTTTCTAGATGCATATGATTGTTCGGTGAGGATGCTGGAACTTCCTCGTGCAAAAAAGTAGGGCTCGTAATCCTGTACAAAATAAAATCTTTTCTGAAACTTTTTCATTCCAAGCACTGGATATGTGCTCATTCGATCTGTCGCGATCACGACGTCGCCGCTGATGTGGTCAAGATCCTTCTGTCTGTTGCCGAGTACGTAAACTTGGTCTGTTTTGAGTGGGATGAAGTATTGATCGATTACACGCTTGTGTAAGTAGCTTAGGCGACTTGGCTTGTCATTCCCTTTGAGCTCGGAATGAACCCAAATTGTGCATTTGTGCCCAGAGTTTTCTAGATAATCAATTGTTCTGAAAATAGTCATGTGGCCGCCAAGGCCAGGTGTAAAGTTAGGAATAATCCAATGGATATGTAGAGCTTTATTGTTGGTGTTGTTTTTCAGTGACCAGTTTGTTTCAAGTTGTTGTGGCTTGAATTGAATGACCTTCTCGAAGCCATCGATTCTCAGTTTGTTGCGAGCTTCGATGATGGATTTGTCACTGAAATATTGTTTCGAAAGCAAGTATCCGCAGTATGTTGTCTTCAGCTTTTGCTTGTAAATTTCGGTTGCCGAAAGGCCAATCAGGCGTTCAATGCTATGGGCGATGGTCCCATCGATCTGCCCACCTTCCTCATCAAAGTCGTTCCAGTCGAGATCCCAGTCAAGAATGGGTTTAAGGAGCTCTGGCTTGCACCAGAACATTGTCCCGGTTGGGAAGCGGAACTGGCTGTCTCGTGAGATGTAGTCGAGATTGAAGCGTTTTAGGAATGGATTGGCCTTTGTGTAGTTGCCATCTTCATGGCCCCAGCATGAATCGTGTTTGATTCCGAGGCTGAGAGCGTAGTTCTCAATCGGATAGACAATGCCTACCTCTGGTGATTGAAGAGCTTTGAGATTGGTGGCTGTAATCACTTCGCTGCCAATCAGGTTGTCTAGGCAGTGAAGGAACCAGCCGCTGAGTGCATTGCTGTGAGGGCTTTTTTTGGAGTGGAGCTTCAGGATGAGGTCGTAGTTGAGGATTTGATCCTTGAAGCCAACGATGAACGGAGCGACGTCTCGTCCGATGTTCCTGAAATGTCTGACTTCTACTTTCTGGGCATTGTCGACTCGGTTAAAAATATTTTTCAGCGACAAGACTGAATCTTCCTTTGTGGAAATGAAGATGTCGATGCTGCACGGGATATTCTTAAGACGGGTGGCAATTTCTTCGCCTAGTTCTGGGTAAAAGATATGCAGAAAAACGCCAATTTTTTTAGTCATTAAATCTTCTATGGCTGCGTTGAGAGCGCTTGGCTCAGGCCTTTTAATATCAGCCATCTTCCGCATGAAATGGATGTTATCCATCGAATAGCGGTGTTCGTTCATTCCAAACTTGAAGCAGTGAACCATCGGGTTGAGCCCACTCTCTTTGACGTCGGGATATTTGCTGAAATAATTTTCTGTGTCGAATAAATTGCTCGGGTCAATGCCCTCTAGGCTGCCTGATCTGCAGTAATGAAGAATGACGTCGCCGATGCTTTTAAGCTCTTCCGCTTCTTCCACCTCTAGTTGAGATTTATAATGTTCAATGTCAAACACATAGGCATAATGAGCCAATTCGCGAAAGTCGCGAATTATTGTTTTGCTTATTTCTTTGCTTTGTATGTCTTTGATGTACTCCTGCAGTTCAGGAGTAATTTTTTTGCGCCTGTTGTTGGGCGGGCTTGGTCGTCTGGCTCCCCCCAGGCGACTGAGATGCTGTCGTAGTGCCTTGGGGAAAATTTTCTGCCTTCCCGCCGCAGAAGCAGATCGCTTCAACAGTTGTCGGGTCGTTTGCGAAATAGCAGAGAGCGGATGACGTTGTTTAGGCATGCCCCTCCTCTGTGATGTCTAAGAAAAGCAGGTCGCAAATTATCATTCGTTTGCTTTTTTTTGAGTTGTTTTCATTCCTAATCTGCTGCCATCATATCCCGCTCGTTCACGCACTTTGCTGCACCATTCCTGATGAGACAAGTACCAATTCACTGTCTCCGCTAAGCCTTGCTCAACATTATGGCGTGGGCTCCAGCCTAGTTCCGAACTGATGCGGCCTGGGTCAATTGCGTAGCGGCGGTCGTGGCCCGGGCGGTCGGTCACCGGCGTAATTAAATCCGCATGGGGAGCTGATGCTGGGCAGCTCTGATCCAACTGCTGGCAGATGGCGTGAACGACTTCTTTGTTGGTGCGTTCACCGTGGCCGCCCACGCAGTAACTGCGACCAGATTCACCCTTGCACGCGGCCAGAAGTAGCGCGTCCACGTGGTCTTCCACGTACAACCAATCCCGCACATTCAGTCCATCCCCATAGAGAGGAATCGACTCTCCTCCGGCCGCCTTCAAGGTGACCACAGGAATGAGCTTTTCTGGGAACTGCCAGGGGCCGTAGTTGTTCGAGCAGTTGGTCAGCACCACGGGCAGGCCGAACGTATGGTGCCAGGCCTGAACCAGGTGATCGCTCGCCGCCTTGCTGGCGGAGTAGGGGCTGCGGGGGTCGTAGGGCGTTGTTTCTGAGAAGCGTCCCTCAGCGCCAAGTGAGCCGAAGACCTCGTCTGTGCTGATGTGGTGCATCCGGAAGGCCTCTCGACGCTCTCCACTCAATCCTTCGTAGTGCCCCCGCACTGCCTGCAGCAGGTTGTAAGTCCCGGTGATATTGCTCTCAATGAACACGCCAGGTCCGGAGATCGAGCGATCCACGTGGCTTTCGGCTGCCAGGTGCATCACCAAATCCGGGTCGGCCTCACGCACCGCAGCCTCAACGGCTGCCTCATCGGTCAGATCCACTTGTTGAAGTCTGTGCCGATCTTTCGCCGCGTCGCCCAGCTCGCTGAGAATCTCCTCAATCGATGCCAGGTCGCTGGCGTAGCCCATCTTGTCGAGATTGAAGACTGTGACCGTGCTCTCCCTCAGGAGCCTGCGGACCACGGCGCCTCCGATGAAGCCGGAACCTCCCGTCACCAGAACTCTGCGGCGATCTCCCAGCAGGTCAGCGGCGGAAGGCATGGACGAAACCATTGGTCAGGGAGTGGGTGGGGCGTTGTGAGGAGGAGGGGACGTTGAACTCAGTGGAGCTTCATGGGGTTTTGGCCTGCTGCAAAACATCCCTGAGAGCGTGCTGCCAGTGCTGTCCGCTCAGTTGCAGGGCTGCTCTGGTGCTCGTGCTGTCCAGAAGCGAATAGGCCGGACGCTCTGCTGGGGTTGGATAGTCCGCTGTTGTGATCGGTTGAACCTCTGCGGGCATGTCGATCAGCCCTAGCTCAGCCCCGATCCGACCCACCGCTACCGCAACGTCGTACCAGCTGGCAGCGCCGGCATCACTCCAGTGCATGACAGCCGGTAGCTCGTTCTCTCCAGCGATCTGGAGGGTTCTCCAACAGGCCTGAGCCAGGGTCAGGGTGCTGGTGGGACAGCCCACCTGATCGGCCACGACGCCCAGTTGATCCCGCTCGCGATGAAGGCGCAGCATGGTGAGGGCAAAGTTCTTGCCAACGGGGCCGATCACCCAGCTGGTGCGCAGGATCAGGCCCCGTCCGTCCGTTCCGAGACCGCTTTGCACCGCTGCTTCTCCGGCTGCTTTGCTGGCGCCATAAACCCCGAGAGGGTCGCGGGCCTGCATGGGTTGATAGGGCTTTCCTTGGGTTCCATTGAAGACAAAGTCGGTGCTGATCTGAAGCAGGCGGCCCCCCTGTTGATCCAGAGCGCGGGCGAAGGCTTCCGGTGCCCCGGCATTCACGGCATGGGCCAGGTCGGATTCCGATTCGGCTTTGTCCACGGCCGTGTATGCACCTGCATTAAGAACCCAGTCAGGCTGATGCTGCTCAACGGCCGTACGGCAGGCTTCAGGGTCAGCCAGGTCGAGATCTTGACGGCTGGTGGCCACCAGCTCGAGTCCATGGGGCACCGAGGCGATCAGGGCCTGGCCAAGCTGTCCGCCAGCTCCGGTGAGCAGAACCTTCATGGGAAAACGTCTCCCGCGGCTTCAGCGGCTTTGAACCCCGGCGCTTCGGCATCTTTGCCAGAGAGGCTCACCTCTCCGCCCTCTAGCTGATCGATCGGCCAGGCAATGGCCAGATCCGGGTCATTCCAGACGATGGCCCGTTCACAAGCTTTGTTCCAGAACCCCCGTGCCTTGTACTGCACTTCAGCAACGCTGCTGAGGGTGAGAAAGCCGTGGGCGAAGCCTTCGGGAATCCAAAGCTGGCATTTGTTTTCGGCACTCAGTTCGGCGCCGACCCAAGCGCCGAAGGTGGGCGAGTCGCGCCGGATGTCGACGGCGACGTCGTAAATCGATCCGACCGTGGCACGCACCAGCTTGGCCTGGGGTTCCGGTGCGAGTTGATAGTGCAGTCCCCGAAGCACACCCCGGACCGAGCGGGAGTGGTTGTCTTGCGAGAACAGCACCGATTTGCCGACGGCTTCATCGAACTTGCGCTGGTTCCAGCTTTCGTAGAACCAGCCACGGTCATCGCCGAAGGCCTGGGGCGTAATCAGCAGGGGCCCCTGCATCAATGCGCCGGAGGGAGTTGTGAGTTGTTCAAGCTGCATGGCTTACCTCCAGGCTGGTTTGCAGGGCCGCGTGATCGCTCACGCTCTCCTCAAGCATCTGGAGGAGATAAGAGCCGTAGCCACTCTTCTTTAAGGGCTGCGCTAGCTGATTCAGCTGTTCTGCTGTGATCCAGCCCTGGCGCCAAGCCACCTCCTCCGGGCACCCCACCTTGAGCCCCTGACGGTGTTCCAGGGTGCGGATGTAGCTGCCTGCATCGTTGAGGGAGTCGCAGGTGCCGGTGTCGAGCCAGGCCATGCCACGGCCCATCAGCTCCACCCGCAGCCGCCCTTCGTCCAGATACATCTGATTGAGATCGGTGATCTCCAGCTCGCCGCGCGCCGAAGGCTTCACCTGGCGGGCTCGTTCCACGACGCTGTCGTCGTAGAAGTACAAACCCGTCACGGCGTAGCGGCTCTTGGGCTGTTGAGGTTTTTCCTCCAGGCTCAGCACGCGGCCATCGGCATCGAACTCGGCCACGCCATAACGCTCGGGATCACTAACGGGGTAGGCAAAGACCGTCGCCCCTTGGGCTTGAGCGTTGCTGTTCACCAGCTGGGGCACCAGATCGTGTCCATGGAAGAGGTTGTCCCCCAACACCAGAGCAGCGGAGTGGCCCGCCAGGAAGTCGGCACCAATCAGAAACGCCTGGGCCAATCCGTCCGGGCTTGGTTGCACGGCGTACTCGATCGTCATGCCCCAGCGGCTTCCATCGCCGAGCAAGCGCTGGAAAGCCTCCCTGTCGTGGGGGGTGGTGATGATCAACACCTCGCGAATCCCCGCCAGCATCAAGGTGCTGAGCGGGTAATAAATCATCGGCTTGTCGTAAACCGGCAACAGCTGTTTGCTGACGGCCTGGGTGATCGGATGCAGCCGCGTGCCACTTCCGCCAGCCAGGATGATTCCCCGTCGCTTGGATGCGGTGCTCATCAGCTGGCTCACCGGCGTGAAGTCGGCGCCATTACAGCACGAGACCCCTTGCGATCACTTCCGTTCCCTCGACGGCGAAGCCGTTCAAACAGCCGCTGCAATTCTGGTTTGGGCCGCAGTTGTCGTTGGATGCTGGCCGCCAGCTGAGGGTTGCGTTGGCCGATCACTTCGGGCCAGGTGTCGACGGGTTGTCGCGTCGGGTTGTCCCGCAGAAGGCTCACCTTGAGGAAGGGGAAGGCGCGTTGCTCAATCAAGTGCTTCCAGTCGTAGTGCAGAACATTGCCGTTGGCGTTGTGGGTGTAGAGGCTCTCGAGCCTTAGCCCCGCTTCCTGCAGCTGCACCGGCAGGCCGACTTCGCAATGTTTGACCAGGTCCCGTTTGCGGGGCCAGATCTGCAATGTCTCCCAGAAACGGCCAAAGGCTGGGCACTGCAGTGCCTTGGGTTTGTAAGCAGTGAAGGCTGACGACAGATGGGGTTCGTACATCAGATCGTCCGTCAGCCCAATCACGTCCGCTGAACTGGCATGCAGGCGTTGGAACAGGTCGTCGAGGGGAGTAACCGGTCCCCAGAAGCTGTCGTTGGTGAGCACCAGGAATGCTGCCTGCTCAATGTCCTGCCGATGCAGGTTCAGTGCTGTTTTCCAGCTGCCGAAGTCATACCCCTGGTTGCGTCGAATAACGATGGCCGCACAGCGTTGGCGCAGCCGATGCAGCGTTCTCGGGTGCCACCGCAACCCGCTGGCCGACGACACAACGATCACATCGGCGAAGCGTCGGTACTCATCAATCAGTGGGAAGAGGTCGTCCCGAAACCGGTTGTTGCCTGAAAAATGCGCCAGCAGAACGATTGGTCGTTGGCGGCTGGGCTGGAAGTTTGAATTCCTCCAGTGCATCAGCACGGCATCGGCAACCGGCCCTTTCGATCGCGGCGCTGTCTCCCTGGGTTGGTAGCGATTGCTGTGGGGGTGAATGCCCTGACTGGTGAGGGGATCACCTTCGGCGAACAACCTGGCGTGCTTGGCCCTCAGGTGACCGGACTCCCTTTGATGCCGGGCCAGAGCGGTGCCTTCGCGGTCTTTGCCGCGACTGATCGATTCGTGATGAACGATCTCCACAAAGGGGGTCACGGCGACCGAACCACCGCTCTGCCTGAGGCGCAGGCAGAGATCCACATCGTTGAACACCACGGCGAGATCTTCATCGAACCCTTGGATGCGATCGAAATCGCTGCAGCGGAGCATCAGGCAGGCCCCTGTCGCTGCGGTGAACTCCTCCTGCACCAGCAAGGGGGTGAGCGTGGCCAGCACAGGGGCACTGTGCAGGTGTTTTCCGGGCTCAACCACACAGCGCCGTTCCCCCTTCACCACGGCGACCCCTTGATGCTGGATGCTCCCGTCGGGGTAGTGCAGCCTCGCCCCCACAGCAGTGGTGCCGCGGTACGCGAACGGGTCCAGCAGGGCCTGAAGCACCTCAGCTGATCGGAATTCAATGTCGTTGTTCAGCAGCAACAAATGGCTGCCACGGGCATGGCGTCGGCCGATGTTGTTGAGACGCGAATAGTTGAACGGTTCGTCCACCCGCACCACGCACACGTCGTCGAGCTGCGCCTGTTCTTCCAGCCAGGCCTGGGTGGAGGATTCCTCACTGCCGTTGTCGATCAGGATCAGCTCATAGGCCACAGCTCCGGCGCAGCGGCGCAGGGAGTCGACGCAGCTCTGGGTGAGGTCGACCCGGTCGCGAAACGGGATCAGAACCGACACCAAAACGTTGGGTTCGGTGCGGAGTTGCAGCTGATGGCAGGCGCTCAGCGAATCAACGGGAGTGAGTTGCCCACCGGGCACCAGAAAGCTTGGGCTGTGTCGCTGGGTGATCGCCAGGATCTCAGCGCTGAGCTCAGGGGGCCAGCAATGGCGGTCGGCCGGCGAGGCCACGTCGGGCACGGTCGGGTTCGCCCGAATCGATCGCTGTAGCAACACCTCTGAACAGTGGGCGACGGCGTCGCCGCGTCCGCAAACCTGCAGCGCCAGATCCAGCAGCAGGGCATGGAGCGAACCGGTGGACGTCGGCAGTGTCAGTTGTTGCAGCGTTGACCAGCGGATCGTCACCAGGCCGCCTAGGCATCCCCGGCAGAGCAGACGAAACGCTGTGATCTCTGTTCGGTTCTGGCGGTTCCCTGCCGGAATGCCTGGGTCGTCGCTCCAGCGCAGCGTCTCATCGCTGGTCAGCAAGACCGCTGCAGGGTGTTTCATCGCACACTGCGCCATGCGCAGGGCCGCCTGGGGATCCAGCTGATCACTGGCATGGCAGAAGCTGACCAGGGTTTCGCCATCGAGGGTTGGCTCGCTCATCCAACCGGAAGGATCCTCCAGAGAGGCGTGGCGGATCTGGCCCCACCCCTGCCCTGGCTGGATGTGCTCGGCCTCGACCTCCGCTTGTGTTTGGTGGAGAACCACCAGCATCGAGGCCGCTGAGGGAATGGACTCGCTTGGTGCTGGGTCTGGAGCGGGGGGCTGGTACCGATCGAGATCCTTGCCAAGGGGCAGTCCTCGCTGGAAGCGTTGACGGCCGATGCCGGCCAGGTGCTCCAGAGCACTAAGGAAGCCCTGATGTGCTGCTGGTCTCAGCCCATCCCGGTAGGCCTGGAGGTGCACCGGCGGCAGATCAGCGAACAGGCTGCGCTGTCCCAGGGCGATCTCGCGCAGGCGACCGCTACTCAACAGCTGCTTGGCGTCAGTGAGATCCCTGTGGGATGAGAGAAGGTCGATGGGATCTATCCCGCTGTCTGTGGGGGCCCACTGGGTTGCATCACGCAACAGGGAGACGGGCAGCAGAGACGGATCCAGCAGCTCCTTCGGCAGCTGGGGAAGGTGCTGGCTGAGCTGCTGTTGCCAGCGCTGGATCTCCTCCGCGCTTGCCAATCCGGACTGCCAGCGCTGCCAGGCATTGGCATCAAGCGTGTTGTCCTTGCCGCTTGAAGGCGCCACGCCCTGACCGTCGGAGCGTCCAGTCAAGCGGACGCGGCAAGAGCGTCGATCTGCTGATTGAGCAGTTCCCTGGCCTGGGCGGGTGTGGGGGCCCGCATCAGGTCATGACGCAGTCGCGATGCCCCGGGGAAGCCCGTGCAGGTCCAGCCCATGTGTTTTCTCGCGATCAACAGCCCATGGTCGCCGCGATCCTTCACAAGATCGTCCAATTGATCCCGAGCCAGCGCAAGCCGTGCCGTCGGGTTGGGCGTAGAGGGGATGGCACGACCGGTCAGCGCGGCATCGATCTGTCCCACCAGCCAGGGGGACCCCATGGTCCCTCGGCCCACCATCACGCCGGCTGCGCCGGTTTGATTCAGGCAGCGCAGAGCATCCTCGGGAGTGTTGATGTCGCCATTCGCGATCAGGGGGATCGTGAGGGCCTCACGGACCTGGGTAATGGCGCTCCAGTCGGCAGGGCCTTTGAAGCCCTGTTCGCGGGTGCGTCCATGCAGCGTGAGCAGTTGAGCTCCTGCACGTTCCAGTTGCTGGCACCACCGCACGGGATCAGCATCACCTCCGCACCATCCCAGGCGCGTCTTCACGGTGACGGGCAATGCCACGGCATCCGCCACCGCTTCCACGATCCGGATCGCCAGTTCGGGATCACGGATCAATCCGGAACCACCCCCTTTGCGAGCGATCTTCCGAACGGGACATCCCATGTTGATGTCGATCAGGAAGGCTCCACTGGCTTCGGCCCGCCGTGCCGCATCGGCCATGGCCTGGGGGCGATGGTCGAACAGTTGCACGCCGATGGGTCCGGACTCGTCGGCCAGTGACTCCACCTTGCAGCGCCCATGCCCCATTTCGAGGCTGGTGGCATTCACCATTTCGGTGAAGAGCAGGGCGTCAGGAGCCCATCGTCGAACCAGGCCACGAAACACCCGGTCGCTCACCCCCGCAAGCGGCGATTGCAGAACACGGCACCGCAGCTGACGTGCGATTCCATTGCCGGGAAGCTGCAGGGGGGGTGAAGCAATCATGGGTCCATGCTGCACAACGCACTCGACATGTCCTGGCCGCTGAGTCGTTCGTTGCTCTTGCAGATCCTGGAGGACCGCTGCAGTGATCGCTTTGTCTGCGAAAGGGTTTGGGAACGCTTGGGATACCGGCCCAATGAACTCCAATGGTGCGCCAGTCCAGACACGCCAACGGATTGGGCGGATGCCTTCCCCTTGGCTCCCGAGTTGATCGCCGAGCGGCCGGCATCGGTTCGTTTGACCCGATCGATTCCCAAGGAATACAAGCAGCTGCTGAAGCAGCAGCTCAACTTTGCGGGCTACCGGATCGGTGAGCTTTTTCCCCGACGGACCCGGCGTGCCACGGCGGTGAACTGGCTCTTGGCCTGGCTGGCACAGCAAGGCGAGCCCCTGCCGGAACAGGGGCCTTTAGGGCCAGAGCTTCCGGCTCCAGCCGATCCGGTGCAGGGGCACCCCGGCGATCTGCCGGTGGGGTGATTCAGGCCTGAATGGTGATCGGCGTGCCCTTCGGCGTGTTGTGGAACAACCAGCGGGCGTGGGTCATGGGCATGCGCACACAGCCATGGCTGCGGGGGACGCCGAAGGGTTGCCCGGCGTTCTCCTGCCAGGGCGCTGCATGGAGGCAGATGGCCTCGTTGGCACTGACGCACATCGTGTAAGGCACGCCTGGAACGGTGTAGGTGCGTCCGTACATCGTGGTGGAGCGGTACTTCGTGAAGACCTTGCTGTTGAAGGTCGGTGTTGGCGTTGAGGCCTTGCCGGTGCTGACGGGGATCACGCGGACGACTTCCTGTTGGCTGTTGTAAACCGTCAGGCGCTGGTCGGAGAGGTCGACCACAAGGCTGGCGACGAGCTCGAGCATGGCGAGGGAACACACTTCACACGCCCTAGCTGTCTCAAGTGAGACTCATTTGTCTCGCCCGGAAAGAATTTCGGTTCTGCTCGCGATCGGCGCCAGGCTGCGACGGGCTCAGAGCGGTGATGCCTGTTCAGGACGTCGCGTCAGTAGTAGAGGCCACAGCAGGAGTAGCAGGCTCATGGGAACTAAAGGCGTCTCTGTAGGGTGAATGATTGGCCTGAACAGACCCTTGGCGCGTCCCGTCGTCGCAATCATCGGACGCCCCAATGTCGGTAAGTCGACCCTTGTGAACCGGTTGTGCCGCAGCCGAGAAGCCATCGTTCACGATGAGCCCGGCGTGACGCGTGATCGCACCTATCAGGACGGCTATTGGGGTGATCGAGAATTCAAGGTCGTCGACACCGGCGGACTGGTGTTTGATGACGACAGTGAATTTCTGCCTGAGATCCGGGAGCAGGCGGCTCTTGCTCTCGAGGAAGCCAGTGTGGCCTTGGTGATCGTGGACGGTCAGCAGGGACTGACGGCCGCTGACGAATCCATTGCTGAATTTCTGCGCAGTCATCGCTGTCCCACGCTTCTCGCGGTGAACAAGTGTGAGTCGCCTGAACAGGGCCTGGCCATGGCTGGCGAATTTTGGAGTCTTGGGCTTGGTGAGCCCCATCCGATTTCGGCCATCCATGGGGCCGGAACCGGTGAACTCCTTGATCAGGTCCTCACGTTTCTCCCGCCGAAGGATCAAGAGGGGGAGGAGGAGGAACCGATTCAGATGGCCATCATCGGCCGGCCGAATGTCGGGAAATCCAGTCTTCTGAATGCCATCTGTGGAGAACAGAGGGCCATCGTCAGTCCGATTCGCGGCACAACGCGCGACACGATCGACACCAGCATCATCCGGGAGCAACGCCCCTGGCGTCTGGTGGACACAGCTGGCATCCGCCGGCGGCGCAGCGTCAACTATGGCCCGGAATTTTTCGGGATCAATCGAAGTTTCAAGGCGATCGAACGCAGCGATGTCTGCGTGCTGGTGATTGATGCCCTGGATGGCGTGACCGAGCAGGATCAGCGCCTGGCGGGCCGCATTGAGGAGGACGGACGAGCCTGTGTGGTGGTTGTCAACAAATGGGACGCCGTCGAGAAAGACAGCCACACCATGACGGCGATGGAAAAAGAGCTGCGCTCCAAGCTGTACTTCCTCGATTGGGCCCCGATGTTGTTCACATCGGCACTCACCGGCCAACGGGTGGACAGCATCTTCGCTCTGGCCGCCTTGGCGGTTGAACAGCATCGTCGCCGTGTTACCACCTCTGTTGTGAATGAGGTGCTGAAGGAAGCACTCAGCTGGCGTAGTCCGCCCACCACCCGAGGGGGGCGTCAGGGCAAGTTGTATTACGGCACGCAGGTCGCAAGTCGACCCCCCAGCTTCACCCTGTTCGTCAACGACCCCAAGCTTTTCGGGGAAACCTACCGGCGCTATGTCGAGCGCCAGATCCGCGAGGGCCTCGGCTTCGATGGAAGTCCGTTGCGTCTGTTCTGGCGCGGCAAGCAACAGCGCGACGCTGAACGCGATCTGGCCCGTCAACAGAGCCGTAAAGGCTGAGTCATGGACTGGTTACGTCAGGTCCCGATGGGCCAATACGTCGATGGCTCCAGTGGTTGGCTCAGGCGGTTGGACCCTCGACTGAAGCTGGCCTGGTCCCTCGTCTTTCTGCTCACACCTGTTTTGGCCGGCCCCGTTTGGCGCGTCGCTCTTGTGGTTGCTCTGGTGGTGATCACCCTGGCCAGTGGTCTGGCCCGGTCGCTGTGGTGGCGGTCTGTCCTTCTGCTGACGGCGTTGGCGCTTGTGGTGGGTCTGTTGTCGATGCTGTTGCCGGCTGTTGATCCCCCTGCGGCTTTTCCCCTTCGTAATCCGGCCGAGCTTCCTGGGCTCGAGACGGAAGGACCCTCCTGGGATCTGCTGCGCCTAGGACCCCTGCAGTTGGGTGGTCTCAAGCTGGGTCCTCTGGTGGTGGACCGCGCCTCTGCAGTGCTGGGGCTGCGGACGTCGACCTTGATCTTCACGGTGATTCACAGCGTCAATTTGATGTTGATCACAACCCCTCCGGAGGATCTGGTCTGGGCTCTCAGTTGGTGTCTGACTCCTTTGAAGTGGCTGGGGTTTCCTGTTGAGCGGCTGGGGTTTCAATTGTTGCTGGCCCTTCGTTTTCTGCCTCTCGTTCAGGAAGAGCTCCAGAATCTGCTGCGATCTCTTGCCAGTCGTGCCGTCAATCTGCGCCAGCTGGGTTTCAAGGCCGGCTTCGGCTTGGTGCTGGCCGTGGGAGAGAGGCTGTTGGCCAACATCCTTCTAAGAGCTGAGCAGGGAGCGGATGCACTGGTGGCCCGTGGGGGTCGGATTCTTGGCCCTTCGTATTTCCGCATGCCTCCTGAACGTCCTGCTCACCTGCTGAATGGCCTGGCGATGACATTGCTCCTATTGGTGATCGGGCTCCGGGGTCAGTACGGTGCTCTATGACCTCTGATCACGGCTGATCACGGCATGGCGTCCGAGCGATATCTGAATCACCCCACCTTCGGGATGCTCTATCGGGTAGCTCCGGCTGGTGAGGGTCGCGACGTTTACGCCACGCTGTATGCCCAGAGAATGTTCTTCCTGGTCACCTTGCAGCCCCGTGGCGCCCAGTTCGAAGTGATCCCCTACGGCGACGCACGTCACCACGCTGAGGTGCATCTGGGCCGGTGCCGGCGGGATCGGTCAGAGGACCTGGACTCCTGGACTCAGCTGTTCGATCAGACGTTCATCTGAACTCTTGACGGATTCATTCGCTGCGCGTTGGCAGGCGCTCCAAGTTGACCGCCCCTCCTCCGCCAGGCTTCTGGCGGTTAGCAAGGGCCACCCGGCATCGGCCGTCCGTTCCGTGGCAGAGCTCGGTCAGTTTGATTTCGGGGAAAGCCGTGTTCAGGAGGCGCTGCCTAAGCAGAAGGAGCTGATCGATCTGCAGCTGCGCTGGCATTTCATCGGCCGCCTCCAGAGCAACAAAGTGCGGCCCGTGGTGAAGGCCTTCGATTTCATCCACTCCGTCGATTCTTTGCTGCTCGCTGAACGGGTATCGCGCATTGCTTTGGAGGAGGCCCGGCAGCCCGATGTGATGCTTCAGGTCAAACTGCGCCCAGATCCCACTAAAGGGGGGCTGTCTGCTGATGAACTCTGCGCTATCTGGTCAGACCTGCAAGCTCTGCCGGGGTTGCGGATCTCGGGCCTGATGACCATGGCGCCATTCGAAATGGCCGCGAAGCAGCGCAAAGAATTGTTTTCCGACTGCCGTTCCCTGGCGGATCGGTTCAACTTGTTGGAGTGTTCGATGGGGATGAGCACCGACTGGAAAGAGGCTGCGGAAGCGGGCAGCACCTGGCTCAGGGTTGGCTCGGCACTGTTCGGCCCGAGATTGGTGTCAACAGACTCTGCGAATTGACTTGCCCCGCACCGGCGAAAACGGTATCCAGGGACATGGTTTTCGAACCACATTCAGACCGAGAGGAATCCCAAGGTGTCGCTGATCTCCCGTCTCCGTGCTGTCGTCGCTGGCGATGACTATCTCGATGGCGAATTGGACGATTTTGCTTACGAAGACGAGCAAGACGACCAGGACCAGCGCGCCATGCAGGCTGATGGTGGTGCCCTGGCAACCATTGGTGACACCAACCCATTTGACCTCGGTAGTGACCTGCCTGGATCCAATGTGATCGGGATGCCGGGCATCAGCACTGCGTCTGCTGAGGTGAATGTGATGGAACCTCGCAGCTTCGATGAAATGCCTCGGGCCATCCAGGCCCTGCGAGAACGGAAGACGGTCATTCTCAACCTCACGATGATGGAGCCTGACCAGGCGCAGCGTGCCGTTGACTTCGTTGCTGGTGGCACCTTCGCGATCGATGGTCATCAGGAGCGCGTCGGAGAGAGCATCTTCCTGTTCGCTCCAAGTTGCGTCACCGTCACCAACACGGGCCAGGACGAGGCTTCGGCCCCCACGGTGGTGAGCCGCGAGGCCGATGTGGCAGATGCTGGGGAATCCTCCAGCGCTCCTTCGCCCGCTTGGGGAGCCGCCGCTCTCTGAATTCTCCTGTGCAGCCCGCTTTCGGTGTGATCGGTCTGGGCCGCATGGCTCAGGCCCTTGTGCTTCCCCTTCTGGAGAGTGGTCGGATTCCGGCTCACCAGCTGCTGGCCGTTGTTGGGGGGAGCGGCTCCTTGGAGCAACGCCGCTTGGAGTTGCCGGCTGGCATCGGACTGTTTGCTGCTGACGATCCTTCGGCTCCCAAGGTTTGGACCGCACCGGTCCAGTTGCTTGCGGTGAAGCCGCAGCAACTGGATTCCGTTGCAGCAGCAGCTCCACCCGTCACGGATCAGCCGCTGCTCATTTCTGTTTTGGCGGGAGTGTCTCTGGCTCGCTTGCAGCATCTGTTTCCTGGCCACTGCTGTGTGAGGGCGGTGCCCAATACCCCTGCGCTGGTGGGAGCCGGTTTGACGGCTTTGGCCTGGGGTGAAGGGATCACTCCAGTGCAACGGGATCAGGTGCAGCAGCTATTCGCCGATGTGGGCGAAGTGCTTGAGCTGGCTGAAGCCAAGCTTGATGCCTTCTTGGCGTTGACTTCCTCGGGTCCAGCCTTTGTGGCTTTGGTGGCTGAGGCCATGGCTGATGGAGCGGTGGCTGCCGGTCTTCCAAGGGATCTGGCGTTGCGGCTGAGCCACCGAACCCTGGCTGGAACGGCTGAACTGCTGGATCGTCGCGATCTGCACCCTGCCCAGCTCAAGGACATGGTCACTTCACCGGCGGGAACGACAATTGCTGGCGTTCGTGCATTGGAACGTATCGGTCTGCGCTCCGCCTTGATCGAAGCTGTCATCGCAGCCGCGGAACGCAGTCGGGAGCTGGCTTAGGGCAACACGTCAGGCCATCCCTGACGAATGAGCAGTAGTGAGAAGTAGGGGCGCGGTTCGGCATCAACGGCATCCGCTGAACAGATGCGTTGTTCTGGCCAACCGACTCGCTCGGCGAACAGTGCTTGATGTAGCAGCGAGCGTTGCTTCAGCAGGGGTTGCACCCAACTCCAGCGTCGCCCCAGTTTCAGCAGGGCGAGCACCTGCCCCGTGGTGGCGGCGGTGTCCAGAACCACCCCCAGCTCCTCAGGTGTGTCGGGGCAGGGGCGCACCAGCAATTGATCCTGCTGCAGGGCGAGGGGCCAGAGGCCGGCCGCGGCAGCGGCGGAGCACGAGGTGATACCGGGAATCACCGTGACGGGACAGTCGGGCCACTCCTGGAGAATGGCCAGCAGGACATAGCTGCAGCTCGCAAATAGAGACGCATCGCCTTCACACAGCAGCGCAACTCGCTGGCCAGAACGGACGATGTTTTGCAGCTGTTGCGCCGCCGTCTCCCATGCGGCTCGACGTGGCTCGGCGGCCTCCACCATCGGGAACAACAGCGGCAGGCACTGATGGTCGCTGCGGATCCAATCGGTGGCGATGCGGGCGGCCATGCTGTCGGCTCCCGGTTGTCCGACCGGGTAGGCCACCACCTGCGCTTGGCGGATGGCCTCAACGGCGGCCAGGGTCAGCAGAGATGGATCGCCCGGGCCGACTCCCACCAGCGTGAGACCCCCAGTCATGGTGGGATCGATGATGGTCAGCAGTCGATGCGCCCGGGGTCCAGACGATGAGTCGTCTCAGCATCTTTCCAGACGAAACAGCACAAAATGCCCCGAATGGGCTTCTACCCCAGCTGGAGAGCGGTGATCCAGCGGTGATTCAGGCGGAACTTCAGCGCCGGGGCATCGGTTTTGAGCAATGGCCCGCCGATCAGCACCTTCCTGAGGGTGCTGATCAAGCCTCCATCCTTGATGTTTATGCCGCAGCTATTGCCCGGGTTCAGCGCGATGGCGGCTACGCCACGGTCGATGCGATTCGGATGACTCCGGATCACCCCGATCGCGAGACCCTGCGTTGCAAGTTTCTCGAGGAGCACACCCATGCCGAAGACGAGGTGCGCTTTTTTGTGGAAGGGTGCGGCTTGTTTGTGTTGCACATCGGTTCTGAGGTGCTCAGCGTGCTCTGTGAACAGGGCGACCTGATTCGTGTTCCGGCAGGGACCCGTCATTGGTTTGATATGGGCCAGCGCCCCCGGTTCTGTGCCGTGCGTTGGTTCAACAATCCTGAGGGATGGGTGGCTCAGTACAGCGGCAGCACCATCGCCCAGCGTTTTCCCAGGCTTGACTGAGTGAGCTTTCCAGGCAGGTTGATGCACTTCCCCCGATCTCTCGCTGGGCTGCTCTTGGGTCTGCCCCTGGCGTCAGTGATGGCTGTTGCCGGAGTGATGGCTGTTGCCGCAGAGGATGCTCCCCTGGCACCCGAGGTTCAACGGCGGGTCGCCGTGGTGGTGCTGGCCCGCAGGATTCGAAGTTATGCCGCCATGGCCAAGGCCAGCAGCGACTGCCTCGTGGAGAAGGGACGTCTTCGGCGCAGCCAAGCCAACCAAGCGCTGGTCAACACGCTGGAGGAGCTGGGCATCAGCCGGGGTGTGCTGACCAATCCCCTGGTGGAGGCCGTGAGCCCACGCCTTCAGCTTTTGCTGGATGACAGCTGTGCCTTAGATCCCAAGAGGGAGGCTGAAGCACTGCAGCTCGCTGGAAACGAACTCTGAGCCCTTCTCGCAGCGGGTCTCAGAAGGGGACGGTGAGACGGCTGGCTTTTATTTCCTCAGCGAATAAAAACCGCCCATAGGGTTCCGGCCTCCATGCCTGGTTGCTGTGGTCGTTCGGTCTTGTCTCGTCTTGAATCTGCTGGCGCTGTTATCCGTGCCCTGTTCTGCGGCTGAGATGGATCTGGCCTCTGCATCCACTTCCCCATCCACTCCCCCGTCCACTGGTGAGTCGGTTCTGGTGCTGAACCGCACCATGCGATCGCTCACACACACTCGAGATCCCATCTGGAGTCTTCGTCTGGAAACCCCTGGCGAGCCTGTGCAGCACTTTGATGCCGTCAGCGGTCGAGCCCACCGTCAGAACGCCGATCGTCATCGGTCCGGCACCCGTGCGCCGCTTCCTGCTGGTCGTTACAGCCTCGGGCCGGTGGAAGCCCTGGGTCCCGCTGATCCGAGCGAGCTCGGGCCGATTTGGATCGGGATTGAACCGGAGTTTCCAACAGGGCGAGGACATTTGGGCATTCATCTCGATCCCAGCGCCAACCGCAATGCCAACAGCGGCACTCTCGGCTGTGTGGGGTTGATTCGCTGGGAGGACATGCAGGCCCTGGCGGGCCTTGTGCAGCGCCGTAACGTCCGAACATTGGTGGTGAGTGAGTAAATGTTCTCGGATTGGGGCTTCAGTTGGGGTGGCTGGTTGGACAACCGCCGCGGTGAGTGGTGGCTTCTGGCTCAGCTACTGCTGATCACGGCTCATCTGCTCCCTGTCTGGCCTTCCCCGGCCAGCTTCGGTCTGTTGATCTGGCCCTTGCCCTTGTTTGGGCTTGGCTTGCTGTTGCTGGCTTTGGGTCTGTTTCGGGCCATCGGGGCCCTGCGCTCTCTTGGGGCTAGCCTGTCGCCGCTGCCGGCGCCCAAGCTGTCGAATCAACTGATTGCTACTGGGGCATACACCATCTGTCGGCATCCTCTGTACCGGGCCCTGTTGCTTTGTTCAGCAGGTGTTGTGCTGGCCACAGGCAGCTTGCTGCATCTGTTGCTCTTGTTCAGTTTGGCGGTGGTACTGCGGGGTAAAGCCCGCTTTGAGGAGGAGGGTTTAAGGGCTGTGCATCCGAATTACACCCAATACGCCGCGGTTACTCCGGCGATTGTCGGCTGGATGCCGGGTCTCGACTGGCGCTGATCGACAAGTTCAGGCGGCGACCCTGCTGCGCAGCATCAGATCTGAATAAAGCTGTTCGAGGGCGTCGATGTTGCGTGAAATCGTGTATCTCTCCAGCGCGCGGATGCGGGCTTGCCGGCCCAGTTCCGCTGTCAGCACCGGCTGGTCTCTGATCACTGGGAGCAGGGTGCGCAACTGGGTGGTGACTCCTTGCGTGCTCAACACGATCCCCGCTCCTTGCTCCAAGACCTCGCCATCGGCACCAGCATCGGTGGCAACGCAGGCTGTTCCGGTGGCCATCGCCTCTAGCAGGGCCAGCGACAGACCTTCGACAAGGCTCGGAAGGATGAAGACCTCAGCGCACTGGAGCAGGGCAACCCGGGTGTCCTGCTCCGGCTCATGGCCCCACCAGAGAATCCGGTCGTCGTTGAACTGGTTCATCAAGCTGTTGCGAAGCGGTCCGTCGCCGACGATCACCAGTCGACACCCCTCTGGGGAGACAAGACGCCAGGCTCGCAGCAGGGCCTCGACGTTCTTCTCCGTCGCCAATCGCCCCATATAAAGCACGATGCGTTCTCGGCCCAGCCGCTGCCGAACCTGTTGATGCATCAGCGAAAGGGTTCCTGGGGCTGTTGGGCACCAGCGGTCGGTGTCAACACCATTCGGGATCACTGTCAGACGATCAGCAGGAACGCCGAGGCGCTCCAGGAAATCCGCCTGAAGCTGCGAGAACACGATGACCCTGTCGTAGCGGGCCAGAGCTGGTGCATACAGCTGGTAGGTGAGCTGTTGGGTTCCCGCCGTCAGATTGCGTAGGCCCGCATCAAAGGGGGGATGGAAGGTGGCGACGAGGGGGACGCCTAGCTGCTGACAGAGCTCCGGCAGACGGAAATCCAGAGGCGAAAGGGTGAGGCTGGCGTGAACCAGGTCAGGCTGCAGCCGTTCGAGTGATTCCCTCAGCTCCCTTTGTGCTCCAGGGGAGGGAATCGTATAAACCTGCGATTTGACCAGATAGGGCAGGCTGACGTCAGGGTCGTTGGCCAGCAGTGACGTGTTGTCGCGCTCAGGGCTGCGCGGGTTGTCGAAATGGATGAAGTGCACCTGATGCCCGCGACGCCGCAGCGCTTCGGTGGTGCTGATCCCGTAGGACACATTCCCGCAGAAGGGAGACTTCTTGCCGAGCCAGGCAATCTGCGCCAAGCGGGTTAGGCCTCTTCATGCGAACCGGCAAGTTAGCAGCGTTGCCACGGTCGTTCGATCAAAGCCGCAACCAGTGCCAATCCAGCCAGCAGCCATAGCACTGGTTGCAGGCCAATGCTGCTTACCAGGGTCCCTGCCAGAACGAGCGGCAGACTCAGGGCAATGTTGATCAGGTTGTTCTGGAGTCCAAACACTCTTCCCCGCTCTGTTTCGGGGGTTTCCTCCTGAATCGTGGTCTGAGCGGGAATGGCTACCAGAGCTGCTCCAATTCCGAGAATGCCGCAGAGGCTCAGGGTGAAGATCAAGGAGCCCTGAAGTTGGCTGAGCAGCACCAACGTCCAGGTGATGGTTCCCAGGCCTGTCGCTGTGAGTCGACGTCGGCTGAACCGATGTCCCAGTTGGGCTATCACGACGGCTCCGATCGCCATTCCCAGCCCACTCATGGCCAGGAGTGCGCCAAACCCCGAGGGGCCCAGGTTGTCGATCAGGGCAGCGAGCTGAAGCGCGAGCACGTAGAGCGCCGCCAACAGGCTGTAGAGCAGCACCAGATGAATCATGGCGCCCCGCACGGAGGGAACCCGTCGCAGCACCTGCAGCCCTTCACCGATTTCTGTCCACACCGAGGTGTTGGAGGCGGGCTTGGGGGCTTCTTGAAGTTTCAGGCGCGACAGGCTGAGGGCGGCGAGGCCGTAACAAAGAGGAAGTAACAGAAACTCGCCGCCATCGATGCCGAGGGACGCCAGGCTGCTGTGCAGCGTTCGAAGAATTGGTTCCCCCAGGGCGAAGCCCAGGATCGTGGCTCCCATGCTGGTGGCTTGATAGAGGGAGTTGGCGGCCAAGAGGTGTTCCCCAGGCACCACAACGGGAATAGTGGCCTGTTCAGAGGGGGCGAAAAACTGCGTCAGGATCGACTCAAGGAAGGTCATTCCCACCAGCCCCCAGTAGCCCCAGGGAAGCCCGAGCCAAATCGGGCCTGAGAGGAGACAGATCGGTGCGAACACCACGAGAAGGGCTCTCAGGGCATTGCTGGCCACCATGACCCGACGCTTGGGCCAGCGGTCAGCCCAGACCCCAGCTACCGTCCCAAGCACCATGGCGGGGATGGTGTTGGCCACAAAGATGCCTGTGGCAAGCAGGGTGATCACCTGAGTGCGTGTGCTGATGTCAAGGCCGTAATCCGACGCCATCTCCACCAGCACGCCATTGCCCTGCCCCTTCAGCAGCAGGTGTTGATCGATCAGAAAGACCATCAACACGATGTAGAACTTGTCCGCAAGTTGGGAAAAGATCTGGCCCAGCCACAGCTTGCGGAAATCGTTCAGTCGCAGCACGGCTTCCAACCCGCGTTTCCCTTCGGGATTGCTGCCGGTGGGCAGAGCGGGTTCAGGCGTGGACAGGCTGGGTCCGCTCAAGGGGTAACTGCATCGCGGCCATGATGGCTCACGCACCTGCCAGCAGCGTCTCCCGCAGCATGGCCAGGGCTTTGCTCGGGCGGTTGAGATGCGTCCGGCTCCAGATGTCGACCACGCTCAGCAGGCGGCGCCACACCGCCGGTGGACCCATCAGGTTGCCGTCACGGCGTCGGGGCAGATCGGCACGGGTCAGCCGCTGCAGCAGCGCTAGTTCGGAGGGATTCAGCTGGATCGCCGCCCCAGGCTGCTCGTCGATGGCAAAGCCGTCCTGCGGTAGCAGGCTGCAGCGCCAGTCCCACTGACCCAGTGGAGGTGCCAGGGGATTGCCCGTTATGCAGCACGTTTGCAGTGGCAATCCATAACCGCCGAGGGTGAGCAGATGGATGCAGGCCTGGACCGTTCCGGCCAGCACCAGCTCAGGCTCGGCTCGGTGGCTTTCGAGACGTTCCAGGTGCAGTTGCATCGTGGCGAGCAAGCCTTCCACGGGGTCCTGCGCCGCCAGCTGAAGGCACAAATCACACAGAGCCTGCGCCGCAGCCAGGGTTTCAAGCTGTTGTCCGAGACCGGAGAAACTCCGCAGAACCCGCAGTTGACGCACTCGTGCTAGGCCACTGCGTCCTCCTACTTGGAGTTCCAACAGGGTTAGGGGTGCCGCGGCAGCGAGACTGCTCTTCGGCCGGCGCGCTCCGGGAACGGCGAAGCGGCTGACACCTTCCGCATCACTGAGCAGGCTCAGCAGGCGGTCATGCTCGCCCAGGGGCCCCACCTTGAGGGCGAGTCCTGTGAGGCGTCGTTCTGCCATTCAGGCAGCGGGGCGGCGTTGGGCCTGAAGCAGAGCAGGGGCGCTACTGGTGCCCAGTAGATCGGCCCCCGCCAACAACAGTTCACTCACATGGCTGAGGCTGTGAATACCACCGGCTGCTTTGATCGCGCAGCGTTTGCGGCTCAGTTGCTTCAACTGACGGATCTGATCGGGATGACACGCCGGACCAAAGCCGTTTCCGGTCTGTAGACCAGCAGCGCCTGCATCAATGGCGGCCTCCACGGCCAGCTCCAGTTGTTCCGTTTCAAGACGTGCCATGTCGAGGATGATCCGCACAGGAAGCCCCAGGTCGCAGAGAGCCGAGAGCTCTTCGGCAAATGCTCCTGAATCGCCGTTTGCCAAGGCAAGGAAGTCTGGAACGACATCGAGCTCCTGGGCTCCATGGGCGGCACACCACTCCGCTTCCGCCAGCTTGAGATTGGCTGGAATAGCACCGAACGGGAAGCCAATGGCGGCCACCAGGCGAGGGCCCGAGTCGGTGCCGCCGAGTCGCTCACGCAGCAGTGGCAACTGCCGAGGAGTGGTGCAGATGGCACGCACGCCCTCCTGCACCCCGGAGTCAGAAAGGGTTTGGAGTTGGTCTCGGGTCAGCAACGGGTCAAGGATCGCCTGATCAAGCCTTGGCGGTAGGTCGGGGAGCTCTTGGGCTGGATCAGCCATGGCGGGCCAAGCGGTCAGTCACGAGCCTGAATCACGCCATATCCCCCATGGTTACGTCGATAGATCACCTGCAGTTGGTCACTGTCCTTCTCGCGGAAGAGATAGAAGTCGTGGTCGATGAGATCCAACTGGCGACGAGCGTCGTCCAGGCTCATCGGTGGCATGGCGAAATATTTCCGTCGGACACCCGGATCCGGCAGTTCCGCCTGTCGCCCCTGCAACAGGGAGTCCTCAACTGGGATGTCGTCAACGACGACATCCGTGCTGGGGGTGTGGCTGGCGCTGTGGCCATGGCTGTGGTGGTGATCGCTGTGGCGTTCCTTCCAGCGGCGCAGCTGGCGGGCGAGTTTGCCAGCGGCCAGATCGATGCTGGCGTAGAGGTTTTCACTCCGTTCCTGGGCCCGGATCACGGTTCCGTTGGCGAAGACCGTCACTTCGGCAGTCTGCTGCGGGACGCGGGGGTTGCGGGCTACCGAGAGATGGACGTCCGCTTCCCGCACAGCACCATCGAAGTGCGCTGTGGCCCGCTCCAGTTTGGTTTGCGTGTAGTCCCGCAATGCAGGCGTGATCTCGAGGTTGCGACCATGGATCAGCAACTTCATGCCTCGCTCCTGTGCCGGTTGTCATCGGCAAGCTAGATACGGCGCACGATTCGGCCCACCCCCAGCGTGCATTTCTTTTCGAGCCCGTTCATCCGGTTCGGTTCGATGCGGCTTGGTCAGCGCAACAGCGCTGGCAGAGCAGTCTTTTGGCTGACTCGTTGGCGCCCGAGGCGGTCTGGATTCTTCAGCATGAGCCCTGCTACACCCTCGGCCGAGGCGCGAGTGAGGAGCACGTGCATTTTGACCCTGTCGATCCACCCGCACCCCTATACCGGATTGATCGGGGCGGTGAGGTCACCCATCACCTCCCCGGTCAGTTGGTGGCCTATCCGGTATTGGACCTTCGGCGGCGCACTCCCGACTTGCACTGGTATTTGCGCCAGCTGGAGCAGGTCGTGCTGGATGTTCTGTCGGAGTTGGGCTTGGAGGGGCAGCGTTTGCCGGGATTGACAGGCCTCTGGTTAAACAACCGCAAAGTCGCCGCCATCGGTGTTGGCTGTCGCCGCTGGATCACCCAGCACGGCCTGGCCCTAAACGTGAATTGCGCGATGCAGGGGTTTGAGCAGGTCACCCCCTGTGGTCTCACTGGTCGTGCTGTGGGAAGGCTGGCGGACTGTTTGCCGGGACTAACGATGGCTGAGGTGCAGCCGCTGCTGCGGCAGGCCCTGGCCCATCGCTTCGGTCTGGTCTGGGAGGACGAAGCGAGATAGACCTGAGCTGTTTGAACCCCTGCATCGGATGACGGCCAGCTGGAGCCCGATAGCCCGCGAGACGGATGCTCTGCAACGTCACGCCCATGTTCAGACGTTGCCAAGGGTTGATGCGGTTTGGCCCTGGCTCGCTGACCGCTATGGGGTCATTGCTGCCGTGGATGCGCCCCATGCGGCTCATCCCGAAAGCTTTAATTTCGGCGAACTGGCTGAGCGCATCGCCACCGCCGCCGCTGCATTTCGGCGCCATGGCGTTAAGGAAGGGGATGTGGTGGCTCTCTTTGCTGAGAACAGCCCCCGCTGGCTTGTGGCCGATCAAGGCTTGATGCGTGCCGGCGCCGCTGATGCTGTGCGCGGGGCCTCTGCCCCAGTGGAGGAGCTTCGTTACATCCTTCTGGATTGCCAGGCGACAGCCCTGGTTGTTCAGAACGCAGACGTGTGGCGTCGTCTGGACCTTCCCCCAGAACAACGGGCTCTGTTGCGCTTTGTGCTTCAGCTGGAAGGGGAGCCAGCCGAGGGGACTATCGGCTGGGAAATGTTCCTGTCGTCGGGTGCTGGATGTGATCCCGTTCGCCCGGCTGGGGGGCGAGAGGCCGTAGCAACTGTTTTGTACACCTCCGGGACGACCGGGCAGCCCAAGGGGGTCCCATTGACCCACGCCAACCTGTTGCATCAGATGAGCTCACTGGCTTGCGTGGCCTATCCCGAGCCCGGTGCTCCGGTGCTGAGTGTGCTGCCCATCTGGCATGCCTACGAGCGCAGCGCCAGCTACTACTTTCTCTCCTGCGGTTGTACGCAGACCTACACAACCATCAAGCAACTGAAGAAGGATCTGCCGCGGGTCCGGCCGATTGCGATGGCCACCGTCCCCCGGCTGTGGGAGGCCGTTCAAGCCGGATTTGAGGATGTGCTCAAGACCTTCCCTCCGTCTCGACAGCGCTTGCTTCGGGCGGCGTTGGCCAACAGTGCTGCCCAGCGCAACGCCATGCGAACGGCTCGCAACCTCCTGCTTGATCCGGTTTCAGCCTCCGGACGGTTGCTTGCCTTCGGTTCTGCTGCGCTGCGCTGGCCCCTGCATGCTCTGGCTTCGGCCCTGATCTGGCCCAAGCTGCGGCGGCAGCTCAGTGGTGGTCAGCTTGCCTATCCGATCAGCGGTGGCGGTGCCATCGCTCCTCACATCGATGCCTTCTTTGAAGCCGTGGGGATTGAACTGTTGGTGGGCTACGGCCTTACGGAAACCAGCCCTGTGGTGAGTTGTAGGAGGCCTTGGCGCAACATTCGTGGCAGCTCGGGGCTACCCATGCCACAGACCGAATTCCGAATTGTGGATCCCGACAACGGTCAGCCTTTGGCCTTCCGGCAACGGGGTCGGGTGATGGTGCGGGGTCCCCAGGTGATGGCGGGTTATCTCGGAAAGCCTGAGGCCAGCGCCAAAGTTCTTGATGCAGAGGGTTGGTTCGACACCGGTGATCTGGGCATGCTCCTGCCGGATGGTTCCGTGGCACTCACCGGTAGGGCCAAGGACACCATCGTGTTGAGCAGTGGCGAGAACATCGAGCCAGGCCCATTGGAAGAGGCCTTGATGGCCAGCCCCCTCATCGAGCAGGTGATGTTGGTGGGTCAGGACGAACGCCAGCTCGGTGCTTTGATCGTGCCTCGTGCGGAGGCGATCCTTGCCTGGGCGGCAGAAGCCGGAGTGACCGTTGCTCAAGATCTGGGCGGCCAGCCTGGAGAACCGGCCCTGCTCAAACTCTTGATGCGCGAATGCAACAGGTTGCTGAAGCAGAGGGCTGGATCTCGGGGAGATGAGCGCTTGACCGGGGTGGTGCTGGTGAGTCTCTTCAGCATCGAGAACGGACTTTTGACCCAGACCCTGAAGCAGCGTCGTGATCGCATCACTAGCCGTGACCAGAACTTGATCGATGCTCTCTACGGACGTTGAACGCGGTTTAAGACGATTGTGAGGCGGTCGGTTTACCGGTAATTGACCACACGCGGAAGTGCTGACACGCTTTGGCCGTCTCCCAAGAATCCATGTCCGACGTCACCTCCTTGACGATCAAGCGTCCAATCTCAGTTCGTGCTGTGGTGACGCCCACTTGGAAAGAAGAAGCAGAGCGCGAGCTTAGTAATGGCATAGCGACAGCCGACCAGCAGCTGGCGCAGCTGGAACAAGAAGGTCAGAACGTCATCGATCAGGTGCGTCGTCAGAGCGCCAATCCCCTTGATCCGCGCGTGCAGGATCAGGTGGCGCAGATTCAACAACAGGTGTCGGCGAAGCGTTCTGAGCTGGAGGAGCAGAAGCGCAACCTGCTTCAGCAGCAAGCGAAGATCCGTGAGTTGGAGATGGATCAGATCGTTGAACAGGGGCAGCTGGAGAGCACCTGCGAGCTAAAGGTCGGCGACAACCTGGTTCAGAAGATGCAGGTGGCCATCGTTGTGAAGGACGGCGTTGTTCAGTCGATTGAAGAGTCCATAGCTTTAGAGGACAGCGTTGTTCAGTCGATCGAGGAGGCCTGATCGGCTTCCTTCTGCTAACTCGTAAACTCCCCTGATCTGCCCTTTCGGAGACGGTTTTGGCAACCACGGACATCTTCATGCCTGCCCTCAGCTCCACCATGACGGAGGGGAAGATCGTGGAATGGCTGAAACAGCCCGGTGACAAGGTGGCTCGGGGTGAGTCCGTCCTTGTCGTTGAGTCCGACAAAGCAGATATGGACGTTGAGTCGTTTCAGGACGGTTATCTCGCCGTCGTCTTGATGCCGGCCGGCAGCACGGCGCCGGTGGGCGAAACCATCGGTCTGATTGTCGAAACCGAAGCCGAGATTGCTGACGCGCAGGCCAAGTCTCCCAGCGCCCCTGCGGCTGCACCTGCCCCGGCACCAGCTCCCACACCAGCTGCGGTTCAGGCTTCAGCTCCGACTCCTGCGCCTGCACCAGCCCCAGCACCGATCGCCGCCCCTGCTCCGTCGGCGCCGGTTGTGAACGATGGCCGCATCGTGGCGACCCCCCGGGCCAAAAAGCTCGCGTCCCAGATGGGTGTGGATTTGGCCACGGTGCGTGGCAGCGGGCCCAATGGCCGGATTCAGGCCGAAGACGTTGAACAAGCTTCTGGACAGCCCATCTCTGCCCCCCGTGTGGCGGAGGGTTCCGCTCCTGCGGCTACGGGTCAGCCTGCGGCTGCATCCTCTGCCGCTGCTGCGCCCGCTGGAAACAGCTTTGGTCGGCCCGGCGAGACCGTGGCCTTCAACACCCTGCAGGGTGCGGTGAACAAAAACATGGAGGCGAGCCTGGCGGTTCCCTGCTTCCGCGTCGGCTACGCCATCACCACCGACAAGCTGGATGCCTTTTACAAACAGGTGAAGCCGAAGGGCGTCACGATGACGGCGTTGCTGGCCAAGGCGGTGGCCGTCACGTTGGCGCGTCACCCTCAGGTGAATGCCGCCACGACCGCGGCTGGAATGGCCTACCCCGCTGAGGTCAACGTCGCCGTGGCTGTGGCGATGGAAGATGGTGGCTTGATTACACCTGTGCTGCGCAACGCTGATCGCACCGACCTCTATGAGATGTCGCGTCAGTGGGGCGATCTGGTCAAGCGCTCCCGCAGTAAGCAGTTGCAGCCCGAGGAATATTCCACGGGAACCTTCACCCTCTCCAATCTCGGCATGTTCGGGGTTGATCGCTTCGACGCGATCCTTCCCCCAGGCACCGGGGCCATCCTCGCCGTCGCCGCATCACGCCCCACGGTGGTGGCGGGCAAAGACGGTTCCATCGCCGTCAAGCGTCAGATGCAGGTCAACCTGACGGCGGATCACCGGGTGATTTACGGCGCCGATGGCGCTGCATTCCTGAAGGATCTCGCTGAACTGATCGAGACCCGTCCGGAGAGCTTGGCGCTCTGATCGGTCGTCCGCGTGCCTGACCCCAGGGACCATCAACTCAGCAGCTACGACTACCCGCTACCGCCAGAGCGCATCGCCCAGGCACCGGTCGAGCCCCGTCACAGCGCTCAGTTGTTAATGGTTCCCCCGCAGGGTGAGCCATCAACGGAAGCAGCTCACGGCACGGTGTGGGATCTGCTCGAGCAGCTACGGCCCGGAGATCTGCTGGTGGTGAATGACACCCGGGTGCTGAAGGCGCGACTGACGGTGCGTCGTTCCGGGGGTGGGCTGTCCGAATTGCTGGTGCTTGAGCCGCGGGGGGAGGGACGCTGGTTGTGTCTGGCGCGCCCCGCCAAGCGCATGCGGCCAGGCGACAGCCTCACGATTGAGGGGACCTCGATCTGCCTGAAGGTGCTCGCTGAAGATCCAGCGAGCGGTGGACGGGTGGTTCAGTTCCCAAGTGATTGCAGGGATGCGGAAACCATTGAGGGTTTGCTGAATGAAGTGGGCGAAGTGCCTCTGCCGCCTTATATCGAACGGCACGATCCCAGTGACAGCGAGCGTTATCAGACTCGCTATGCCAATCGTCCCGGGGCTGTGGCTGCGCCGACGGCTGGACTGCACTTCAGCGATGAGCTTTTGGAGGCCTTGCAGCAGAAAGGGGTTGACCTGGCGCGGATCACCCTTCATGTGGGCCTTGGCACCTTCCGTCCCGTCGAAACGGAAGATCTCACCGCGTTGGAGCTTCACAGCGAATGGGTCGATGTCAGCCCCGCTGTGGTGAAAGCGGTGCAGGCTTGTCGAGGTCGCGTGATTGCTGTGGGCACCACGAGTGTTCGTGCTCTGGAGGGAGCCGCTCAGGCCCATGGCGGCGTTCTGATGCCGTATACGGGGCCGGTGGATCTGGTGATTCAGCCCGGCTATCAGTTCAAGGTGATTCAAGCCTTGCTCACCAACTTTCATCTGCCCAAAAGCTCTTTGCTTCTGTTGGTGAGTGCCCTCATCGGCCGGGAAACCTTGTTGAAGCTGTATGCGGAAGCGATTGAGAGGAACTATCGCTTTTTCTCCTATGGCGATGCCATGTGGATTGATGCTGCAGCGGTGCAGCCCCATGCGGCGCCCACTGGCTTGGCAACGCAATAAAAAAGCCCCGTCAAGGACGGGGCTGGTGCTGGTGGGTCGGAGTGAACTCAGACAGCCACCGGTTGCTCGATGATGCCGGTCGGCACCTCAGCGAACATCACAGACGAGAGATAACGCTCAGCCAGGTCAGGCAGCACCACCACGATGGTTTTGCCGGCGTACTCATCTTTCTCGGCCAGACGAATCGCTGCAGCGGCGGCAGCACCGCAGGAGATGCCGACCAGCAGCCCTTCCTCTTGGGCCAAGCGCAGGGCCATCGCGACGGATTCCTCGTTGGTCACCTGCTCCACCTTGTCGACCACGGAAAGATCGAGGTTTTTGGGGATGAAGCCGGCGCCGATGCCTTGAATCTTGTGGGGACCGGGCTTGACGTCCTCACCGTTCATGGTCTGGGTGATCACCGGGCTGTTGGTCGGTTCGACGGCCACAGATTCGATGGCTTTTCCGGCTTCATTTTTGATGTAACGGGAGACGCCGGTGATCGTGCCGCCCGTGCCGACGCCTGCCACCAGCACATCGATGGCGCCATCGCAATCGTTCCAGATCTCCGGACCAGTGGTCTTGAAGTGGATTTCAGGGTTGGCGGGATTGTCGAATTGACCAGGCATGAAGTATTTGGCCGGGTCGCTATCGGCGATTTCTTTGGCCTTGGCGATGGCGCCAGGCATGCCCTTGGCGGCTTCTGTGAGGATCAGTTCGGCACCGAGAACCGCCATGACCCGACGACGCTCGATCGACATCGATTCAGGCATCGTCAGGATCAGCTTGTAACCCCGGGCAGCCGCAGTGAAGGCCAGAGCGATGCCGGTGTTGCCGGAAGTGGGTTCAACAATCACCTTGCCTTTGGTGAGCTTTCCGCTTTTTTCAGCGTCCCAGATCATGTTGGCGCCGATCCGGCACTTGACGCTGTACGCGGGGTTGCGCCCCTCGATTTTGGCCAGCACTGTGGCCTTGCAATTCTTGGTGACGTTGTTCAGCTTCACCAGCGGGGTGTTGCCGATGGCCTGGCTGTTGTCGTCGTAAATGCGGGACATTGAGCTGCTGCTGTAGGAGGGGCCCGAAGAAAACAAACTAATGATGTTGAGCGGCTCCCCCCTCCGTTGTTAAGGGCTTTTTCAGAGTCTCACCGGTCTCTTAGCTATCCAAGGCTCGCTGAAAGCGCATCCAAAGTTCGTCAGGGTCTTCTAAACCCACCGACACCCTGAGTAAATCAGCGGCGACGCCGCAGCGCTCGGCCCAGGCCAGTTCGTCGTAGTGGGCGAGCTGGGTGTAGGGGCAAGCCAAGGTGAAATTGGTGCCAAGGCTGGGCCCTTTACTGACGCTTAGAGCGTCGTACACCACCTGCGCCTGCTGACGACCTTGCTTCAGTTCGAACGAGAGCAGGCAGCCATAGCCCGCTCCGCTGCGCATCAGAGCTCGAAAATTGGGGCAGTCTTTGGGATGAAGCACCCGTTCGACGGCTGGATGGGTTTCCAGCCGTTCGGCGAGAAGGAGCGCGTGGGCATCCAGCTTTGGTGCCCGTTCCTTTACATCTCGGCTGGCTTCCTCCAAGGCAATGGCATCGGCATCGCCGAGACCAGCCACCGTCGTGCAGGCGGTGAGCAATGTTCTGGCCCAGGTCGACTGGGGACTCACCAACAAGCTGCCAGCCATCACATCACCACGCCCTGCAAAGCTTTTGGTCAAGGAGGTGAAGATCAGATCCGCATAGGGCAAGGCATTGAGGTTGATTCCGGTGCCAATCGTGTCGTCGGCGATCAAGGGGATGCCGCGGACGCGGGCCAAGGCCGATACGGCAGGCAGATCAACACAGCGCAGGAGCGGGTTGCTGGGAAGCTCCACAATCACGGCGGCAGGCTCCAGTTGATCCAGCGCTGCTTCAACGTCCGCCAGGTCTTGCGGTTGAAGCAGGTCTCCGCCGTGGAAGACCACCCGCGGTTGCTTCAACACATCCACGTATGGAAAGCCCAGTTGCAGTGTGCTGCGTCCTGGCCGCAGGCTTTGCACCGCAGTGAGGGCTGCATGGAGCCCCGCCATGCCGGAGGGATGAAGGCTGATGTGGTCAGGCCCCACGTCGTGGATGGCGGCTAGGCGTTGTCGAATGGCACGCCGTGCTGCTTCGCCGTCTTCGCTTGTGGGAGGAGCTGCCTGACCCAGGGCGATCGCGGCCTGGCGGGACGAGAGCCCAAGGCCGGTGTGTTGCCAGAACGCTTTGGCGTGGGGAGTGGCCGATGCATCGCTGCGCAGGCAGGAGATGCTCGCGATAGCAATCAACTCCGAACGGCTGTCTGGTGCCTTGCGGCGGCAGTGGGCCAGGGCCGCCTGGGCTGCTGCCGCCGTGGGGTAGGGCCAGACTGTGCTGCCCTCAATCTCGGACGGTTGAGTGAGTTGTCGGATCAGTGGATGCAGCCCGAAGCGGGGATAGACGGTCTTCAGTGCATCGCGGCAGGCCGGATCGTTCTCCTCGTAGGCAACCACATCACGCCAGCGCGGCAGCGCGACGGACACCGCATGGGGTGAGTCCGGCAGAGGATGGCCAAGATCGCAGCCCTGCCAGGCCGGATCGTTGAGCAGGTTGCGGGGACTCACGCCAGCAGCTCCAGGGCCTGTTGAAGGTCAGCCTGCAGATCGGCGAGGTCTTCACAGCCCACCGAGAAGCGCACCAGGCCATCGTCAATGCCCAGCTTGGCTTTCACCTCTGCAGACACAGCGGCGTGGGTCATGGTGGCAGGGTGGCAAATCAGGCTTTCGATGCCGCCCAGACTTTCGGCCATCGTGAACCAGCGCAGCTGCTTGCAAAGGGCATAGGTCTGCTCCTGGCTGGCGTTGAAGCTCACCGTCACGATGGCGCCGCCGGATTTCATTTGTCGGTTCGCCACCTCGTGCTGCGGGTGGTCGCTGCGATGGGGATAACGCACCCAGTTCACCTTGGCGTGTCCTGCCAGTTGATCGGCAACGGCCGCGGCATTAGCCATCTGCTGTTTGAGCCGCAGTGGCAGTGTTTTGATGCCCCGCGTGATCAGCCAGCAGTCGAAGGGGGAGGGTTGCAGTCCCAATGCCTTCTGGGAGAAGACCATCTTCTGGTGCCAGTCGGGGTCGTTGGTGCAGACGGCTCCACCCAGGGCATCGGAGTGGCCGTTGATGTATTTCGTGGTGCTGGTGAGCGAGAGCGTGGCGCCCAGATCCAGGGGACGCTGAACGAGGGCGGTGGCAAAGGTGTTGTCCACCACCACGGGGATCCCAAGGGTTTGGGTGATGGCGCAGACCGCCTCCAGGTCGATCACCTTGAGCAGCGGGTTGGTGGGACTCTCTAGCCACACCATTGCGGGCTTCCGGGATTGGATCTCCTCCAGCGCTTCCGGCTGGGTGAAGTCAACCCATGCGGTTTTCAGCCCGAACTTGGCGAAGACCTGTTCGAACAGACGCACGGTGCAGCCGTAGAGGTTCTCTTCGCACAGCACCAGATCGCCCTGTTTGAGCTGGGAAACCACAGCGGTAATAGCGCTGACGCCGGAGGCGAAGACGGTGGCGTGAGCGCAGCCCTCGACCGAGGCGAGCACCCCATCGAGGATGCGGAAGTTGGGGTTGCCGGAACGGGTGTAATCAAACCCACCGGGGTTGCCATGGGCGAAGGTGCTGGTGGGAAAGATTGGCGGCATCACCGTGCCGGTGTCGTCCGCGTAGCTGTCGCCGTGGTGGATCACGCGGGTGTTCAGACCTGTGTTCACGGACGATCCGTCGATCTGAACAGGCTAAGAAATCGCCTCCCCCCACCCAATAAAAAACCCCCACCGTTAGGCGGGGGTTGATTGACGATCGTTTGGGCTTGAACCGGTGGATCAGTCGAGATCGGGCATGCCCAGCACAGGCTCAGCCTTGCGGTCGATGCCTTTCTCGAAGCCAGCAGCAGCAGCGCGAGCGCGGCCTGCGTGCCAGAGGTGACCAACCAGGAAGAAGAAGGCGAGCACGAATTGCGCTGCACCCAGCCACTGGCGGAGGTTCACGTAGTTCACCGAGTTGGGCTCGGTGATGATGCCGCCCACAGAGTTCAGGGAGGCGTTGGGGGCGTGCGTCATGTATTCAGCGGCACGGCGCACCTGCCAGGGCTGAATGTCGTTCTGCAGCTTGTCGAGGCTGAGACCGTTGGGGCCACGCAGGGGCTCCAGCCAGGGACCACGGAAGTCCCAGAAGCGCATGGTTTCACCACCGAAGATGATTTCACCCGTTGGTGAGCGCATCAGGTACTTACCCAGGCCGGTGGGGCCCATGGCGGAACCGATGTTGGCGCCGAGGCGCTGGTCACGCACCAGGAAGGTGAAACTCTGAGCTTGGGAAGCCTCAGCGTTTGTGGGGCCCCAGAACTCGGAGGGATAGGCGGTGTTGTTGAACCAGATGTAAGCCGAGGCGATGAAGCTCATGAAGCTCAAAGCGCCGAGGCTGTAGCTCAGGTAGGCCTCACCGTTCCAGATGAAGGCGCGACGCACCCAACCGAAGGGCTTGGTGATGGCGTGCCAGATACCACCGAAGATCAGAGTCAGGCCCAGCCAGATGTGTCCACCGATGATGTCCTCCATGGAGTTCACACCGATGATCCAGCCTTCGCCACCGAAGGGGGCGCGGAACAGGTAGCCGAAGATCACACCCGGATCGAGAGTCGGGTTGGTGATCAGACGCACGTCACCGCCGCCGGGGGCCCAGGTGTCGTAGACGCCGCCGAAGAACATGGCCTTGAAGACCAGCAGCAGGCAGCCAACGCCCAGAAGGATCAGGTGATAACCAATGATGTTGGTCATCTGGTTCTTGTCACGCCAGTCCTGGGAGAAGAAGGAGGAGTAGTTCTCCAGAATCTCCGGACCACGCAGGGCGTGATAGAGGCCGCCGAGACCGAGCACGGCGGAGCTGATCAGGTGCAGAACACCGACCACGAAGAAGGGGAAGAGATCAGTCACCTCACCGCCGGGTCCCACGCCATAGCCAAGGGTGGCGACGTGGGGCATGCAGATGAAGCCCTGCTCGTACATGGGCTTGTCGAAGGTGAAGTGACTCACCTCGAACAGCATCATTGCGCCGGCCCAGAACACCATCAGACCAGCGTGGGCCACGTGGGCACCAAGCAGACGGCCTGACAGGTTGATCAGACGGGCGTTGCCAGACCACCAGGCATACCCGGTGGAGGAGAGGTCTTTGCCGCCAGTGGCGCCAAGACCGGGATTAGAGAGCGTTACCACGGGGCAGAACCTCTTCAGGGAAGACGAAGTTTTCGTGCGGCTGGTCAGCCG
>NZ_UCNV01000007.1:0-9679 GCF_900474015.1 Synechococcus sp. UW106
TCGGTGGGGTAGACGTCGGAGAACTGGGTGACGCTGGTCACCTGATCAGCGGAAGCCGCGTAATCAGAAACGCCGTTGATGTTCAGCTCGGCGGCATTAGCACCAGAGGCCAGAAGGCCAAGGGCGGCAGGAGCCACCAGCAGTTGCTGGAAAAGCTTCATTGAATTCCTCACACAGGAAATAGGCGCAACTACGCCATTTCCAGATTGTGAGAGGCAGCCTTCAAACATCCAAGTCGACTTGTGCCGGTCTTTACATCGACATGTATCAACAACGACCGTTTAGGCAGGCAGGGGGGCTCTTAAAACGATGCCCCCGCCCGGTAAACCGGACGGGGGCTCTCGCCGGGTCCGCTTTTGCCGCGGAACCGGATGATCAGTCAGTAGGCGCCGTTCAGCCGGCGTTCTCCGCGATCAGCAGACCCTGAATCAAACAACTGGAAATCATGGACACCTCCTCCTGAAGGATTGTGAATGCCGGCAACGCCTTCGGAATTGTGTTCGCTTCCCGAAGGAAGCATTCACCACTCCACGTCACTGCATCCTGAACACCCGGACCATACTCAGTTTTTGATGCGATGAGGAGCACCCATGCGCTCCGGCTCAGCTCCTGACCCAGCCCCCTGGATCGCATTGATTAGTCTCGGCTTTGTCGCTGCCGTTCTGGCTCTGATTGGCCTCGGGGATCTCCCCCTGCGGGACTTCGATGAGGCCACCGTGGCCAGGGTGGCCCTCGAACTTCGCCACGAACTCGGTGAAGCCCCGTTGCTGCCCACCCTCTGGGGCGCGCCGTACCTCAACAAGGCACCAGGACTGCACAGCCTGATCGCACTGGTGATCGGCGCGACGACGCAGCCCAACCAGCTCCCCTCGGAGTGGACCATCCGGCTGGCGCCGGCCTTGCTGTCTTGCTTGGTGGTCCCCGTCGGAGGTTGGCTGCAATGGACGCTGCGGCCGGGAGATCGCTCCAGCGCCATCGCCACCAGCGTGATCCTGCTCTCGCTGCTCCCAGTGGCTCGGCACGGACGCCTGGCCATGCTGGATGGCACGCAGCTGACGGCCATGGCTCTGCTGTGGTTGGCCTTGCTGCAACTCAACCAACGCCGATGGAGCAGCCTCTGGGGAGTGGTGGCCGGTCTGATGGCCAGCGCGATGCTGCTGCTCAAGGCACCCCTACTGGTGCCCTCGGCCGTGGCCGCCGGCCTGGCGCTGGTCTGGGGCCAGGAATGGAAAGCCTGGAACAACCGTGCCACGGCTTGCACTGGGTTCATGCTGGGCCTGGCACCGGGAATGGGCTGGCATCTGTGGCATGCCCACATCCGGGGGGCCGAGGCGCTCTGGCTCTGGGGTGGTGATGGCGCAGGGCGGGTTCTGCTGGATGCAGGCGAAGGCAGTGATCTGGGGTGGCGAGTCCCCGTGATCGAAATCGTGGAGGGGGGCTGGCCCTGGTTGCCCCTGGTGCCCTTTGCCCTGATCTGGGCCTGGCGGTGGCGCCAGAGCCGCTGGGGACGATGGTCATTGGCCAGCCTGCTCACCCTGGCTGGAGCAATTCTGCCGCTACGCACCCAGCTTCCCTGGTACAGCCACCCGCTCTGGCTGCCGATCGCCCTCCTCTGCGCGCCGCTGCTGGTCTGGCTGGTGGAGCGACCCTCCTCGTCGTCTTCTTGTTCTGATGCACCCGAAAGCCCCAGGCCACCCTGCCGCTGGCTGCTGTTGCAGCTTCCATCGTTGTGGTGCGGACTCGGCCTGCTGCTCCTGCTGCTGTGGCTGAGCAGTTTCAGCAGCATCGGCAGCAGCCTTGCGCCCTATCGCGGCTTAGCGGCAGTGCTGGGTCTCGGCTGGTGGAGCGGCGGATGGTGGCTGCGATCCGCCTCTCCGGGTCAACGGCGCCTCGGGGTGATCAGCCTGGCCTGCGGCAATGTGGCGGCTCTGGCTCTGCTGTTTCTCTCCCCATTGTGGTTGTGGGAACTCAACGAAACCTGGCCCGTGCGACCCGTTGCGGCCTTAGCCCGAGACAACTCTGGAACTGAGTTAACTCTGAAGGGCTACGACGAACGTCCCAGCCTGAACTGGTACGCCGAACAACGTATCCCGCGTTTCAAAGGTGGCAAGAGTCGGCGTCTCAGCGACAAACCTCAGGAGAACTGCATCATCGAGGGCCAAACGGGGCAATGGACCCTGGCCGACTGTCGGTAGCCTGAGCCCGACTGGAGCGCACTGTGTCGTCCACCGCGGAACGTGAAGGACAGACAAGCCACAGCGGCCTGTCCATCGTGCTGCCCACTTTCAACGAAGGAGGGTCGATCCGCCAGGTGATCGAATCACTCTTGCGGCTGGGGACCGATCATCCGCTCGAGATCCTGGTCGTCGATGACGATTCCCGGGACGGGACCCCTGATCTGGTCCGCAGCCTGGCCCGTCAGGACCCCAGGATCCGGATCATTCAGCGGGTGGGACGCTCCGGACTCGCCAGCGCCATCAAGGAAGGACTCATCGCAGCCCTCTATTCCACCGCCGTGGTGATGGACAGCGATGGCCAGCACGAGCCCAGCTCCGTTGGGGAAGCAGTGCAGCTGCTGGAACGCGAAGACCTGGACTTGGTCGCGGGGAGCCGATTCCTAGACCACTCCGAAATTCGCGGCCTCAGTGATCGACGCACCGATGGTTCCACCCTCGCCAACCGTCTGGCCCGTTGGAGTCTTCCAAGGTCCTATCGGCACCTGACCGATTGCATGAGCGGCTTCATGGTGCTGCGGCTCAACAGCTGTCTACCGCTGGTGCGCCAGGTGGACGTCAACGGCTTCAAATTCTTCTACGAGCTCCTGGCGATCAGCAGCGGCCGCCTGCAGGTGGGGGAAATCCCCCTGAGCTTTCAGCCGCGTTTGCATGGCAACTCCAAGCTCGACCTCGCCATCCTCTGGGACTTCGTGGTGTCCCTGATTCACACCGCAACCCTGCGGCTGCTGCCGCGGCGGGCGATCAGCTTCGGGCTTGTTGGCGCCTCGGGTGTGGTGGTTCAGCTGATGTCCACCGCTCTGCTAATGGGCCTGCTCAACCTCTCGTTTCAGCAGGCTCTGCCAGTGGCCGTGATCACAGCAGCAAGCTCGAACTATCTGGTGAACAACGCTCTCACTTTTCGCGATCGGCGTCAGAGCGGACGGCAACTGATCCGGGGGTTGCTGAAGTTCCTGCTGGTGGCCTCCCTGCCGGCACTTGCCAACGTCGGCCTCGCAACCAGTTTTTACACCCTGATCCAGGCCCATGCGCTCTGGGCCCAACTAGCGGGCATTGTTGTCGTCTACGTCTGGAACTATGCGGCGTCATCCCGCTTTGTCTGGAATAGCCCCTAGGCCGGCCTGGCTGCCCATCGGCCTGGGAACCCTGCTGCGGCTGGTGCAGATCTGGATGCCGGTGCTCGGCATTCACAGCTGGCGGCAGGCCGACACGGCAGCCATGGCTAGGCATTTCAGCCAGGCGGGCACACCGATCTGGCTGCCTCAGATCGACTGGAGTGGGGCCAGTGCCGGCTTTGTGGAGTCGGAATTTCCCATCTACCCCTTTCTGGTGAGCCGCCTGTACACCCTGATGGGCGTGCAGGAATGGCTGGGTCGCGGTCTGTCGGTGCTCTGCAGCGGGCTGACCATCTGGCTGGTGATGCGACTCGGCCGGCGTTGGTTTAGCCCCCAAGCCGGTTGGTGGGCAGGCCTCGCCTTTGCCATCGCACCGTTGGGGGTGTATTTCGGGCGCGCCTTCCAAGCCGAAGCCCTGTTGCTGCTCTGTGCCGCAGGGGCCCTGGAAAGCTTGAGCCTTTGGCGTGAACAACGATTGCCGTGGGCTCTAGCCCTGAGCTGGCTTTGCTTCACCACAGCAGGCTTGATCAAGGTGATTCCCCTGCTCTGGCTGGGGCTTCCCCTGCTGATGGTGCAACTCAGCACCAACCCCCAGAACCATGCCACCCCTTGGCAAACCCTGATCAGTCGCTTGATGCGACTGCTGAGGCATCCGGGGTTCTGGTTTTACATCAGCACCAGCCTTGGGGCGATCGCCGGCTGGTACTGGCATGCCCATCAACTGGGACAAGCCAGTGGCCTGAGCTTTGGGTTCTGGGGTTCGGGAGCCGATCGCAGCAGCCTCAGTCTTCTGTTGGACCTCAACGGTTGGATCAACCTGCTGATGCGGATTGGCCTGCGTCTCCTGGCACTGGTGGGAGTGCCCTTCCTGCTGCTCGGCCTCAGGGCGAGCTGGCGCAGCGGTGGCGGACAGATCGCCATCAGCGGACTGCTGGGCGTTCTGCTCTGCACAATCGCCACCATGCGCTCAAGCACGATTCATGAGTACTACCAGCTGCCGCTGCTTCTGTTCAGCTCTCCGCTCATCGGCCTCGGCTGGCAGACCTGGAAAGAGCATCGCCCCCGCTGGCAACGTCGGCTGTTGCTCAGCCTTGCCCTGGTGGTGAGTCTCACGGTGCTCTCGCTGGATTACTGGGCCGTGGAGCATCGCCAACGTCAGGCATGGATGCCCCTAGCCCTCACCATCCGCAGGGATCTGCCGATCGACGCACGGATCGTGAGTGTCACCAGCACAGATCCAACCTTGCTCAACCTGGCCCGCCGTCAGGGCTGGCTGATCTCCAGCAAGCAACTCACGCCGGAGCGGATTCAGCGCTGGAAGAAGGCCGGAGCCAGCCATCTCGCCGGCAGCTTCGTGTGGGACAAGACCTACCGGCCGATGCCTGAGCAGCGGCAACGAATTCTGCGAGAGATGGTGGATGCAAGCCCCGGCGCCTGGGTGGACCCGCGCAGCCAGACCTACCTGATTCCGATTGATGAGCTCCACCCCAAGGGCTGAATCCCAGCCATCGCTCCCGCCTGACTGCCCCCAGCTACTGGTGGTCTTGAGCGCAGGCCTGGGCCTGCTTCTCTGGGGTGTCGCGGCGGCGCGGCATGGCCTGCTCCAAAGCAATGCCTACGACCTCGGACTGTTCGACCAATGGGCCTGGCTGATCGGATCTGGAGCCGCACCGATCTCCTCGATGGAGCAGGTGCATGTGCTGGCCGACCACGGAGCTTGGATGCTGTATTTGGCCGGGGGGGCCTATCGGATGTTGCCCAGCCTGCATTGGCTCTTGGGCAGTCAGGCCCTGGCCCTGAGCTTCACAGCGCTGCCGATCTGGTGGCTGGCGAAGCAGGCTGGGTTGTCGCGACGACGCTGCTGGCTGGCTTGCAGCCTCTGGTGGTTGCAGCCGGTGGTGTTCAACGCCGCTTTATTTGATTTCCATCCCGAAACCTGGGTGATGCCCGCCTTTGCTCTAGCGCTCTGGGCAGAACGCGAAGGCCGCCCCCGGCTCTGGGTGGCACTGCTGCTGCTGCTGCTCGGCTGCCGCGATGGCCTTGTGCTGATCACATCCGGCATGGCCATCGATCTTGCCTGGCGCCGGCGTTGGCGGTGGAGCCTTGCGGCGGGCGGCCTCAGCGTTGGATGGCTGCTCATCCTCAGCCGTTGGCTCTATCCACTGCTGCGGAACGGCGAAGGGCCCAAAGCCGCATCACGCATGTTCAGCCATTTAGGTGGCGATCCAACCACCGTTCTCAGTGGCCTCGATTGGAGCGGTGGTGCGGAATACCTGCTGCTCCTCTGCCTGCCCTGCATCTGGCTGTGGCGTCGGGCCTCCGTCAGCACATTGCTGATCGGGCTGCCCTTGGTGCTGGTGAATCTGCTCTCTGCGGCCGCCAGCTATCGGACCCTGGTGCATCACTACAGCCTGCCCCTTGCGGTGGTGGCCGTGGTGGCCTGCATCGATGGTCTGCAGCAGCAACACCAACCCAAGCGGACGTTTCCCTGGATGCTGTGCTGGGCTGTGGCCTGCTGGCTGGTGCTGGCCAAGCCCTGGTTCTTCACCGGGCCCTACCTGGCCCGACTGCCCCAGCTGCAGGCCGTTCACGAGGCCAAGGTCCTGATCCAACAAGAGGACGCGGTGCTCACCACCAGCTATCTGGTACCGCAGCTCAGCCAGCGCACCACCATCAGCTTCCCCAAAAAAAAGCAGAGCATGCCCCACGACGCTGCAACCTGGAACGTGCTGCTGCTCAATCCCAGTGACCCGGGCTGGGGATCGAGCCGAAAGGTTCAAAAGAGCTTGCTTACTCAAGCCAGGGACAGGAACTGGACCTGTCGGAGCTGGCCATCGGGCCTGGAGCTGTGTCGAGCCCCTGCCGCTGCAAAACAACAGCCCCGCCATGGCAATGCACCAAGCGATAGTCACCCGACTCCTTGAGCTTCCGCAGTTCCCGCTTAATGCGCTGCTGTTTGTTGCGCGAACCCTTGAACACCTCAGCCAACGGCGTGTAGTAACCGGGCAAAGCCACAACCCAGTCCACCGGTTGAACGCGTCCCTGGCGATCGCGGTAGTTAGCGTGCCGAGGGAAACGAATCACCGCCTCCCGCTGTGCCAACAACGGCAGCACAGGCGTATCCGCAGCAACGCTGGCATTAGCTGGAATCAGAGCCACAGCCTGTGAAGCCGCCTGGCGGCGGTCCAGCATTTGCTGAGGAGACACATACGCCCAAGGGGAAAAACTGTCGGGGATCACGGCCGAGAAGGTGCGATGCGGGTTAGCCACCAGCGTGAGCACAAGGCCAAGGGAAAGGGCCCCGGTCCAACAGCGACGCAGCCACAACTGCGACCAGACCCCCGGGTGCCGTTGCCACCAGAGCACAGCACCGAGATAGAGCCCGGGCACCAGGGCAAGCACGTAGCGCAGCGTCACCGACAACGCCGATCGCCCCTGGGAGAGCAACGCAATCAGCAACGGAGCCAGCATCAGCAAAGCCGCATCCACCGAGAGCAGGGGCACCAGCACGAGCGGCAGGCTCAACGCCAGCACAAAGCCGAGGGTTGCTCCCAGCGGCGACACCAAGGCGTCCAGCAAGGCCAAGGGCTGGCGCAGCATCGCCCAAAGCACAGCAACGGTTCCCCCCGACGGATCGTCCACCAGATGGCCGAACTTCTCCTTGAGAAAGCGATCCGACAAGGAGGAGTCCACCATCGGTTGAATCCATCCGGTGACCAACACAACCCACGCACAGGAAACGAGCATCAGCAGGGCGCCGGTGATGCGTTGACCGGGACGACGGACCAAGGCCCAAAGCCCGAGTGAAAACAGCAACAAACCACTGTCTTCTCGCACCAACAGCAACAAGGCACCAAACAGCCACACCCGCCAACGGCAGCCATCGAGCAGGCCTCCCACCACCAGGAACGCCAACAAAGGCAACCAAACCAGATCGTGAAAGTTCTCGAGGGCCGGACCAATCACCGCGCCACTGAGGAAGTAAGCCAGCGTGATCCGCTCCGCCAAGGGGCGCGGCAGTCGCGAGTCGGCCAATCTCCACAACACGAGCCCCGCAGCGGCGAGAAGCCCCACCTGAAGCAAAGGAAGCGCCCACATCCCGAACACAGCCACTAGGGGGGCCATGAGCACGGTGAGGACGTTGGCGTGCTGCCCCAAGTGCAAGTAATCGATGGACGGAAGACCATCGCCGACCACCACCGCTCCGGACAACACGGATGAAAGGCTGCTTTCAAAAGGTCGACCCTGAGCGGTGGCCCAGAGTTCCTGCAGAAACAGGGCTTGGTCATAGGTCGCGCTGAGGCTGAACAGCCTCCAGGCCTGCAACGCAAAGCAGATCAGGGCAAACAGGCCCGCCATCGCCAACACGTTGCGTGGCCACCGTGTCGTGGAAGGCGCATCAATGCCGCTGGGTCGACGCATGCAGCCGTCCTGGATGGATTTTGGGCAGGTTACGGAGCGTCCTGCACGGGGCCAAGCAGCACCCGCGTCCGCAGCAGCAAGAGATAGATCGACGCATAAAGCACCAGCTCACCCCACTCCTGATCCCGGTTGAGGATCACGTCGGAAAAGGTCCGCGTGGCAATGAAGAACGCCAGTGCAGAAACCGCCAGGAACAACGGCCAGCTGTAGGAAGCGGGGGTGAGGGCCCTGGTCACGGCCGCCATCGGCTCCGAACACTGTTTGGTTAGAGCTCGCATCCAGCGAGGCGCCAGAACCACAACCGCCAAAACCCCAAGGGTCGCGAAGAACGTGCCGACATCCAGTCGATCCTGAAACCACTCGATGTTGTGCAGGGTCGTCTCGTTCTGGGCATTGATCTCGTTCAACAAGGGCGGGGTCCGCCAACTGAAGATCACCTGACCCCAGGCGAGTTCCTCCATCAAGACCAGAGCCAGGAATCCGGCACCGATCTGGAACAGGCGTCCGGGTCGGCGTTCCTCAAGACGTGCATTCAAATCAGTGCCGATCAGCCAGGCCGCTCGGGTGGCGAGCACCAGGACAAGCACTTGGCTCCACTCGACCAGCCCCCCTTCGCCAAACACCAGATTTTTGTAGGCATCACGATCCACCGAGCCGGTCTTCAGCGCCACCACAAGCAAAACCACAAGAGCCAGGAGCCCCCACACCGCGCGGGAACGCCCTTGATGAGCCAAGGGATCGGCAACCGACAGCAACCGCAGCAACCACTTGGAGCGGGCAGCCCAGATCGCCACGGCCGTCGTCACCCCCGCCAAGACACCCCAACCGAGATCCAGTGAAGATCCGCCAGACGCAGTGCTCACCAGTTGCACCACCACCGTCAGCAGAGACGCCGCCGCAATCACCACAAACAATCTGGTGATAGCGGTCTTGAGGCCGCGACCCCGTGTGTAGATCACCGCCACCAACCCGTCTCTTGCGCGAAGCGCAGGTTAAGCAGAGGTTTAGAACCGAAGAGCGGGGCCGTTGTTCGTCCTCCGCACCATCCAATCGTGACTCAGCAATCCAAAGCAGCAGACCACAGCCAGGAAGGGATCATGCCCCTCACTCCCAGGTCTGTTCGCAACCTGCTGATGGCCATCACCGCAGGGTTTCTGGTGGCTCACTGCGTCGTTCAAGTGGGCATTTATGGCTTCGGGGCCGAGAAGCATTGGCTTGACAGCCTCAACATGGACCGGGAGCTCAACCTGCCCACACTGTTCAGCAGCTCGCTGTTGCTGATATCAGCACTGTTGATGCAGCGACTGGGTCACAACAGCAACCCCGACGCAGGAGATGACTGGCGTTTGCTGTCGAAGATTTTCATCTTTCTGGCGCTCGACGAAGCACTGCAGATTCACGAGATCCTGATCATTCCAGGGCTACGACACCAGGTGCACCCAGCCCTGGCATCCACCTGGGTGGTGCCCTACGCCGCCCTCGCCCTCATCATGCTCTGGAGATTTCGAAGCTTCCTCGGGTCGATCCCCAGAGCAACGGCAACAGGGTTGCTGCGTTCAGGCGCGGTCTATGTGGGCGGAGCCATTGGCATGGAGATGATCGGCAGCTTTGCTGTTCGATCGAGCCTGATCCGCCTGCATAGCCCCTGGTATGGCGCCATCACAGGCCTCGAAGAAGCACTGGAACTGGTTGGGATCATTCTTCTTATCGATGCGCTGATGCGGGCACTGCTTGCCCAACAGGACAGCGTCGACATCACTCTTCGTTTGACTGCCGCTCAAGACGAGCAATAAAAAAAAACCGCCCTGTTGGGCGGTTGATGGAAACAATCTTCTTGCGATCAGAGGGCGTTGCCACGGGGCAGAACCTCTTCAGGGAAGACGAAGTTTTCGTGCGGCTGGTCAGCCG
>NZ_UCNV01000004.1:0-163850 GCF_900474015.1 Synechococcus sp. UW106
AGGGCAGGAAAGCCCTGCCTGGTTGCGAGTGTAACGGAAGTTTGCGCTGTGTGTCGCAAGCTTTATGAAGCTCTTGTGAAGAGAGCCTCGGCGCCTTTGGGTGTCGCGCTTGTTAGCGTCCCGAAACCTCCATGGCAGCTGACTTGGCACCACAGCAAGAACGGGTGTTACTGGTGCGGCTGCCCTGCAATCCGATCTTTCCGATCGGTCCGATCTATCTCGCCGACCATCTGCACAAGTGCTTTCCAGAGATGCCTCAGCGCATCCTGGATCTTGCGGCTTTACCAGTGCTCGACGTGCATCGCGTGCTTGACGCGACCGTTGACCAATTTCAGCCCACGCTTCTGGTGTTCTCCTGGAGAGACATCCAGATTTATGCCCCGGTCGACGGGCGAGGGGGCAATCCTCTCCAGAATTCGTTTGAAGTCTTTTATGCCCGCAACCCACTGAAGCGACTCCATGGCGCCTTGGGCGGGCTTCAGTTGATGCGCAGTCATTACGGCGAGCTGAGCAGAAACCAGCGTTTGGTGCGTCAGGGCTTGAAGCGTGCACGCCGTCACCAGCCAAGCGCGCGGGCCGTTCTTGGAGGTGGAGCGGTGAGTGTGTTCTATGAACAGCTCGGAAAGTCGCTTCCCAAGGGCACGATTGTGTCCGTCGGTGAAGGTGAGCCGCTTCTAGAAAAGTTGATACAGGGTCAGTCTCTCGAGCAAGAGCGCTGCTTCGTTGTTGGTGAACCGCCCCGGTCAGGATTGATCCATGAGCAACCGGAGAGTCGTCCCAAGACAGCCTGTAATTACGACTACATCGCCTCGGTTTGGCCCCAGCTCGACTGGTATCTCGAAGGCGGTGACTTCTACGTCGGTGTTCAGACCAAGCGCGGCTGCCCTCATAACTGCTGCTACTGCGTGTACACAGTGGTGGAAGGCAAGCAGGTGCGCCTCAATCCTGTTGAAGAGGTGGTGAAAGAGATGCGCCAGCTCTACGACCGCGGGGTGCGTGGTTTCTGGTTCACTGATGCTCAGTTCATTCCCGCTCGGCGCTATATCGAAGACGCCAAGGAGCTCTTACGCGCGATCAAAGACGAAGGTCTTACGGGAATTCGCTGGGCGGCCTACATCAGAGCCGACAATCTCGATCCAGAGCTTGCTCAGCTCATGGTGGAGACGGGCATGAGCTATTTCGAGATCGGAATAACGTCAGGCTCCCAGGAACTCGTGCGAAAGATGCGTATGGGATACAACCTGCGGACGGTGTTGGAAAGTTGCCGCATGCTCGCGGATGCTGGCTTTCGCGATCACGTTTCGGTCAACTACTCCTTCAACGTGATCGATGAGCGGCCGGAGACCATTCGACAGACCGTGGCTTATCACCGGGAGCTTGAGGCAATTTTTGGTGCTGATCTCGTTGAGCCTGCGATCTTCTTCATCGGTTTGCAACCGCATACACATCTCGAGCAGTACGGGTTCGATCAGGGCTTAATCAAGCCGGGGTACAACCCAATGAGCATGATGCCCTGGACGGCGCGCAAGCTTCTCTGGAACCCAGAGCCGATGGGAAGCACCTTCGGTCGGGTGTGTCTCGAGGCCTTTGATCGCAATCCTGCCGATTTCGGTCGCACAGTGATGTCGATTCTCGAAAGGGATTACGGAGTGGCTCCACTTCAGGAAGCGTTGCGTGCTCCTGTTGCAGGACATGCGGCGATGGCAACAGCTGTTCGTTGATTCCAGGACATCATTGTTGTGATTTCTCACGATAAAAAATGTATTTTTATTCACATTCCTAAGTGTGGTGGGACGTCGATTGAGGATGTGATTTGGCCGAAAGAGCGCGGTCGTACTGAGAAGGATCTTTGGATGGGGTTTGTGAGCCGGTTTGAAAATAAATATCAGACTGGCGGCCTTCAGCATCTTTTGGCTTGGCAGGTTCGCGATGAGGTTGGTCTTGATGTTTTCGGCGCCTACTACAAATTTGCTTTCGTCAGGAACCCCTGGGATCGTATTGTTTCTCAATTTGCATACATGCAGCAAAGGCCAGATTTGATGGATTATCTGGGGATGACTTCAGGGACTGAATTTAAGTCTTACCTTGAATTGATTCGTCTAAAGGAGCATGTGCAGTGGATGCCTCAAGTACAGTTTCTGCTTGACCACGATGGATCAGTTCTCGTTGATCGAATTGGGCGACTGGAAGATTTCAATGAGGACTGCGCACAGATTTTTGCTGTTCTTGGGTTGAATCTGGATCATTTGCCGGGCCATGTCAATCGCTCTAAAAGGCGATCGTTCCGTCACTATTATTCAGACCGCGAAGCGGTTGATATGGTTGCTGATATCTTCTCGGAAGATATATGTTTTTTGGGTTATAAGTTTGTTGATGCTCCTTGGTAATTAGTCTTAGATTTTTGCCTTCCAGGGGTACGACCAAGCTATTGGGGCTCCCAGTCCAGTCTTGGAAATATGCTGTTGGAGTTGATACTTCTCAATGATTTGATCGCTTTCCTCGAAATCATCGTTTAAGTTTTTGAGTTTTGATCGGAGTATTTGTTCTAGCTCTTCTTTGATCCCTTTAGCGGCTTTGTTCTGTATTAGATTGTTCATCTGGAAGGGGTCATTGATGTTGTTAAATAAAAGCCAGGCGCCGCTTTCGTTCCGAACATAGGTATGGCAGCTTGTTCGCACCCCGCGATAGGCCTGTACTCCGTAAAGTTGAAGTGGACCTGCTTGCACTGGTGCACTAAGAAGTCCCGCATCTGAGCTGTTGCCAGGTTTTTGCCCTCGGATGATCATGCTCCAGTCTTGGCCTTGTAAGTGATCCTCCTGTTTGAGGTTCGCTAATCCAAGAAGTGTTGGCATCAGGTCAGGCGCGTCAATAGGTGCATTGCATTGCTGCCCGGCACGATGTTTGCTGGCTGGGTCTCTGATGATGAGCGGGACACGCACAGATTCTTCAAATGGGAATAGCTTTCTGGTTAAGCCATGGCTGAAAATCATGTCGCCATGATCTGATGTAAAGACCACAATGGTTTTGTCTTCAAGATTGCTTTTTTTGAGGCTACGCAGGATGATTTTTAAGCAGTCGTCGAGGGCAGAGATATGGGAGTAGTATCCATGTAATTGATCTCTCGCTTTTTTGTGATGCTCGCTCGGAACATTTTTAGGGATATTGATGTTTGATTTTTCGTATAAGTCTTGATATTCCTGGGGAGCTGAATGATACGGATCATGGGGTGGTCCCCATGAGATGGTGAGGAAAAAGGGTTGCGCATTCTGTGCGAATTTTTTGATCAGTTTTGCGGCGCAACGGCTTTGTGCTATGGCGTCATAGCCCTTCCAGAATTTTTGTTTGGTATCGTCATTCAAGAAGAATGGGGATTGGTTGTAGTTGTGGTTGCATTCATTTCCTTGCCAATGGTCAAATCCTGCGCGATTTTGTCTGGGAATTGGTGCGTTTCTTTGGTCAAATCCTCCGGTTGGTGACCCATGAACGTGCCATTTGCCAATGTATGCCGTTTGATAGCCATTTTGCTTGAAGGCCGAGGCGATTGAATTGTGTTTGGGTTTCAGGCAAGCGTCATTCACAAGGACGCCATGCTGGAGTGGATAAAGACCGCTCAGTAATGAAGCTCGATAAGGGGAGCATTGTGAACAGCCAGAGATCGCGTTTGGAAAGTTGATTCCCTGATTCTTAAATCGATCAAGCGTGGGTGTGTGGCACTGATCAATATCTGCTGTTCCTCGCCACTGATCAGCAAAAATAATTACAACGTTCTGAGGCCTTTGATTGGTCAACCTTTGATGAATCAGTTGCAGTTTTTGCTTCAGCATTGTTGTTCGTCGTAGGCTGAATTTGTCGACTCTCGAAGGCCCGTTGGTTTTGTGGTTTGAATCAGGAGGGTGACAATGGCTGTCAGGCTCAGGATCGCGACCATTCCTCCCAAAGGATTGGCGTTCGGGCTCCCTGGTCCCACCAGCCACATCGGTGCATTGGGATCAATCATCAAAAGGTTTTGATGAGCCAGGAACCACCCCCCCACAAGACCTCCATGAAGTCCGATGCATCCCCATAGAGAGCCTTGATCACGGATCCGGAGCAGGGCCAGGCTCAGCCCCAAGAGGAAGAGCCCCGTTAACAAACCCAGCATGGGCCCAAAGCCGAGGTTGAAGCGTGTGTGAACCAGGCTGAATAGGGCTGCCTGGCCGAGCATGCCTCCCCTGGGGCCGAGCATCCTCGTGAGTTCCTCCCAGAGCCAGGCGCGAAAGATCAGTTCCTCAGCAAAACCAACGCCGAGGGCCAGGAGGAGGCAGTTGAGCAATGCCTTGATCTCGAGATTCCCCTGCCACGAACTGTGCCCAATGAAGACAAGCAAACTCACAATCAAGCCAATGAGGGCGAGAGACATCAACAGGCCAATGCACAGTGAAGTCACGTGAGGAATGCGATTCCTTGGATTGCGACCCACCAGCCCTAGCCGTCGCCAAGGCTGATGTTCAGACCATCGCAGGGCAGCCCATCGGGGCATCACCAGCAGAAACAGCACAAAACTCAGAACGGTTCCTGTGAGCGAGACCTGATGTGCTGGCAGCCCAAGCAGTGTGAGAGGGACAGCTGTAATCCACCCCAACGCATAGAGCAGCGGAATGAACAGAAGCGTGGGCAGCCAGACCGGCTGAAGCAGGAGAAACCTGTCCAGCAGTTGCTTCATCTCACTAACTCTCGGGCTCGATGGAGCTTGTCAGCCCTTTGCCCTTCAGTGTTTCGCAATAGAACTCAGCTGGCTCGATGTCACACACGATCACCAAGCCAACACCTGTGTTGTGGGCTTCCAGCATCACGGCCATGCAGTCCTGCTCGCTGAGTTGGGGCACAACCTGTTGAAGGGTGGAAACCACATATTCCATGGAGTTCACCGGGTCGTTATGCAGAAGCACCTTGTAGCGAGGTGAGCGTTTGCGAACCCGTTCCGGAGCTTTGTCCAGAACAGCCGCACCTCCTGGGTTTTGGCTGGGAGCATCCACGGCCATGACCATTGATCCGAGATTTTTGAAATCTAAGGGGGATGCGAAGGAGGGGCGGCTCATAGAGCCTTGATGCGGGCCATGGCTTCGTCCACATTGGCGCGACTGTTGAAAGCGGACAGGCGGAAATAACCCTCTCCGGCGGCGCCGAAACCGCTCCCGGGCGTGCCGACCACATTGGCTTTGTTGAGGAGATGGTCGAAGAATCCCCAGGAGTCCATGCCTTCAGGGGTCTTGATCCAGACATAGGGAGCGTGTTCGCCGCCATAAACAGTGAGGCCTGCCTCACTGAGTTCGCGGCGAATGATCGCGGCGTTCTCCATGTAGAAGCTCACGAGGGCCTTCACCTCGGCTTGACCGGCTTCGGAGTAAACAGCTTCAGCTCCGCGCTGAATGATGTAGCTCACCCCGTTGAATTTGGTGCTCTGGCGCCGGTTCCATAGCCCCCAGAGTTCAACGTCCTCACCGCTGGCTGCCTTGCCTTTCAGCCCTTTCGGCACCACGGTGAAAGCACAGCGTGTGCCAGTGAAGCCAGCGTTTTTGGAGAAGGAGCGAAATTCGATGGCGCAGTCTCGGGCGCCGTCGATCTCAAAAATGGAGTGGGGGAGGGCTGGGTCCTGGATGAAGGCCTCATAGGCCGCATCGAACAGGATTAGGGCGCCATTGGAACGGGCGTAGTCCACCCAGGCATGGAGTTGCTCCCGGGTGGCGACTGCACCAGTGGGGTTGTTGGGGAAGCAGAGATAAATCAGATCGACAGGTTCACTGGGAATCTGCGCTGCAAAGCCGTTGTCCGCACTGATCGGGAGGTAGCTCAGGCCCGCATAGCGACCGATCTCACCGGCTTCACCGGTGCGGCCGGCCATGACGTTGCTGTCGACATACACCGGGTAGACGGGGTCGGTGACAGCCACCTTGTTGCCCTCGCCGAGGATGTCGAGGATGTTGCTGCTGTCGCATTTGGAGCCGTCGGAGACAAAAATCTCATCGGCACTGATGTCGCAGCCTCGGGATTGGAAGTCGTTCTTGGCGATGGCCTCCCGCAGCCAGCCGTAGCCCTGTTCTGGGCCGTAGCCGTGAAATCCTTCGGCTGTGCCCATCGCATCGATAGCTGTCTTCATCGCCTCACGGCAGGCGAGTGGCAAGGGCTCCGTGACATCACCGATGCCCAGGCGAATCAGTGCTGCATCGGGGTGGTCGGTGCTGAACGCCTTCACGCGCCGACCGATCTCAGGGAACAGGTAGCCCGCCTTGAGCTTGAGGTAATTGCCGTTGACCTGAACCACGGAACCGGAAGCTATGTCTGCGGGGCATCTTGCCGTGTCGGCAGCTCCATACGATGACTTCAGGAGTAAGGACATCCGACGTGGTCGTCTCAACCCCGGATCACCCGGTTGATTTCCATGCCCTGGTGGACAGCGGCATCAACAAACCCGCCCGCTACATGGGGCATGAGTTAGGGGTCGAACCAAGGGATTGGCAAGCCGCATCGGTGCGCTGGGCGCTCACTTACCCCGAGATTTACGAGGTCGGCTCCAGCAATCTCGGCCACATCATCCTCTATTCGATCCTCAATGCCGTGCCTGGGCAATTGTGCGATCGCGCTTATCTCCCGGCCGCCGATCTGGCCGGCCGCTTGCGGGAGCGGAGTCAGGCGCTGTTTGCGGTGGAAAGCCGTCGGCCCTTGCTCTCCTTCGACATTCTGGGCTTCAGCCTGAGTTACGAACTCGGCGCCACCAACATCCTCGAGATGCTGGACCTTGCCCAGGTGCCGATTCGAGCCGCCGATCGCGGCGACTTGCCGCTGAGTGATCCTGCAGCTCCTCCGCTGATCTTCGCGGGCGGTCCGACAGCCACCAGCAATCCAGAGCCCTACGCCCCTTTCTTCGATTTTGTTGCACTGGGGGACGGGGAGGAACTGCTGCCTGAGATCGGGCTAGTGGTGGCTCAGGCCAAAGCCGATGGATTGACCCGATCGCAACTGCTCCGCGATCTGGCCCAGGTCCCTGGCGTTTATGTGCCTTCTCTCTACGAGCTGGGCGCGGACGGAGTCACCCTTCAGCCGCTCCATCCTGATGTTCCGGAGAGGGTTCTCAGGCGTGTTGCGACGCCGATGCCCCACTACGCCATGGGCCTTGTCCCCCATGTGGAAACGGTGCATGACCGTCTCACGGTGGAGATTCGACGCGGTTGCACCAGGGGATGTCGCTTTTGTCAGCCCGGGATGCTGACGCGTCCAGCCCGGGATGTTGAACCAGAGGCGGTGATCGAAGCTGTTGAAACCGGGATGAAACAAACCGGCTACAGCGATTTCTCGTTGTTGTCACTTAGTTGCAGCGACTACCTAGCGCTGCCGGCGGTAGGGGTTGAGTTGCGGAACCGCCTCGCGGATCAGAACGTCACGCTTCAGCTGCCCAGTCAGCGGGTGGATCGCTTCGATGAAGACATCGCGCACATTTTGGGCGGTACGCGGAAAGCGGGCCTGACCTTTGCTCCTGAGGCCGGTACGCAGCGACTCCGCGACATCGTCAATAAGGGCCTGACCGATGACGACCTGCTGCATGGCATCCGCACCGCCATGCAGAACGGCTACCGCAAGGTGAAGCTGTATTTCATGATCGGCCTTCCGGGGGAGACAGATCCCGATGTCCTCGGAATTGCAGAGACCTGCGTGATGCTGCAGCAGCGCTGTCGTGACCTGGGTCGGCTGAACCTCAATATCACGATCAGCAATTTCACGCCCAAGCCCCACACGCCTTTTCAGTGGCACAGCGTCTCAACAGCTGAGTTTGAGCGGCGGCAGACCCTGCTCAGGGAGGCCTTCAGGCGTTTGCGCGGTGTGAAGGTGAACTTCACCGATGTGCGGCTGTCCGCCATGGAGGATTTTGTTGGTCGCAGTGATCGGCGCCTGGCACCGGTGATCGAGGCGGCCTGGAGGGCCGGTGCCGGAATGGATGCGTGGTTTGAGTCGCTGGATCGTGCCTATGCCGCCTGGACCGGAGCTATTTCGGACGCTGGTTTGGAAGGGCGTTATCGGGAAATGGAGGTCGGGGGCTGGAGTGCCGTGGCCGCGCTGGATCGGGAGGACCTAGAAGCCTTCTGTGCCCAGCCGCTCCCCTGGGACCACATCGATACAGGCATCGATAAGGCCTGGCTGACAGATGATCTGCAACGGGCTCTTGCCGCGGCGGTTGTGCCGGACTGCTCCTTTGACGGATGCAGCAGCTGTGGTGTGTGTGGCCCGGATTTGGGGCACAACGTGGTTGTCCCTGCTCCCGAGGTGCCGATCCAAGTGCCCACTCAGGCCCCTTCAAGCGAACGGGTGTGTCGCATCCGGGTGCGATTCGCCAAGACGGGATCGATGGCGCTGCTTAGTCATCTCGATCTGATGCGAATGCTGGAGAGAGCCCTGCGCCGCAGTGCTCTCCCGATCAGCTTCACTGGAGGGTTTCATCCCCTGCCTCGCGTTCAAATCGCTCTGGCCCTTCCCCTCGGCGCCGAGGCCCAGAGCGAGTGGATGGATCTGGAATTCACCGAGGTGCAGGACCCAAATCACTTCTGCAGCACGCTCCAGCCCTTGTTGCCGGATGGGATTCAGCTGTTAGCGGCAGCAGAGGTTCCCGTTAGTGGGAAAAGCCTCTCTCAAGAACTGACGGGCGCCGTTTGGTGTTTTGATCTCGTTCAGGACGAGCAGACGCAGATCCCTGTGGACTGGATTGCGGCTGTCGATCAACTTCTGCAGGCCAAGACCTTGGTATGGCACGACACTGATAAGAAGGGGCGCCCCAGAGAGCGAGATTGCCGCCCAGCTTTGAAAGCGCTTCAAGTGACGAATCAGAACTCCAGTGGGGCCGCTCGCCTTCGGTTGGAAGCAGCGGTGGATGACATGGGCCGAAGCTTGCGCCCTGCTCAGATTCAGCACTGGCTTGCCGAGACAGTCGGGCAGCCCTTGCAAGTACAACGCTTGACCCGTGAAGCTCTGATCCTTAGTGCTCAGTGCTAGTTTGAATACAGAGCAAGTGTTTTGTCCGTCGGGCCCACCCTTGTTCCGGTCTTGTCTGATCCCACACGGATATCGAGGTCCATATCACGGCTTGCGTGGCGGTCTATTTCGGAACCCCCAAGCTTGATTCATAGGAGTGCAAGCTCCGCATCCTTTTGGTCACATTGACCAGCTCAGATCTTTCCATCAACCCGTGAGTGCGGACCGGCAGGTTCCACAACGGATATGGCCCTGAATTGGGCTCAACCAGTCCTCCTATGCCCCAGCAAATTGTCATCGCGGAGCAGCTGCGCATCGCAGCAGTGCTGACCGATGAACGTGTTGACGAATTGATCGTCGCGCAGGGTCGTTATCAGATCGGAGATGTCTATCTCGGAACGGTTGAAAATGTTTTGCCCGGCATTGATGCCGCTTTCGTCAATATCGGTGAAAGTGAGAAAAATGGTTTCATCCACGTCACCGATCTCGGGCCGCTGCGTCTGAAGAAAGGTTCTGCCGGGATCACTGAACTTCTCGAGCCTCGTCAAAAGGTTCTGGTTCAGGTGATGAAAGAACCGACCGGTACCAAGGGCCCACGGCTGACTGGAAACCTTGCCCTTCCTGGGCGCTACCTGGTGCTCCAGCCCCATGGTCAGGGGGTGAACATTTCCCGACGCATCAGTTCCGATGCAGAGCGGAACAGACTCCGTGCCCTCGGTGTTCTGATCAAGCCGCCCGGGGCTGGCCTGCTGATTCGAACGGAAGCCGACGGCATCAGTGAAGATCTCCTAATTGAAGATCTGGAGTCGTTGTTGCGCCAGTGGGAGGCAATTCAGCAAGCAGCTGAGACAGCAGCCCCCCCTGTTCTTCTCAATCGCGATGAAGATTTCATCCACCGGATTCTGCGGGATCACATGGGGCCGGATTTGGCCCGGGTTGTGGTGGACGATGCCGCAGCAGTGGGCCGTGTCAGCAGCTTCCTTGGTGCTGATGCCAGCAATGTTCTTGTAGAAGCCCACGGTGAACCCAGCGAGTTGCTGGAGCACTACAAGGTCAATGCCGCCATCCGCGATGCGCTCAAGCCTCGGGTTGACCTGCCTTCCGGTGGATACGTGATCATCGAGCCCACCGAAGCGCTCACGGTGATTGACGTGAACTCTGGATCGTTCACGCGCTCGGCTAATGCTCGAGAAACCGTTCTGTGGACCAACTGTGAGGCTGCGATTGAGATCGCTCGTCAGCTCAAGCTTCGCAACATCGGCGGGGTGATCATCATCGATTTCATCGATATGGATTCCCGTCGTGATCAGCTCCAGTTGCTGGAGCATTTCACGACAGCCGTTCGTGACGATTCAGCTCGACCGCAGATCGCACAGCTCAGTGAACTTGGCCTGGTGGAGCTGACACGCAAGCGTCAAGGGCAGAACATTTACGAACTCTTCGGACGGGCCTGCCCCAGCTGTGGGGGCCTGGGCCACGTGGCTGTGCTCCCAGGCAAAGATCTTCTCCAGCCCCTGGCGACCGCCACGGGATTGGTTCGTTCCGCTGCTTCTGCCCGCGCTGAAGTGGTTTCTCCCGGAGAGAATGGGGGGAATGGCCGGAGGCGGCGTGGTGGCCGAGGGCGCGGCACGCAGGATGCTGTCCTTCCAGTCGATACCTCCGATACGACCGCTCCTGAGGTGTCGACGCAAGAGGCGCATGAGCCTGCGATAGCCCGTCGTCAGGACCCTGAATTGGTTGCCGTCCCCATGACCGACGAACAGCAGCAGTTGTTTGGCTGGCTTGGTTTGAATCCTGCCCTTTTGCTGGAAGAGCCTCCTGAATCCGACAATGTTGTTGTGAGGGTTGTCAGCCCTGGCGAGGATGAGCAGGAGGTGCTGGAGGCTGCTCGGCAGCAACTGGCGGCAACGGCAGGACGGCGGCGTCGTCGCGGTGGGCGTGGTGGCCGTTCAGGCGCACGTAATGGCGTCAGTCAGCCCGCCGTGACCCCTGCCGCGGAAACTCCAGTTGTCGTGACGTCTTCCACCCCGGATGAGACTGCACCCCTGATGGTGGAGATCACCCCCTTGGAGGCCGTTACCAATCTGACGATCAGCGAACCAGAGCCAACGATCGTTACGGAACCGGTTGAGTCGGAGCCTGCTCCGGTGCCGGAAACGGCTGAGTCAGAGGAGCCCCGCCGTCGTCGTCGCCGCTCCTCTGCTGTCGCCACGGTCTGAACCGGATGACTCCGCAGGAGTTCCTCCCCATCGGGAGGGATGTGGCTGGAGTGGATGAAGTCGGTCGTGGTTGCTTGTTCGGACCTGTTTTTGCGGCTGCTGTCGTGCTGGATGGCGCAGCCGCAGAACGCCTGTTGAAGGCGGGACTGACCGACAGCAAGAAACTCTCCGCCAAACGTCGGGCTGCTTTGGTTCCCTTGATTCATTCGCTCTGTGTTGCCTCCGGCATGGGCCAGGCTTCAGCGCGAGAAATTGATGCCAGTGGTATTCGCGTCGCCACCGAACGCGCCATGTTGCGTGCTCTTCAGCGACTGCCGCAATCCCCTGGCTTGGTGCTTGTGGATGGCAACCTTCCCCTGAGGCTTTGGCTGGGCCCGCAGTGCACTGTTGTTTCCGGCGACAGCCGCTCACCTGCCATCGCTGCCGCCAGCGTTCTGGCCAAGGAGGCCCGGGATGCACTCATTCGGCGTTTGTCCGATCGCTTCCCTGGTTATGGACTCGAGCGCCATGCGGGCTACGGCACGGCACAGCATCGTCAGAGCCTGATGGCCTCAGGTCCCACGCCCCTGCATCGGCACACGTTCCTGAAGCGGTTGCTCGGTTGAGACTTGCTCTTCTGTCTCCCGGCACCAGCTCCGATAGTCGTCAATGAGCTGCTGGCCGACACGGGTTTTGATGCCAATGAGGATGCCGCTCAGGATGGATTCCCCTGTTGACTCCAACACTCGTTTTGGAATCAGCTTCAGCAGGGAGGGTTGACTCACGCTGACTGACAGATGGGCGTTCCCCTCAAGCCCCTCGGGGGTGCAGGCGAGTCGTGCTTCCAGATTCAGCGCAAAGTCATCAACGATCCCTAGGCCTTCCAGTTCGCAATCCAGGGCGCGCATCACCAGAGTGTCCCCTTCCATATGGATCTGAAGCGACACCACGGGCTTCACATGGAGCTGAAAGACCTTCAGGCTGGTTACGACGTAGCGGTAAAGACCCGGCTGTAAGGGGGTGAGCTGGCGTGCATCTAGTAGGGCTCCGAGAACCCGTTCCTCCTCAAGCAAATAGGTGGGCAGCCGCTCTGCTCCGGTTTTGACAGGCAGATCAAGCTTTTGACTGGCTTCGAAGGCCAGGGGCATGGACTTCACCTGACGCGGCATGATCTTATCGAGTCCATGCAGTGCGGCTTCGATGCCTACACGTCTCGCATTCCTTGGTCCAGCCGGGACCTATGGCGAGCAGGCCGCCCGGGTGTTGATCGACCAGGACGCCCTAAATGATGTCCAGTTGATGCCGTGCACCGGTCTTCGATCGGTTGTGGAACAGCTGGCTCAGGGGCAGTGTGATGCAGCCGTTGTTCCGATTGAGAACTCGGTTGAAGGGGGAGTGACAGCGACCCTCGATGCGCTCTGGTCGCATCCTGAGCTTTGTATTCGAAGGGCGTTGGTGCTCCCGATTCAGCATGCGCTGCTGGGGAGTGGTCCACTCAGCAGAGTCACGGAAGTGCTCTCTCATCCGCAGGCCCTTGCTCAGTGCAGTGGCTGGTTGGCGCAGCATTTACCTGATGCCCTGCAGCTCCCTACCTCGTCTACCGCTGAGGCTGCTCGCATGGTGGCCGGCAGTCCGTTTCGTGCTGCGATTGCCTCCAAGACGGCTGCAAGCGAACACGGGTTGGATGAGTTGGCTTTCCCCGTGAATGATGTGGCGGGAAATCGCACCCGTTTTCTCTTGTTGCGCCGTGGTGAACGCAGTGAACATGGAAATGTGGCCAGTCTTGCGTTCTCGCTGCATCGCAATGCACCTGGGGCCCTGCTGGAGGCGCTGGCTTGTTTGGCTCAGCGGGGGTTGAACATGAGCCGAATTGAATCTCGTCCGTCCAAACGGGAGTTGGGGGAATACGTGTTTTTTGTGGATGTGGACCTTCCTGCAGCGCCTTCAACTGCGCTGGCTGAACTCATCGCTCAATTGCAGCCTCTCTGTGAGCATCTCGCCCATTTCGGCGCCTACCCCAGCAGTGACCTCAGTGGCTGTTGAAAATCAGTGGCTGTTGACGATCAGTCTCGACGGATCCGAAAAACGCCAAATTGCATCAGGCCGGTGGCGAAGGCCCAGTGCATTAGCAACAACGTCGGAGTTTCTCTCAGGCCTTGAAGCACTGCTTTGGGTCCCAGGCTGAGCACAGACCAGGGACGTCGGATGCCCTCGACGATGGAGTCAATCCATGAGGGCAGCGTGGCCTGGGTCCAGTCATCGGTGACGATCTGACCACGATGGTGGGCGCTGTCGTCGAGGTTTTGGCGGAACCCCTTGATGCTGGCGAATTCGGGATGGGCCCACTGGTTGAGCAACTGACGCATCACCCAGCGTTCGGGTCGCGTCATGCCGCCGTCGGATGGGTCGCGGCGGTTCCAGTCGGCAACAGCAAGCAGACCATCCGGGCGCATCACCCGTAGCAGTTCATCGGCGTAGCGCTGTTTGTCCGGCATGTGCGGGCCAGCCTCCACACTCCAGACCGCGTCAAAGCTCTGATCGGGCAGCTGAAGATCCAAGGCATCCATCACCTGGAAGCGGCAGGTCAGGCCTGATGGGGTGAGTTGCGTGGCCCGCTTCACCTGCGCCGGGCTGATGCTGATGCCGAGAACGTCCAACCCGTAATCCCGCGCCAGGATTCGGGCACTGCCACCGATGCCGCATCCCACATCAAGGACACGGCTGCCTGTAGGGAGTTGATCCAGACCACTCCAACGCACGAGCTCATGAACGAAAGCCTCCTTGGCTTCGCGGAAGTCGCAGGAGGTCGGTGGGGTTCCGTAATGGCCGAGATGGACATGTTCCCCCCAGAGTTGCTCCAACAAACGGTCTTCCGTCCAGGCGTCGTAGGCGGTGGCAACACTATCCGACGATTCGTAGCGCCGGTCGCGACGAAGCCATAGGGCAAGCCCGGTTGCTCCAGCCGCTCCCGCCACCACAAGCAGAGATCCCAACATCACTTCAGATCCATCAGTACGGTGCGGGCCGCCAACTGGCGTCGGGTGTGGTCCAACATTTCAAACTGCTGACTCAAACGCTCTTGGGTGTCGGTCAGTTCCAGAAGACTTTGTTGCTCCGATGCGGCCTGGTCGAGATGGGCACTGATCCAGAACGACAGCTCCCGCGGTAGATCAGGGAGATCATCAGGGAGTTCCACCTCTCGGTTCTGCAGCTTGCTTGTCAGCTGAACGACGTCGTTCAAGGCTTTGCTGACCTTGTCTCGCAAGCTGTTGAGTGCCTCGACATCGGCCACGGGCTCATCTTCCAACCAGCTCACCATGGCTGTTCGGTAGGGCGTTTCACGGGTGATGTTCAACAGGCGGAACCGCTGTTGGCCCAGCGAAACGATGTAGCTGCGACCGTCTTCAGTGGTTTGGTGCTGGAGAACCTCTGCGCAGCACCCGATTTCGGCCATCTCGCCGTTCTCAGGATTGATGCGAACGATGCCGAATCGTTTGTCGGTCTCCAGAACCGTCTGGAGAAGCATCCGATAACGCGATTCAAAAATGTGCAGCGGCAGGAGCTGCTGAGGGAACAACACGACGTCCGGCAGGGGGAACAGGGGAAGCTCCCTCACGGAAAAATCGGACACGAACGCCGTGTTGTAGGCAACTGAATCCTAGGAAAGTGAAGTCCTGATCGACTGGATCAGAGCTTCACTTCGATGTCCACACCACTGGGGAGATCAAGCTTCATCAGCGCATCGATGGTTTTGGCTGAAGGGCTGTAGATGTCGATGATCCGACGGTGCGTGCGGGTCTCGAAGTGCTCGCGGGAGTCCTTGTCCACGTGGGGGGAGCGCAGAACGCAGTAGATCTTGCGTTTGGTGGGCAGTGGGATCGGACCGATTGCGGTTGCAGCGGTGTTATCGGCCGTTTCAATGATTTTCTCGCAAGACAGATCCAGCATGCGGCGGTCAAACGCTTTCAAGCGGATGCGGATCTTCTGCTGAGCGATGGCAGTGGACATAGGAGAGAGGCGAAAGGGCTTCGAAGACGAAGCAGGACTTCAGTTGTCGAGGTTCTTAGAAATGTAGGAGATGGGGGGCAGAGCCCCTCCATCTCCTGCTTTGCGGTTCAGCTCGCGCTGATCACTCGATGATCTTGGAGACCACGCCAGCACCGATGGTGCGGCCGCCTTCGCGGATAGCGAAACGCATGCCGGTTTCCATCGCAACAGGACAGATCAGCTCACCGGTCATCTGGATGTTGTCACCAGGCATCACCATTTCGACATTGCTGCCGTCTTCAGCGGTGAACGCTGTGATCTGGCCGGTCACGTCAGTTGTACGGATGTAGAACTGCGGGCGGTAGCCAGCGAAGAAAGGAGTGTGGCGGCCGCCTTCTTCTTTCTTCAGCACATACACCTGACCTTCGAATTTGGTGTGAGGGGTGATGGAGCCAGGCTTCACCAGCACCATGCCGCGTTCGATGTCTTCCTTCTGGATGCCGCGCAGCAGCAGACCAACGTTGTCGCCAGCCATGCCCTCGTCGAGCAGCTTGCGGAACATTTCCACACCGGTGACGGTTGTCTTCCGAGGCTCGCGAATACCGACGATTTCGATTTCTTCGCCGACTTTGACGATGCCGCGCTCAATACGGCCGGTGGCCACGGTGCCACGACCGGTGATGGAGAAGACGTCTTCCACAGCCATCAGGAAGGGCTTGTCCACTTCCCGCTCAGGCTCAGGAATGCTGGCGTCAACAGCCGCCATCAGTTCCTCGATCTTGGCTTCCCAGGCAGCCTCGCCTTCGATGGCCTTCAGGCCAGACACCTGAACGACAGGGATGTCATCGCCGGGGAAGTCGTAGCTGGAGAGCAGTTCACGGATCTCCATTTCCACCAGTTCGATGATCTCTTCGTCATCGACCATGTCGCACTTGTTCAGTGCAACAACCAGAGCGGGAACGCCAACCTGCTTGGCCAGAAGGATGTGCTCCTTGGTCTGGGCCATGGGGCCGTCGGTGGCAGCACACACAAGGATGGCGCCGTCCATCTGAGCGGCACCGGTGATCATGTTCTTCACATAATCCGCGTGGCCAGGGCAGTCCACGTGAGCGTAGTGACGAGTCTCGGTCTCGTACTCAACGTGAGCGGTGTTGATGGTGATGCCGCGCTCACGCTCTTCGGGGGCGCCGTCGATGTCGGCATAGTTCTGAACTTCAGCCTGACCCTTCTTGGCGAGCACGTTGGTGATCGCGGCGGTGAGGGTGGTCTTGCCGTGGTCAACGTGGCCGATGGTGCCGATGTTGACGTGGGGCTTGTTCCTTTCGAACTTCTCGCGTGCCATGGGTGTTTAAAGAATCGAGGGTTGGGTTTGGAGGAGTTTAGAGATCAGGAATTGCCCTGATTCTTGGAGATGATGGCCTCGGCCACATTGCGAGGAACTTCGGCGTAATTGTCGAATTCCATCGAGAAAATGCCCCGGCCCTGGGTCATGGAGCGGAGCTCGGTGGCGTAACCGAACATCTCGGCAAGGGGCACCTTGGCCGAGATTTTGGACGTGCCGTCATCGACGGACTGGCCTTCAACCTGACCTCGACGGGAGGACAGGTCGCCGATGATCGAACCGAGGAAATCCTCGGGGACTTCGACCTCGACCTTCATCATCGGTTCAAGCAGCACAGGATTGCACTTCTTGACGCCGTCCTTGAAGGCCATGGATCCGGCGATCTTGAACGCCATCTCCGAAGAGTCGACGTCGTGATACGAGCCATGCACCATCGTGCATTTCACATCGATCAGCGGATATCCGGCGATCACGCCGGATTCGCAGGTCTCTTTCATGCCCTGCTCGGCGGGCTTGATGTATTCCTTCGGAACGACACCGCCCACGATCTTGTTGACGAATTCGAAGCCGGAGCCGGGCTCACCCGGTTCCATTTCGATCACGACGTGGCCGTATTGACCCTTACCACCGGTCTGACGAGAGAACTTGCCTTCGCCACCTGCGGAACCACGGATGGTTTCGCGATAGGACACTTGAGGTGCGCCGATGTTGGCTTCCACCTTGAATTCGCGCAGCATGCGGTCCACCAGGATTTCCAGGTGGAGCTCGCCCATGCCGGCGATCACGGTTTGACCGGTTTCCGCGTCAGTATTGACGCGGAACGTGGGGTCTTCCTCTGCCAAAGACACAAGTGCCTTGGAGAGTTTTTCCATGTCTCCCTTGGTCTTGGGCTCCACGGCCACTGAGATCACCGGTTCGGGGATGAAAAGGGTCTCAAGAACGATGGGATCATCCTGAGTGCAAAGTGTGTCACCGGTGGTGGTGTTCTTCAGACCAAGAACCGCGCCGAGGTCTCCGGCTCGCAGAGCATCGACTTCTTCGCGGTCATCCGCCTTCAGCACCACAAGACGAGAGATGCGCTCCTTCTCTCCCTTGGTGGAGTTGAGCACATAACTGCCTTTCTCCAGCACGCCGGAGTACATCCGGACGAAGGTGAGTTTGCCGTAAGGATCGGCCATCACCTTGAAGGCGAGGGCACTGAAAGGAGCGCTGTCGTCGGAAGGACGCACGGCTGCGCTGCCGTCGGGAAGCACACCCTGGATGGGGGGGACATCGACAGGAGCTGGCAGGTAGTCGATCACGGCGTCGAGCACCAGCTGCACGCCTTTGTTCTTGAAGGCAGAGCCGCAGAGCATTGGCACAAGACCGTGCTTCAGCACGCCTTCGCGAATGCCTTGCTTGAGCTCATCAACGCTGAGTTCGCCGCTTTCGAGGAACTTCTCGATCAGAGACTCGTCGGTTTCGGCGACGGCTTCCATCAAGGTGTTTCGCCATTCGGCCACCTCGTCGGCCATAGCAGCCGGCACCTCAGCCTCTTCGATATCGGTGCCGAGATCGTTCTTATAGATGTACGCCTTGTTGGCAACGAGATCGATGATCCCGCTCAGTTCACCTTCAGCCCCGATCGGAAGCTGGATCGGGACAGCATTGGCCTTGAGGCGATCCTTGATCTGGCCGTGAACCTTGAGGAAGTCCGCGCCGGTGCGGTCCATTTTGTTGACGAACACCATCCGGGGGACGGAGTAGCGATCCGCCTGACGCCAAACGGTCTCGGATTGGGGCTGAACACCACCAACGGCGCAGAAGACGGCGATCACACCATCCAGCACACGCATGGAACGCTCCACCTCGATGGTGAAGTCCACGTGGCCAGGCGTATCAATGATGTTGATCCGATGGTCCTGCCAAGACGTCGAAATGGCAGCTGCCGTGATCGTGATGCCACGTTCCCGCTCCTGGGCCATCCAGTCGGTGACTGCAGCGCCGTCATGCACCTCGCCGATTTTGTGCACCACACCTGAATAGAACAGGATCCGTTCGGTAGTGGTGGTTTTTCCGGCATCGATGTGAGCAGCGATACCAATATTTCTGACGCGTTCCAGGGGGAAGTCGCGGGCCACAGGAAATTCTCCGGGGGTGGGGCGTGAAAAGGCGGGGTGACTCTACAGGTCAGCCATGAACATCTGTGTTGACGGGCTGGCCTGAAAGGCTCAGTAGCGGTAGTGGGCGAAGGCTTTGTTGGCTTCGGCCATTTTGTGGGTCTCTTCGCGCTTGCGAACGGCGCTGCCAGCCTCATTGGCAGCATCCATCAATTCACCAGCCAACTTCTGGGCCATGCTCCGACCATTGCGGGCACGGGAAAAGCTCACGAGCCAGCGCAGCGCCATGGCCGTTCCGCGCTCCTGTCGCACTTCCATAGGCACCTGATAGGTGGCGCCACCAACCCGGCGAGCGCGCACTTCCACCAATGGAGTGGCGTTCTTGACGGCAGTTTCGAACAGCTCGAGCGGATCTCCGCCGGTGCGCTCATTGATCAGCCCGAACGCGTCGGACAGGATCCGTTGCGCTGTGGACTTCTTGCCGTGCTGCATCAGGCGCACCACCATCATCGTGGCGAGGCGGCTGTTGAACTGCGGATCGGGAAGAATCGGGCGCTTTTCAGCGGCGTTGCGGCGGGACATTAGGGATCAGAACGTTGTGGGAATGAGGAAGAAACCGGTGATCACTCCTTGGGAGCCTTGGCGCCGTACTTGGAGCGGGACTGACGCCGGTCTTTCACGCCAGCTGTATCCAGGGTTCCGCGAATGATGTGATAGCGGACGCCAGGGAGGTCCTTGACACGACCACCACGGATCAAAACGACCGAGTGCTCCTGCAGGTTGTGACCGACGCCACCGATATAAGCCGTGACTTCAAAGCCGGAAGTAAGGCGCACACGAGCCACCTTGCGCAAAGCCGAATTGGGCTTTTTCGGCGTTGAGGTGTAAACGCGGGTGCAAACACCGCGTCGTTCCGGACACGATTTCAGGGCCGGGGACTTTGTCTTGGCCTTGAGGCGTGAGCGCTCAGTGCGGATCAGCTGTTGGATGGTTGGCATCGATGGTCGGTGAGCGGTCGGACTCCCGACCTGATTCGACAATCGACCACGATACCGGGTGACGGTCCCCTTTCAGACGCGGCTGAAGGCACTGCCACAGGCACAGGGTTCAACACCGTCGCTGCTGCGGATCAGAAATCCGCCACCACTGAGGTCGCCGCGGTAGTCCAGACAAAGACCCTCGAGCAATTTGCACTGCTCTGCAGGGGCGTGCAGCGTGACTCCATCGGCCCTTGCAATGGCAATACCGGCCAAATGTCCTGCTCGTATGCGCAGCACATGCTGTGCGCATTCCCCTGGAGTGACCTCGAGATGCATCTGCCCGGGTGTTCCCGCCACGGCAGCCTGACGCCCTAGCTCGGCAGCAGCGGCAGCGGTCAGCCGCAAATTGGCAGCCATGCTCAGTTTCTTGGGTTCCCCACTGTCGCAGGTCTCAGAGGGGGATGAGCCCCAGTCCGTTATGAACTCTCGGGGTGCTGCCACGACCGTTCATCACGGTTTGACCTGCCACCACGAGAGTTGTCGAACTGCCGCCATCCATATTCAACGCATCACGTAGGCCCAGTTGTTGGGCTGCCAGTGCTGTTTCCACAAGCGTGGGATCACTGCCAGAGGCACCACGCAGGGTCATTAGCCATTGACCGCTCTGCCCTTGGGCCACCACGGTCCGCGGTGCCGCCAAGCTCATGAAGCCGGGACTAAAGCCTTCTTGGCGTCCATTCAGAACCACCCGCCCGTTCTGCATCAGGAGTGGACCGCCGCCCAGCACATTCGGCTGTTGGGCGAGGGATGAGCTCGCCCGTGATCTCACCAGGATCCGGTCGCCAGGTCGCGCCGGTAGTGGGGTGCGCCCGCGAGCCACCACCAACTCAGCGTCCTGTGGGATGGAAATCCCGCGCTGCAGGTTGGTTTGCTCGAACGTTGCCTCGACGCGGCCACCGCGAATCAAGAGTGCTTCCTCTTCACCGCTCAAGGCTCGGTAGCGGGGGCCCCAGGCCGGTGTGTAAAGGCTCAGTCCTTTTTGGACGTAGCCGCTGTTGATCGCTTTGATCCCCCAGCGCCGACCGTTGTTCACCTGCAACGTCTGGTCCAGGCGAAGTCGGCCGAACTGCAGATCTCCTGACGATCCCCAAGCGATGACGCCGCGGTTCAAAATCGGTCCCGATAGCCAGACCCCCTGGCGCCGCAGGGCTCCCAGGGGGAGTTGATTGATCCGGTTGAAAAACCCTCCGTTCACTGCGACCAGCGCCCCTGCGGGTTGGGAGAGCTGCGGAAGAAACCGCAGGCCCTGTTGTTGTTCGGTCTTGGCCAGGGGCTGCAGGGTGATCCCGAGGCCGCTCAGGTCACCGCCAGCACGAAACACCTGGATGGGTTTCACCCCCACCTTGATCGTGCGTTTCTCCAGCACAAAGCCCCGCCTAAGCAACGCGGCAACAGTTGGATTGTTTAAGGGCAGGCGTGCGCTTGGGGGTTGGCGGCGGCCGCCGACCCGCACACCGTCCAGCACCAATCGCCAGGGAGACGACAGGCTCAAGCTCCGTAGCTTTGTGGCTTGTCCCTGCAGCACAAGGCCGCCGTCGCGACGCTGCTGAGGAGCGAGCCCCCACGCTTTGAGCTGACGTTTCTGTGACGGCGAGACCTTGAGCTCCAGCAACAGGTCACCGTTCAGCTGCTGCACCAAGGCGGGTCCGTTCAGATCAAGCACCAAACGATCTGCTGTTGAACCCTTGCCGCGGCGGAGGTTGTTCACGGTTGGGGTGGGCAGCCGAAGCGTCAGGCTGCTTCCATTCACTTGGGTGGTAACACCGATCTCGGTTAGCCAGTCGCTCACTTCGAGACCGACTTCATCCCCGAGCGAACGGGTCTCGATCGAAGCTAGGGGGACGGTTCGACCGAACCATTCCAGTGCCTCTCCGTCGATGCGAGCCACGCGCCTGAAACCCAGCCTGGATTCCAGGAGCTCCAAGGGCAGCCAGAGTTCCTCTGTTGCTGTCTTTCTGCCCCTCCAAAGCCAAACCGCTTTGCTGCGCTCTAGGCCGATAAGGACTTCATCACCACTTTGCTTCGGCACAAAGCGCAGCTCTGGAGGTGGCGCGGGCGGTGGCGCGGAAAGTGGGGCAAAGGCCAGCATGAAATGCCTTGGCGGAGAGGCGCCTGCCTAGGATCGTCCCTCGAGATGGTTTCTGCAGAGCTCGAAGCTGCAGGCCCATGCGACCGTCCGGTTGAGTTCCCTATGATTGAATCCATCCGTTCCGCTGTCTGGCCTTACTGCGACAGCCCTGCGCCCGAGGTTGTTGCGGGTGAGAAGGATGCTTGTGGCGTTGGCTTTTTGGCCCAGCTCCAAGGGCAGGCCAGCCATTGGGTGTTGGAGCAGGCCCTGCGTGGTTTGGGATGCATGGAGCACCGAGGCGGTTGTGGGGGAGATGGCGACTCCGGCGATGGCGCAGGGGTGTTGTGTCAAATCCCCTGGACGTACCTAAAAGCTGTCTGGCCTGAGGCGGGTGCAGCGCGGGGCCTCGGGATGATGTTCATGCCGACCGATGCCACCCGTCGTGCCGAGGTCCGAGGCCTCTGTGATGACGAGGCCAAGGCGCTCGGCTTGCAACCGCTTGGTTGGCGACTTGTTCCTGTGGACTCTGCGGTGCTCGGCCCCCTGGCCCGCGCCACGGCTCCCGTTATTGAGCAGTGGGTGCTCAACGGCGATGCGGACGATGCAGGGTTTGATGGGCAGCTTCTTCGCTTGCGGCGGCGGATTGGCGCCCGTGTGCGGGCTGCCCTTGGCGCCGAGGTGGCCCAGGACGTTTATGTCGCTTCCCTAAGCAGCCGGACGGTTGTCTACAAGGGCATGGTCCGATCCGAGGTTCTGGCCCAGTACTACGCAGATCTGCAGGATCCGCGTTTTGAGGTGAGTTTTGCGGTCTATCACCGTCGCTTCAGCACGAACACCTTGCCCCGTTGGCCTCTGGCGCAGCCGATGCGGCTTTTAGGTCATAACGGTGAGATCAATACGCTGCTGGGAAATCTCAACTGGGCCAAGGCGTCAGAAGCCAGCCTCGAGAACGTTTGGGGAGAGGCGGCAGACGACCTGATCCCAGTGGTAAATCCTGCGTTCAGTGATTCCGCCAACCTTGACGCAACCCTGGAGCTGATGGTGCGCAGTGGGCGGTCGATCACCGACAGCCTGATCACGCTGGTCCCCGAAGCCTTCCGCAATCAGCCCGACCTCGACAGCCGTCCCGATGTGACGGCGATGTATGAATTCAATGCGGGAATTCAGGAGCCATGGGATGGCCCAGCCCTGCTGGTCTTTGCTGACGGCAAGCGGGTGGGTGCCACGCTCGACCGCAATGGGTTGCGCCCGGCGCGTTGGTGCACCACCGAAGACGGCTTCGTGATCATGGGATCCGAGACCGGCGTGGTGGATCTCAGTGGCAAGACGATTGTTCAGAAAGGACGCCTTGGCCCTGGCCAAATGGTGGCCGTTGATCTTGAACGCGGGGAGTTGCTCGACAACTGGTCGGTCAAGGAAGATGCGGCACGGCGCTTCCCCTATGCCGATTGGCTGCAGCAGCATCGCCGCAGCGTGGCACCGCAGCCATGGACCCAGGACCGGAAGGTGGGTGAACTCGATCTGCTGCGGCTGCAGACCGCGATGGGCTTCACCGCTGAAGACTTTGATCTGATCATCGAAGACATGGCCGCCCTCGGGAAGGAGCCGACCTATTGCATGGGGGATGACATCCCTCTGGCGGTGCTTTCTGACAAGCCCCACCTGCTTTACGACTACTTCAAGCAGCGCTTCGCCCAAGTCACCAACCCTCCGATCGATCCTCTGAGGGAAAAGCTCGTGATGAGTCTGGAGATGCATCTGGGTGAACGCCGTCCCGCTCTGAAGCCTCAGCCGGAAGCGGCTTCCGTGATCCATCTGGAGACTCCCGTTCTGAATGAGGCAGAACTGGCGGCGATCAGTCGCCAGGGCTTGCCCGTCAAGACCGTGTCCACCCAGGTGGCGGTGGAGTCCTGCGCTGGAGGTCTGCAACAAGCCATTGAGGCGCTGTGCAGCATTGCGGAACAGGCGGTGCGGGACGGTGCTCAGGTGCTGGTGCTCTCCGATCGTGTTGACAGCACGGGGGCGGCGGCGCAGCTGTCGCCCATGACGGTGGCAATGCCGGCTTTGCTGGCTGTCGGCGCCGTTCATCACCACTTACTTCGTCAGAAGCTCCGGCTGCAGTGCTCTCTGGTCGTGGATACCGCGCAGTGCTGGAGCACCCATCACATGGCGTGCTTGATCGGCTATGGCGCTAGTGCCGTCTGCCCTTGGCTCACCTGGGAGACCACCCGACACTGGCTGGACCACCCCAAAACCAAGAAGCGGATCGAACAGGGCAAGTTGCCAGCCCTGGATGCCGATCAGGCTCAGGCCAACGTGCGCGAATCGCTGGAGAACGGTCTCCGGAAGATCCTCTCCAAAATTGGAATCTCGTTGCTGGCCAGCTATCACGGCGCCCAGATCTTTGAAGCGATTGGACTAGGTGCGGATGTGGTGGAGACCGCCTTCACCGGGACAACGAGCCGTGTTGCAGGCATGACGCTCTCCGAGTTGGCGAATGAAACGCTCTCGATGCATGCCAAGGCCTTCCCCGAGCTCAACCGCAGCAAGCTCGAGTTCATGGGCTTTGTTCAGTACCGCAGTGGTGCTGAATACCACCGCAATAACCCTGAGCTTTCCAAGGCGCTGCACAAGGCAGTGGCCCAGGGTCCTGCTTATGACCACTTCTCCACCTACCAGGCGCTCTTGGAGAACCGCCCGGTGATGGCCCTGCGGGACCTGTTGGAGTTCAAGCTGGCGCCCACCCCGGTGCCACTCGACCAGGTGGAGAGTGTGGAGAGCATCTGCACCCGCTTCTGTACGGGGGGGATGAGCCTTGGTGCGCTGTCCCGGGAAGCCCATGAAGTGCTGGCCGTGGCGATGAATCGCATTGGTGGCAAGAGCAACAGCGGTGAAGGTGGTGAAGACCCCGCACGCTTCCAGATCCTCAAGGATGTGGATGGGGATGGACGCTCCGCCGCATTCCCCAGCATCGGCGGGCTTCGCAATGGCGACACCGCTTGCTCGGCGATCAAGCAGGTTGCTTCAGGGCGTTTCGGTGTGACGGCTGAATACCTGCGCAGTGGCAAACAACTCGAGATCAAGGTGGCCCAGGGGGCCAAGCCTGGTGAAGGGGGGCAACTGCCTGGGCCGAAGGTCGACAAGTACATCGCCTGGCTGCGCAACAGCAAGCCAGGAGTGGCCTTGATTTCGCCGCCGCCACACCACGACATCTATTCCATTGAGGACCTGGCGCAGTTGATTCATGACCTGCACCAGGTGCATCCTGCTGCTCCCGTGAGCGTGAAGCTGGTGGCCGAGATTGGCATTGGCACCATCGCTGCGGGCGTGGCCAAGGCCAACGCGGATGTGATCCAGATCTCTGGTCACGACGGGGGCACGGGCGCATCTCCCCTGAGTTCGATTAAGCACGCAGGCAGTCCATGGGAACTGGGCCTGACCGAGGTGCATCGCTCTCTGGTGGAAAACGGTCTGCGCGATCGGGTCCTGCTGCGTGCTGATGGAGGTCTGAAAACCGGCTGGGACGTCATGATCGCTGCCCTGCTCGGCGCGGAAGAGTACGGGTTCGGGTCGATCGCCATGATTGCTGAGGGCTGCGTCATGGCTCGTGTCTGCCACACCAACAATTGCCCTGTCGGGGTCGCCACGCAGAAGGAGAACCTGCGCAAGCGTTTCACCGGCATCCCTGAGCACGTTGTCAATTTCTTTTGGTACGTCGCTGAGGAAGTGCGTCAGCTGATGAGCCTGCTCGGCGTCAGCCGCCTTGAGGAGCTGATCGGTCGCACCGATCTGCTCCAGGCCCGCTCGGTTGATCTGGCCAAGACCAAGGGTGTGGATCTCTCCAGCCTGCTGGCTCCGATCAGCGGCGCCGTAGATCGCTCCTGGCTGCGCCACAGCGACGAGGCCCATGGCAATGGACCGATCCTTGAGGATCAGCTCCTGGCTGACGCTGAGCTGATGGCTGCTCTGGAGAACCACGGTTCCCTCAGCCGCAGCATGGAGATCATCAACACCGATCGCAGCGTTTGTGCCCGTCTGGCCGGTGAAATCGCCCAGCGCCATGGCAACCGCGGCTTCAAGGGACAGCTCGATCTCACCTTCCGGGGTGCCGCAGGCCAGAGCTTCGGGGCCTTCCTGGTGCAGGGCATGCAGGTTCGTCTTGAAGGCGAGGCCAACGACTACGTGGGCAAGGGCATGAACAGTGGTTGCATCACCCTGGTGCCATCAGACGGTTGTGCATCTCCTGGTGACCAGGTGATCCTCGGCAACACCTGTCTCTACGGGGCCACTGGCGGTGAGTTGTTTGCCCATGGCAGGGCTGGTGAGCGCTTCGGTGTTCGCAACAGCGGTGCCCGCACGGTTGTGGAGGGAGCTGGTGACCACTGCTGTGAGTACATGACCGGTGGTGTCGTCGTCGTTCTCGGCAGCACCGGTCGCAATGTCGGCGCTGGCATGACCGGTGGTGTGACCTTCCTGCTGGATGAGGAGGGCCGTGTCGCGCCTCGGGTGAACCCGGAGATTGTTGACGTCTGCACCATCACCACCGATGAGCAGGAGTCGCTGCTGAAGGGGCTGCTGGAACGGCATGTGGCGCTCACGGGAAGCGAGAAGGCTGCTGCTCTGTTGGCCGACTGGTCTGCGGCGAAGGGTCGCTTCAAGGTGTTGGTCCCCCCAAGTGAGCGGGAGGCGATGGGATTGGCCGACAAGCAGGCTGTGGCGGCCTAGCGCCGTCGCCAGCCCGTGGCTTGGTTTGTCATAACTAAATACCCTGGTTTCAGTCAAAATTATTCGGGATAGCTCGGCAATTTAATTGACAGAGAATTTGACCAGAAGAGCCGTCAGGCAGCAAGACTTAGCAGATTTATCAATACCATTCGCTTCAAGAAATTATGCTTCCATGGATGGAATTAGTAAATCACATGGATGGATCGCTTAGGTCCTGTGGCGAAGCTCCCATTTAAATTTTGCATATGCTAATGTTTAAGGAAAAATGTAGTGCAGATGAAAAAACTAATAGTCCACATAGGTCTCCCCAAGACAGGAACAAGCTCCCTTAGGGATTTTTTTCGCTTAAATGCTCATTATTTAAATGAAAAAAAAATATTTCTCCCCTTGCTAGATAATATACAGCTTAAGGATGCATTTCTTCAAGACGCGGCTCTTTCTAAGCGCTCTTTTCGGCCTTCGCACTATTCTAGCTGGGAGGACAAGGTTTCAGCAAGTAAAAATAATTATGAAAGGCTTGTTGACTTTGCTGAAAATTTAAACGACGACGATATTTTGATTCTTTCCTCAGAGTTCTTTGCTGGGAAAAAAACAGATATTCCAAAGCTAAAAAAATACGCGGATGATTTTTTTGATGATGTCCGTGTTATTGTTTATTTGCGTGAGCAAGGTTCGTGGGCTGTATCTTCAGCTTCTACTCGTGCTCTAAATGGGAAGGGAATTTCGCTTTTAAGGCCTGGTGAAATGGCCCACATGGACTATAAATATTTACTTTCGAAATGGTCTGCAAGCTTCAGCAAAGAGCAGTTGATTGTTCGCAGATATGGGAAAAATTATTTAAAAAATCAAGATACCATTGCTGATTTTATTGACTCATTAGATTTACCCCTTGAATGCAAAAAAATTAAAAGGCAATCAGATGCAAGAGTCTCCGAGTCAGCAACAGCAATAAAATATTTGTTTTGTTTGAATTATCTATTGCGTCAAGGTGATATCGAGCTTGATGAGCCCAAGCGTAGAAAGTATGCAAGACAAATTTGCGAACTAAATCGGGATGGTTCTGTTCTGACTCTTTCAAGGGAGCTTGCCGATAGTTATAGAGCCTTTTATTCCAGTAGTAATGAGTGGGTTGTTCGAAATTTTTGCAATGATGAATTGTCGGAATTATTTCATCCATTCAAAGTCAAAAGTTCAAATTCTAATAAAGTATTGGATGAAAATAATCTCTTGGTAGACCTAGAAATGATCAACCAAGTGTTGTCATACTTAAAAAGCCTTAATTGATTTGGTTTAGGCCAAAATTTTGAATTTATTTTTCAAGAGCCTTGTTGGTATTCTTGCTGGGTACATTTACCTAAATTAATAGGACGATTGGGCATTATTTGCATCAATTTTATTTTAGATTATAGTATATGTAGAAATTTCAAATCCTATTGCCTTGGTTCGTTAAGAGCGAAGTTTTTACCGCCGTCGCTGCCTCTCTGCCTGTGGAGCAGCGGCGAATCTTTATCCGAGCTCATCGTGAATGGGTAGATCAGGAAAAAGATAAGGGTCGAACAATCCACAGTGGATTTTTAGTTGATGAAAATAGGCTCCCAGGTGGAGGTGGCTTGCTTATTTTTGCGGCCAACAATTTTCAGGAGGCTCTTAATTGGGTTCAAAATGATCCAATGATTAGACAAGGTTTAGTCGTCTGGTCGCTCAGTGAATGGATCGTTGATTGCGAGGAGCCTTTGATTGTGAGGTCGGAGGATTTAAATAAGTGTAAGTAAGAATTAACAGACTTCGAACCAAATACTTGCTCCACCAACTCCATTAGGTGTATCCATTAATTGATCCTTGAATTCTGATCTCGCCAAAAAGTGATTGGCTAATATAGGCTTTAGCTTTCCTTGCGAAACCAGAATTTGGACAAAGTAGTCTTCATACCAATATAATCTGTGCTTTACAAGTTGTTGCCTAGGTCTTCCATAAGGTAAGTATAAATCATGAATATGAACTGTAAGTCCTTTTGGCAATAGTGGGAATAATATGCAGTAAATGAATACCACATCGTTTCCAGTTTTTACTGAATGACTTGAGTCGATAAATAGTATATCTCCCTTGCTAAGTGTCTTCGAAAGTTGGCGAGGGTCAAAATTTTGAATTATTTCTTCTCGAAAGTCAATATTTAAATGATGTAAGTCTGCTCTTGGGGATGGGTCAATGCACTGCAATGTTGATCCGGTGATCTGTGCTGCATTGGCGGCGACTCGAGAACTCCATCCGGAACCTATTTCGAGAATAACTTTAGGCTGGATTTTTTGTATTAATCCCCAATAATGCAATGCGTCACTACGATCAAACTGCCCATTATTCCACTCAAACCCCGTAGAACTGCAGAAATTTGCTAAGTCTTGGAGAGCAAATTTGTTATTTAGGAGACTAAGAAGCTTAAGTTGTTCAGAAATGTTATACAGCTCGCTTGAAAAGACCGGCAGAGATGCACCATCTCTATCGTATTCAAATGATTGATTGATATCTTCTATAGTTGGAGAGCTTGAGTAGAAATTGGCTTTTCGTAATGTCACGCCATTGTCCTTTTCTAAAAAACTTCGTATGTCTTCGTCGCACCACGCATACTTGAGTGCAAGGCGTTTAAGTTCTTTTATTTCTTTCCAGTTGATTTTGTCCAAAATCTTTATTATTGCATACAAATATTCTATCACTAAGCGTCTTGAAGTTGTTGGTTTTCGTTCGGATGTATTTTCTTCCGGGGTACCGCAGGCCAGAGCTTCGGGGCCTTCCTGATTAAGTCAATAAATTTTCAGCCTGATAAATTTAACTTGGCAAATATGTAGGTTGATATTTTCAAATTGTCAGTACAGCGATTTTGAAAAGCATTTCTAAAAGAGCAAGTGAGAATACTTCCCATTCAGAATATTATCGCTAAGTTTTTGATTAATAGATATATTGTGGTTTTTGGAGAGATAATTGATTAAATCATCTTTTATATTGCTTGTCGGCAGGGCAGGATATTTGTCGAAGCATTTGAGAGTTATTTTTCCTAAATTTGAGATTAGTGAATGGTTGTAATCTGATCTTTCTCTTATTTTTATCGCTAATTCACTATTGATTTTGAAAGGCATATTCCACTCCGATTTTACAGTACATAAAGAGGAGAGTGTTCTATAGTCAAACAACTGTTTACCCTTGAAATTAAATAGCAATTTTAAAAAGAATAAATCGCCACCCAAGGATGGATTCATTCTGAAAGAGGCAAGTCTTAGATTAATTTCTGCGATGTTTAAAAAATCGGATATTATATCGTTGTCTAAAAGAGAATTTGAAGAAAACCATTTCATCTTGAAATCACCTATGGAACTCCAATTGCCGATAAATTTTTCCATGCTTCGAAATCTCTTGTTATAGTCGAGGAAATTTATATAATTTGAATTGGCATGTATAAATTGTCTGTAACTTGACACTGCATAGTCAAGATGTTCTCTAAAATAACAAATTATTAATATCGAATGTGGATTGAGCTCTGCTAAAAATTCGCGGACATAAGCAAAATTAGAAATTTGTTGAAAAGCTTCACTCGAAAGTAAAATCGTTTCTTCACTGTTCGTTGCTTCGTTTGATATTTCATTAACAATTGCCTTTATATCAGGTCTATGGCTGAATTTAGGATTCAATATTTTAGCTAGCCGATGATGTGCTATGCCAGCAGCACTACCGTTGCGTCCGAATAGTGGATATAAAATGCCAATTGAAGACAACAGGGATGTATTAGAAGAAAGTGACTTCTGTACAGAACTTGTACCTGATTTATGTCTTCCAATATGAATGATTAATTTCTTGACGTGCATCAAAGAATTAATAAATTACGAGGGAGATTTCTTTTTTGAAATAATGATGGCGCGCCTGAATTTGTCGGATCCTTGCAATTGCTCTCGATGAAAAATTTTAATAAAAGGATTGTTGAGATCAATTTTTTTATCAACTGACTCGGCAATAAGCTTTAGTAAACTGTCGGTTACAAGCCTTACTTCTTTACGATTAAGATTTACTTCTTTGGAAACTTGCTCGATTAATTCTATGTAATTCATAAATTCAGTGTTTCTATTACTATAGGTATTATTATGCGTTTGGTCAACCCCCCAATCTCATCAAGGCTGATGGTTGGTACGCGGCGTGGGGGCATGGAGTCACTAATGAATGAACCCTATTTTAGTGAAGTTAGGCGGTATAGATGAAAACAATTTGGATTACTGGGGAGAACATCTATCTCTTCTCAAACTAGTTCGTTATTTGTTCAAAGAGTATAGTGAGTTGGAATTCCCCAAAAGCTACTTCGCACCCACTTACATCAAATAGCTTCTTTAAGTGCTTTTGTCATTACTCTCTGTGACTGGCTCTATATTTGAGTAATTTTAATTATGATTCAAGCGGTCCAGGTGAAAGGCAAAGGCATGCCATAGCTAATAGTTTCTGCTCGCTCTAATCACATTTATTTCTTTGTTGGATAAGTTTGTCATTTATAGTTCATTGCGCGGTAGCTATCTTCGAATAGTTCCGCCAAGTGGTGCGGATAGGGTTCATCCATTTTTTTACGCTGATTTAAAAAAAGTGCTAAGTCGTTTCATTGGTTGCAATCTATATGAAATATTTTGGCTGATTTACAAAAATTCTGCGAAATTGTCATACTCTCTCGCTTGTAATTAATCGAATTATGCAGCTAATTTGCTGTTAGTTTTTGCGCAATGAATTTTGCTTGAATGAAAACATTGTGCTGCCTTTGAAGCCTGGTATGTCGCTTACTCTTTGAAATCAATTTTTAGATTAATCGCCAAACTCACTAGGCAGCGCCTTGCTCTGCATGATTTCTAATCCTTCAAGCCACAATTTACGGTCATCCTTATTGCATTCATGAAGCAGCTGAGTGAGGGCTGGTCCTAATTCGACATCGGCTTTTGTTGATTGATTTGCATGTGTTGTTTGGATTTTGAAGTCTGGATAGTATTTATTTATCTCTCGCTTTAGTAGTTCCAATGTTGTTTCAAATCTTTCCACGATTCCAACTACAGTTAAATCATCTAGGGCTTCAATTGCACGTTGAACTTTGGGTTGACTGCCCGGTCGCAGCGTTGCTAGGCGTTCAACCTGAAAGTTGCGGCACTGTGCATCGCCCTGCTTTTGCAGTCGTGCCACCACATATTCTTCAAAGGTGGTTTGTTTGGCGAGTTGAGCACCCCATGTGTCTGCATTTTGATTGCGTTCGAACTTGTATGCAGAAGTGATCCTTTGAACCGGTTCACGAAGTATCATGATTGATACTATTATGACATCCGCTATTTTCGGGATTGGGCCTGTCATTGTATGGCTTGAAAATGCTATGGCATCTGGATTAGATAGGATCCAGTCAGAAATCTGATTAGTATTGTTGGATCCGGCAAATTCTCGTGTAACCCACTTGTCTCCAAAATTGTCTTTTAATATTTTATCTATAGATGTTCCAGCATTCTTGAACAAGTGGTAGTGCAGAATGATGGTTCTCATGATTTTTAAGTCAGCGAAGAGTAAATCCCAACCGATTCAAAGATCGTTCTCATGTCTTCGCGTCCTGATTCAAATGAGAAATTAGTTCCCACGAATTCTAAGGCCCTTGTCGCCATTTTCACCCTGAGGCCCTCGCTAGCCATCAATTGATCAATGGCATGCTTCCACTCGTCCACCGTATCGGCAATCATGCACTCCTGCCCATGACGCAATCCAGTGCCCTCTGCGGCAACCGGGGAGATCACCATGGGAATACCATGTGCTGCAGCACTGAGGACTTTGCCCTTGATGCCTGCACCACTGATCAGAGGGGCAACAAAGATCTGATGGGTATCAAAAGCATCATCGATTTGCTCCACAAAGCCAATTGGATTGACATTGTCTGCATTTAAATCTTCCTTGTCTTCATCAGTCATTCCACTCCCATAAATATTTAAAACGACACTTTCATCCAAAAAGGGCATGATATCGTTAACAAACCACTCAATCCCTTCTTTGTTGGGAGGGTGTTTGAAGCTGCCCAAGAAAGACAAGCCATGGCGTTTCGCTGTTGTATCGAGGTTGCGTTTAGGCATGTCAACAACCCATGGGCACTTCAGTGGTTGAATATTGCCCTCTGAATGGCTGAAAATAACACTGTGTTCAACTTCGTTGTAACTGATGACGGCATCAGCTCGCCGCATGATGGCCATTTCATCCTGTTGGGTTTGTTTGGATTTTTCTAAAAGTTCTGGGCTGTTGCTTTTTACAGCTGATCTTAATTCTCGTAGAAAATGAAGGTCTGCGTTGCATAGGATTATTTTGGCGTCGCTGCAAAAGGCCTTGATATTGTCAATCCATTTGGAAAGAACGTTATATCGGGTGACGTAAACCGCGTCAAACTCTTTTCCGCGTTCAGAAAGAAAATCTGGTAGTGAAAGATAAAATGGGGATGTGATAACTTCCACACCATTTTTTTCCAACAGGCTTTTGAATTGGCCTAAATCAGCAAGGTTGGCTGGTAAAAACGTCACCTTGAATCCTAGAGATTGAACCAACTTGATTTCCTGCAATGCTGCGTGTGACCCAGCATCGCGATCGCCTCGGGGAAGTTGGTAATCGATGAACAAAATTCTTCCCACAATCCCTCTGTCTTTTTCAAGATCAGGTTCTTTGCCTGCTACGCCATGGCTGGAAAATGATGCTGCCCAACGCTTTTTGAATTTGGGACGATTGACTTCTTGGTATTTTTTGAAGCCTTGGCTCGTATCAGTTCCACTAGTAACTCCCTCAAAGTGATAAATAATTGACTGTGGTATGAAATATGTTTTATATCCTGCTTCCCTTACTTTGAAAGAGAAATCTGTATCTTCAAAGTACATTGGTTTTAAGTACTCTGATAACCCTCCAACTTCATCCCAGATTTTTTTCGTTGTCATCAGTGCAGCGCCCGATAAATAATCGGCTTGTCTCGCATAGCTGAATCTTGGATCCCAAGGATTTTGCCCATGTCCATAATTCCAGGGATCACCAGAACCCCAGATGATTCCACCTGCATCTTGCAGCCGCCCATCTGGATATAACAACCGAGAACCGACCAATCCAACATTGTCAAACCTCTCAAATCCTTCAATAAGAGAATCGAGCCAGCCGGAGGTGACCTCTGTATCGTTGTTCAAGAGAACAATGTATTCACCCTTAGCCGCTGCAACACCTTTATTGCATGCGCCTATGAATCTCAGAGGTACCTTGTTGTGGAGAACCGTGATCCCTTCGACAATTTTTTCCAGTTCTGTTGTTTCATCACTCGATCCATCGTCAACAACAATCACCTCAAAGTGAGAGTTGTTTTTGGCCAATAATAGTGAGCAGAGGCAATAATAAGTTGTGGTTACTTTGTTGTGAGCTGGTATAATCACCGATACCTTGATTTTTTGGCGATTTGTGAACGAAATTCGATCGAGCTTCAGGTTCTCGTAATTCAGTTCGAGATTCTTGATTGCGTTTTTCAGTGATAAAGGATCCGTGTCCGCAGGCTCGATCAGATTTTTCTTGATTGATTCGAGCCGATGTGCTTCTCTCATCGTGCAATCTCGAGGATATGATTTTTTCCCTTCCGATATTATTACGTCTTCTGGCGTCAAAGTACGAGGGGGAGTGATTTGGACTTGATCCAATATGGTGGATCCGGAGGCATCCGTGAGGCTCAGGATTTCTGGCTCTCCATTGTAGAAATTTGGTGGTATCTGTTCGAATTGTAGCTGCGAACTGGAGCGGATAGTTTTGGCAATGCGGTTGCCTACATACAGGCAATAAATTTGGTTGGTTTTCTCAAAATGTATTTCTACGGTGTGGTGAAAGTTTTGCGTGAAATGAGATTTGTCTTGAATAGCTGAAAACGATCGTTCTGTTTTTCCATTCGACCATTCAAGGATCAGATTGCTATCGCTACTGCCTTTGAATTTTTCAATATGTATTTTGTAGAGATCCAGCTTGTCTTTGCTTTCTGGCTTTCCCTCAAATCGTGCTATCTCCCTGGCGGATGTTGTTTTTGCTTCTTTGGATTTTAGTTTTAAGTCGTTGATGAAATAAAAGCAGTCTTCGGCTTTGGGGGTTGGGCATGTGGCGTTAATGACGCTTATGCGTATTTTCGTTTCTCCTGGATTCAAGTTGATGGGAACAGTGAAGTATTGGTAATCTTCTCTTCTCTTTCCTCCTGTTTTATTCCTATCAAAGTTCACCTTGAATGTCTTCTCTTCAATGGGGTGTTTTGTGAAAACTCGCAAGTGCCCTTCACCTCTGTGGTTAGCAAGGTACCCGCTCAGCATGAATTCTTCTGATTTTTCGAGGTTGACTTTGATGTCTTCGTGAATTAATACTTCTTTTTGTATTGATGGCTCGGTTAATTGGATGGCTGCTGTTGCGCTTCCCTCGATTGACCAGTCTGCCAAGTCAATATGTATGATCGTTGTATAGTCTTGGGCGTATGGTATTAGCGGGGTAAGATTTATGCTCTCGTCAATATCTTTTGAGTTGTTCAAGTTGTTGTAAATGCGCCTTGTTTCGTCTTTTGATGCGATTTTAGGAAGGAATATGATCGACTCTTCTTTGTCTTTTTTGACGCCTATGAGAAATGGTATGTTTTGGTTTTGTTTGCTTTGCTTTTCTACGTAGAGAGTATTGCCGACCAAGCACGTAAAAGTTTGCATTTTAATTTCTAGATATGGTCATTTTAGCGCATGGATTGCCCTCACCCACCCCTCCCCGCCTCATCTTGGATTGGATTTCATCAGCCGCTGCACTTCGCCAGCGTGATAGCTGCTGCGGGTGAGTGGTGTGCTGACCACTTGGAGGAAGCTCAGTTCCTCTTCGCCCACTGTTTTGTAGGTCTCGAATTGAGCCGGGGTTACAAAACGGTCGACGGCCAGGTGTTTTGGTCCAGGAGAGAGGTATTGACCGATGGTGACGATGTCGACCTTGTGTTTGCGTAGATCCCGGAGAGTCTCGATCACCTCTTCATCGGTTTCCCCGAGCCCCACCATTAGGCCTGACTTGCTGTAGGCCTTGGGCCATTGGTCTCGCACCCGTTGCAAGAGCTCGAGGGAGCGTTCATAGATGCCCTGGGGGCGCGCCAGGCGGTACATCCGCGGCACCGTTTCAATATTGTGGTTCAGCACGTGGGGGGCTGCGGCCATCACCGTTGCCAGGGCATCCCAGTTGCCGCAGAAGTCGGGAATCAGCAGCTCGATCGTGGTGAGCGGTGAGCGCTGCTTCACCTGTTCGATGCATGCCACGAACTGGGAGGCGCCGCCATCAGCGAGATCATCACGGTTCACGGAGGTGATCACCACGTGTTTCAGGCCCAGGCGGGCTACCGCTTCGCCGAGCCGTTGCGGCTCGGTTGGATCCAGCGCGCGCACGCTCTTGTCGAAGTCGATGTCGCAGTAGGGGCATGCGCGGGTGCAACCAGGCCCCATGATCAGAAACGTGGCTGTGCCGCCTGCAAAGCATTCTCCGATGTTGGGGCAGCTCGCTTCCTGGCAGACCGTGTTCAGGTTCAAGTCCAGCAACAGGTCGGCCACAGCGCCGATCCGTTCGCGCTGCGGAGCCTTAACACGCAACCACTCCGGCTTGAGCACGGCGAAGTCTCTTCAATCCATGACCCTAGTCCGTATGCCGATGTCCTTGCTGGGATCTCGAAACACCAATCTCCTAAGATTGAAGAGCCGGGATGTGGCGCAGTTTGGTAGCGCACTTCGTTCGGGACGAAGGGGCCGCAGGTTCGAATCCTGTCATCCCGATTGATGCATGACCTTTGCCCAAAACGAGCCTGTGCGGTGGAGTGAGGCAAAGCCCTGGGAGCATGCCTAGTTGAAGATCAGGATTGGGCTGTAAGACCTTCCTGCCCAGAGTGACCACCAACGGGCTGCACGGGCCTCAGCGATCCGACGCGCCTCCACGGCCATTCGGTACTGATGTTCCCGTTGCTCCCGCAGTTTGCGTTCCCGGGTTTCTCTTTTTTGGTCGTAGTTGGCTGCTCCTTCACGCTCCATTTGTTCCCTGGCGGCTGCCTTGAAGGCTTTGAGCTGCCTGAGCTGATTTACTCTTGCGCTGTAGACAGCCTCGATTTCATCCACGCCTTCAATGCCGCGGTTTTTGCTGAGAAAGGCATTGATCCGCGCGATCGTCAGGTCAGCAATCCGATCCGCTTCTTCGAACATCAGGTTGTCGTAAAGCTGTTCGGCCCGGTCCAGTTCCCTGCTGAAGAACTCCATTTGGCCGGCGGAATCCTTTGGAGGGAGCTGGGCAATAAGTGCAGAGCCGGGTTGCTCAACCGCCAGAGCGGGTTGACCTGAGCAAAGAAGCAACCCTGCAATCAGTAAGGGAAGACGCATGGTCAGTGGCCCTGTTCAGAAATCCAGCACATCCTTTGTCGCTTCCCGACGCCGCTGCTCCTTCGAGTCGTATTCAGCGATGCAGCTGTTCTTCAGATACAGAACACAGTTTAGATATTCGCTGATTTCGATCATCGCAGCTCGCACAGCTTTGGAGGCGGGCACTTTCTTGCTCGAGGACTGGCTGTCACTGAATCCGACCCCATACAGGCCCCCAGACGTTGACTTTGATTCTGATGTGGAGGTCGCTTTGCCTTCAATGGTTCGGACGTAAGCGATTTCACCGGTGGTGGTGTCCACGACGCGCACATCCACAGCGACATAAGCCGAGCTGGAGGATGACGACTTGCGCTGGCCGAAGCCCATGATGTTGAAGCCACCGCCACCACTTTTGGTTTCGGTGTTCTCGCGGTAATCGCTGACACTGCCCAGGATGTAGTACTTCGCACCGGTCATGATTCCCTTCTTGGGAGCGGTGGCTTGTCGGGTGATGCCCAACTCAGCTAGTTCCTGCTCGCCGAGCACTTTTTTCAGCCCTTGGCGTTCGACAACAGTGAAATGCCCGGTGCTTTTCAGCTCATTGGCGAGCATTCCTGTGAGTTTGCTGGAGACCGCAGGGCTCCACCACCAGGTTCCTGTGGCCGTGTTGGTGATCTCCTTCACCGCAACGGTGACAGGACCTGACGACATTCCTGAAATCTGAGCCAAGCCGGGTTGCACTGTTGCTCCCGAAACCATCAAGGCTGTGGCGGCGATCCAGGAGAGTTTCATAAACCCCAGGGTGTGACTTTCTAACGCGAAAGGTAGTCACAACCTGCAGAAAAAAACATTCATAGGTTCAAGCCAGTGGGTGTTTGACCTGCACCTCTTCTATTGGAGGCTCGCCCCGGGGTATCCCCGCGGCGTCACCATCCAGTCATCCTCGGCACGGCTGCTGCTGTTCCCGATCAAAACCAAGGTGAGCATGTCCACCGATTCAGGCTCTAAGCGTTCAAGGCAGGTGAGCTGATTTGATTCCTCAGCGCGGCCCAGCTGCCGCGCCAGCATCACCGGTGTGGTTGAAGGGCGGTGTTTCAGCAGGATGTTTTTGGCTTCCCCCAGCTGCCAATCCCTGCCCCTGGAGCGTGGGTTGTAAAGCGCAACGACAAAATCTCCCGCTGCAGCTGCTTCCAAGCGCTGCTTGATCACAGTCCAGGGCGTAAGGCGATCGCTGAGGCTCACGCTGCAGAAGTCATGCATCAGTGGCGCTCCCGCTCTGGCGGCGGCCAGCTGGAATGCTGAAATTCCAGGATGCACCGTGAAGCTGGGTCGGTCCTGCGCGGGTTGCTGAAGCAGCAGCTCCAGAGCTAATCCCGCCATTCCATAGATCCCGCTATCTCCAGAGGAGATGAGAGCAACCTTGGCGCCCTGTTGTGCCAAGCGGAGTGCTTCGGCACAGCGGTCCCATTCCCGGGTGAGCTGGCCGTCGAACCGAATTTGATCCGCCCTCCGCAGGGGCTCCAGCAGATCGAGGTAGAGGCTGTAGCCGACCCAGGCGCAGCATCGCGATAGGGCCGATTTGGCGTCTCCGCTGAGCAGGGATAGATCTCCGGGACCACTGCCGACGAGGTGCAGTTCTCCTCGGCCCGGTGCGTGGGGTAGTGGAGCTTCGGCAATGGCCACCGTGACCGCGCCCTGCTCTCCCGGCGCGGGATGGCTGATTTGCTTTGGCTGGATCAGAACACCTGTGTCGCCTGCCGCCAGCAACGCCGCTGCTTCTGACACTGAAGCTGTTCCCATTTCCCTGCGCACGACCTCGGAGGGGTTCGGCACGTCAATGGAGGCCAGCGTCTGCTCTGCAAAGGTTCGGAACGGCCATGCCCTGGTCTTGCTCAGCTGTTGCAGGGCTGGTTCATCGGATTTCCGCTCTGCGCTGGCGATGCCGGCGACAGCCTCCTTCGCCAGCCCGGCTGTTGCTAAAGCCTCGGCAATGGCCTTTTCGACCAGGGACAGACTCGTGTTGCGCTCGCAGCCGATGCCGATCCAGAGCGTTGCTGGATGCCATTGGCAATCACCCTGAAGGCGCGCTCCGATCACAAGGTCAGCGGCCTCTGACGCCACTTGTTCGAGCAAGTGCTGGCTTTCGGGGCATTGCCAGGCGGAACATCCACTGCTCTGGTGGATGCTGATGCTGAATCCCTGGGCTTGCCGCACCATCAGAGCGCGCCAACCCGCAACCGACCCCCTGCGTCTCCAGCCCCAGCCTTCACCAAAGGCATCCAGGGGGAGACGTCCTTGATGGGCGCAGGCGCCAGTGATCACGGCCTGCCCTCCCAGATCCATGGCGATCTCCCGCGCGCGTTGTTCAGCACCTGCGGAATGGCCTCCCAGCAGCGGGATGATGAAATTCCCTTTTGGGTCGAGAACCAGAACGGCCGGATCCTGCTCCTTGCTTTGGATCCGCGGTGCGATAAGGCGTGTCACCGCTCCCACGGCACCCACGATCAGCACGACGTTCTGCGCCGTCCAGTGCTCATCAAGAGCAGTATTGATGTCTTGGTCGGCCGACTTGATCCGGTCAATGTGGCCGCGCAGCAGCAGACGATCCAAGAGCGGCATGGCGCTTGGGGAGAGTCCTAGGCCCAGAGCGGGTACGTCGGGTGTTGGGTTCAGAGCAGGGAATCCGGGTCAGGGCTTGCGTAAGCGCCCATCACTGTTGAGCAGCTCACGCGCTGATCCTCCCAGGCTGCTGCTCGGCATCAGCTTGGCTTCCGCCTTGGCCTGCTGTTCGAGCGATTCGGTTGGCTTTCCAGCCACCGATGGATTGTTGTCGCTGGTGTTCATTGGAAGATCGTTGTCGTTGTCAGCGGGCTCCTCCTGGGTTGGTGTTGGCTGGCTGGCCTCTGTCGTGGCTTGGTCCTGATCCAGGGGCGACTGTGGCGTCTCTTGATCGCTGTTCTTGGGGGCGATGGGATCGGTCTCTGTCTCTGTCTCTGTCTCTGTCTCTGTCTCGGCCTCTGTCTCGGCCTCGATCTCGACTGGCGTCAGTTGTGGTGGCTGTTCTGCTTTCTGTGGAGCCTCTTTCGGTTGTTCGACCGTTTCCGGCCTCTCTGGCTCAGGTGATCCGCTTAAGCGGGCGAGCTGGCTCTCATTGAGGCGCGATCGCATCCAGCCCGGCTTGGGACCTGATGGAGCCTTCAGGTGAACCAGCTGATTGTTGAACACGGGTGTGATCGGCTCGCCCAGCCCATTCAGAAGTTCCATCTGAATGTCGTGACTGCTTGCGCCATTCGATCCTTTGAGCCACAGGGCCTCCTGGTGATCGACCAGAAAGCTGTCCCCATCAATGCTGATGCGTAGACGCCAGCGTCCATCCCCCTCACGCAGGTTTTGGAGCGGAGCATTCCAAAGGAGCCAGTCCACCAGAAGTGGTTGCAGGCCTTGTTCTCCAGCGGGTGGAACAGGAACCAGCCAAGGTGCATCCCGGTCGGGTTGCGTGCCCTGAAGTTTTTGCCAGAGGTGGACGCGGCCCTGGATGGAGGCCCCTGGTGACTGAACGGCTTCCCCCCAGGGATAAGCAGCCCAGGCGCTGAACCGGTGACTGCCCGCTTCCAGATCGTCAATGCGGACTGTCAGGCGGTTGCCATCGCTATCGCTTAGCCGTAGGGGAGAACGGTCATCGATCTGGATGGCGATGTGGGGGCCCAGACCCAGTTCGGGGTCGTTGCTCAGGGGCCAGTCATCGATCTCGAAACTCAGCTCAAGCTCTTGTGTCGCAACGATGGTGTCGTTTCTTGGATCCACCAACCGCAGGGATGGACGGTGCCGTTGCAGCTCCTGCCGCAGCTGTTGCACCGCCCCTGGTGGGGCCACTTCCTGGAGCTTTCCGCTGGGGCTGGAGCTCGGTAGGGGCTTTGCGCCGGAGCCGACATCGCGGTTGAAGAATCCAGCTCGTGCATGAACTGGCAATCCGGCGCTCAGCAGCACCACAGCTGTCAGCAGAACAGCCCATATCGACTTCAGGCCAGGGCGAAGCATTGGGCATGAACAGATCTGATCATTCTGAACAATCAACCCTTCAATGTCACAGTTTTGGTTATTTAAGGAGAATATTTGCACGAAATTGTATTGCTTACTGGTTGAGATCTTCATTGTTTGACTGATTCTCGGTCTTCTGCAGACGCCTGTCGCTGACTGGCCCGCCATGGGATTGAACCTTTGTAACTCAGTGCCCTTTAACCCCCACCTCCGCACCTATGCTTCCGCCAGCGGTCCCCTCTGTGGGGCCCCAGCTTCAGTGCAGCCAAGGGGTTTCGGCTCCCTGTCTCACTGACGCCCTGACGCCGATTCCCTGTGGATTGGTGTCCGGGGCCCCGGTGAATTCCGATTCGCCGGAGGGGTGGCCCACCACCTCGAATCCCGTCCCTCGAGGAACGACTCGATGACCATCAGCCCACCAGAGCGTGGGAGTGACGCGAAGAGCCAGGTCGAGAAGGTTGACAATCCTGCAACCTTTGAATTGTTCGGCAAGCCCGGACATTTCGACCGCGCCCTCGCGAAAGGTCCCAAAACCACCACCTGGGTTTGGAACCTTCACGCCAACGCTCACGACTTCGACGCTCACACGAGCGACCTGCAAGAGGTCTCTCGGCGGATTTTCTCCGCACATTTCGGCCACCTGGCCGTCATCTTCATCTGGCTCAGCGGTGCCTTCTTCCACGGCGCACGCTTCTCCAACTATTCCGGTTGGCTTGCCGACCCCACCCATGTGAAGCCAAGTGCCCAGCAAGTCTGGGCTGTCTTTGGCCAAGACATCCTTAATGGAGACATGGGTGCCGGGTTCCAAGGCATCCAAATCACCTCAGGCCTCTTCCAGATGTGGCGGGCCTGGGGCATCACCAGTGAAACCCAGCTCATGGCTTTGGCCATCGGTGCTCTGGTGATGGCCGGCCTGATGCTCAACGCTGGTGTTTTCCACTACCACAAGGCAGCGCCGAAGCTGGAGTGGTTCCAGAACGTTGAGTCGATGCTGAACCACCACCTAGCAGGTCTGCTGGGTCTCGGTTCACTGTCATGGGCAGGCCACCTGATCCACGTCTCGGCTCCTGTCACCAAGTTGATGGATGCCATTGATGCCGGCCAGCCGCTGGTTCTCAATGGCAAGACCATCGCTTCGGCTGCAGACATTCCGCTGCCGCACGAATTCTTCAACCAGGATCTGCTGGCTCAGTTGTACCCCGGCTTCAGCGCCGGTGTCGGTGCCTTCTTCTCCGGTAACTGGGCTGCCTACAGCGATTTCCTCACCTTCAAAGGTGGTCTAAATCCTGTGACTGGAAGCCTTTGGATGACGGATATCGCCCATCACCATGTGGCGATCGCCGTGATGTTCATCGTTGCCGGTCACATGTACCGGACCAACTGGGGCATCGGTCACTCCATCAAGGAGATTCACGAAGGCCAGAAGGGTGATCCCCTGCTGTTCCCTGCCACCAATGGTCACGACGGACTCTATGAGTTCATGACCACCTCCTGGCATGCCCAGCTGGCGGTCAACCTGGCCATCGGCGGCTCGGTGAGCATCATCGTCGCTCAGCACATGTACGCGATGCCTCCGTATCCGTACCAAGCGATCGACTATCCGACCCAGATTGGTCTCTTCACACACCACATTTGGATCGGCGGTTTCCTGATCGTTGGCGCCGGCGCTCACGCTGCCATTGCCATGGTGCGCGACTACGACCCCGCGAAGCACATCGACAACGTGCTCGATCGGGTTCTCAAGGCTCGCGACGCGATCATTAGTCACCTCAACTGGGTCTGCATCTGGCTCGGAGCCCATAGCTTCGGCCTGTATGTCCACAACGACACCATGCGTGCCTTGGGTCGTCCCCAGGACATGTTCAGCGATTCGGCTATCTCGATTCAGCCGATTTTTGCTCAGTGGATTCAGAACGTGCACGCCGCAGCTGCCGGTAGCACTGCTCCTAATGCCCTCGCGGGTGTGAGTGAAGTGTTCAACGGCTCTGTGGTCGCCGTGGGCGGCAAGGTCGCCGCGGCTCCCATGCCGCTCGGTACTGCCGACTTCATGGTTCACCACATTCACGCCTTCACGATTCACGTGACGGTACTGATCCTGCTGAAGGGTGTTCTTTATGCCCGCAGCTCTCGCCTTATTCCTGATAAGGCCAACCTGGGCTTCCGCTTCTCCTGCGATGGCCCCGGTCGTGGTGGCACCTGCCAGGTCTCCGCTTGGGACCATGTGTTCCTGGGCCTGTTCTGGATGTACAACTCCCTGTCGGTTGTGATCTTCCACTTCTCTTGGAAGATGCAGAGCGACATCTGGGGAACGGTGAATGCCGACGGTTCCGTCGCGCACATCACCAATGGCAACTTTGCTCAAAGTGCCATCACCATCAATGGCTGGCTGCGTGACTTCCTGTGGGCTCAGGCCGTTCAGGTGATCAACAGCTATGGCTCGAACACGGCTGCCTACGGAATCATGTTCCTAGGCGCTCACTTCGTGTTCGCCTTCAGCCTGATGTTCCTGTTCAGTGGCCGCGGCTACTGGCAGGAGCTGATCGAGTCCATTGTTTGGGCTCACAACAAACTGAAGGTGGCTCCCGCCATCCAGCCCCGTGCTCTTTCCATCATCCAAGGCCGTGCCGTGGGTGTTGCCCATTACCTCTTGGGCGGAATTGCGACCACGTGGGCTTTCTTCCACGCCCACATTCTTGTGGTCGGTTGACCTCACCTGACCTCTCCCTCTAATGGCAACGAAATTCCCTTCGTTCAGCCAGGGTCTGGCCCAGGACCCGACAACCCGTCGTATCTGGTACGGGATCGCCACGGCTCACGACTTCGAGAGCCATGACGGAATGACGGAGGAGCGCCTCTATCAGAAGCTCTTCTCCACCCATTTCGGTCACCTTGCGATCATCGGCCTGTGGGTTTCGGGAAACCTGTTCCACATCGCCTGGCAGGGCAACTTCGAGCAGTGGGTCGCCGACCCCCTGCACGTGCGCCCCATCGCTCACGCAATCTGGGATCCCCACTTTGGTCAAGGCGCCATTGACGCCTTCACTCAAGCGGGTGCTTCCTCCCCGGTGAACATCGCCTACTCAGGCCTGTATCACTGGTTCTACACAATCGGCATGAAGACAAATGCCGAGCTGTATCAGGGTTCCATCTTCATGATGATCCTGTCGGCTTGGGCCCTCTTCGCCGGCTGGCTGCATCTGCAGCCCAAGTTCCGTCCTTCCCTGGCCTGGTTCAAAAACGCTGAATCGCGTCTGAACCACCATCTGGCTGTTCTGTTCGGCTTCAGTTCCATCGCTTGGACCGGTCACCTGGTTCACGTTGCGATCCCCGAAGCCCGCGGTCAGCACGTTGGATGGGACAACTTCCTCAACGTTCTGCCTCACCCTGCCGGTCTTGGACCCTTCTTCTCCGGTAACTGGGGTGTGTATGCCGAAAATCCCGATTCTCTGAATCAGGTCTTCGGTAGTTCCGAAGGTGCCGGCACCGCCATCCTCACCTTCCTTGGTGGCTTCCACCCTCAGACAGAAGCTCTCTGGCTGACGGACATCGCCCACCACCACCTGGCCATCGGTTGCATCTTCGTGATCGCCGGCCACATGTACCGGACCAACTTCGGTATCGGTCACTCCATCAAGGAGATCCTTGAAACCCACAACCCTCCCCAGGGCACTCCTGGTGATCTGGGTGCGGGCCACAAAGGTCTCTACGACACCATCAACAACAGCCTGCACTTCCAGCTTGGTCTGGCTCTCGCCTCCCTTGGCGTGATCACCAGCCTCGTGGCGCAGCACATGTACTCGATGCCGTCGTATGCCTTCATCGCGAAGGACTACACAACCCAGGCAGCCCTGTACACCCATCACCAGTACATCGCCATTGCGCTGATGTGTGGTGCCTTTGCTCACGGTGCGATCTTCTTCATCCGTGACTACGACCCCGAAGCCAATAAGGACAACGTCCTGGCTCGGATGCTCGAGCACAAAGAAGCGATCATCAGTCACCTGAGCTGGGTCTCCCTGTTCCTCGGATTCCACACACTTGGTCTCTACGTCCACAACGATGTGGTCGTTGCCTTCGGTACCCCCGAGAAGCAGATTCTGGTTGAGCCCGTTTTCGCCCAGTTCGTACAGGCCGCCTCTGGCAAGGCCATGTATGGAATGGACGTGCTGCTCTCCAATGCCTCCAGCTCAGCCAGCCTTGCGTCCCAGAACATTCCTGGTGACCACTACTGGCTTGATGCCATCAACGGCAACACCGATGTGTTCCTGCCGATCGGCCCTGGTGACTTCCTTGTTCACCATGCCATCGCTTTGGGTCTGCACACCACCACCCTCATCCTTGTGAAGGGTGCCCTGGATGCTCGCGGCTCCAAGTTGATGCCCGATAAGAAGGATTTCGGCTACTCCTTCCCCTGCGACGGCCCTGGCCGTGGCGGTACCTGCGACATCTCTGCTTGGGACGCCTTCTATCTGGCAGTCTTCTGGGCCCTGAACACCGTGGGTTGGCTGACCTTCTACTGGCACTGGAAGCACCTGGCGATCTGGTCAGGCAACGTCGCTCAGTTCAACGAATCCAGCACCTACCTGATGGGTTGGTTCCGTGACTACCTGTGGCTCAACTCCTCCCAGCTGATTAACGGTTACAACCCGTTTGGAAGCAACAACCTGGCCGTCTGGGCTTGGATGTTCCTCTTCGGTCACCTGGTATGGGCTACCGGTTTCATGTTCCTGATCTCCTGGCGGGGTTACTGGCAGGAACTGATCGAGACCATTGTCTGGGCACATCAGCGCAGCCCCATCGCCAACATGATGGGTTACCGCGACAAGCCTGTGGCACTCTCCATCGTTCAGGCCCGTGTTGTTGGTCTCGCCCACTTCACGGTCGGCTATGTACTGACGTACGCAGCCTTCCTGATAGCTTCGACTTCAGGAAAGTTCGGTTGATTCTTTCCTGATTCAACCTGCTACGAGTCGTTCCTCGTTTCACTTATCCCCATCCGGTCTTCCGGGTGGGGAATTTTTTATGGGAATGTCATTCCATAGAAATTTGGCAACTGATCATGATCTGTCAGTTGTTGCTAGCTAACTTGTTTGAGCTTGGCCTGATCCGCATCTGATCCGTCAAAACGCGCCATCACCGGTTCTGTTGCCCTGTTGCGACCGTTTATTCAACAGTGCTGAGGAGTGTGCACGGTTGTGGAGGCGGCTTGGCTGTGATTACAACGTCGTGCAGGTGTCGTCAGGCCCCCTTCGTGGACGTCTTAGGGTCGACCATCAGGATGGAATTTTGCTTGTTTCGATGCAAGCAGATCAGGCGTTGTTAGTGGAGGGCACACGTAACCCTCGCTGGTTGCCATTCACGATTGAACATACAGATAACTACAGCGATCACCGTCATTTTGGTGAGTCGTTGGCTCCGAATGCCCTGGCTGGATTCAATACCAAGATGAAGGAGACGTTAATGAGAACGTCTCCAGGTGGCAATCGGATTGGTGCTGCTCTTGTCGATCGTCGTCGCGTTGATACCTGGGTCGAACTGATGGGTGCATCCGAGATTGCTCATCGAATGGAGCACAACAACACAGCTATTCTTCCCCCAATAGTTCATCGCAAGTTGCGTCAGTTGATGGTGCTTCCCGCCTGGCAGGGTGCTGATGTGCCACGGCCTTTCCAGGCTGACTTCCTGGAAGCGCAGCTGATCGAGTCTCTTTCGCCAGAGACTTCAGCTCTGCTGCAGCCTGTGCAAAAAAACCATCACAGTGATCTTGTGCAGGAGTTGGTTCGCTTTTCCTTTCGATCGAGCATGACGCCCATCTCACTCAGCTCGGTGTGTGAGGCGCTGTTCACTACCAAGACAACCCTTACCGTGAGTTGTCGTGAAATGTTTGGCTATGGCCCGATGGCATTGATGCGTCGTATTCGGTTGCAGCAAGTGCACGAAGTGCTGTGTAATCCAGAGCTACGGCAACGGCTGGGATGTAACACCGTCCAGCAGACAGCCGAGCATTTTGGCTTTGCCAGTCGGAATCACTTCGCAAGTGCCTATCGCGATCTCTTCTCTGAGACACCGCGCAAGACCTTGTTGGCGTCCCGCTGAAAGATCAAGAAGACTGGCGACGAACTGTTTCCGTCCCCATCGCATTGGCTTTGCCTAGCCTCTGCAGTCGGATCAAGACAAGGCCGATTGTGGATGAATGGGAGCTTCTGTTGCGCAATGTTGGTGAGTGGCGCGGCTGGTTCGACACCATGGATCGATCGCTGCAACGCACCAAACGTCAGCCATCCCTATTGACGCTGCAACCGGCGCTCTCCGGCATCGCTCTTCATCTGACGTTGCTGTTGTGGCCGGAGGGGGAGGGATCTCCCCTCCAAAAACCCGCCGGCGAGCCTGATAAGCGGATCGTTCAAAGCTTCTTGCGCGTTGATCCAGATATGGGGGTCTTCGCTACGGGCAGCTTTTCCAGAGGCACGCTGCACCGGTCCAACTGGAAAACGCTCTATGCCGAATTCGGTTTTCTGCACAACGAACGGCGGCATCGGCTGGTACTGCTTTGGGACAGTGCAGGGCAGTTGGATCGGATCGTTTTGATCCGGGAGTTCCTTGTCGGGAGTTCAGCGGTCGAGTGTCCACCCTTGGAGGCCAATCAACTTATGGGGGACTGGCGTTGCGACATCAACTCACCAGGAGATGGCCTTCGTCTTGAAGCGGATGATCTTGAGCAGTGGGTCTTCTTGCCCGATGGAGGTGCGTTTCTGGCGCCGCTGCAGATTGATCCGAAACAGACATTCAGCATCGAAGCGCTTTGGTTGTCGAGTCCGACGCGTCTCGAGCGAATTGCGCGTCGTTATGCAATCAACGGTGCGCTGACGTCGGTGGATCATCAGCTGCTTACCCGTTGACGTCATTCCCCTCACGGGGTGTTGCTCAATGACTCACGTTCACCCCGTCCTTTATTGCTGAAAGCAATGTCGAGCGTGCGGAGGTAGGTGTGCAGTCCTGCATCCTGGATCGGCAGCACATAGGCGTCTGCGTCGGATTCATTGTGGTGTGAGTGCCAGTAGCCCGGGGGTGTCACGAAGGCTGCACCGGTCACCCAGTCTTCCCGGTGACCATTGCGGATCATTCCGTTCGCGTCCAGTTCGGTGCCAATCATCGTGTAGCACCCCGGTTGGCAGGCCACCGCAAAATCAAGAGCGATCGACTGGTGTCGATGCGGGCGTTGGATCTGACCTGCGGGGAGAATCCCCAACATGGCCCATAGGGTGTGGGTGACGGTGCGTGTTTGAGGGAATGCATCGTTGCCTAACAGCACACTCACCCGATTGGCGTTGGCTCCTCGAGGATTTTTGGCGATGGCATCCAGCTCAGCGCGAGCATCCTGATGGCTGTAGAAGCAGGGTTCAAACACCGGCTTCACTGTGCTGACGCCCAGATAACGAAGCAGGGGGGCATCGTGCACCCAGTAGAGGCCGGCGCGACCCTTGCTGCTATGGATCGCTTCCCCGCCCGCCGGAAGGACGAACGTATCTCCTGCGCTCCAGTGAAAAACCTGACCACAGGCTTCGGTTTGCCCACGGCCTCGGGCAACGAAGAACAGTTGACTGGTTGCATCCGCATTGGTGCGGAGTGCTCCTTGATCCAGTCGAATGAAATTGCCGCAGAGGGATGGACCGGTGGCCGGGCCCTCGCAATGCAAGTCGGCACTCAAATCAAGAGATTGAAGGGCCGTCCCGGCCTCATCAAAGAAACTGGCTGAAAAGCTCCGGTAGGGGATCGTGCTGATCAGCCCCTGCTGCAGGGGATTGGCCGCTGAGGTGTAGTCGAAGAACTGCGCCTGGGAACTGGTTGCCGTCGTTGCCCGCGGGGTGATGGTCATCTTTCCTTCCAGCAGCAGAACCATTGGATCGAGGCCGCACCCTACGCGGTGGGCATTCGATCGCGTTTCAACAGCAGGTAGACGGCAGGGACTGCAAACAGGGACAGCAAAGAGGCCACTAGCAGTCCACTGAAGACCACGGTGCCGATGCTGATCCGGCTGGCGGCTCCAGTGCCCTGGGCGAGCAGAAGAGGCAGGAAACCCGCCAAGGATGTGACCGCTGTCAGCAGGATTGGGCGCATCCGGTTCACGGCAGCGTCGATCACGGCTTGGCGCAGTTCCAGGCCTGCTGCAAGCCGTTGGTTGGCGAATTCCACGATCAAAATTCCGTTCTTGGCCGCCAGGCTCACCAGCACCAGGAGTCCCATCTGGCCGTATACATCCAGTGGAAGGCCCCGCAATTTCAAGCCGATCAGAGCTCCGAGCAGAGCCATCGGCACCGTCAGCAGAATGATCAACGGATCGACGAAACTCTCGTAGAGCGCGGCCAGAAGCAGATACACCACAGTCACCCCAAGGGCGAACAGCACCCAGGTCACCTGCGCAGCCCTTTGTTCTTCCAACGCAAGGCCTGTGAAGGCCAACCCGATGTTGCTGCCTCCAATCCGATCTCCTGCCTTGGTTAGAGCGTCGATGGCTTCACCGCTGCTGACCATTGGAGCGGGGATGGCGGTGATGCGGATCGCTCGGTTGAGTCCGAAATGGCGAATGTTGTTGACGCCCTCCTCCCGGCTCAAGCTGGCCACTGTTGCCACGGACACAAGCTCACCGCTGCGATTCCGCACCATTAGGCCGGTGAGATCTTCGGGGCGACGTCGCTCGCGGCCATCCAGCTGCAGAACAATCGAGCGGATCCGACCGCCGTCGAAGGTGTCGTCGATGTAGCGGCCACCGAAGGCTGTGCCGATTTCCCGCAGTGTTGCGCCGTAGTCGAGGTCGAGAGCGGCCAGTTGGTCGCGATCGAGCTCCAGGCGCCAGCGGGGGAAACTGGCATCGAAGCGGGTGCTCACCCGTTCAAATCTGTCTGTCGCTTGAGCCGTTTGAATGAACTCTTGGGCGACTCGGCCGAATTGCTCCAGGCTTAATTGGCCGCCGCTGCGGTCCAGCAGTTCAAGAGAGAGTCCTGATTCACTGCTGAAGCCCCGCACTGCCGGAGGGGTAATCAGCACGACCCTGGCATCGCCGACCCGTTGCTGAATCTTGCGGTTGAGACGACGTTTGATGGCACCACTGCTCTGCTCAACGCCGGGCCGATCCTTCAGGGCTTGCAGTCGCAGGTAGAAGGAACCTCGGTCTTCTCCGCTCTGTCCGAACGAACTGCCGGCATAGAAGTTGCCGGTGCGCACCAGCGGTTCTTCGCTGACGACGCGCCGGATGTCGTCCATCACGGCCACGCTGCGCTCGAGGCTGGCGCCGTCGGGAAGGGTGAAGTAGCCGCGGATCTGACCTTGGTCGTCATCGGGAATGAAAGCTGTCGGCATCACCGCCAACCCTGAGGCTGTGATGACAAGGCCGCTCAGCAGCACAAAGGCGATGAGCCGCTTTCGCTGCAGCCAGTGCTCGAGGTGCTTCGCGTATTGGCATTGCAGTGTTTGCATTCCCTCCCGAAGCCAGCGGCTGAGCTTGCCGATGGCCCCAGGAAGACGGCCACCACCTGGACCCAACACACGGGCGCAGGCCATCGGGGTGAAGCTGAGCGCATTCAAGGTGGAGAACAGAATCGCTCCGCTGATGGCCAGGGCGATGGGTTGATAAAGGCGTCCAATCGATCCAGGAATGAGCAGCACGGGAAGGAACACGGCTGCCAACACCAATGAGGTGGCCACAACAGCAGTCGCCAGCTCAGCCATTGCGTCTTCCGCCGCCTGTTCGGGGGGGGTGCCCTGTTCGATGCGTCCGGCGATGTCTTCGCTTACGACGATGGCGTCATCCACAACGATCCCGGTGGCCAGCACCAGCCCAAACAGGATCAGGCTGTTGAGGTTGGAACCGCTCAGCTTCACAAGGCTGAGGCTTCCCACCAGCGCCACCGGCACGGCAAGGCCAGGGATCAGGGCGAGTCGCCATCGGCCCAAAAACAGCACCAGCACGACCAGCACCAGCAGCACGGCATCGCGCAAAGTGATGAAGGTGCGATCAAGGTTGGCCTCAACCGTGTCGGCCACATCAACGATCATCGAAAGTTCGATGCCCGGCGGGAAGCTCGGTCCCAACTGCTGCAACTTGCGCTTGATCGCCCTGCTCACCTCCAGGGCATTGGCCCCGTCACGCTGGTAGATCCCCACGGCGACGGAGCGCTCCCCGTCCAAATTCATGGCCTCTCGTCCGTAGTTGCGCTGTCCGAGGGCAACCCGTCCCACATCCTTCAGTCGCAGCAGCCCGCCGTTGTCCAGCCGGCGCAACACGAGATTCTCGAAATCCGACCTGCTGCGGAGGCGCCCCTCCGCTTCCACCGGAAGGCTCAGCAGCTGGCCCGATGGAACAGGGGCCGCCCCAATGCTGCCAACGGCAGCCAAAACATTCTGTTCAGCCAGGGCTCGGCTGACATCGCCAAGGGTCAGGTTGGTTTGTTCGAGGCGTTGCGGATCCAGCCACAGGCGAAAGGAGAGTTCACTGCTGCCGAAGATCTGCACATCGCCGATGCCTGGTGTTGTGAGCAGTGCGTCGCGCAGGGTCTGGTCCAGCCAACCTGTGAGAAAAGTCGGGACGTATTGATCGGGTGGGTGGCTGAACCCCAAGATCATCAACAGGTCTTCCGAGGAGCGACGCACCTGGAGTCCCTGGCGCGTCACCGCTTGAGGCAACCGGCGGCTGGCGAGGTTGACCTCGTTCTGCACCTTGATGGCATTCAGCTCGGGATCTCCCGCGTTGAATCGCATCGAGATGCTGGCGCCGCCTTGCCTGCTGGTTGAGCTGATGCTTTCGACCCCTTCAAGGCCATTCAGCTGTTGTTCCAACACCCGTGTCACGCTCTGCTCCACCACCTCTGGCGAAGCCGCAGGGAAGTTGGCGTTAACGCTGACGCGGGTGGGCGCGAGTGGCGGAAGATCCTCTAGTCCCAGGCCGAACAGCGCTGTGCAGCCCGCCAGAAGGATCAGCAGGCTGCAGACGACCGTAAGGACCGGCCGTCGGAGAAACGGCTGGGAGATCGACCGCACCTGGACGTCTCAAAAGTGTGTGGATCTTGGCAGGAAAAATCCCCCGATTGCCTGCGGGGCAAGCAACCGGGGGATTAATGGTTTGGGTGAAGGGCTCGGGTGAATGAATTCAGCCGACGCTCCAGACACCAGCAGCGATCTTGAACAGATCCTGAACGTGAACGGTGTTGCAGAGGAACCAGGCAAAAACGGCGCCGCCGCAGCCACCAAGCCAGAACCCACTGGTGAAGTCGGACCAACCTGTGCGGGTGAAGAGGTCGGCGGGAGGATTCTCAACCGTGACGTCTGCTGGGGGGATGTTGGGTTGCTTGCCGGGCTGGTTGTACAGCAAGAACAGCAGGCTGAGGATGTGAACAGCACCAATGGCGGCCAGCAGACCGGCGGTTTGCTGATACTCGGTGGCACGCAAAGGGCCACAGATGGTGAACGGTCCGAAGAGCAGATAACCGAAAGCTGCGCCCGTTTCCAGGCCACGGAAGTTCGGGGAAATCCCAGGGCGGTACAGGGGCAGGTTGTTGATCAGTCCCTTGATGAAATAACCGCTGTTGACGGGGGTCGCAAGATTGCCGACGCAGGGATCAGCAGCAGGAGTGACAGTCATGAGTTACGAGTGCTGAGGGGTTGAAACGATCCGCAGTTCGCGGTCACTCGGCAGCGGTGATCACTCGACCAACAAGGACGATGAACACTGCGGGAAAAACGATTCCGGTGATGGGCACAAAAATCGCAGGCAGCCAGGCAGCAGCGAAATCTCCAGTCATGTCGAGGCCAAAAGCTTCGCAGCTACTGTAAGGAGGTCCGATCTGACGACCTGCTTTAGGTCGCACCGGCGACATAAAAGTTCAATCCGCATGCAGAACGTTCTCCTCCCTGGTGCCGTCGTCCTGCTCACGGTGGTGCTCTGGTTGCGCAGGAAACCGCTGAAGCCGATGCTCTCCAGCACCGATGCCAGTGGTGTTGCGCAGCTCAACCGTGCCCAGCTGGAACTGGTGATTGAGCCTGCATTTGTGGGGGATGTCGCTGATGGTTCGTTGGAGTCCTGGACGGCACCAACAAGCGAGCTGGAGCGTCTTGCTTTGCAGCGTCGCTTGAAAGCTGATATGGAGGCTGGGCCAGAGGAACGGTTGCTTGCCGTCCGTTTGGCGGCTCGATGGGGGCATCGTTCTGCGCTCCCCATGCTGCGCCAAGCGCTGCGGGACAGTGATTCACGTGTGGTGGAAGAGGCAGCAGCAGCGATCGCACCTTTTCGCTCTGCTCCAGCTGCTGTTTCGATCCGTCAGCCGGCTCGGCCACCTCGCAACGTTTCACGGATGCGGTAGATCGGCCTGCCCTGGCTTTCGTGATACGTGCGGATCAGCAGTTCTCCAAGGAGCCCGAAACAGAAGAGTTGAATTCCAGCGAGTCCAAGGACAACGGCCAGTGTGAGCAGAGGGCGGTTGGCGATGTCGCCACCCATCATTTTGATCGCCAGTAAGTAGGTGCTGGCAATCAAGCTGGCGGCAATCGCGAGCAAGCCCCCGAAGCCGAACACATACATCGGTCGGGTTAGGAACCGCTTCATGAACCAGACGGTGAGCAGATCCATCAACACCCGGAAGGTGCGGTCGATCCCGTACTTGCTGCTGCCGAACTGACGGGCACGGTGGTTCACCTTGACTTCGGTGATCCGTGCGCCTTCGATGAAGGCCAGGGCGGGAAGAAAGCGATGCAGCTCTCCATACAGCCGCATATCTGCCAGCACCTCCCGTCGATAGGCCTTCAGTGAGCAGCCGTAGTCATGAAGTCGCACGCCGGTCACCCGTCCGATCAAACGGTTGGCCATCCGGGAGGGCAATTTGCGTTGAAGCGCGGCGTCCTGGCGCTGATGGCGCCAGCCACTCACAAGGTCATATCCCTCTCGCAATTTGGCCAACAGCATTGGGATGTCGGCTGGATCGTTCTGAAGATCGCCATCCAGGCTGACGATGACCTCTCCACCAGCAACGTCAAACCCTGCTGCCATGGCTGCGGTCTGCCCATAGTTCTTGCGCAGCAGCACAGCCACTACTTCCGGTACGTCGCTGCTGACTTGTGCCAGCACCTCTGCGGTGCGGTCGCTGGATCCATCGTCGACAAGGACCAGTTCAAATGTCTCACCGGCTGGACGCAGTGCTGAGATGAGCTGGTTAACCAGATGGGGAAGGCTTTCCTCTTCGTTGTACAGCGGCACCACCACCGAGAGATTCAGAGGTGCACTCATGCCGGTCGCGCTGCGAGTCGCTCAACTTAAGCAGGGTCCCTGCCGATCCTGCTGACAGCGTCAGGAGAGATGGGATCCGTCATGGCAACGAACCACACGACCTGCGCTGCGAAATTCAGCTCGGTAATGGCAAGCGACCGGGTGTCGGTTGCGGCTGTGGAGACTGTCGATGCCGATTCCATTGCGCCCATGGGCCTGGCCTGAGCTGTGGCGATAGCGGCCATCGCCGAGATGAAGCCCCACATGGGTGCAACGCCGGCGTGTGCCGAAAAACAGCAGATCTCCCGGTTTCAGCAGGCTGTAATCGTCGGGGAGAGCAGCAATCGGTTGGCAGAACCGTTCTTGTTGGTAGGCGTCTCGTGGAATCCAAATGCCTTGGCTGGCGAAGGCCATTTGCATCAGGCCGGAACAATCCATGTCCGGCTCGGTGGTTCCGCCCCACAGATAGGTATTGGGCTGTTGCTGGGCGGTTTCGCTCCAGGCGAGCACGCCAGGCAGCTTCCGTTCAATTTCCGACTCGCTCAGCAGCGACGGGCTCCAGGGTGAGCATTGCTCAGCTCGCCCCAGGACAGCCTCAAGGTCCAACCAGCAGCGGTAACCATCCTCCAGCAGCTGCACGGCGATCCTGTTGCGCTGCTTCTCCAAGATGCGAAAGCGGCGTCCACGACAGGCCTGCGTGGTCAGATTCTCGCCATTAGGTCGCGCATAACCATTGACGTCCCCGCACAGCTGCCAGCTCGAACCTGCCTGAATCAGGTCTGGGGCCAGCAGGGTGCCTAACGTCGCCATGGCCCAATCGAATCGCTATGGCGTTCTACCGTCCCGATCCCGACATGGCGGCTCGGCTTGAGACGTCACTCGATGCGCTCGATGCAGACGGCCGTCCGGGGCTGCGCAACAGTTTGGCGATCACCTGGGTGCGGTACGCCGATGCTGCACCGGAGGCTGGTCAGGGCAGCGGCGCCTCCTGGAATCAGGACCGGATCCTCTATCCGGCCAGCGTGGTCAAACTGTTTTATGCCGTCGCCGTTGAGCAGTGGTTGCAGCGCGACCTGATCCCAGACGGTGATGAATTGCAGCGCGCCGTGCGCGACATGATCGCCGACTCCAGCAACGATGCCACTGGGCTCGTGGTTGATCTGCTCACGGGCACCACCAGCGGCCCTGCACTCCATGGCGATCGCTGGGAGCTCTGGACCCAGCAGCGTCGCTTGATCAATGCCTGGCTGAAGAGCTTGGCGTGGCCAGAGCTGGAGGCGGTGAATTGCTGTCAGAAGACCTGGGGAGATGGTCCCTATGGCCGGGAGAAAATCTTCTATGGAGCCGACAACAGCAACCGCAATGGCTTGTCCACCGTCGCGACAGCCCGGATGTTGGAGGCCGTCATGACCGGTGCGGTGGTGTCGCCGCCGGCATGTCGTCGGCTGCAAGGTCTGTTGCAGCGCTCGCTGGATCAGCAGCAGCGGCGTGCTGATCCTGAGAACCAGGTGGATGGGTTCCTCGGCGAGGGCTTACCCGAGGAAGCACAACTGTGGAGCAAGGCCGGCTGGATGAGTCAGGCCCGTCATGATGCGGCTTGGTTTAAGGCTCCCGATCAGCAGCCACCGACCTTGCTGGTGGTGTTCACAACGGGTCCTGATCGCGCCAGGGATGCATCCCTTTTGCCGGAGTTGGCACGGCAACTCAGCCAATTCACCAGCTCCGAGGAGCGGGTGAATTAAGCACATGAGCTTGGAACGGAGAGGGAGGGATTCGAACCCTCGACAGAAGTTGCCTCCTGTAACTCCTTAGCAGGGAGCCGCTTTCAACCACTCAGCCACCTCTCCAGCGGCGCACCCAGAGTACCAACTGCTGGGCAGTTGGTCAGACTTCCACGCGGGGCAGGCGTCGTTTGAAACCGCAGAGGATTTCCCAGGGAATCGAACCGCAGTGATCGCTCCAACGTTGAGGGCTCAATTCAAGGTCGCCGTCTCGACCAAGCAAGGTGACGATGTCGCCTTCTTTCAGTTCGGGTGCATCGGTGGCATCAATCAGAAGCTGGTCCATGGTGATGGCCCCCACCTGCGGGAGCAGGCGATTCCGATTTATGGCATGAATGTGCCCGCTGAGAGACCGCAGAACGCCATCGGCATAGCCCAGGCCCACCACCGCTAGTCGGGAGGGGCGCTGAGTGACGAAGCGATGGCCGTAGCTGACGCCTGTTCCGGCGGGGACTGCGCGGATGAGGCTGACCCGGGCACGTACGGCCAGGGCTGGTTGCAGGGGAATGACGTCGCTCAGGTGGGCAGCAGGGGCATGGCCGTACAAGGCCAGGCCGACGCGGACGAGGTCGTGGTGCAGCTCACGATTGAGCAAGGTTCCAGCGGAGTTGGCTAGATGGCGGGTGATGCTGTCGCCCTCTTGTGGCACGGCCGACAGCATGCTGACGAAGCGATCCTGCTGGATGCTTGTCAGGGAATCGTCGGGTTCGTCTGCACAGGCCAGATGGCTGTAGATACCCACCAGATTCAGATGTTCCAGGCTTTGAAGCCCCGCTGCGGTCTGATGACTGTCGCTGAGGGAGCAGCCCAGCCGGGCCATGCCGGTGTCGATCTTCAGCTGCACGTCGAAACGTCGACCACTGTCGGCTGCAAGGGCGTTGCACAGCTGGGCATCGCTGAGGCTGCTCAGGGTGGGCATCAATCGCCAGTGCAGACAGGTGTGTAGGTCGTCCGGTTCGTGGAGGTTGCTCAGCAACAGCACCGGTGCCTCCAGACCAGCCCGGCGCAGCTCGAGGCCTTCCTGGAGTGTGGCTACTCCAAGGCTGGTGGCTCCCCCCTGGAGTGCTGCTCGTGCCACGGTCTCGGCGCCATGGCCATAGCCATCGGCCTTCACAACCGCCATCAACTGGGTGCGAGGGCCAAGGTGATGGCAGAGAGCCCTGGTATTGGCCCGAATCGCTGCAGGTGAGACTTCCACCCAGGCGCGCTGACGTGGATTCAGCTCCGGAATCACAGGCGGTGCTCGGCGCTACCGAGACGGCTTAATGTGGCCGATAGCATGACGCTTATTGAGTGAGCTGGCATGGGCCAGGTTCTCGTTCTCAATGCGTCCTATGAGCCGCTCAATATCACCACCTGGAGGCGGGCGGTGGTGATGATGCTGAAGGGAAAGGCCGAAGGTCTGGAACATGACCCCTGTCGGCAACTTCGTCAGGGCACCCACCTGCCGACCGTGATTCGATTGCGTCAATACGTACGGGTGCCCTTCCGCCAGCTGCCCCTGACGCGTCGCAACGTGTTTCAGCGGGACAACCACACTTGCCAGTACTGCGGCAGTCGTGACGATCAGTTGTCGATCGACCATGTGATGCCACGAAGTCGTGGAGGCGGCGACACCTGGGAAAACGTGACAACAGCCTGCCTCAGCTGCAATGTGCGCAAGGGCAACCGCACGCCAAAGGAGGCTGCCATGCCTCTGAGCCATGTGCCGCGCCGTCCGGCCAGCAGCCTCAGTTTCGAGGCCCGACGTCAGATCCATTCAGGCCATCACCAGGAATGGGCGAAATACGTCATCGGTTCTTGAACGTCAGGCGTCGGTTTGTTCGCTCAGGGCTTCGAGTTTCTGACGTTGTTCTTCGGCGATGCAGGCACCGATCAGGTCCTCCAATTGGCCCTCCAGCACAGGCTCCAGCGTGAAGTTCCGGCCCAGCCGGTGATCGGTGGTTCGGTTGTCCTTGTAGTTGTACGTGCGGATTTTTTCGGAGCGGTCTCCACTGCCGACCTGAGCGCGTCGGTTGCTGCTTTCCCGTTCCGCAGCAGCAGCTTCTTCCCGCTCCAGCAATTTGGCCCGGAGGATGTCCAGGGCCCGTTCCCGGTTCTGTAACTGGGAGCGTTCCTGGGTGCAGAACACGCGGATGCCGGTGGGTTTGTGGAGGAGGTCCACTGCGGTTTCCACCTTGTTGACGTTCTGTCCCCCTGCACCACCCGAGCGGGCGGTGCTGATCTCCAGATCCTTTGGATCGAGCTGAACTTCCACCGCATCGGCTTCCGGCATCACTGCCACAGTGGCGGTGGAGGTGTGAACCCGCCCCTGGGATTCCGTAGCCGGGACGCGTTGAACCCGATGGACCCCCGCTTCAAATTTCAGTTGGCTGTACACGCTGTCGCCGCGTACCGAAAGGATCAGCTCTCGAAACCCTCCCAGGTCGGCCTCCGTGCAGCTCATCGGCTGCACCGCCCAGCCCACCTTCTGACTGTAACGCTCGTACATCCGAGCCAGATCACCGGCCCAGAGACAAGCCTCATCGCCTCCTGCACCGGCTCGAATTTCGAGCATCACACTGCGCTCATCGCGGGGATCCCGCGGTAGCAGAGCCAGGGTGAGTCGCTCCGTAAGCGTTGTGTGCTTTTCCTGGAGGCTGACCAGTTCAACCTGGGCCAGTTCCTCCATCGCGGCATCACCGCGGCTGTCTTTGAGCAGCTGACGCGCTGAATCCCGCTCGTTCTCGAGCTTTTTCAGTTCCTCAAAATCGAGCACAAGCGGCTCAAGCCTTGATCGCTCCCGCGCAATCGATTCGAGCCGCTTTGGGTCAGCGGCTACATCAGGATCAGCCAGCTGCCGCTCGAGGTTGCGGAAGCTGGCTGTGGCCGTTTCCAGCCGAGAAAACAACGTCGAGGCGTCCATGCCCCGTGCTCACCCTCAGGCCTTGGACTCGGCCTGGGCTGGTTCGGCACCTTTCTTTTTGGTGCCCATGCCGTACTTCTTCATGAAGCGGTCAACGCGTCCCTCGGTGTCGAGGATCTTTTGGGTGCCGGTGAAGAAGGGGTGGTTGCCGCTCCAGACGTCGACATGGATTTCCGGCTGGGTCGCACCAGTGGTCATGACCACTTCGCCGTTGCAGATCACCTTGGCGTCGGGATACCAGGTGGGGTGGATGTCGGGCTTTGGCATTGGTAAAAAATCAGCGCTTGGAGAACTGAGGAGCCTTACGGGCTTTCTTGAGACCGTACTTGCGACGTTCCTTGGCACGGGGGTCGCGGCTCAGGTGACCTTCCGTCTTGAGAGGCTTGCGGTTGTCAGCGGAAAGCTCACAGAGGGCGCGGGCTGCACCCTGCTTGATGGCGCCTGACTGACCTGTGAGTCCGCCGCCGTGAACATTCACCAGAATGTCGTATTCGCTAGTAAGACCAAGGGTCTCCAGGGGAGCTTTGACCGCTGCGATGTACGAGGGGTTGTAGTTCAGATAGTTGTCACCGGGACGACCATTGATCGTGATCGTTCCATTGCCGGGAACAAGGCGTACACGGGCGACTGAGGTCTTACGGCGACCGGTGCCCCAGTAAACGACGGAGTTGCTGCTCATTTGGCGGATGCGGAGGGGTTGAGCTGGAGAGGCTGGGGCTTCTGAGCCGCATGGGGATGCTCGGTGCCCTTGTAGACCTTGAGCTTGCGGAACATCTGGCGGCCCAGAGCGTTGTGAGGAAGCATTCCTTTGATGGCCTTCTCCACAATCCGCTCGGGGATCCGTTCCTGCAGAGCTTCAAAGGTTTCAACCTTCATGCCCCCGGGGCGTCCGGAGTGACGGCGGTACAGCTTTTGCTGGGGCTTTCTGCCGGTGACTTTGATTTTCTCGGCGTTCACAACGACGACAAAATCACCGGTGTCCAGATGGGGGGTGAAGCTGGGGTTGTTCTTGCCGCGAAGCACGGCGGCTACCTCAGTGGCCAGGCGGCCGAGGGTCTGATTCTCAGCGTCCACCACGTACCACTGGCGGTCGATCGAATCAATCGGGGGGAGAGAGGTCTTGTTCATCGCGCCGGCATGCCGGTTCGGTTATGTCCCGCCTGTTGCAGCGGAACTGGGCAAAGGGGGTCGGTCCAGAGCTGGACCTGACGGGGCTCAAAGATCGAGCTTACTCTTCAGCCCTCCAGCTCCTTCGAGTTGGGCAGCACTCCGAGTAGAGGCCCGTTTATCCCGGCGTTGAGGGTGGATCCGGAGGTGGATCGCTCTCAGCCAGAAAAAACCACGGCTGACAATCGTACCAGCCTGCTTTTGTGAAGACGGGCTCGGCATAGCCAGCACGCAGCAGGCAGAGGCCGGATGCGGGCGCTGACTCCTTCACCTCGTGGCGTCTTCGCTCTCGCCAACGATCCTCAAAGGCGGTAACGCTGAGACGGTGTTCGCCGACCGCCACCAACTGGGCCATCAACAGTCGCACCATGCCGTACAGGAAACCACTGGCCTGAATTTCGACCCGGAGAAGATCGCCATCACGCTCCACGAGAACCTCCTGCACCGTTGTTCGGGCATGGGCGCGACGGCTGCCTGCCTTCATGAAGGCACTGAAATCGTGCATGCCAAGCATCGTGTTCAGTGCATCCCGCATGCGGGACGCATTCAGTTTGTGCTGGTAGCGGTGCCAGCTCCAGGGGCTGAGAAACAAGTTGGGACGTCGTCCGTTGTAAATCGTGTACCTGTATCGCCGGTATGTGGCCGAATAACAGGCATGCCAATCGAGCGGACGGGCGACGGATTCGCGCACACGAATCGTGCTGGGGAGGCGTCCGTTCAAGGCGGGGGCCCATTTGCGAGCCGGGATCGGACCACTGCAGTCGAAATGCACGACCTGGCCTGCAGCATGAACACCGGCGTCAGTTCGGCCTGCAGCGAAGCTCTGCACAGGCCGATGCGGATCAAGCTGTGCGATGGCGTCCTCCAGCACGGCCTGAACGCTACGACCGTTGCGTTGACGCTGCCATCCACAAAACGAAGAACCCTCGTACTGAAGACTGAGCGCAATCCTCTGAAGGGACGGTGACTCAGGACCTGCAGACGAGGGTTCGAGGTTCAAACGTCAGGACTGACGTGAGGTGTGATCAGACCAGTTCAATAATGGCCATTTCGGCGTTATCACCACGACGGGGAACAGTCCGCGTGATACGGGTGTAACCACCTTTGCGATCGCTGTAGCGATTGGGGGCCTTGTCGAACAAAGCGTGGACAAGCTGCTTGTCGTAGATGTATCCCATGGCCCTGCGGCGGGAGGCGAGGCTTCCGTCCTTTGCCAGGGTGATCATGCGCTCGGCTTCGTCGCGAAGCGCCTTGGCCCGTGCCTTGGTGGTGGTGACCCGACCTTCCCGAATCAGCTGGGTGGTCAGGGCGCGCAGCATTGCCTTGCGCTGGTCAGCTGGGCGTCCCAGCTGAGGAACTCGGCATTGATGACGCATGGTTCTGTCGGTGACGAAGACGAAAAAGGACGTTCAGGCCGTGCTGCAGTTATGCAGAGGTGCGGCTCTGGGGGATGGAGATGCCGATGCGCTCGAGGGCTTCGATCACTTCATCAGCGGATTTAGAACCGAAGTTCTTGATCTCGAGCAGATCCTCATAGCTGAAGCCCATCAGATCAGACACGGAGTTGACCTGAGCGCGCTTGAGGCAGTTGTAGGCACGAACCGAAAGGTTCAACTCTTCCAGCGGAATCTGTGCTTCTGCCGAAGGCTCCGGCTCAGCAGGGACTTCCTCAACAAGAGTGACCGTGGCCAGCGGCTGGAACAGCTCGATCAGTTGATTGGCTGATTGAGCCAGGGCGTCGTCAGGGGTAATGGAACCGTCAGTGACGATCTCAATCCGAAGGCGCTCCCGTGCTGAGCCGCCTTCGGCAACGGCGGTTTCGTCGATGGTGAAGTTGACCCGGGTTACGGGCATGAACACAGCATCGATCTGGAGCAGATCAATCGCACTGGTTTCTTCGTTGTAACGATCAACCGGGCGATAGCCGACGCCGCGTTCCACATGAACTTCCAGCTCAAGGCTGTGTCCATCGGCCACAGTCGCGATCGGACGATCGGTGTCGACCACCTGGACCTGGGAGGAAAACTGAAGGTCGCCGGCCTTGACTTCGGCAGGACCAGCCACAACGAGGCGGCCGATCTCGAGCTCGCCAGAGCGGCTGTTGACAGTGAGCTCCTTGCAGTTCAACAGGATGTCGAGCACGTCCTCACGAACACCAGGAACCGTGGCGTATTCGTGATTGACTCCTGCAATACGAATCGCGGTCACGGCACTGCCTTCAAGCCCACCCATCAGCACGCGACGCAGCGCGTTGCCCAAGGTCGTGGCCTGGCCACGTTCAAGCGGACCAATCAGGAACACACCCGATTGGGCGCGATCCTCGGATACCTGATGCTCAATGCGATCAATCTGGTACTGCAGCACTGTCTGAATCGGGGTAAGTGGAGAAACCGGACGTAAATCAGGTCGGTTCAGACGCGGCGGCGCTTAGGCCGCCGGCAACCGTTATGAGGCAGAGGGGTGACGTCACGGATGAGCGTGATTTCGAGACCAGCAACCTGAAGAGCGCGGATGGCGGTCTCCCGTCCTGATCCAGGACCTCTCACCAGAACTTCGATTTGGCGCATCCCTTGATCAAGGGCACGACGAGCCGCTGCTTCGGCAGCTGTTTGGGCAGCGAAAGGGGTTCCTTTGCGTGCACCTTTGAAGCCACTCGCACCTGCGGACGACCAGGAAATCACTTCACCGGCAGTGTCGGTGATCGAAACGATGGTGTTGTTAAAGGTGCTCTGGATGTGAGCAACACCGTTGGGGACGTTGCGCTTGGCCTTCTTGGGCCCGGATTTTTTGACGGTTTTTGCCATGGCCGAATGCAGTCAGGGTTAAGGACGTTGAGGGCTTACTTCTTCTTGCCGGCCACAGTTTTCCGCGCGCCGCGGCGGGTCCGAGCGTTGGTGCGGGTGCGCTGTCCGCGAACTGGAAGGCTCATGCGATGGCGACGGCCACGAAGGCAACCAATGTCCTGCAGGCGCTTCAAGGCCATGCCTTCCTGCCGGCGCAGGTCACCTTCAATGGTGTATTCCTCCATGGCATTCCTGAGCTTCTGAAGATCTCCGTCCTCGAGATCTTTGACCCGGATGTCAGGGCTCACACCGGCTTTGGCCAGAATGGACTGCGAGCGGGTGAGACCAACTCCGTAGATATAGGTGAGGGACACTTCAACCCGCTTGTCGCGGGGAATGTCAACGCCGGCGATCCGTGCCACGGTTGTTCAATTGAAAAGGACAGATGCCTCCGAGGTCCTGGAGGCGAGGATGTTCAGAACAGCGGGGGATCAGCCCTGGCGCTGTTTGTGCTTGGGGTTGGCGCAAATGACCATGACCTTGCCGTGGCGACGGATCACCCGGCATTTGTCACACATTTTCTTGACTGAGCTGCGCACCTTCATGAGGCGTGGCTCTCCAAATTTCCAAACGGCAACGTTACCATGCGGGTCAACCAAGCACTAATTCGATCCGCTTGGTGATCTCCTCTACAGAGCCCTGGGCGGGGACGGACACCAGCAGCTCCTTATCGCTGTAGAAGCGAATCAGAGGTGCTGTCTTCTCCCGGTACACCTCCAGGCGGTTGCGGATCACAGCTTCGTTGTCGTCGGCGCGACCCCGCGACAGCAGCCGTTCAATCAAAACAGCGTCATCGAGCTCCAGCAGAACCACGGCTTGGATGGGTTGCTTCAGTTCGGCCAGAAGTGGTTCCAGCGCTTCAGCCTGGGGGACCGTGCGGGGAAACCCATCGAGAAGCCAGCCGTCTGTGGTTAGATCCTTCATTTGGCTTTCGACGATGGCCAGCACGAGGGCGTCACTGACCAGTTCGCCACGGTTCATCACCGCTTCAGCTTCTTTGCCCAGTTCGCTGCCTGCTGCGACTTCGGAGCGCAGCAGATCACCTGTAGACAGGTGCTTCATGCTGTTGGCATCGCACAGCCGAGCTGCCTGGGTGCCTTTGCCGGCTCCAGGAGGACCAAGAAAGAGCAAGCGATTTTTCATGGTTGCGTAATCGTGAGGTTGAGAGAACGGAAGGTGCGCTGCTCAGCAGCGCTCACTGGCGAACGAGCCCTTCGTAGCGCTGCGAAATCACATAGGTCTGGACTTGCTTGGCCGTGTCGATGGCCACACCAACCAGGATCAACAACGACGTGGCTCCAAGGCCTTGGAAGGTCTGCACATTGGTGGCGCGTTCGACGCCAGCTGGAATGATCGCGACGGCGCCGAGGAACAGACCACCCAGCAAGGTGAGACGGTTTTGGACGCCTGAGAGATACGTGGCGGTGGCGCTGCCGGGGCGAACGCCTGGAATGGCGACCCCCCCCCGTTTCAGGTTCGTGGCAATGTCAGCCGGATTAACGGTGAGTGATGCGTAGAAATACGAGAAACCCAGGATCAACGCAAAAAATGTGAGCGCATAGGGCCAGGGGTTAGCGGCTCCCGGGTTCAGGGCGCTGGCTGCGCGGATCAACAACTCGCTTTTGGTCAGATTGGCGATGGTGACAGGAAGGAAAATCAGGGCCGAGGCGAAAATGATTGGCATCACTCCGCCAGCGTTCAGCTTGAGCGGCAGGTAGCTCTGACGTGTGGGTAGAACTCCAGCACTACCGACCTGGCGCTTAGCACTCACGATGGGGATCCGGCGCGCTCCTTCCTGCACGAAGATAATTCCGACGATTGTGGCCAGGAACACCAGCACCAGAACGACGATGCCAAGAACGGTGTCGCGGTCACCGGTTTGAGCGGCTTCGATCGTCGCACCAAGCGTGCGAGGCAGTGTTGCGACGATGTTCAGGAAAATCACCAGGGAAGCGCCTTGGCCAATGCCCCGCTCTGTGATGACTTCACTAAGCCACATCACCACCATTGACCCGGTGACCAAGGCAAGCGCTGTCTGCACGACAAAGACCACTTCGCTCAGGCCTTCCACGGCGTACTGGCGCAGGATCATTGCGAAGACCACGCTCTGGACGAGACCCCAGCCCAAGGCGACATAACGGGTGATCTGGGCGATCTTTCTCCGACCTGCCTCCCCTTCATTCTTCTGCAGATCCTCCAGCTGAGGCAAAGCTGCGGTTAGCAGTTGGAGGATGATCGAAGCATTGATGAATGGCAGGATCCCTAGGGCAAAGATGCCCAGGGTGGAAATACCACCACCAGTGAAAATGTCCAGGAAGCCGATCAGTTGTCCGCCCTGATCGATGAACTGCTTGAACGCTTCTCGATCAATTCCTGGCATCGGGATGTAGATCCCAAGACGCACCAACAGCAGCAGCCCGAGCGTGGTGAGCACGCGACTGCGTAGCCCAGGGTTGGTGATCAGCTGGCTGATCACTTCGGAGGCGTTGGGGTTGCGACCCCGACTGACGAGCATGTCTGGAGGAAAGTGAAGTTGGGCGAAAAGCCAAGAAGCCGCCCGTGGATCGAAATCCAGCGGACGGCTCAGACCCTAGGGCTGACTTGGGGACGAGCCCCCGTTTAGTCGAGGGTTTCGCAGGTGCCGCCTGCAGCTTCGATCTTGGTGCGGGCGGAGGCGGTGAACGCTGAGGCCTGAACTGTCAGCTTTTTGGCTGTCAGTTCGCCATTACCGAGCATCTTCAGCGGATGCTTGGGGCTGGTCACAATGCCGTCCTTGACCAGGGAATCCAGGTTGACGGTGCTGCCCTCCTTCACTGTGTTCAATGCCGAGACATTGAGCACAGTGAAGTGCTTGGGATTCACCAGGGGGAAGTGCTTCAGCTTCGGTACCCGGCGGTACAGAGGCATCTGGCCACCTTCGAAGCCTGGACGAGTGGGGCGGCCAGAGCGGGACTTTTGACCGCGCATACCGAAGCCGCAGCTGGCACCCTGACCTGCGGCGATGCCGCGACCTTTGCGCAGTTTGCGGCGACGAGCGCCCTTATTGGATTTGAGGGAATCGAGTCGGAGAGTCATCGCGAATCAGGAGTAGATCTGCTCGAGGGAGATTCCCCGTTCCTTGGCCGTCTCCTTGTGGGTGCGGAGAAGCGACAGGGCCACCATGGCAGCCCGGGCATTGTTCAGGGGTGTCTTGCTGCCCAGGCGCTTGGCCAAGACATTTTTGATGCCGGCGAGTTCGAGCACCGTGCGGATGGATCCGCCGGCGATCACACCAGTACCAGGGGCTGCAGGGCGAATGAGCACGCTTGCTGCACCATCGCGACCGTTGGAGAGGGTCGGGATGGAGTTGTGACGGGTCAATGGCACTTTGACGAGGTGCTTTTTGCCGTCGGCCACACCCTTGCGCACGGCGCCGATCACATCACCAGCTTTGCCGACACCAACGCCGACTTGGCCTTTTTCGTTGCCGACGACGACGATGGCGCGGAAGCTCATCTTTTTGCCGCCTTTCACGGTCTTGGAGACGCGGCGGATTTGCACCACACGCTCCTGCCATTCGGAGTCGCGCTCTTGGCCGCGGCGCCCGCCGCGACGGTCTCCACGACGACCATCACGGTCGCCACGACCACGGCGTTGTTCCTGTTGCTGCTGCCCTTCGGCTGCCGCTGGAACGTCGGCCGCACCCGGTACGGCATTGGGATTGGATTGGGGGGAGGAATCTGTCATGGGTTAAGCAGGAATCAGAACTGAAGGCCCGCTTCCCGGGCGGCGTCGGCAAGGGCTTTAATCCGGCCGTGGTACAGATTGCCGCCACGGTCGAACACCACCTGCTGGATGCCTTTGGCGATGGCTCGCTTGGCCACCAGTTCGCCGACGGCGACGGAGGCGTCGCAGCTACCAGCAGGAGCCTTGAGACCGGTACGCAGCTCTTTGTCGACGGTGGACGCAGAGCAGAGAGTGCTCTGGGCCGCGTCGTCGATGACTTGGGCGTAGATGTGATTGTTGGAACGGAACACTGCCAGCCGCGGACGGTCTGGGGTGCCAGTGATGTGGCGGCGCAGACGCCGGTGGCGTTTCTGCGTTTGTTGTTTGCGGGAAAGTTTGGACATGGTGGGTGAAAGGAAGGAACGTCAGGACAAGGCTTATTTCTTGCCGGACTTGCCCGCCTTGCGCAGGATGTGCTCGCCCTCGTACTTGATGCCCTTGCCCTTGTAGGGCTCGGGGGGACGGACGGCGCGGACCTTCGCGGCTTCGTTGCCCACCAGCTCCTTGTCGATGCCGGAGACGATCACCTTGGTGTTGTTTTCAACCTTGAAGGTGATGCCTTCAGGGGCCTCCAGCTCCACGGGGTGGCTGTAGCCAGCACTTACCACGAGGGTTTTGCCTTTGACCTGGGCACGGGAGCCCACGCCGACGATCTCCAAAGCTTTGCTGTAGCCGTTGCTGACCCCTTCGATCATGTTGGCGACCAGGGTTCGGCTCAGGCCGTGGCGCTCTCGGGAGATGCGCTTGGTGCTCGTGGGGGAGACCACGATGGAGTCGTTGTCCTGACTGACGCTGACGCCATCAGGAAGGGTGCGTTCCAGTTCACCCTTGGGTCCTTTCACCTTGACGGTGAGTCCGTCGAGGGAAACCGTGACCTTCTCAGGGATGGGAACGGGGTTTTTGCCGATTCGTGACATGGTTCAGCTCCGGATCAGTAGACGTAACAGAGCACTTCGCCACCGACGCCCTCACGGCGGGCGTCGCGGTCGCTCATCACACCCTTGGAGGTGGAGATGATCGCCACGCCCAGTCCTCCGAGGACTTTGGGCAGGCCGCGAGTGTTTTTGTAGATGCGGAGACCGGGCTTGCTGACCCGCTGCATCGAGCGGATGGTGGGCAGCCTGTGCTTGCCGCTGTACTTGAGGGCGAGCACCAGTTCGGTGCGAACGCCTTCACCCTGCTCGCTGATCTCGGAGATGAAGCCCTCCTGCTGCAGCACCTTGGCGATGCTGCGAGTCATCCGCGAAGCGGGGATCTTGGTGGTTTCGTGACGTTTCTCACTCGCATTGCGAATGCGGGTGAGCATGTCGGAAATGGGGTCGTGGTTGGCCATAGGTGTCGACGGGGAGGGCTCAGTTGCTCTGGAACGGCATTCCCATCTCGCGGAGGAGGGCCCGGCCCTCTTCGTCCGAACGGGCGGTGGTCACGATGGTGATGTCCATGCCCCGGATTGCATCGATCTTGTCGAAGGAGATCTCAGGGAAAATGATCTGTTCGCGCACCCCAAGGGTGTAGTTGCCGCGCCCATCGAAACTCTTGGGGCTGACCCCGCGGAAGTCGCGGATGCGAGGCAGCGCCAGGTTGATCAGGCGTTCGAGGAAGGCGTACATCCGATCACCACGGAGGGTGACGGCACAGCCGATCGGCATGCCCTGCCGAATCTTGAAGCCGGCGATGGCCTTCTTTGCACGGGTCACCAGGACCTTCTGGCCGGTGATCTGCGCCAGCTCATTGACCGAAGCCTCGAGGGACTTGGCGTTGGCGGCGGCTTCGCCGAGACCCCGGTTCACGGTGACTTTCACCACCTTGGGGACTTCATGGATGTTATTGAGGGAGAGATCCTTCTTCAGCTTGGGCTGAATGGTCTCCCTGTAGCGCTTCTTGAGTGACATAACGGGTTGGGGTGCTTCTGGACGTGGTCAGAAGTCGGGATCAGTCGAGGACTTCACCGGTTTTCTTCAGCCGGCGCTTTTTGGTGCCGTCCTTCTCGACGACGATTTCAACGCGGCTTGCCACCTTTTTGGCGGTGGAATAAAGCATCACGTTGGAGGCATGCAGGGATGCTTCCTCGGTCACGATGCGGCCGGTCTCGCCCTCCTGGGTGGGCTTTTCGTGGCGGGTGCGCATGTTCACCCCTTCCACGACGACACGGTTCTCGTTGGGCAGGGTGCGCAGAACGGCACCGGTCTTGCCCTTGTCCTTGCCGGCGATCACCTGGACGGTGTCACCCTTGCGGATGCGCATTTTGATGCGCTCGGTGGCCTTGGCCTTGGTGGTTGCAGTCGCCATGGTCAGATCACCTCCGGAGCGAGGGACACGATTTTGGTGAAGCTGCGCTCGCGCAGCTCACGGGCCACCGGTCCGAAGACGCGGGTGCCTTTTGGGTTCTTGTCGTCGTTGATGAGCACGGCGGCGTTGTCGTCAAACCGGATTGAGTTGCCGGTTTCACGGCGCATGGTGGCTTTGGTGCGCACCACAACAGCCTTGACGACGTCGGATTTCTTGACGCCCATGTTGGGGGCGGCATCCTTTACCGCGGCAACGATCACGTCGCCCACGTGGGCATAGCGACGGTTGGTGCCGAGGACGCGAATGCACTGGATGCGCTTGGCGCCACTGTTGTCGGCAACGGTGAGATAGGACTCCTGCTGGATCACTGCTTCACCTCCTGAGCTTCAGCCTTGCTGGCTTCCTCAGCTGCAGCCTTTGGGCTGTGGCTGAGAACCTCGGCAATGGCCCACCGCTTTTGGCGGCTCATGGGACGGGTTTCAGTGATACGAACGCGGTCTCCGACGCGACAGGTGTTGTCTTCGTCGTGAGCCTTGTAACGGGTGGTACGGCTGACCGTCTTTTGATAGATGGGGTGAGGGAAGCGGCTTTCCACCGCGACCACCACCGTTTTCTCCATCTTGTCGCTGACGACGGTGCCGACCCTTTCCTTGACTGCCATGGTTACGGAGGGGGGATCAGGAGGCGGTGGAGCGCTGGCGCTCCGACTGCACCGTCAGCAGCTGGGCCAGCTTGATGCGGACCTCTTTGAAACGGTGCGTGTTGGCGAGCTGGCGCGTGGCCTGCTGGAAACGGAGTTGGAACAGTTCGCGGCGCAGGCCGTCGATCTGTTCGGTGATGTCCGAATCGGAGAGGCTGCGCACATCTGCGGCGTTGGGACGGGCCATGGTCAGGACTCCACGGTGACGGCTTCAGAAGCTGCCGGGGCCTTGGCACCAGCTGGCTTCTCCTGCTCATCCAGCTGGATGAACTTGGTCTTCACGGGAAGCTTGTATTGCGCGAGGCGCATGGCTTCCTTGGCGATTTCGGGGGTGATTTCATCACCGCCCATCTCAAACAAGATCCGGCCGGGCTTGATCACCGCCACCCAGAATTCTGGGTTGCCCTTACCGGAACCCATCCGGGTTTCGGCAGCGCGCATGGTGACTGGCTTGTCGGGGAAGATCCGGATCCAGATTTTTCCGCCACGTTTGACGTAACGGGTCATGGCACGACGGCTGGCCTCGATCTGGCGCGAGGTGATCCAGCCACATTCCTGTGCCTGCAGCGCGAACTGTCCGAAGGCAATGGTGTTGCCCCGGGTGGCGACGCCGCGCATGCGGCCTCGCTGCTGCTTACGGAATTTGACGCGTTTTGGACTCAGCATGGTTCAGGCCTCCTGTTCAACCCTCGTTGGAGCGGTCTTCGAACTGTTGGGGCCGACGGCTGGCCCGGCGCCGGGGGGCGGCACCCACCGGCATGGGCTGAGCCTGTTCGCTCAGCACCTCGCCCTTGAACACCCACACCTTGATGCCAAGCACGCCGTAGGTCGTACTAGCCACTTTGGTGGCGTAGTCGATGTCGGCACGCAGGGTGTGCAGGGGAACTCGACCCTCACGGGTCCACTCCGTCCGAGCAATCTCAGCACCGTTCAGGCGACCGGAGACCTGGATCTTGAGACCCAGTACACCGGCACGCTGGGCGCGCTGCACAGCCATGCGGATGGTGCGGCGGAAGGCCACACGCTTTTCCAGCTGCTGGGCGATGTACTCGGCCAAGAGGAAGGCATCACCGTCGACGCGTTCGACCTCGACAACATTGATCCGCACCTGACGACTGGAGTCGCCGACGGTCTTCTGAATGCCGGAGCGAAGTTCTTCGATACCGCTGCCTTGACGGCCGACCAGCACACCGGGGCGTGCGGTCTTGAGTTCAACTTCCAATTGATCGGCCTTGCGGGCGATCAGCACATCGCTGATGCCTGCCGAGCCGTACTTCTTGTGGATGAACTTGCGAATCCGATCGTCCTCTTGAAGGAGGGCCGGATAACTCTTGCTGGAGGCGTACCAGCGTGACCGGTGTTCCTGGGTGATCCCCAGGCGCAGACCGGTTGGGTGGATTTTGTGTCCCATTGGGTCAGAGTCCTCGGGGGTCAGGAATCGGTCTGAGCCGCCACAGCAATGCTGATGTGGCAGGTCTGTTTCTTGATCTGGAAGGCCCGGCCCTGGGCGCGGGGGCGATAGCGCTTCATGGAGGGGCCCATGTCAGCGCTTGCGCTCGCGATCACCAGAGATGAGGGGTCGAGACCGAGATTGTGCTCAGCGTTGGCCACTGCAGACCGGAGCACCTTGGTGATGGGTCCGGTGGAGCGGTAAGGCATGAACTCGAGCATGATCAGTGCGTCGCGGTAAGTGCGGCCACGGATCTGGTCAAGCACACGGCGCACCTTCGAAACGGAACCTCGGATGAAGCGTCCGTGAGCTTGGGCAATAGGTGCCGTTGGGGTAGACGATGTCATGGATTAGCGGCCTCCTTTCTTGTCTCTGATGTGGCCCTTGAAGGTGCGGGTGGGAGCAAACTCCCCCAGCTTGTGACCGACCATTTGCTCGGTGATGAACACCGGCACGTGGGTTCGGCCGTTGTGTACCGCGATCGTGTGGCCAATCATCATCGGCAGGATCGTGGAGGCCCGTGACCAGGTCTTGATCACGGACTTGTCGTCGTTGTCGTTCTGCTTTTCAACCTTGCGAAGCAGGCTGTCGGCAATAAACGGACCTTTTTTGAGTGAACGTCCCATAACGGTTTAAGCAAGCGGCAAAGTGATGGTTTGCATCAGGAATCGCGTCCGCCACGGCTCCGCTTGGAGGTCTTGCGACGCTTCCGGAGCACGTATTGGTTGCTGGGTTTGTTCCGCTTGCGGGTCTTGAGACCGAGGGCGGGTTTGCCCCAGGGAGTCACCGGACCGGAACGGCCGATTGGTGCACGACCCTCACCACCACCGTGGGGGTGATCGCAGGGGTTCATCACACTGCCTCGAACCTGAGGACGACGACCCAACCAGCGGCGACGACCAGCCTTGCCCAGGCTGGTGTTGCGCATCTCGGAGTTGCCGACCTCGCCGAGGGTGGCGTAGCACTCGCGGCGCACCAGCCGAACTTCGGTGGAGGGAAGTTTGAGAGCGACGTAGTCGCCTTCCTTCGCCATCACCTGGGCGCTGGCACCAGCGGTACGGACCATCTGGCCGCCGCGGCCGGCGTAGAGCTCGACGCAGTGGACGCTGGAACCAAGAGGCACCGCTGAAAGCGGCATGGCGTTGCCGTTTTCAATCGGGACATCAGGGCCGGAGACCACGGTCTGGCCGACCTGCACTCCTGCGGGAGCCAGGATGTAGCGCTTCTCGCCATCGGCATAGAAGAGCAATGCCAGGCGTGCGTTGCGGTGCGGGTCGTAGTGGATTGCCGCAACTTTGGCGGAGACACCGTGCTTATTGCGACGGAAATCCACCACGCGGTAGAGGCGTTTGTGACCGCCACCGCGGTGGCGGCAGGTGATCACACCGCGGTTGTTGCGGCCCTTGCGGCGGTGTTTAGCCACCACCAGGGTCCGCTCCGGTTTGCGGCTGGTGATCTCACTGAAATCAGTGACCACCCGGGTGCGGGTACCGGGGGTGTAGGGGCGGAAATTACGGATTGCCATGACGATTCAGACCCCTCAGGACTCAGGGAAGAGTTGGATCGAGTTGCCCTCCGCAAGGCGCACCACGGCTTTCTTCACTTGGGCACGTTTGCCAGCGAAGCGCCCCATCCGACGCGAGCGTCGAGGGGGATTCATGGTGCTGATGCCGGTGACCTTCACATCGAAGAGCTGCTCAACGGCGGCCTTGATGTCGGGTTTTGCGGCGCGGTGGTCGACCTCGAAGGTGTACTGGTTGATTTCGAGGGCTCGTGTGGCCTTCTCGGTAATCAAGGGACGGCGGATCACATCCGCCAGGCGGCCTTGGAAACGTTCAGTCATCGCCGTAGACCTCCTGGATGGTTGCGAGAGCTTCCTCGCCCAGCACCAAAGCATTGGCATGGAGCAGGTCGAAGACGTTCAGCTGATCCGCGGAGATCAACTTGACTTTCTCCAGGTTGCGCACGGAGCGGCGAACAACATCGGAGGGGTTCGTCAGAACGATGAGCACCTTGGAACCGGCAGCGACACCGAGGCGTCCCAAAGCATCCGTGATCTCACGGGTTTTGGGGGCTTCCAGCGAAGCAGCAAAGTCCTTCACGACAGTCACATCGTCAATGCGGGCCATCAGCGCTGTGCGCAGGGCCAGACGACGCTCCTTGCGGTTCATCGCAAGGTTGTACGTGCGGGGCTTGGGTCCGAAGATGATGCCGCCGCCTGGTTTCAGGGGAGTCCGGATGGATCCCTGGCGGGCTCGTCCAGTTCCTTTCTGCTTGTAAGGCTTGCGACCGCCACCACGTACTTCTGAACGGGTGAGGGTGCTGGCGGTTCCTTGGCGTGCATGGGCCTGCTGACGCAGAACAGCCCGGTGCATGAGATCAACCGCGGTGGTCTCCTTGGCCACCTTCAGGTCCAGGGTTGCCTTGCCGGCTTCCTTGCCCTGCCAATCACGAACGACACAACTGGCCATCACTTACCTCCTTTGGCGGGCTTGGCGCCCACGCGCACGGCCGGGCGGATGTTGAGCAGCGCACCGGGTTTGCCGGGCACGGATCCCTTCACCACCAGCAAATTGTGCTCGCTGTCCACCTTGAGGATGGTCAGACCGCGGGTGGTGATTTTCTTGCCGCCGTAGCGACCGGCCATCCGCTTGCCGGGGTAGATGCGGCCCGGGGTTGTACCGGCACCGGTTGAACCCGGTTCGCGGTGGTTCTTGGAGCCGTGGGTCATCGGACCCCGGCTGAAACCGTGGCGCTTTTGGTAGCCAGCGAAGCCTCGGCCCACGGTGTCACCGCTGACGTCCACTTTCTGACCGGCTTCGAAATCGCCGACGGTGATGGATCCACCTAGTTCGAGCCCTTCAACGCTGTCGATGCGGTATTCGCGCAGATGACGAAGAAGACCCTCACCGGATTTGGTCAGGTGACCCTGGGCGGGTTTGTTGATCAGCTTTTCGCGGGATTCGCCAAAGCCGATCTGCACTGCGGAATAACCGTCAGTGTCGTTGTTTTTGAGTTGGGTGATGCGGCAGGGGCCGGCTTCGATCAAGGTGACCGGAACAGCTCTGCCCTGCTCGTCGAAGAACTGGGACATACCCAGCTTCTTCCCGAGAATGCCGATGGACATGGGTGGGGAGGAAGCGCCAGCGTGGACAACCACCAGGCGGAGATCCGCATGGGGTCAGGTGCTGATCGATTGGACGCAGACGTGGTTCGAAGCTGAACTCCCGAGGGAGTGGATTCGAATGGGCTAGCGAACGATGCAGCGAGGCTGGGACTTGCATCTGCACGGTGTGCTGTTGCAGTTTCCCGACGGGGATTTCCGAAGAAAGCCTCCGTACTGGCCTAGAGATCCGACGCAATCGTCGAATCTGTTCTGTCGACTGGAGGCCCGGCTAGCGGACGGGCACAGAAACACAGAACAAACAACGAACCTACACCACCGCCCTTGCAGCTCCACTGATCCCTCTGCCTGCTGCCAGAATCACCCCAATCCCTGTAGATGCCATGCCTCTGCTTCTCACCGGTCAGGCATTTCGCCGCGATCTCGAAGCCAATGGCTGCCTGGCTGTTCAGGCCCCGCTCGAGGGTGGTGCAGAAACGCGCTTGCTGCGCCGTTTGCGAGGCGCTGGATACCGCACCCGCATGACATCAGCTCGCGGACTCGGTGATCCGGAGGTGTTCCTCACCCAGAAGCACGGCATCCGTCCTCCCCATCTCGGTCATCAAAGCGTGGGTCGTGGTGCTGCTGTGGGAGAAGTGCAGGAGGTGGCTCCCCAGCTCGGAGACCTGTTTGAGGGTGATGCCCCTGTGGCTCTCTGGCTTCTTGAGGGTCAGGTGCTGTCGCGTTCGGAACTTCTCTCGCTTTGCGACCTCTGCAAGCGCGAACCCCGTTTACGCATCATCGTGGAGATGGGTGGTGCCCGAAGCCTGAAGTGGGAACCGATGACCACACATTTGAACGCCTGACACCTGACGAAGCCCTCGATCAGGGCCGCTGGGTCAAGCTCATCTGTGGGGCCAGCAATCAGGATTTGCCTGCCATTGCCGATTTGACCGCTGTTTTTGCGGCTGTCGGTGTTCATTGCATTGATGTGGCTGCCGATCCAGCGGTTGCGCTTGCAGCCCGTCGTGGCCTCGACTGGGCTGAAGCCCACACGGGCCATCGTCCCTGGCTCATGGTCAGCCTCAGCGATGGCATGGATGCTCACTTCCGCAAGGCTTGGTTCGACGCCGACCGCTGTCCCGCGGACTGTCCGCGTCCTTGCGAAAGGATTTGCCCCGCCGCAGCAATTCCGCCCGGTGCTGGGATCGACCAGCAGCGCTGCTATGGCTGCGGTCGCTGCTTGCCGGCCTGCCCCCATGGGCTAATCGAGGAACGCGACCATCGACTGGCTCCAGAGCAGGTGATCACGCTGCTGAAATCCATTCAGCCCGATGCAGTGGAGATTCACACGGGGTCTGGGCATGAGGAGGGCTCCACGATGCTGATCCAAAGCCTTCAGCAGCACAACGTTCCCTTGCAGCGCTTGGCCGTGAGCTGCGGGTTGGAGGGGCATGGCGTGAATGCTGATCAGTTGGCTCGGTTGCTGTGGCATCGCCATTCCTGTTTGCGGCAAGCCGGTTACAGGCCCCTCTGGCAATTGGATGGGCGGCCGATGAGTGGTGATGTGGGAGCTGGAACAGCGCGGGCTGCGGTTCAGCTCTGGCGTGCCATGCGTCTTCTGGCACCACCTGGTCCGCTGCAGCTTGCCGGTGGAACCAATGCCGCAACGGTGGATCTCTTGCATTCGAGGGAGCGGCCGGCCGGCATTGCCTTTGGTGGTGTGGCGCGTCGCTTGCTGATGCCCGTGCTCAATGAGGCTCAAACCCGTGGATCTGCTCTGTGGCAATGGCCCGAGGGTTGGGAGCTTGCCCTCTCCCTTGCGCGTCCATTGGTTACTCCATGGCTGCGCCGCTCTTGCTAGAAGGCTGAAACGCGCAGTTCCCATGGGCACGCAACGGGTCACCGACGATCTGGATCGCCTTCTCGAACTTCTGCCGGATGCCGTGCAGGAGCAGTTGCGGGCGGAGGAGGCTCGACAGCAGTTGCTTGAGGTGGTGCTCGATCTCGGTCGACTCCCGGAAGCGCGTTATCCAGGTCGTGCCTTGGCACTGGGCTCCACGCCCTTGTCTCGGGAGGACCTTGTGGCGGTGGTGGCCAGGATTGGTCAGTTCGGAGGCGATAACCGGGCAGGCATTGAAAGGACCCTTCACCGGATCAGCGCGATCCGCAACCGCCAGGGTGAGGTGGTTGGTCTGACCTGCCGTGTGGGGCGTGCCGTTTTCGGCACCGTTGCCATGGTGCGGGATCTTTTGGATGGAGGGCAGTCCCTGCTGTTGATGGGGCGCCCGGGTGTCGGCAAGACAACGGCATTGCGGGAGATCGCCCGGGTGCTCGCTGATGAGTTGGAGCGGCGCGTTGTGGTGATTGACACGAGCAATGAGATCGCCGGTGATGGCGACATCCCGCATCCCGCGATTGGCAGGGCCCGCCGCATGCAGGTGGCCAGGCCTGAACTGCAGCACCAAACCATGATCGAGGCGGTGGAAAACCACATGCCTGAAGTCATCGTGATCGATGAGATCGGCACCGAGCTGGAGGCGCAGGCGGCTCGCACCATTGCTGAGCGTGGCGTGGTGCTGGTCGCCACAGCTCATGGCAATGCCCTGGCAAACCTGATCAAGAACCCCACCCTCAGTGATCTGGTGGGTGGAATTCAGGCGGTCACCCTCGGGGATGAGGAGGCCCGGCGGCGGCGCAGTCAGAAGACGGTGCTCGAGCGCGCGGCTGACCCAACTTTTCCGGTTGCGGTTGAAATGCACAGTCGTCACCGCTGGGCCGTGCATACCGACGTTGCTGCCACGGTGGACCAGTTGCTCAGGGGCCTGCAGCCCAGAGTTCAGGAGCGCGAGCTGACTGCTGAGGGTGGTGTTCAGCTTGTTGATCCCCCGCAGTCGTCGGGTTTGCTAACCCCTCCTTCTCCTCGACCGTCAGCTGGACGGCCTGTCTCTGTTCCTGTGTCTGTGCCTCAGACCAGTGCAGCAGAAGCTTCTCCTCCTGCCCCTCCTGAGAACACCGACGTTTTGCAGGTTCTCTGTTGTGGGATCACCCCCCGGCTTGTGGACGAAACCATTCGTTCTCACGGCTGGACTGCGCGGGTGGTGGACGATTTAAGTGAGGCGGATGTTGTGTTGAGCATTCGGCTGGGACTCAGTCGTCAACCGTCTCTGAGGCGTCAGGCTAGGGATCTTGGGATTCCAATCCTGGTGATCAAGTCCGACACCCTGCCCCAGGTGACCCGTGCCATGGCTCGCCTCTTGAGTCGTCGGGCAAGTGAAACGGCTGCGGATGCCATCGCTCCCGATCGGGCGTCAAAGGACGATGAATTTGCTGCTCTTGAGGAATGCCGGCTTGCAGTGGAACAAGTGGTGATGCCGCAAGGCAGGCCTGTGGAATTGTTGCCGCGAACGGAACGCGTGCTTCGCATGCAGGCGGATCTTGTCAGTCGTTACCAACTGCGTAGTGATGTTTTCGGTCAAGCCGAACAGTCGCGTTTGCGGGTCTTCCCTCCCTGATTGCCCTTCGCTTGATTCGCTCGGTGGATTGACGAAGGGTTGGCTGCTATGAGTAACTATTAGTGCTCCGGTGAGCCACAGGTTGTGGTCTTTTCCGGTTCAGTGGGCCGTCGCCAAGCGGTAAGGCAGCGGGTTTTGGTCTCGCCATTCCTAGGTTCGAATCCTAGCGGCCCAGTTTTTGTCCATGAACCATCGACCCTTGCTGGTGTTCGATTTCGACGGGGTCATCGTCGATGGCATGGCCGAGTACTGGTGGAGTGCTTGGCATGCGTGTCTTCGCCTTGACGCCTCTCCGACAGGATTGACTCCCGACCGGGTGCCTGATGCGTTCCGTCGGCTGCGCCCATGGGTGCATCACGGTTGGGAGATGGTGTTGCTGGCCGCTGAGCTGCCTGTTCTGGACCCTCAGGTTTGGATGCAGTCCTACGACGAAGCCCAGGCGCTCGCTTTACAGCGTCACGGATGGGAGCCGGAGCAGCTGCAAGCCGCCCTGGATGCGTCCCGTGATGAATCTGTTCGGCAGAACCGCCCCGCTTGGTTGGCATTGCATCGGCCCTTCCCAGGGTTGGTGGCAAGGCTCCGCCAGCTTGAGGCTGAGGGCGTGGACTGGGCTGTCCTGACCACCAAGACCCAGGCCTTTACCGCTGAGCTGCTGAACAGTCTTGGTCTGCATCCCTGGCGTTTGGACGGTCGCGAAGCTGGAGCAAAGCCCCAGGTTCTGCTTCAGCTTCAGCAGCAGCGAACGTTGTGTGGCTTCGTTGAAGACCGTCGGGCGACGCTGGAGGCTGTGCGGTCCACGCCAGGGTTGGAACGACTGCCCTGCTTCCTGGTGAGTTGGGGCTATCTTCGCCCCCAGGATCAGAGCAATCTTCCTCCCGGGATTGCGTTGCTCCATCCGGATCGTTTCCGGGCCCCCCTGGCGCAATGGCCCTGATTCGCTACGGTACGCTTGTACTACCTGAGACGATTCGTCGCTTCTGTGGCATTGGATCTCTCGTTCCTTAGTTTCAGGTCTCTTCCATGCCTGCAGATATGAAATCCAGTGCTTCCGACCCCCGCTCCTCCGGTGAGAAAGACAAGGCGCTAAATCTGGTCCTAGGTCAGATCGAGCGCAACTTCGGTAAAGGGTCGATCATGCGGCTCGGCGATGCCTCCCGCATGAGGGTGGAGACGATCTCCACCGGTGCGCTGACCCTCGATCTTGCCCTGGGTGGTGGTTACCCGAAGGGCCGGGTGGTGGAGATTTACGGCCCAGAAAGTTCTGGTAAAACCACTCTCACCCTGCATGCGATTGCTGAAGTGCAGAAGCGTGGTGGTGTGGCGGCCTTCGTGGATGCGGAGCATGCTCTGGACCCCGTTTATGCCGCTTCGTTGGGTGTGGATGTTGAGAACCTTCTGGTCTCTCAGCCCGATACCGGTGAGATGGCTCTGGAGATCGTCGATCAACTGGTGCGATCGGCGGCGGTTGATCTTGTCGTTATCGACTCGGTGGCCGCTCTCACGCCCCGCGCCGAGATCGAGGGAGAAATGGGAGACCTGGCGGTTGGCAGTCAGGCGCGTCTGATGAGTCAGGCCATGCGCAAGATCACCGGCAACATCGGCAAGTCGGGTTGCACCGTCATCTTCCTCAACCAGCTGCGTCTCAAGATTGGTGTGACCTACGGCAATCCAGAGACGACCACTGGAGGCAATGCGCTCAAGTTCTATGCCTCGGTTCGCCTCGACATCCGTCGGATTCAGACGCTCAAGAAGGGGACGGAGGAATTCGGGATCAGGGCCAAAGTGAAAGTGGCGAAAAACAAGGTGGCGCCACCCTTCCGCATTGCTGAATTCGACATTCTTTTTGGCCGCGGCATCAGCACCCTGGGCTGTTTGCTTGATCTCGCCGAAGAGACAGGCGTGGTTGTGCGCAAGGGCGCTTGGTACAGCTACGAGGGAGACAACATCGGGCAGGGTCGCGACAACACCATCACCTGGATGGAGGAGAACCCGGAATCTACGGCCACGATTGAGACGCTCGTGCGTCAAAAGCTGACGGAAGGTTCGGAAGTGAAGTCGAATTCCATGCGGCCCCTGGCGGCTGCTGCGAAGGCGACTGTCGATAAGTCGACTCCGGGTAAGGCCCCGGAAGCGGCTGCTTGATCTCAGCCGGGTTGGGTCAGTGACTGCTTGCCGCAGACCTGGCCCTGCTGAGCCAGTTCAGCCATTCGCTGTAGTTCCTGGATGGCTTCAGCCCCCTCCAGTTTCACGAGTTCTCGGCCATTGCGGGATTCCACCCAGCTGATGCCGAAATCGGAGACAAGAAAGCGCACGATGTGGCCATCGCCGATGTCAGCCACAAACGAGGCGCCATGGCCATCGCGGCCGTCGCCGCAGGAGTAGCAGGTGGCTGTGACACCGGCACTTTCGAGGCTGTCGGCAAGGGCCTGCAGGCTCATCACCAAGTCTTCGACGACAGATCTGTAATGCTCGGCTAAACGCGGAAACATGATTGAGTCTCCAATGAGACTAATCCTAAAAGTTTTCTTTCGTTTTCGCGTGTTTGGTCCGGCTGGCCGATCAGGGGGTATCCGAGAGCGTCCACCAGCCTGCGGCGGGTCCGATGAATCGCACCGTGATCCATAGGACCACCATGGCGCCGATTCCGATCCAGGCGCCGCGTGTGGTCACCGCCATGAACTGCTGTGTCTGATTGCGCGTCAGAGGAAGCCAGGACACCACTCGCGGCGATGTATCCGGTGCTTTTGTGTTGGCCTTGGACTGACGAGGGGGCAGGCCCTGTGCAGCTCGGCGGCGTGCTTCTCCCATGCACTTCTGCGCGTTGAACGGAGGTTAGGCGTTGTTCAGTCCGGCAGCAGTCGCTGCAGTGGAATCCAGGGCTCAAGCCGATGCAGCACCTGATCACCCCAACTGCGCCCTCGGAGACGACCATCAAGGATGGCTAGGCGTCCACCGCTGCGTCGCAGTGGTGCAATGGCTGCTGGGATCAAGCTCAATGCTTCCGGCAAAAGCAGGGTGCGGAACCAGTCTTCGCCCTGTTGTTTCAAGCGTTCCACCCTTGCTGAGGTGAGTGGATTGTCCAGGCTGGCGAGGGGAAGCATGCCGATAATCAGCTGCGCTGGGGAGGGGAGATGCTCCTGATGCTCAAGCCACCAGTCCCAGCTGCAGGTCACCACACCATTGCTTTCGGGTGCAGTCGATTCATGGTCTACACGCCGTCCGAATTCGGCAGCCAGGGAGCTGGTGAGCTGGCGCCGTAGTTGGTCGTCATTGATCAGCAGGATGGTCATTCCCGCCTGACCAAGGATGAGCCGTCTGCTCTCCTCAAGGAGATGTTGGGAATAGATCCGTGTGTTCGGCAGCGGCTGGCGGCGGGGGGCATAGAGAGGGAGGGGTTCATTGAGCTCCCGTTCACGCAGTGTTGCGCGGACGTCGGGGACCACCCCCGCCTGCTCAAATTCCAGATCCAGCCTTGCGTTATCTCCATTGCTGCTGAACATCAGGCAGGGGTGATCATGCAGAACCCCCCGCAGAAGTTGAAGGGGTTCCAAGGGGGCCAGCTGCCAGCGCCATTGGAGCAACCGGTGATCGAGTTCAGCCCACTCCGTCCAGTCCGCCGGGTTGATCTTTCGGAGCTTGTCCCAGGGCTCAGGGCTCGATGGCATCAGCTGGAGGAGGTCACGCAGCGCTTGCCCTGCTGAGCCCTCGAGTCGCACCGCGCCCCCTGGTCGCGTGGCTCCAGCGAACAGCTGTCGGCTCATCCGGTCATGCAGCTCCATCAACCCGGCTTCAGCCTGTGGGCAGGCCTGGCGAAGCTCGTCCCAGTGATGGGGGGTGATCTCAAACGTGAGGGCGTTGCGCATTCGACGGCTCAACTGATCCATCTCCGGGATCAGCAGTTGTCGCGTGCCCAAGTGCCCATCCCGATGGGCCTGAATCAGCTCTGCAACATCCATCAACCAGAGCTGTGGCCCCTCAGGTGGGGTTGTCCCTTGCCAACAGGGAAGGCGTAGGCCCTGGTTCCGTAAACGGGGCAATTCCAACTGGAGCAGGCGCCGACGCTGGGGAGCCGTCAAGACAAGAGCCCCAGCTTCGGGAGCCAGACAAAGCGGTACAAGAAGACCGAGCCACCAACGTTCGCTGCTGCTGGGGGGGAGTTGGACGAGCGTTGTATCGCGACGCCTCAGGCTTCTGGCCACCAACCGGCTCAGGGTCAGGTGGTGGGGCCAATCCGATTCCTCCTGGCGGAGCAGGGTTTTGATCTGATGGTGGGCCTGGGCTTCCAACATCGTCAAACCCTAAGCAGGGCTCCCCCTGTGATTGGTTCATGGCAATCCATCCATCAACATGGCTTCACGACCCTGCAGGAGTGATGGCGGTGCAACCGGGAAGGGTGGGGATCGTTGGCCTTGGATTGATTGGGGGATCCCTCGGTCTCGATCTCCAGGCGCAAGGTTGGACGGTGCAGGGTCTCGTGCATCGTCAGATCACGGCGGATCGTGCCATGGCCCGGAGGCTGGTGGGAACGGTGTCGACGGATCCGCGCTGCCTCGCGGATTGTGATGTGGTGATCCTGGCCTTGCCGATTCCCTTATTGCTGAACCCACCTGATGAGTTGGTGGCCGCCCTGCCTGCATCAGCGGTGGTGACCGATGTCGGTTCGGTTAAACAGCCCGTTTTGGAGGCTTGGCGCCAACGGCATCCACGCTTTGTGGCGAGTCACCCCATGGCGGGTACGGCCCAGGCGGGCGTCGATGCCGGTGTGCTGAATCTGTTCCGAGGCCGCCCTTGGATTGCAACTCCGGATGCTCAAACGGACCCCATCGCCCTGGACCAAGTTCGTGATCTTGCCCTCAGCGTGGGTGGACATTGGCTGACGTCCAACGCCTCTCAACACGACCAAGCCGTTGCTTTGATTTCGCATATGCCGGTGCTGGTCAGTGCCGCACTGCTGCGTGCGGTGGGCGATGAGCGGGATCCGGAAATCCGGCAGCTGGCGATGGTGCTGGCCTCCAGCGGCTTTGCCGATACCAGTCGCGTGGGTGGAGGGAATCCGCAGTTGGGGGTGGCGATGGCCTCCACCAATCGAGATGCGGTGTTGCGCGGATTGGCGGCGTACCGCTGGAGCCTCGAGCAGCTCGAAGATGCCGTTCTCCAGCAAAACTGGTCTCAATTGGAGTTGGAATTGCTCCGAACGCAAACCCTGCGCCCAGATTTTTTGAGGGCACCTGGTGGGGTCAGCTCCGAAAGCTGAGGGGCTGTCCCCGTTCCGCCATGAGCTGACGGCAGGCATTGAGGGCAGACAGGCTGACCCCCGCTGTGCCCTCGCCTGGGTGAAGGCTGTCGCCGCAGAGCCAAAAACCTGGCATGGGCGTTCGTCCTGCCAGGCCAAAGGGGCCAAACCGGCTGGGATGCTGCCCGAGTCCCCCAACCATTCCATTGGGACGACCCGTCCAGCCGGCGAAGCCCCGTGGCGTTGCCAGCTCAGCGTGCAACCAGGCATCCTCCCGAAGGTTTAGCCAGCTGTTCAGTTCTGCTTGGATCAGGGTCAGCATTTCTTGCTTTCGCTGCTGATAGTCCGGCTCCGGCAAGCGGCACCAGTCACCCGTTGGAGTGAACACGCTGGCGATCAAGGTGGCCTGTCCCCGGGGTGCGCGCCCGTCGCCGTCGCGGCTGACAGAGACAAATAGGGATCCCGGGGATGCGCAGCCGCGCTGGAGATGGCCTGGGCAGGGATCGGGCAGGGCATTACGAGATACCGCTCCGTAGAGAACCAGCGCACCACTTGGTTCATGCAGGTTTTCTAGTCGCCTTCGATATCCCTTGGGCAGCTGATTCAGATCGATCAGTTTCAGCAGGCACTGGGGGGGAAGGCTGCAGACCACATCGCGACTGTTGAGTTGTTTGTGCTCGTCTCCGGCCGTGGTGACATGCACTTGCCAACCGGATGAGCAGGGCTGCAGCTTGGTAACCCGATGCTTCAGAAGCACGTTGCCGCCGTCGCGCTTAATGGCGGCCACCAGCTGGTCGCTCAGCACCTGCATTGATCCCTCCAGATGCCAGAGCCCCAGTGGCGCTTGAGCCATCTGTAGGACTGTGGCGCCGTAGAGAGCGGCGGTGCGATTGGCCGGCTCCTGGGAGTACAGCTTCAGCTGGAGGTCGAGAAAGCGTCGGAGCCGTTGATCTTGGCCGCACCCACAAAGCTGCAACAGATCGGCGATGGTGAGACCTGTGAACAGCCCTGATGCCAGCGTCGCGGGACGCAGGGCCCGCAGCATGGTGCCGAGATCCCAGAGGGAACGCGGAGTCACCACGGGATCTTGGTTGGCGAACTGCCAGTTGCTCGAATGCAACTGATGGCAAAGGCTCCAGAAAGGTTTGCTGCCAGGAAACTGATGCTCCCGTTCAGCGGCCCACGCTTCCGGGTCATGCCAAAGGGGAATGGGAGGGGAGCCATCGCCCAGGTCCACCACACAACCCGGGTTCAAAATCTCCGCTGCGGGAAGAGGCACGTTCAGATGCTTCAGCAGTCGTGCATGACTGCCCCCCGGCTCCAGACCGGCGACCTGGGTCGCCCCAACATCGAACACCCATTCACGGCGACGGAATGTTCCGGCACATCCCCCTGTTTGGTGGTGCGCTTCCAACAGCGTGACCTTGACGCCATCGCGGGCCAGCAGTGCCGCTGCGGTTAAGCCTGCGATGCCACCGCCCACCACGATCACGCTGGAATCGCTCACGACGCTCTGAAGAATCGAGCCATGCTGGCAAGAGAGGGGGCCTGATGAGGATGAACAGCGAACTGCGCCTCGAACTCACAGCGGAGGGTGGCCCGTTGGCGGGGGCTGACATCGCTGATGTCTCGCCCGTGGGTGGCGGTTGCATTCATCAGGCCTGGAAACTGCGTCTCAGTAATGGCCAGGTGTTGTTTGCCAAAAGCGGCGGCTTAAGCGCGCTGCCCCTCTTTGAGGTGGAGGTGGAGGCCCTTGAGGCCTTGCATGCCCATTCAGACAACACGTTTTTGGTTGTCCCGCAGCCCTTGGCTCTGGCAGAACTGCCCCATGGTGCGGTGCTGCTATTGCCTTGGTTGGATTGTCGTGGCAGCGACCAAGCAGCCCTCGGCCGGGGGTTGGCACTGTTGCACCAGTCGTCCATGGCATCCAGCCCAGGACGTTTCGGCTGGCACCGTGATGGCTTCATCGGTGCTGGTCCCCAGCCAGGTGGTTGGCGGGGCGATTGGGGATCTGCATTTGTGGAGTTGAGGCTGCGCCCCCAACTCGAGGCCCTTGATGGGTTGAATCAAGCTTCAATCGACTTGGACCCGTTGTTGTATCGCCTTGCAGAGCACCTGAATGAGCATCAGCCGCGTCCTGCGTTGGTGCATGGCGATCTATGGGGTGGGAATGCCGCCAGCCTCGCGGATGGTCGGGGAAGCATTTTTGATCCCGCCAGTTGGTGGGCTGATCGGGAAGTCGATCTGGCCATGACCCAACTGTTCGGGGGCTTCGGGGAAGATTTCCGATCTGCTTATCGGAAAGTGCTTCCTGAGGTTCCAGGCGCTGACGGTCGGGTGGAGATCTACAACCTGTACCACCTGCTCAACCACGCCAATTTGTTTGGGGGCGGTTACATCAACCGATGCCGAGCCAGTCTTAGAGATCTGGCTCGGCGGCTTTGAGAATCAGCCCAGGTACTCCTGTCGGAGAGTTTGAACACGCTGAACGAGGGCGTTGCGCTTGTCGCTGGTGGTCAGGTTCTGCCAACTCCACTGGCCGACCACGACCACGCCGAGCAGTTCCAGCAGGCCTGGAACGATCGGCAGCAGATTGATCGTGTCGAGGATGCCCTTGATCAGAATCTGGGCAATGATCACGGCGGCAAAGATGCCAACGATCTTGCCGATGCGTCCCATCTGACTCCAGTCGACCTGGTCAAGGGTGTCATTCACCTTGCCCAGAACGTCGCTGTAGCGCTCAGCAAAGGAGGTTGTGTCGTCCTGAGCAGGAGCGTTGATGGGTGTCGTCACGGTTGCGTCGGCATCCTTGACTTCAGTGGGGGCGTCACTCATGGAAACGACCATGTCATTCGCTATTTCAGCTGAGGGTATCGGTGAGACGCGGTATACGCCATCCGTGCTGCAAATTGATTACCGATGCCACACGGATCTGTGCTGCACGCTCCTGGCACCTCACCCCGAGGAGGGTTGTGCATTGCTGCTTGGCGAACGGGTCTCCCCAGAGCTCTTGAGACTTCAAACGGCCTGGCCCTGTTGCAATGTCTGGGGGCGAGGAGGATCAGAGCAGCAGCCCGTCATCGACCGCCGCCGCAGATTTCTGGTGGACCCGAGAGAACAGCTTGCAGCGCAGCGTTGGGCTCGTGCACGCCATCAACGTTGTCTTGGCGTGGCTCACTCCCATCCGGCTTCCCCCGCAGTGCCATCACATCACGATCGGCTTTGCGGAGAGAGTGAAAGTCTGATGCTGATTCTTTCGGCTTCGGTTGGGTTGCGTGCCTGGTGGCTGCATGGCGACCGCACCGTGGATGAAATTCCCATCCAGCTTTGGGACACTCACAACCATGCAGGACCGATCGATGCTGAGTGCTGATGAGCGGGGTCGCTATGCCCGCCATCTGATCCTTCCCGAGGTTGGCCCGGCAGGCCAGCTCCGGCTGAAATCTGCTTCTGTGCTGTGTGTTGGCAGCGGGGGGCTGGGATCTCCTCTGCTGCTTTATCTGGCTGCGGCAGGCGTCGGCCGCATCGGAATCGTTGATGGTGATGTGGTGGAGCTCTCGAACCTCCAGCGACAGGTGATCCACAGCTCAAGTGGGGTGGGCTGCTCCAAGGCACGCTCGGCTGCGGCACGGATCCATGACCTCAATCCCCACTGCCAGGTCGATGTGCACGAACACATGCTTGATCTGGATAACGCCTTGGATCTCATCGGTGCCTATGACCTGGTGTGTGACGGCACGGATAACTTCCCCAGTCGCTATCTGATCAACGACGCCTGCGTGTTGCTTGGCAAGCCACTTGTTTATGGATCCGTGCAGCGCTTTGACGGCCAGGTCAGCGTGTTCAACCGCACACCGATGAGCCCTAACTACCGCGATTTGCTGCCAGAACCTCCGCCGCCTGAGTCTGTTCCGTCTTGTTCAGAGGCTGGGGTGATGGGCGTGATGCCGGGGCTGATCGGTCTGCTTCAGGCCACGGAAGCGATCAAGCTGATTACGGGGATTGGTTCCTGTCTGGATGGTCGGCTGCTGGTGGTGGATGCCCTGGCGATGCGATTTCGGGAACTCACCCTCCGCGTTGATCCCGATCGCCCGAAGATTGAAAGCCTGGTTGACTATCGCGAGTTCTGCCGTCCGGCGACATCGGAGATGGAATCCATCAATGTCATGGAGCTGAAGGCCCTGCTCGACTCCGCTCCAGGCGAGATTGCGCTTGTCGATGTGCGTAATCCTGCTGAGGCAGAGGTGGCTTCGATTGAAGGAAGCCACTTGGTTCCCTTGGCCTCGCTGGAGAGTGGAGAGGCGATCGATCAAATCCGCTCCCTTTCGGAGGGTCGGCGCCTTTTGGTGCACTGCAAACTCGGGGGGCGCTCTGCGCGTGCCGTTGAGCTGTTGGGGCAGCAGGGCATCTCGGCCACGAATGTGACCGGTGGGATTGATGCCTGGTCGCAGCAGGTGGATCCTGCGGTTCCCCGCTACTGAACTCCAGGCTTAGTAATCCACCCCTCGCTTGAGATCGACACCCTGTTCGGCGTAGTGCTTGTGGCACACCATCTCTGAATGGATGCTCGCTAGATCGAAATAGGCGGGAGGGTTTTTGCAGCGACCGGTAATGATCACTTCGGTTTCCGCCGGTTTTCGGAGCAGTGTCTGCAGGATCGGTTCGACCGGCAGCAGCTCTAAGTCCACTGTGGGGTTCAATTCATCGAGGATCACGGTCTTGTAGAGGCCACTGGAGATGGCTGCCCTTGCGATCTCCCAGGCCCGCTCGGCTTCCACGTAGTCAATCGGTTCCTGCTGGCCCCGCCAGACGATCGCATCACGGCCGGAGCGGAGGTGGTCCACCAGATGGGGATAACTCTCGCGAAGGGCGGCGATCGCCGCGTCTTCGGTGTAGCCGCTCCCGCCTTTCAGCCACTGCAGGATCAGAACCCGATGGCTCTTGTCTTGGCTAATGCCCCGACCGATGGCCTGCAGGCCCTTCCCGAGCGCACTGGTTGATTTGCCTTTGCCTTCCCCGGTGTAGATCTCGATGCCGCTGCTCACGTTGAGAGGCACGACGCGGTTGTCGTTCATGCCCGGACGGCGATGGGCCCGCATCTCGGAGTGGAGGTCGGCTTCACGCACCAATGGGGCAGGGGCGGCCCGACCGGTGACGATGATTTCCATCCCCTCCGGCCGGTTGCTGAGGGTACGGACCACATCCTCAAGATCCAGCAGGCCGAGGTCCAGCACAGGATTGAGTTCGTCAAGCACCACCACCGAGTAGAGGGCACTAGCGATCGCGCCTTTGGCGATCACCCACCCCCGCTGCGCTTCCTCTCGGTCGAAGCGGGTGGCTTCCTCCGCCGTGAAGTGGTCGGCCCTTCCGGTGCGTAGGTGGTCGATCAGGTGTGGGAAGCCCTGCTGCAAGGCCTCGATGGCCGCATCCTCGTCGTAGGCACGGCCGGGACCCTTGAGAAAGCGCAGCAGAAGCACACGGGTCTGCCGCTGCTCGCAGATGCCGAGTCCGATGGTGCGCAGCACAACCCCAAGGGCGGCTTGGCTTTTGCCCTTGCCCTCGCCGTCATAAATGTGCAGCTGTCCATGGCTGCGCTCGCGACTGTCCGCTGCGGTGACGATGCCGATGCTTTGAGGCATGGGGGCGGCTCTTACCGTTGGAGCCTACAGAGATCAAACGATTTTCCCCGCTGATGTTTCGGTTGCAGGAGCCTTTGGCCGATCGTGAGCAGCAACAGCTGGCTGAATTGCGGCAATGGATGGATGCGCAGTCCGCACTCTGTGTGGCCTATTCCGGTGGGGTCGACAGCACCCTGGTGGCGGCAATCGCTTATGAAGCCAAGGGCAGTTCAGCCTTGGCGGTAACGGGCGTATCTCCTGCACTGGCTCCTCATCTGTTGCGGGAGGCGCGTGACCAGGCTGCCTGGATCGGCATTCAGCATCGTGAGTGTCCTACGGCCGAGTTGAGCGACCCCGACTACAGCAGTAACCCCGTCGATCGATGCTTTGCCTGCAAGCGGGAATTGCATCACCATCTCCAGCCCATTGCCGCGGTGGCCGGCGATGCGTTGGTGATTGATGGGGTCAATCTCGATGACCTGGGTGATCATCGCCCGGGTATCGAGGCCGCCCAACAGGCTGGGGTTCGATCCCCCTTGGCTGAATTGTCGATCGACAAAGCAGCGATCCGTCTGCTGTCGCGGGCCCTCGGTTTCCCCTGGTGGGACAAACCAGCGCAGCCGTGCTTGGCGTCTCGCTTCCCCTACGGCGAAAGCATCAGTGCCGAACGGCTGAAGCGGGTTGGCCAGGCGGAAGCCTGGTTGATCGCCAGGGGCTTCAGCACAGTCCGTGTGCGATCCCATGGTCTCGCTGCGCGCATTGAGGTGCCCAGTGAACAGATCCGCGATGTGCTCACGCTTGCGGAAGCTGATGCTCTGGTGCAAGCCTTTCGCTCGCTTGGATTCACCTCCGTCAACCTGGATCTCGAAGGTCTGGTCAGCGGCAAGTTGAACCGCCGCTGAACTCTTGCCGGTCTGTTCAGCTGGGGAGCTGGGTCGGTGTCTCCACGGGTTCTCTCACTCCACTGGCAATAGCTGCAGGCGTTTCGCGCAGGAAGTTTTTCAGCGCATGGCGTTTCGCTTGAAGCTCCGTGCAGAGAATCGCGCAGGCCTGCTCCGGCATGGTGTGGTCACCACAGGTGAACACATCAACGGCTGCGTAGCCGGATTCCGGCCAGGTGTGGATGGAAATGTGGGATTCCGCCAGCAGGGCCAGACCCGTGACCCCCTGGGGCTGGAATTGATGGGTGATCAAGTTCAACAGCGTTGCACCAGCGCCTTTGGCTGCTGAGGTGATCGTTGTGCGGATAAAAGCTTCGTCGTCGAGCCGGTTTGGATCGCAGTCGTAGAGCTCGAGAATGCAGTGTTTACCGACCATGTCGGTGGCATGAATCTCAGTTGCACCCCATCCCGGGTTGGGATGCAGTTCAGAGAGGGTCTGCTCCATCAGGCGATGAGAGAAAAACAAGGCCGCCAGACTATCTGATGTCCAGGTCTGGTCTCAGGTCTCTTGCTCCGAGAATTTGGGCCTGCTGCTGCCACCCGCCGCCAAAGCCTTCGAGGTGGGTGGCGCTCACCAGGCATTGATGCGATTCGCCCACGGCTTCGAGCAAGAGCTGCTGTCGGGTTGGATCCAGTTCGGCGAGCACATCATCGAGAAGCAGCAGCGGTGGCTCTCCGCACAACTGGGTCACCAACTCCAGTTCAGCCAGCTTCAGCCCCAGCACCAGCGACCGCTGCTGCCCAGCGGATCCAAACCGTCGTGCTGGGCTGCCGCCCAGGAGCAGGGCGATTTCATCCCGGTGTGGGCCCACGCGGCAGTTGCCGAGGCGTTCCTCGTCTTCCCGCTGCTCGCGCAGTTGCTCCTCAATGGCGAGTCGCCATGGTTCTTCGGCGTCTTCTCCGTCGAGTCGGCTGCCTGGTTTGTATTGCAATTCCAGAGCTTCTGTCCCACCGCTGAGGTGGGCCTGCCAGCGCTGGGCAATGGGTTCCAGCCGTTGCAGGGCCCGTTGACGCCGCCGGTGAATTCTGGTGCTGACCAGCGCCATCTGGACGTCAAAAGCGTCGAGCAGCGCATGGCGTTCGGCGCTGCGGGTCTGTCTCTGGCGCCAAAGCTGGCTGCGCTGTCGCAACAACCGGTTGAGCCGTGCCATCAGATCGGCATAGACCGGTTCGAGCTGCAGCACGACGCGGTCAAGCCACTGCCGGCGCAGGCCGGGTTCGCCTCGCACCAAATCAAGATCCAGGGCGCTGAAGCCGATGCAGCGCAGCGGACCAATCAGGTCCAGCTGCCGATCCAGCAACTTTCCGTTCCGCTTGGCCTGACGCCCTCCCTGGCGACGAAGTTCCAGTTCCAGACGATCACCATCCCCCACGTCGGCACGGATCAGGGCCTGGGGTCTGTCCCACTGGATGAGGTCCCGATCATTGCTGCAGCGATGGGAGCGCAGGCTGCCCAGTAACTCAACCGCCTCGAGCAGGTTGGACTTGCCAATTCCGTTTGGTCCGATCACCAGCAAGCGCGGCTGCGTCAGTTCAAGCTGCAGAACGGTGTGGTTCCGGAAGCCCTGCAGCTGGAGCCTGTGTAGCCGGATGGGTGCAGGGGCGAACAGTGAGTAAGGTACCTGTATCGGGTCGGTTGCCGCTCGATATCACTGCGGCTTACCGCCGATCAGTGGGCATGTAGCTCAGTTGGATAGAGCATCAGATTCCGGTTCTGAGGGTCGGGGGTTCGAGTCCCTCCATGCTCGTGTTTGATCTCAATGTCTCAGCTCAGGCTGAGTCCCATGGCTCGGATGCCATTGGGATCAATCAGAAAACCTTGCTCTTTGAGAGCCTGGAGGGCATCTGCAGGTGCTGAGATCGAAAGGCTGCAGCCTGGTAGATCCCGACGCAGGATTTGCAGGGCACGATGCACCAGAACAGCGAAGAGGATCGCTTGGTTTGGCCCCGGTTTCGCTGCCAAATTCCAAAGATTGGCGTTGAGGGCTAGATCACTCGTGGCCCGCACAAATCCAATCAGTTCCCCATTCGACTCATCCAGGATGCTGATTTGCCACAGACTGCGCTGAAGCGCGAGCTCCCAGCGTTCTTCAGGGTGGGTTGATTCCCCACAGGACATCAGCAGGGTGTTGAGCTGTTCAGACGTTGGAGGAGTCGATGTCTCAAGTCGCGTGCCCTGGGGCAACGGTGGAATCGAGGGTTGTTGAAGGAATGACAGCACAATGGCTCAACCGGTGTTGCGCATGCCGGCTGCAATGCCATTGAGGGTGAGCAGTGCACCCCGCAGCAGCTCACTGCGGCTGTAGGTGCGTGTGTCTTCGGGCGCTCCCGGGGTTTCGCTCATGGGCGGTTGCCGGTTCTGATCACGCAGTCGCTTCAGCAGCGCAACCTGGAGAAAGCCCAGGGGAACGATGGTGCGATTGCGCAGATCAACGGACAACTGCAGCCCTTGATCAGCTCCGAGGAGTCGGTTTTGTCCCGTGATTTCCAGCACCAGCTTGCGGGTGAGTTCGTATTCCTTGGCGATCACCTGGAAGATTGCTTCAAAGGCCTCTCGCTGTTCGGGGTGCCCCAGGCTGTTCATGTAGTGATGAGCCAGGTCGAGATCCACCTTGGAGAGGGTCATTTCTACCTTTGAAATGAGCATCCGGAAGAACGGCCAGCGTTGATGGAGGCGGCGCAGCAGATCAAGTTGTTCCGAGTCGCTGCCCACTTCTTCCGACAGAGCTGTGCCGAAGCCAAACCAGCTCGGCAGAAGAAATCGGCTCTGGGTCCAACCGAAGACCCAGGGGATCGCCCGCAGACTGGACAGGTCTTTTGCGCCTGTTTTGCGTCGGGCCGGTCTGCTGGAGATCTGCAGTTTGCTGATTTCCTCGATCGGAGTGACTTGCTGGAAGAACGCCACCAGATCGGGATTGTCGTGAACCAAAGCCCGGTAATGCTCCCTTGAACGGGTGGCGAGACGACTCATCAGCTGATTCCAGCTTGGCGTCGCATCCAGCTGGTTGGTTACCAGGCTGTTCTGAACCACGGCCGTGGTCACGGTCTCCAGGTTGTACAGCGCCAACTCGGGCAGGCTGTACTTGGAATTCAGTACCTCACCCTGTTCGGTGATTTTGATCCGGCCCTGCAGCGTGCCGCTGGGTTGGGCCAGGATCGCCTGGTAAGCCGGCCCCCCTCCACGACTGACAGACCCACCGCGGCCGTGGAAGAGGCGAAGCGCCACATCCTGGCGGCTGGCGAGTTCCTGAAGTGCGATTTGAGCCTGGTGAATCTCCCAGTTGCTGGAGAGAAAGCCGGAATCCTTGTTGCTGTCTGAGTAGCCCAGCATGAGCTCCTGCAGCGGCTGTTTCTGTTGGCCTGCAACCGGTAGGAGTTCGCGGTAAAGCGGCGTTTTAAACAATCCCTCCATCACCGCGGGGGCCCGTTGGAGATCCTCCACGGTTTCGAACAGCGGCACCACCAGTAGGGAGGCCCGTTTGTTCGGCGGGTCCACCAGACCCGCCTCTTTCGCCAGCAGCAGAACCTCCAAGAGATCCGATGCCGTGTGGCTCATCGAAATCACATAGGAGTTGCAGATCCGCTGGCCGAATTCTTCCTGGAGGCGCTGCAGCATTCGGAACACCGCCAACGTCTCTGATGTCGGCGCTGACCAACTGGTGGCTGGCGGGATTAGGGGCCTGCGGGTCTGCAGTTCCTGGAGGAGCCATGCCATCCGCTGCGTTTCATCCATGTCCCCGTAGGCCTGGGGCAGTTCCAGGTTGCGGGTGAGTTCATCGATCGCATCGCTGTGGCGGGTGCTCTCCTGACGGATATCAAGGCTGGCCAGCGAAAACCCAAAGATGTGCACCTGGTGCAGCAGCGTGTCGAGCTGTTCGCAGCTCAATTCGGTGCTGACGAGGCTGTTGCGGACCAACTCAAGGTCACTGCGGAACTGATCCACCGAGGTGTAGTGGAGAACATCGGCTCCGCCGAGTCCGTCCTTGGGATCGGTCAGGGCTTCACAGGGCATCTGCCAGCCCGCCTCCGACAGCTGATTGTTGCGGGCAAGCGTGCGCTCAAGCTTTTCGAGCACGTAGCAGAGCTTCAGCCGGTAGGGCTCCAGTCGGTATCGAGCTGCTCTGCGCTCGTAGATCTCCGGGAACCGGAGCCGATCCATCTCCAGGGACTCCAGCAGTGATGGCGCCACCTGACTCCACTGCATGGAGATGCTCAGCTGCTGGCGTAGCGACTGGACGGAGTGGATGTACAGCTCCAGCATCAGCTGACGCTGGTAACAGGCTGTTCGCCAGGTGATCTCGGGTGTCACCGAGGGATTGCCGTCCCGATCGGATCCCACCCAGGAGCCAAATGTGCAGAAGGATGCCTGGGGGACCTGGACATCGGGATAATGCCGATGCAAAGCAGCGGTCAGCCTCTTACGCAGTTTCGGCATCGCGTCAAACAACACCTGCTGGAAGTAGTGCAAGGTCGAATCCACCTCATCGATCACGGTGGGTTTGAACTGGTGGAGTTCATCGGTACGCCACCACAGTCGGATTTCCTCTTCCAGTTGGTCGCGACAGTCCTCGCGCAGCTGATTCGCGAGAGGGTTGTCTGATTGAAGTTGCTGGAGCAAGTTGGCCACACGCCGCTGCTTGTGACGCACTGTGTGCCGAACGATCTCCGTGGGATGGGCGGTGAACACCAGACGGATATCCAGCTCCCGCAGCAGGTGTTCCACCTGTGCGGGGGGGACGTTCATCCGACGCAGCCGCTCGAAGACTTCTCCAAAGGTGGCTGGATCAGTCTGATTGGCGAGGGGGGGAGCAAAGGGATCAAAGGCGTCCCGTTGAGCCGACTCAGCACTGAGATTGGGCCGCAGGCTGTCGAGATAGCTGTCTTCCTCGATCCGCTGCTCAAGGATGTTGATGAGCTGGAAATAGAGCGAAAAGGCGCGGGCCGCTGAGATGGCTTCTGAAAGATCCATGGCTCGGATCAGCTCGACGATCGCTTCGCTCGTGCTGTCGCCGTCCCGTCCCTCTAAGGAGACAGGGTCACTGAGTTGTTTGAGTCGCAGCAGACGTTCGCTCTGCTCCGGTGGGCACTCACTGCGCAGCACCGTCTTCCACAGGTCTTCAATCAGATCCAGACGGTGCTGAAGAAGCTGCCCGGCACCGGATGCACCACCGTTCAAGCGTGCTGTCTCGTTGTCGGAGACATGGGTGGTGGACTCGGGCATGAAGTCTCCACGCTGCGACGGACTCGACATGATCATCCCAAACAGGGTTCCCCGGTGGTCATCTGTTGTTCTTCCTGCTGCATCAGCTGGATCCCCTCCTGAAGCAAGTCATCGATGGATTGGCCCCGGGCATGAGCCGCTTCCCAGCGCATGGCCTGATTGCCGTGGGTCAGCAGTGCATCCAACGGCTTCAAATAAGCACTGAGCTGGAGGGATTCGGCGAGGGGAGCGAGCTCATCAAGCAGCTCCTCAAGCCAGTCCTTGCAGGTGATCGCACGGCCATCCCGCCAATGCTTGAGTTCAGCGTTCAGGCTTGATTGAGCGACGGCTGCATCATTGCTGTCAGCCAGCTGGGCCAGCTCATCCGCGGATAGGACGCTGCTGCTCAGGGGATCGAGGCGAGTCATGTCCTGTCTGAGGGCCAGCAGCCGTAGCTCAAGCAGGCAGGTGATCGCCAGCAGCTCATGGGGATTGGTGATGAGATCGCAGATGCGTAATTCCAGTCGGTTGAGGTCGTACGGGCGTCGCGGACCGTTGGGACGAACGGACGTCCATAGGTGACGTTCGTTGCGCATGGCCCCCGTGGCCAGTTGCTCCTCCACCCACTGGATGTAGTGGTCGTGATCCCGAAATAAGGGAACCGATTGCGGCGTTAGGGGGAATTGATGCCATCTCTGGGAATGGTGGCTTGTGCTGCGCCCATCCAGAAAGGGGGAACTGGCGCTCATGGCCAGCAGGAGAGCGGCTTCGCAGCGCACAAGCCGGACCGCTGCAAACAACCAGTTCAGATCTGTGATGCCGAGGTTGATGTGAATGCTGGCCGTCACGACCCTGGTGCCGTAAAGCCGCTCGATGAGAGCGTGATAAGCATTGCCGGGGTCCGAGCGTTCGAACCGGCTGCTGTCTCCCAAACTCATGGTGCTGCCTGGCAGAAGAGTGAGCTCCCGCTCGCGCAGCCACCGCCGCAATGTCCGCCGGGGAGCGAGCAGTGCCTCGGGGAGTTCGGCGTAATCCCTGATCGGGTCGGTGACGTATTCGAGATTGCGACAGTCCGGTTCTGTTACGAAGCCAGGCAGTTCCCTGGCAACGTCGGTGGCGACGCCGACGTTGGCTCCGTTGGGCTGACCGGTGAACAGTTCGACCTCGAAGCCTTTCAGTAGAAGGTGTTGTGCTGTCATCCCGGCGGGTTCAGGCAAGCCAGTGCTGTCAGCATTCCCCTTGCTTTGTTCAGGGTTTCCTCGAATTCAGCCGTCGGTTGTGAATCGGCAACGATGCCGGCCCCGGCCTGAACTTTGACCCGGCATCCACCGCCGTCTCGTGGTTGCACGACCATGGTGCGGATCGTAATGGCCGTGTTGAGGGCTCCGGCCAGATCGACGGATCCATAGACCCCGGAATAAGGGCCGCGCGCATCGGGCTCGAGTGTATGGATGAGTTGCATGGCACGGATCTTCGGTGCACCGCTGACGGTGCCGGCGGGAAAGGCCGCCATCAGCAAATCCCACACATCGTGCGTCGGGGCCAGGCGTCCTTCGACTTGGCTGACGATGTGCATGACGTGTGAATAGCGCTCGATCACCATGAGGTCTTGCACCGCCACGCTTCCGGGTTGGCAGACCCTGCCGAGGTCGTTGCGTCCCAGGTCAACAAGCATCACGTGCTCAGCGCGCTCTTTGGGGTCGGCCAGCAGATCAGCTTCCAGCTCTCGATCCTCTAGTGGCGTGGCTCCCCGTGGCCGGGTTCCCGCGATGGGCCGCAGGCTGGCATGGATGCCATCTGCTGCAGGCTCGGCTTGAACCATCACCTCCGGGCTTGAGCCGATCAGTTGCCAGTCCCCAAAGTCGAAGAACGCCATGTAGGGAGATGGATTCACCATCCGCAAACTGCGATACAGCTCCAGGGGCGACTGAGGAACGTCGGTCTCAAGGCGCTGACTGATCACCAGTTGAAAGACATCGCCGGCCGCGATGTGTTCTTTGGCAGTGTCGACGGCGGCTTCGAATTCATCGCGGCTGCGGTTGGAGCGCACTGCGGGAAGTTCTTTGCTTCTGGCATCCCAGGTCAGCGGTTGGACGGCCGGAAGAGGTGCATCCATCCGTTGGCGCAGGTCGTCAATCCGTCCGATGGCGGTCCGCCAGGCCTGTTCCTCATCCGCGCCATCGGACAAGTCGCCGAAGGCGACGGCCGTGATCTGCCGTTTCACCTGATCAAAGATCAGGAGCGCGTCCATCAGCATCCAGATCCCGTCCGGGGGATCGGCCGCGGCTCGGGGATGCACCGCAACGGTTGGTTCAATCCATTGGATCAGTTCGTAGCCCCAAACGCCATAGAGCTGTCCCAGAGGGGGCAACCCCGGCAGGTTGACGCAGGCGTAAGGAGCTAAGCAGTCGCGGAGTGATTCAAACGGGTTGCCCGTGAACTCGTCTTTACGACCATCGCGCCAGGTGCGTGTCAGACGGTCATTCCTGGCTGATGCTGTCCAGAGGGGATCGCAGGCGATCACACTCCAGCGACCGAGAGTTTCACCTCCTTCGACGGACTCCAGCAAAACACCTGGAGGCCTACCCTCTCCCACCTTGATCCAGGTGGTGAGGGGTGTTTCAAGATCTGCGGGCCAACTCTGAGCCAGAGGGATCAGGTTGGCACCACTGCAAACCGCCTGATGAAAGGCGTCGCGATCGGGACTAAACATCTCCTGATCATCGCAGCCAAGACCCGAAGATCACGACCTCCGGGCTTGGAGATTGATCGTTCAGGAGTCGAAGGTGTTGCGGCCGCTGAACTTAATGTTGGCAGGGTTGACGTTTTCGCCGATGCGACGGGCGTTGTGCCCAACCATGGAACGTCCTTCGTTCACTTTTTCGGGGAAAACACCATCCTTGGGATGCAGGAACTCGGTGTCACCACCGGGGTAGATCCGGTAGATCTTGTAGTCCTCGATCCGGGGCTTGAATTTGGTGCGCAGTTGGGTGCCGAGGGCGAGGCACTGCTCTTTGCGGGCGAAGTACATCAGGTTTTCGCCTGAGTTCATCAGGGCAGCTCCACCGGTGGGGAGCTCGAAAGCCTGTTCTGTCTTGCTGGTCCAGGTGATCGCGTATTTCTCTTCAGTCTCTGCTGAGTTCAGAAGTCCGCCAGTGCTGGCGATGTGCTGAGGAAGTTGACCATTCAACGCCGTTGCTGCCATGGCTGAAGGAATCCACAAGAGCCGTTACGACTGGAAAGTAGCACCGTCATCGGTTGCTCTTTTGCTCTCCGAAAGCAAGCTTCACACCCGACAACATATTGATCAGTTCCCTGGGGTGTGCACGGGGAAGAAAACGGTGATGTCGCGATCACGTCTGGACTGATAGCGCCCCCCCAGGCTGGCCATCATTTGGCGGGTTGCATCCTGACTCAACTGCAGGCTCCCAGTGCTGGGATCCCAGCTCAGGACGGTCCCTACTTCCTCGCGTTGGGGAGCTGTGCCGGGCTCGGTGGCTGAGGTTCTGTTGGGATGCTCCACATGGAGTTGAAGCTTCACTCGCGGGCCCGCCGCTTGGAGATGAAGTGTCAGCTGACTGCAGGGGGCTAGCCCTCTGGTGCAGCGGTCGATCAGACCTCCCAACATTGGTTCCAGCCGTCGGGAGTCACTGAGAATGGCCGGCAGGTCAGCGGTGAGGTCCAGCTCAAGGCTGATTCCTCTCCGATCCAGTTGCTCTGTCCAGCTGGGTGCAAGGGCGGTGAGAATGGCGTGTAAATCCGTGCGGGCCAAATTGGCTTCGTTGGGCTCCCGTTGAAGCTCGGCGGCATGGAAGATCAGGCCAAATCGGTCGATCTGTTCGCTGCATTCAACATCGATCTGACGCAAGCGATTCACGACGACGTCGGGCAGATCCTTCCGCCGCAGCAGAGACCGGATCAATGTTCTGATCGTTGCTAGAGGGGTTCTCACTTCATGGGTGATGGCTTCCAGCAAATTCAGATCGCCATGGCTGGGGTCTTCTGGTGGGCGCTCGGCCTGGATGGGTTGCAGCATCAGCCCCGGAGCTGTCCCGGTGAGCCGTTCTGTGAGGCGGGGCCAGAACTGTTCTGACCAGGATCCATCGCCCTGAAGGGTGCCGATGGATTCGAGTGCTTTGCGGAGCTGATCGGCCTCTGCCGGTGACTGATGCTCCAGCCGACGCCCTAGCTGCAGCAGAACATCACTGAGTGTTTCCGGGTCAGAACGCATCAGCAACTGGCGTTTCTGGGCGGGGCCGTGCAGGGCCAGGGCGACTTGGACCTCGGGCGTGATCACTAGCAGCAGGGGATCATCTCCGTCATCGCGGCGCAGTGACAAGCGTTGGCATCTCTGCAGCGTGCCTGGTTCATCGCTGCTTGACCGTCCAGGTAGTGCCGTTGGATGAGGACTCAATTGATCCAGGCGCTCTGGAGCCCAGACCCATCCCTGCAGATGTTTCAGCAACTCCGGTTCGTAGAGAGCTGGCAGGGGTGCCGCTAGCCAGATCCCACGCTCAATGCCGCGCTCCAGCAGGTCCTGTTGCAGGGTCTCCAGAGCTGCCCACCAAAGCCGTCGGACACCGATCTCATCGCAGCGACCCTGGGGCACATCCTGCGCCAGTCGTTGCCGCAGGTCGGTAAAGGTTGGCCCTGTCAACGGAGTTGTGCCAAGGAGCGACGGCTCTGCCGAACCACAGACAGGCAGAGGCCGAGAGCGATGAAATTCACAACCATCGCTGAGCGCCCATAGCTCAGGAAGGGCAGGGGGATTCCAGTGACAGGGCCCAGGCCAATGGTCATGAAGATGTTGACCACCACTTGAAACATCAGCATCGTGCCGATTCCGATCACCACGAGCGATTCGAAGTCGGAGCGGGCATTTCGCGCGACTTGAAGCAACCGCGCCATCAATGCAGCAAAGCCAAGCACCACCAGGAGACACCCAACAAACCCCGTCTCCTCGCCTAGAGCGCTGAAGATGAAATCGGTGTGCTGTTCGGGAATGAACCGCAGTTTGGTCAGTTGCCCTTGAAGAAGGCCCGTCCCCAAGACGCCGCCTGAACCGATGCCCACAGTGCTCTGAAGGAGGTGATAACCCCCGCCGAGGGGATCCTTGCTGGGGTCAAGGAACAGCACCAAACGATCCCGTTGGTAGTCCTTCAGGCCATGCATCCAAAGCCATGGCGTCACTGCAGCCATGGCGCTGTGGATGGCCAAGGTTGCTGTTGCCGCCAGGCGCTTCCAGGGCAGGGAGCGGTAGGCGACAACGACCATCAGTGGGATCCAGATCCCCATGGCCCAGGGGAGAAGCCCTGACAGAAGGGCAGTCACCAGCGGTGACAGCAAAAGAATCACCCACTCAATTGGCATTCCCGACCAATAGAGCATCGTGAGCAACAGGGCGCCGAACACAAGGGATGTGCCCAGATCAGGCTGGATGAACACCAGGAGCCAAGGCACGGCGATCACGCCCAGCGGACGCATGAGATCGATTGGTCGTTCCACCGGGTGTCGTGACAACACCGCTGCCACAAGCAGGATCGCGGCGATCTTGGCGAATTCCGACGGCTGAATATGAACCCCGCCGATGCTGATCCAGCGTTGGGCCCCCAGCGCCGTGGTTCCAATGACCCTTACCGCCACCAGACTGATCACGGTCAGGCCATAGACGGGAACCAGCAGTGGTCGGAGCCGCTGAAGTGGCAGGCGTTCCAGTCCCAGCGCCAGCAGCACCCCAAAGGCCGCGGTGATCCAGTGGTGATACCAGTCGGCGTAGTCCGCCTGGCGTTGTGTGCTGGCGATCAGCACCCCGGCGATGGCGATCATTCCGATCGGAACACCCCAGAGCACCCACTCCCTGTGCGGTCTGCGGCGGTCACGTCGGCTGAACATCGTCAGGCGGGCTGGGTGACGGCCTTCAGCACTGCATCTGCGAGCCCGTTGAACTCTGCGGCGCTGGCTGATTCGCTGCGATTGATCACGATCGGCCGTCCTGTGTCTCCACCTTCCTGAACAGGCATTTCCATCGGAATTTGGGCCAGAAGAGGAACGTCGTAGTCGGAGGCGAGTTGGGCTCCGCCGCCACTGCCGAAGAGGGCATAACGGCAGTCGGGACGATCCGGAGGAATGAAGGCGCTCATGTTCTCCACCACGCCGAGGACGGGAATGCCCATCTGCCGGAACATGGCAAGACCCCTTCGCGCATCTTGCAGTGATACCTGCTGCGGTGTGGTCACGATCACAACTCCTGCCATCGGAACTGCCTGGGCCAGGGACAACTGCGCATCACCGGTGCCCGGCGGCAGGTCGACGACAAGAACGTCCCTCTCACCCCATTCGGCCTGGTAGAGAAACTGACGAATGATGCCGTTCAGCATCGGGCCACGCCAGATCACGGGCTGGTGATCATCGATCAGCAGACCCATGGACACCATGGCGATTCCGCAGGTTTCGATCGGGACAATCCGCTGCTGATCTCCGCTTCCCTGCACCTCCGGCGTTTGATCAGCCACACCCAGCATGGTTGGTGCGTTGGGTCCGTAGATATCGGCGTCCAGGAGCCCAACCCGCAGGCCGGTCTGGGCGAGTGCGCAGGCCAGATTGACGGCCACGGTGCTCTTGCCGACGCCTCCCTTGCCGCTGCTCACAGCAATCACCTGGCGCACTCCTGGGATCGACTGCCGTTCAGCCGGCTGTCCGTGGCCTGCTTGGCCAATCCCCCCCTGGCTCGGTGGTTGGCCGATCTCAATCTGGACGTCGTCGATGCCGTCGATGCTCAGCAGAGTTTCCCGTGCCTCGGTCACGATTCGGTCTCTCTGCTCTTGGGCGAAGCCGGGAAGGCTGAGGCGAAACACGGCCCGCGGCGGGCTAATGCGGATTTGTTCGATCCAGCCGAGCTCCAGTGCCGATTTGCCACTGCCGGCATCTTTGACTTGCTGGAGGGCGTGGTTGGCCTGCTCAACCGGGTTCATCGGTTTCATTAGGGCAAGCCGGATCCTAGGGGCGTCGCCCGTGACAGTCCCTCACGGATGCTTGTCCAGGCCTGGGGTGACTTGGTTAGGTTTCGATGTCTTCAGTCTCTGACACATGGTCCGCTCCCTGATTCGCCGCGTCCTCGGACGCCAGGACGTGGGTGTCAGCAACTCCACCCTCGAGCTTCCTCCCAGCGACTCCAGAGATCGGGCTCGGGCAATGGTGATGGGGCTTCAAGACGAGATCTGCTCTGGCCTGGAAGCTCTCGATGGTGAAGGCCGCTTTGCAGAGGAAAGTTGGGTACGGCCTGAAGGGGGTGGTGGCCGCTCCCGGGTGATGCGTGAGGGCCGCGTCTTTGAACAAGGCGGCGTGAATTTCTCAGAGGTTCAAGGGGAAGAACTGCCCCCATCCATCCTCAAGCAGCGTCCGGAGGCCAAGGGTCATCCCTGGTTCGCCACGGGAACGTCGATGGTGCTGCATCCGCGCAACCCCTACATCCCGACGGTTCACCTTAATTACCGCTACTTCGAAGCTGGCCCGGTGTGGTGGTTTGGAGGGGGCGCCGACCTGACCCCCTATTACCCCTTTCTTGAAGATGCACGCCATTTTCATCGCACCCATCAGGCGGCCTGTGATTCGGTTCATCCGGATCTGCACAAGGTCTTCAAGCCCTGGTGCGATGAGTACTTCTTTTTGAAGCACCGTGGTGAGACCCGCGGCGTCGGCGGCATTTTTTACGACTATCAAGACGCCAACGGCACGCTTTACAAGGGACAGGACCCGGCGGGCCCAGCCGCTCAGGTGTCTGCACGTTTGGGGGCCAGGCCATTGAGCTGGGAGCAGCTGTTCTCGCTCGGCCAGGCCAACGGCAGAGCCTTCTTGCCCTCCTATGCACCCATCGTTGAGAAGCGTCACCCGATGGCTTATGGCGACCGCGAGAGAGAGTTCCAGCTCTATCGCCGTGGCAGGTACGTGGAATTCAACCTGGTCTGGGATCGCGGCACGATTTTCGGATTGCAGACCAATGGGCGTACGGAGTCGATCCTGATGTCTCTGCCTCCGCTCGTGCGCTGGGAGTATGGCTACACCGCAGAGGCCGGATCAAGGGAGGCCCTGCTGACTGAGCTGTTCACCAAGCCTCAGGATTGGTTTGGGGATTCCAGCCTCGACGACCGCTGCCGCCCCCATGGAGCGATCAACTAACTGACGCCCTGAACGAGCGCGTTCACCACGCGCTCGGCTAGGCAATTCACGGTTTGCTCCCTTGTGCTCGTATCCCTGAGCTTCGTTTCAAGGGGGGGTTCAAGCATGGCGATTTCAAGAATCCCGATGCCGCGCCTTGGACCTCCAAGGCCTCCTCGAAAATTCCGTGGGAATCGTCCAAAGGCCTTGGCCAAGCTTTCATCGACGACATTGAGTGCACGCACGTTCGCGAGCACGGGAATCAGGCCTGAGCCGAAGCCATGGGGCCGGTAGGCGTCGAAATGGATCTCTAGTACATATTCCCCGCGTTCGGAAAACACTTTGGCTTTCGACCAGTTGGTGGCAGGGTCGTTGTCGTTCGCGATGGTGATTGAGGGAGGGGTGTAAGACCGGATGTTCAACCCACGTGCTTTGCCTTGGCTGACAACAGCAGCCTGAACCTCGCGGTTCCAGAACAGCTCATCCCGAATGCCCGGTTGCATCGGCGGACGGTTTTGCTGATCCACGGCATAACCCGGTGTTCCGGGACTGGCGGTGCCCTGGGAGTCGGCGTGTCCTGCCATGACGACGATCGGCAAGTTGGTTTGAACAGGGCTGCTACCGACCCAGCTCCCGGATTCCTTCGTGCGTGGGCCCAGCAATGGGTCTGGGGTGGCCGGCGCGGGGCAGGGTTCTGGCGCTGGCGGTGCCGGCGCTAGTTGCTTTGCTGGTTTCTCTGTCAACCCGGGTGCGCTCAGCCAATTGCGCTGTTCAGCAGCCTTGGTCATGGCGAGCGTCACCAGAGACAGCCCTGTGATGGCAAGGCCTGTGGCAAAGCGACGCCGTTGAATCCAGGCCGGCAGACGCATGGTTCAGATGGGGGAGGAGAGCAGGGATCCATCACTGGCGAGTTCAAGGGTCTCGGCCAGTTCCAGTTCGATCGCGATTAATTCATCGCGATGGGCCCGCAAGCGAATGGCGCTGCCTTCTCCCTCTGGAGGAGGCAGCAGCTGCAGTTCTAAGGCTTCTGTGCGTGCCGCCCGCCGTGTGTAAAGAGCTCCAGCCATAGGTCCGAAGCCAATCAACAGCAGGGGCCACCAGTGCAGTTGTGGTGACAGCTGACGCAGAACCAGGGCGAAGCAAGCGGAGCCGATGGCAGCCAGTAGGGACAGCAGGACGGCCAGGGGTTGGCTGGATGCCACCTTCCCCTTAAAGCGGAGCACCTGCCGCTCTGCATCTCCGCCATCTCGGCTCCAACCGCGAGCCTCCAGCCAAGCGCTTAGACCGTCGAGAACGGTCAAGGGCGGTTGGGGAGACATCACATCCACAACAGTGGTTCGGTCTTTGCTTGCTGCCCGCAGGAAGAACACCAGACCAATCGCCAGCAGAACGGTCAGCAGGAGAGTGGATTGGAATCCTGCAGGCATGGCGTCCCGATCGTGATGAACCTTTTTAAGCCTTGCGCAGGCTGAATCGCTTAGTTCAACGCGAATCGGTGTGCGTCCAGCCAGCTGCGCCAGGGGGCCATGAGTCGCTCGGCTTCATTGCGGGCATCCGATTGAAGATGCAGCATGCGCCGTGGTCGTCCACGACTCGGGCAGCGTTGGGTGTAGCTGCTAATTGAGCCCTGTTGCTCGAGAAAATCCAGAGCCTGTTGCAGCACGGTTTCAGAGAGCCGCAGTTGTGGCTCTTCCTGGATCAATTTCTGCAGGAGCCCGGAGGGATAGTTGTCGTCTTTGAGCAGGCACTCAAGGATCCAGCAGACAGCCAATTCCAGGTCGAGAAATTGTGGCGGTGGCTGGTGGAAGTACTGCTCGATGTCTGCCAGGCAGGTGCGCGATGGCTTTCTGCGGGAGAACACAGGCGAGGGATAACTCCCCCAATCAAATGCGATCTCATTTCGAGATTCAAGAGGAGAGTCTTGAGACTTGCTGTAGAGGCGGTTGGCCACACTGGCCATATCCATCCTTGAAGCCATGGCTGAGCAGTCCTCGTCCCCTGCGGAATTCGCCGTCTTTGATCGCGATCTCGATGCAGCTTGGACGGAGCGCTATTTGCAGTGCCCGCGGCTTGCGGTCGATACCGAAGCGATGGGACTGATCCATGGCCGTGACCGGCTTTGTCTGGTTCAAATTGCGGACGCAGAAGACCGTGTCGCCTGCGTCCGCATTGGCTTGGGCCAGACCGAGGCGCCCAACCTGAAGCGCCTGTTTGAGGCTTCCACTGTGGAGAAGGTGTTTCACTTCGCACGGTTTGATGTGGCAGCTCTCGCCGCCGGTCTGGGGATTGCGGTGGATCCTGTCTTCTGCACCAAGGTCGGGAGTCGGCTCGGGCGGACTTACACCCCCCGCCACGGTCTCAAGGATCTGGTGATGGAATTGGTGGGTGTTGAGCTTGATAAGGGCGCCCAGAGCAGTGATTGGGGCCGTGTGGACGAACTCACGGATGCTCAGCTGGCCTATGCCGCTAACGACGTCCGATATCTCTTGCCGGCCCGGGAGCGTTTGGAACAGATGCTGCGACGGGAAGGGCGCTGGGATCTGGCTCAGCGCTGTTTTCAATGCGTTCCGGTGGTTGCCGAGTTGGACCGGCAGCGTTTTCACCAGATCTTTGAGCACTGAAGTCAGTCTTCAAGCATGAAATTGCCATCTCCTTCGCTGTGCTCCAACAACGTGTTCAGCTGACGGGCGTGATCACCGTTGTCGTTGTCGAGGGCGGCCAGCATGGATTCTGCGGTCGCCCGTCGCCCCCGCACATCGCGATGACCTTCACGGGCCGCAGCTTGCTCGACCTGGCGACGGGCGCTGGCGAGGCTGATGCTCAATCGACTCGCCAGCTGAGCGCAAAGTTTGACGAGGGTGGGGTCTTGAATCGCAGCCATCGCATCCAACCGAGGGTCTTCAGTATCCGTTGAAGCGATCCAGGATTAAGCGTGCCAGCTGATCGCTCCCTCCTGCAGGTCCCATCCGCTGAGCACCGATACGTCCCAATTCTGTTCGTATTGCGGGGTCTTTTAGCAGTTGTTCCAGTCGCGCGGTGAGCTCGGCTTCGCCAGAACATGGACGAACAGCTCCGCCTAGGAGACGACTTTGGCGGCGGGCGAAGCCTGGCTTGAATTGCGGCCCTGCTCCAGGCAGGGACAGGGCTGGAATGCCCAGACCCACCAATTGTTCTGTTGCCGTTCCGGCCGTTGCAATGCCGGCTTCCGCCCAGCCGGCCCACTGATCAAAGCAACCTCGACCGATCAGCACGAGGCAAGCTCCTTTTACCCAGCACGCTTCGGCATGCAGTTGATCCGAAGGAGGAAGGCTCCGTCGAAAACCCAGCTGTTCAAGACTGTCATTCAGGGCTGCTGCATCGGGTTGGGCGCCCACCGCCACGAGCAGTGCCATTGGGACACGGCCGGGCAGGGCCATGGCGCTGCGCATCAATCGCTGCAGGTTGCGCTGGGCTTCCGGCATGCGACTGCCGCAGAGCAGAAGCACCCGGCGGCAGCGTTCCAGGGCTGATGGCAGGGGTTGGATCCGAAGGCCATCCATCATCGGATTGCCCGGCGCTAGCGCATCCACTCCTTTGCGTTGCAGGCCACGGGCCGTGAGCCGATCACGCATGGCCACCAGTCGACAGCGCCGCGAGCGCATCAAGCGCCATTCCCAGGGATCCCACTCACTGCCTTTGAGCCGGTGATAGCAATCGCTTCTTGACCGTCCGGGCCCGCTGCGCCAGGTGTAGTCGCTCTTGGGGGTGCCGATGAAACCGAAAGGGGAGCCACTGCTCCAGGCCATCAGCAGCGGCAGCAGATCGCCGACGGCAACGATGGGTTGGTGTTTATGACCCAGGCGACGCACGAGACGCCACTGGGTCCAGCTCAGGGTTGGAAGACCAGCGCTGAGGTCCGTCAGCAGTCCCCGCAGGCTTTGGTTGCTGAATCCACCGCTTGGTAGAGCCGCTTTCGGCCCCATGCGCGTTAACCATCCCTGCTGAACTGCAGCATCAAAAACACGGCCCGTTCCCACCAGAGGAAGCACGGATAGGGAAAGTCGGGGAGCACGTCGATGGAGGGCCTGGATGATCCGCAGGGTGATCAGGTCTTCTCCGTGGCCGTTGCAGAGAAACAGCAGAGAGCCAGGGGCATGGCTGATACGATCCCCTGATGGGAGCGGCTGTTCCCCAGCGGCGGCATGGCCAAGTGGTAAGGCAGAGGATTGCAAATCCTTTATCCCCAGTTCGAATCTGGGTGCCGCCTTTGAATCCTCGTCACAGTTGAGCCTCCGCTCTCATTGCGGGAATGTTGCGTGAGTGACTCTCGCAGTTGACGGTTTCGGCATCAATCCAACAGCTGCCAGTGGCTGTGCGTGCCACTGGCAGGCCCGTGGGGAGTCCTCTGGCGTCAAAGCGGCCCCATGCGGTGCTGAGCAGGCTCGCGCTCCAGCTGCGCTGATCCAAGCGGCAGCCGGAGCGGTCACAGAGAAGCGGACTGCCCTGGTCTCTATCAAGGCTCACGAAGCTCAATTGAAAACTGCCCCCCGTCGCCTCATCGTCTCCGATGAAGCGAAGCCGCAGGCCACTACTTCCGTTCGCACTGATCTGGAGGCGCTGGCAATCCAAGGGACGCCCGTCGACAACGATGCGGCATTTTGAAGGCGTGTGCTCCAAGCGGCCAAAGGTCAGCATTGGATTGGCCGTTGCAGGAACGGCGAGCAGCAGGGAAGCCAGCCACAGGCGGATCATCAGTAATCGCTGTCGGCGACGCACATGCCCAGGCATCGAATCCCGTTGCTGGCGGTTCTTCGGCAGTGGTTGCAGAGGATGCGTTCCTCGTTGGCAGACGATCCCTCCACAGCCTGATCGGGCGATGTCGCAGGCTCCTGTGGGGGGGAAGCGGTCATGACACAGCGGGATGGGATGAAGGCGATCATGGCTGGCAGCAGCGTCGCCCCGTTGAACGGCATCGGTTTTGGCACCTGGGCCTGGGGTAACAAGGCGGTTTGGGGATACGACCCCGAGCGGGACGATGGTCGACTGCGCGATACGTTTCGACAGGCCCTTAGTTCTGGGCTCAACCTGGTGGATACAGCGGATTCCTATGGCACGGGGAGGCTGAATGGGCGCAGTGAAGAGCTTCTTGGCGAATTCATTGCTGAGTTGCCAGCCCTTCGTAGATCCCAGTTGACCGTCGCGACAAAGTTGGCACCCTTCCCCTGGAGATGGGGCCGTCGAGGATTCGATGCCGCCTTTGAGGCCAGCCGAAAGCGTCTCAAAGGGCAGCTCCAGCGGGTGCAGTTGCACTGGAGCACCGCGCGCTATGCGCCTTGGCAAGAGGCAGGCCTTCTCGATGGCTTGGCTGAGCTCGTGCTTTGTGGCCGGGTCTCCGAGCTGGGGCTCTCCAATTTGGGCCCCCAGCGCTTGGAGTTGATCCATAGCCGTCTGTTGGCGCGCGGTGTTTCCCTGCGCAGTGTTCAGGTTCAGTGTTCACTTCTGGCGCCTGGGGATGATCAGCTGCACGAGTTGATTGCCTTCAGCAGGGACCGGGATGTGGAGGTTTTGGCTTACAGCCCTCTGGCCTTTGGCGTCCTTGGATGTCCTCCCGGGGCTGAGCAGACGCTTCCCGCAACCTGGTTGAGACGTCGTCTGTTCCGGCGACTCCTCCCCGCAAGTTTTGAGCTGCGCAGTGTGATGAATGCCATCGCCATCGAGCATGGGGCAACGATGGTGCAAGTCGCCTTGAATTGGTGCAGAGCAATGGGTACGACTCCGATCCCTGGGCTGCGAACTCCTCACCAAGCAAGGGATGTTGCCGGTGCACTGCAGTGGTCTTTGTCGACGCAGGAACGCCAGCGTTTGGATGCTGCCCGATGCAGTTGCAGCGAGCGGATGCCCGCTAATCCATTCCAGAGTCGCTAAGCGAGATGCTCAGGCCTCCGAGGCGGATTCGGGGGCTGGACTCACCACGACTGGGAGGCTGTCTCCGTTGGTGCGAATCGGAATGACCTTGTCTTCGGAGGTTTCCCGGGGAGTGGGAGCGGGGGAGGCCTCCTGCTGTTGTGCGCAGGCGGTTAGCGCTTCTTGCAGGAGTGAATCGAAGGTTGCTCCGGGCAGTCGATGCCGGGCGACCTCCAGAAATGTGCGAGGCAGGGATTCGCTTGCAGCGCTCTTTAAAGCAGGGTTGTTCTGACGGTTCTCCTGCTCATCCTGAATGGCGCGGATGAATCGACGGGTGACGTCGCGTTTAGTGGACGCCTTGATCAGGGTGTCGCGCTCCTGAGGGCCATGACTGAGCTCCTGCTCCATGTCTTGAATCCGCCGCTCAAGGCTTTCCAAAACCTCTTGGGCTTCTTTCCCGATGTGGGCCAACTGCCCATCTGAGAGGTATGGCATGTCAGCCACGAAGACCTTGCCGTGATCTCGCAATGTGAGGAACGTCGGCCTTGCACCCTGCCTATAGCCCTGCTGCCTGTCTTGTCCGGAAGCTAAAGGGCGTCTTGGTGGAACCGGTCCTGCAGACGATCGACGTCGCGTGATGCGCTGAGGCTTATCAAAAGGCATTGAAAAATAAATGTATTGACATTGCTATCGGAAAAGATCCCGATGTGCTTGGCAGCAGCCTATTCGATCCTTTCCGGTCTGGTGCTCAGCTGCCTTGAACCCGTCTGAAACTGACGCAATCAGGAGGGCACCCCCTCCAATGCCGGGGTGTTGCCCGGGTCGTTGGACTTGGACGCCACGTCGCCAATCACCCAGGCCTGATGTTGTTTGACGCGGCAGTAATCGATGACAGTGCCTTCGCTCCCTGCCGGCACAACCAGACAGAAACCGATGCCGAGGTTAAACGTGTGCCAGAGGTCCCGTTCGGGAATGTCTCCTGCGTCCTGAAGCCAGCGGAAGAGTGGAGGCCTGGTCCAGCTGGTGGCGTCGATGCGAGCAGATAAGCCTTCTGGCAGGCACCGCGGCAGGTTTTCCGGTAGTCCCCCGCCTGTGATGTGGGCCATGCCGTGGAGCTCACATCCGCCCTGCAGCAGATGTTGCACGAGGTCGGCATACAGGGTTGTGGCTGCCAGTAGGTCGTTGATCAGAGGCCGCTGGTCAGCGCCATAGACGGTGCTCGCATCAGCATTGGCGCGTTGCAGCACCTTGCGCACCAAGCTGAAGCCATTGCTGTGCACGCCGCTGCTGGCCACACCGATCACGCTGTCGCCAGGCTGGATGCGCTGGCCGTCAATGAGTTGGTCTTCTTCGACGACGGCCACGCAAAAGCCGGCGAGGTCGTAGCGCCCCTTGGGATAGAACCCCGGCATCTCCGCGGTTTCTCCACCGAGCAAGGCACAGCCGCTTTGCCTGCATCCATCGGCGATTCCCTCCACAACCTCAGCCATCGCCGACGGCGCCAGCGCGCCAGTGGCCATGTAATCCAGAAAAAAGAGAGGCGCTGCTCCTGAGGTGATCACATCGTTGACGCACATCGCCACCAGGTCGATGCCCACGCCGTGATGGCTGCCATGCTCTTGGGCCAGTTCCAATTTGGTTCCGACGCCATCGGTGCCCGACACCAGCAGGGGCTTTCGCAGGCCGCTGGGGAGGCGCATCAGCCCCCCAAATCCCCCTAGGCCTCCGATGACCTCCGGTCGGTGGGTGGCTTCCACAGACGCCTTGATGCGCTGCACGAACGCACGTCCGGCTTCGACGTCAACTCCAGCGCTCTTGTAATCCATGGAATGAATCCGTTGCAATAATCCTGCAATGCCGGGGCGCCTGTGCGGCTTGAGCTGCCGGCACAGCTTCTGATTCGATCTGCTTATCGGCCCTTTATTCCCGGCTTATGAGTGGGGGCTTGCTTTTGGGCGTTGATCTGCCAGTCAGTGCGGGGATTGCCGGTGCAGTCGGGCTTTGGTTGTTGTGACGGTCGTGGCGATGGGGCCCCATTTTCTTTCGGGAGTGGTTTTTTTAGGTTCCCAGGCAACTGTTTGATTAGGCCAGTCAACGCTCGAGAACTGCCACTTCAGTTCAGTTTCGTTGGTCACGCCGCTCTGCATGCGAGTCCTTCTGACGGTGGCCACGCTCTCCGGAGCGATTTCAGGGAGTGCTGCACTTTTGCCGGTGGTGGCAAGCGATTTTCTCGCTGTTGATGGTGCAGAACCCCTGGATCCCCTCGATTTGGTCGTCGAGCCCCAGGTGTCTGAGTTGCAGGCAACGCTCTCCCCTTTAGAGGTAAAGCAAGTCGATGCACCCCCTGCAGCGGAGCTCCCCAAGCCCAAGCTGAAGGTCGTCCCTGAAGTCGTCAAAGTCATCACCGGAGAAGCCAGTTGGTATGGCCCCGGTTTTTATGGCAACCGAACAGCGAATGGCGAGGTCTATCAGCCCGGCACGATGACGGCGGCCCATCGCACGCTCCCCTTCGGCACCAAGGTTCGTGTGACCAATCTTTGGAACGGGCGAAGCGCTGTTATTCGCATCAATGATCGTGGGCCCTTCGTTTATCACCGTGTGATCGACCTCGGCCACGGCGCCGCCTCCGATCTTGGGCTGACCGCCTCTGGAATTGCCCAAGTCAAGCTTGAGGTGCTGCGCTGAGCCTTGTTGTTCTCTCCACGCAAGCCGAGCTGGAGATCTTCCGGACTGGCCTCCATGGACCGCTTCAATTCGTGCCCACCATGGGTGGTTTGCATGAAGGCCACGGCCAGCTGATTCGCCGAGCTCGCCAACAAGGTCCTGTTCTTGTGAGTGTGTTCGTCAACCCACTCCAATTCGGTCCTACCGAAGATTTTGACCGCTACCCCCGCGCTCTTGAGGCGGATCGGGTTTTAGCCCAGGGCAGTGGCGCCAATGCCCTCTGGGCTCCGACTGTCGACACGGTCTACCCCGGTGGACTCAATGCAGCTGTGCCCCGGTCAGCGCCAGCCGCCCTCCAGTCCCATCTCTGTGGCGCATCCCGTCCAGGTCACTTTGATGGTGTGGTCACAGTCGTGGCACGTCTCCTGCAGCTGGTGAAGCCCTCATGTCTTTGGCTGGGTGAAAAGGATTGGCAGCAGCTGGTGATTCTGCGCCGGCTGGTCGCTGATCTTGATTTGAACCTGTTGGTGCAGGGGGTTCCCACGCTTCGTGAAGCCGATGGCCTGGCATTGAGTTCCCGCAACCAGTACCTCTCTGCTGCGGATCGTGAGCGTGCTTCTGCTCTGCCAGCAGCTTTGCGCCGTGCTGATCAGAACGAACCCAAGGATTCAGTCCGCAGGAGCCTGTGTGATGCAGGGCTTGAGGTGGAGTATGTAGAGAGGGTCGATCCCCTCAGTCTTCAGCCCTGTGGGTCTGAAACCGCCATCTCGCTGCTGGCCGCTGCGGTGCGCTGCGGGACGACCCGTTTGATCGATCATGTCTTCCTGATGACTCGCCAGCCTCTCGTTGCCATTGATGGCCCGGCCGGTGCCGGGAAAAGCACCGTTACTCGGGCTTTTGCTGAGCGGTTGGGGCTGGTCTATCTCGATACCGGCGCGATGTACCGGTCGGTGACCTGGTTGGTGCAACAAAACGGTGTGGACCCCCAGGATGCGACGTCCATTGAGGCTCTCTTGAACGTCTTGGATCTTCAGCTGCGGTCGCTGCCCGGTGGCGGCCAGCAGGTGTTGGTGAATGGGCAGGACGTGAGCGATGCGATTCGTTCTCCTGAAGTCACAGCGTCGGTCTCGGCTGTGGCGGCTCACCGCTGCGTGAGGCAAGCGCTGACGGCACAGCAGAAGGCGATGGGTGCCAAGGGTGGCTTGGTGGCGGAAGGTCGCGACATCGGCACGGCTGTTTTTCCGGATGCTGATCTAAAGGTGTTTCTGACGGCCACGGTGGGCGAGCGCGCCCGGCGTCGAGCCCTTGATCTCGAGCAGCGGGGTTTCCCGGTGCCTGAGCGATCTGAGCTCGAGGCACAGATCGCCGAACGGGACCATCTCGATAGCACCCGCGAGGAAGCCCCCTTGGTGCAGGCAGAGGATGCTGTGGAGCTCGTCACCGATGGCATGAGCATTGTGGCTGTGATCGACGCCCTGGTGACGGAGTTCCGCTCTCGGGTCGCCGAGGAGGCATGGCCTACGCCGGAGGGCTGAGTTCGTCGAGCAGGTTGGAACAGGCATCCTCGAGCAGGTCGAGCACATGCTCGAAGCCCGCTTCGCCTCCGTAATAGGGATCTGGAACCTCCGTTTCAGAGAAGCTGCGGGCGTAGCTGAGCATCGGTTTGATGGTGGCTGTCGCCCTTGGGCCAGCTTCCCTGGCCAGTCCTTGCACGGCGGTGAGATTGTCGTCGTCCATGGTCAGCACCAGATCGAAACTCGAGAAATCGTCGAGGCTGATCTGTCGTGCGCGGCTGGGCAGCTGAATGCCGCGGCGGTTGGCCGCTCCCTGCATCCGTCGGTCCGCCGGATTGCCCACATGCCATCCGCCTGTTCCGGCGGAATCCACCACGAACTGATCGCTGAGACCACGTTCCTGCAGCAGATGCAGAAACACGCCTTCGGCTGCTGGAGAGCGGCAGATGTTGCCAAGGCAGACGAACAATACTTTCATCATTAGCTTTAGAGAACTTTTTTGTTTTCGATGTGATGGATAGAAGTCTTATTTTTTGATTTTAGTATTGCCTTGTCAAGGCGTGCAGAGAGGACTGGATCTGTTTCGTTTGCTTTGGCTTCACTTAAAAGTTCAATTGAATTGGCATTGCTAATTCCTTCCAGCGCCAAGCATGCGCTGTAGCGCAAACCCCAGTCTTCAGGTGAATGAAGTGTCCATTCAAGTTTGTTGAAAACGGCATGCAGTGATTGCGACGAAATCTTTGCGTTCCAATTGATATCGCCAAGGGCACACGCAGCGACGCGTCGAATGTTTCCTTGGCAATGATTGCCAATTTCGACACCAATGGCATCAATCAGTGCGTTTGCGTAATCGGGATTTTTGAGTTCAGCCATGGCCTTGATCAGCCCCATTGTGATGTCTTGATCCGATTCTGAGAAGTACAGATCAAGAAGATCGATTTTGAAATGATCAGCGCCACGGACGAGTTGTTTTATGCCTGCTTTTCTGCTCGTCAAGGATGGTGACCTTAGGTTGTCGAATGCATCTGAAAGTAGATCGCTTTCTATTGAGTCGTCTCCTGAATAGGTTTCTGGAATTTGGTTGTCTTGCTCAATCAATAGGTTCCCCGAAAAGTTGTCTCTGGCGAGACTGTCAAGTGCTTTGAAGAGAGAGGAATGAATTGATGCGAGGTCGCTATCTGGAATAGAATCTGCTTGATTGCTTCGGCTGAGTGATTTATTGAGTATGGCTTTTATGGCAAACATCTTGACGTTGTTGGGGATCCTGGAAGTCAGGATTGGATCTGTTGCCTTGATTGTTCCGATACGGGCTAGGTCGAATGCAGCGGATTGCCTGATGAAGCGATTCTGGTGATCAAGAAGTGAGATAACTTTGTTTAAATAAGTTATATCACCTGTGTAGCTGTAGAAAAAAGCTGCGGCAGAGCCAACAATCCTCTCAGATTTATCCTTAAGAAAGGGTTGGATCTTTTCTGAAATATCCCACAGTCTTTGCTCTGTTAAAGCTTCTATAAGCGCTTCTATTGGTTTGTTGGGAATGTCTCGCTCAAGGTAGCTTATGAGTGAGCTTGAGCATTGATCACTCTTGATTTCAATTAGGGCTCTAAGTGTTGCTTCATGCAATTGCACGTCATCTGTTTCTAGTGTTTTAAGAAGCTCTGGTAAACAGCGTGAGTCTTTGATCATTCCCAGTGATCTTGCTGCTTGCCTTCTTAGGGGGTATCCACCTGTACATGTTTTGTCCCTTTCGTCTAAAAGGCATTCCACCAATCGTGGTACTCCCTCAACCGATCTGTTTTTCCCGAGCCACCAAGCACCGTGATAACGCACACCCGCATCTTGGTGGTCGAGGGCTTCAAGAGCGGCTGTGACTGAGTCAATTGGAATCAAAGTAGTTTTGTTTAACAAAACTTGCTTTGCATTCTATAGGCTTGCCCCACTGTCTCAGGCGCTTAAGAAATGGTCTTTGTATCTATGCTCATGAATGAATGTCTTGCTCCCACTTTGCTTCCCATGATTTTGTTCGTCTGAATTGAAATTCTCCTGCAATGGCGCCCCAAAGTCTTTCATTCGTTTTTGGGTCATGACCACGGTCAAGAGTTTTTAATGAGTCCTCCTGGAGGTGAAAAGTGCTGACCAGGACTGTTTCTTGCCCATTTCGGGTAACCATACACTGACAGCCTGGTTCGATCGATCCATGATATCCGTCGCTCTTGTGTTCAACTTGGTAGTGACATTGGTCAAGGCAGATCAGGTCGCTGTCTTGAATGGTCTGTCGACATTCTTTGTCAAAGGTTGCTTTGGCAAATCTTGATGGCTCGCGGAAGGTATGGTTCCACAACTTAATAATTCCAGGTGATTGTTCCTCTGCTCTGATCATGCGTAGTCGGTAAGGATTCTTTGGGTCAACTGCATAGCTTTGCTCTAACAAAATAGACCCGGGTTGGAGATGTTCTAAAGGTCGGTATCTCAGGAAAATATGTGCAAAGAAAGGCGGGTTATCCAATGCTTGCTTCTGATTGCTGTATTCGCCGCAAAGCAAGCTGAGAAAGTTCTGCTCTGTTGGGGTCATTTTTAGAATCCTGGCCCAAGCTGTTTGAACAAAAAAAAGCCCTCCATGAGGAGGGCTGTCAGATTGTGATCTAACCGATCAGGTCAGAGCATTGATGGCGTAGTCGATGTAGCTGTTGGCTTCAGTGGCAGCGTCGCCAGAGAGGCCGTGGTTCGCCTTGATGTGCTTCAGAGCTTCCACGTACCAGGAAGGGGAGAGCTCAAAAGTACGGTTGATTTCGGCCAGACCGGCAATCAGGTAGTCGTCCATGGGGCCAGTACCACCAGCGACCAGGCAGTAGGTGATCATGCGCAGGTAGTAGCCCACGTCACGGGAACACTTGGCCTTGCCTTCGGGAGTTGCTGAGTAATTTGGCCCCGCCATCTGAGTGGTGTAGGGGAACTTGGTGTACACAGCTTGAGCTGCGCCATTCACCAAGGAATCGGCTTTACTCGTGAGGGCTTTGGCCGCTTCGAGACTGGCTTTGGCGCGATTGAAACGGCCGGAGGCCGCCTGAACTTCGGTGTTGCTCAGGAAACGACCCTGGGAATCAGCTGCTGCAACAGCTTCGGTAAGAGGGGTTTTCATTGGTTGATAGGAGAAGTGAAAGACGTCGGATTAACGCGTCGATCAGGCGACGGATGCTGCGGCCTTATCGAAGTAGGTGCCGATCTCGCTACTCAACGAGGCGCAGTCGCCATTGGAAATACCTGCTTTGTCGTTAACGATGGAGAGGGCAGCCTCCTTCATCAGGTTGACGCCGGCTGCAACCGAAGCACCAGGGGTACCAAGAGCCAGATAGGTCTCACGCAGGCCATTCAGGCAGCGGTCTTCCATCACGGAAGCGTCGCCGGTGAAAGCGGAGTAGGTGACGTAACGCAGGATGATCTCCATGTCACGCAGGCAAGCGGCCATGCGGCGGGAGGTGTAAGCGTTACCGCCTGGTGAAATCAGCGCAGGCTGCTGGGCAAACAGCTGGCGGGCAGCCGAAGCAACAATGCTGGAAGCGTTGCTGGAAATGCGGTTAACGGCATCCAGACGCTTGTTGCTGTCGGAAACCATGGCTGCGAGAGCATCGATCTCGCTGGTGCTGATGAATTGTCCCCGGGCATCGGCCTGGGCGACAACCTTGGTGAAGGCGTCGAACATGGTTGTTGTTCCTGTGAACTACGTCTGGAGGGGGAATCTCAGACATGAAAGGGATGAGCTGAGGCTATTGCCTCCATCCCGTCGCCTGCGATTCTGACCAACAGCTCGGGAGGCTCCCGAAAGCTGTTCATAATGCTTAACTCCCTTGCTACAACAAGGAAGTGGCGAGGCTTTTCTCAAAGATCGAAAAGCACCTCGTGGATGTATGCCTCAGTCCACTCACTGCCGTGAAAGCGGGTCAACATTCCGCGGGCCGGGTCTTTTTCGGCGCGATAGTCGGTGTAACGACGTTGACCAGCGAAGAGAACCTCAGAGCGCTGGTCAGAGACAGGTTCAGCCGTGGCCGCAAGCCGCAGATAAAGAGACAAGTACTCATTGAAAGCAGGTCGCACCACGTTTTCGATCAGGTGAGCCCCTTCGTCCCCAAGCGGAAGACGGGTCCAGAGAAAGCCAGGAGAGAAGAAGGGCTGGGCTTCCTCGGGGATCGGTCCGCCGTCAGGTAATTTTTCGCGCCATCGCTCAAAAATTGGCATCAACTGATCCCAAACCGGCCGCGTGTGCTGCTCATCACTTTTATCGGCGGGCTGAAGGTCAAGTGCAAGTAGATGACCACCCGGCAGGGTGACGAGATCACCTCCAAAAAAGGGCAAGTCGAACTTGGAGGATGGATTAATGACGAAATTCAGCACCGATGCTGCGTCACCACCATTCACACACGCAGCACGAACTTGCCGGAATTTTTCAGTGCGGCAAGCCCATGTCGCTGTGGTCACGGTGACTGGCTTGGCCTTGGAACCGATTTGTCCCTGCTTGAATAAAAAATCTTGCTCAATTGGGTACGGCTCTGGCTCAAATGAATCGAGTGCCGCAACCGCGTCATCAAGAAAAGGCTGCCATGACCAGCCCGGTATTGCGAGCCGATCAGAGCTATTAGTGCGCTGGAGAGTCATGGTTTAGCAGATTCAGGGAAGAGAAATTCGTGCAGGAAACGATCAGACCATTCACTGCCAAAATGACTGCTGAAAAGGCCATGCGCAGGATCTCTCTCGGCGCTGTAGATGTCGTAGTTTTTTTGAAGTTGCTCTACTTTTTCAGGATTGATGAACGATGAGTTTTTAACTGCTTCGTCGTGCAAGTTCCAATAAGCTTTTAGGAAAGCGCTAAAGGCAGGAGGCAGTGATGTTGTGGCCTGTTCCGAGCCGCCACGGCAGAAAAGCAACCATGAGGAAAAATACTGATTTGGGTCGAAAGACCGCATGGTTTCCTCTCCATTGAGATCCGGAAATTCAGCGTTCAGTGACTTCAGCCCATCGAAGTAACGTTCTAAGTAATCCTTGTCTTGAACAAGGGGCTGGAAATCTAGAACTGCCACTAACTTCTGCTTGGCTCCGAACCAGAGAAGATCAACTCCCATCAGAGGATGGTCGTAGGCGTACTCGGGATAGGCAACTGAATTCAGCACCTGGAGGCTGTCGCCAGCATCCAATCTTGTGACACGCCAACGACGAAATCCAGGAACGTCCCAAAGCCAGCTTTGGATCGTGCTGGAGCGCTTGGATGATTGATTGTGTTCCAGACCAGGGGGAACCTCAATTGGCACAGCGCCCCGGGCTTTGATCCCTGAATGCAATTCATCAAGAAATGGATCAAACATGATGTTCAGTCTTTGCTGGTAGAAGTCGCCATGGCCAAGTTCTGTGAACGCTCGGAAATGCCGGTGATTTCAGCATCGGTAGGACATCGAAACTCAGTGCAATATGTGGTCATTGCAACGCCGTCTAAACACTGAACAGAACTTACTCTCATTCTGATCTGATCTGTCACAAACCAACACCGTTCAATACCAACATTGGTGTCGTATCGCGTCGTGATTGTTACCACTCCATCGTCTGCAAAGGTGTATGTGCTTAGTACGGATTGTTTCTCGACGTAGCCTACATCTCTGAGCAGAAAACCCTTGCGGGAATCATCGTGGGAGGGGACGTCGATCACAACTGCCGCATAGTCATCGTTGCGGACGCCCTTCTTGATGTTGCTTTCCCACCAAAACCGAGCTCCACCCGAACTGTCTTCGGTCTTGATATTTAAAGAATCACAGATTTTGGATACGACTGGGTCATCTGAGTTAAAAGGTTCAATTATTAGATTCGAGTCGGCTGCTTCGTCATCTTGGTGGTCGAGGTGATGGACAGCGCGCCTGTTCAACCAAGTTCCGCGGCTGGCTTGAAAAAAATCCGCCATCGTCATCGGTGGGGAAAGTGTTTGGACCATTGGCTTGAACCTGTGGAATAGATTAATTCAAGTCGACGAACGAATTATTGCCTAAGCGGATCAAGATTGTGCCTGCTGAGCATTCTTTTGGGCGACGAGTTGTGACATGACTTCGTCGAGCCGTTGTAGCTCTGGATGTGCCGCTACCGTCGCGTCGATCTTTTTCTGTGACAGACGCAGTTTTTTGCCTAGACCAATTACATCTTGAAAAAGTCGTTCTCGGTAGGCAGCTAATTCCTCAATAGACTCTTGCAATTCTTTGAGGCTGGGTAAATCGGACGCTGCGTTGTCCATGCATTTCACATGTTGACCCTGGCGATACTAAGCCTCCAACTCGCCTGCTCAAGGCTTTTGTGAACCTTCGCTCAGCATTGCTCAAGCAAAGGAAAGAGTGCTGTTGAAAGAGCCCTGTTCAGCTGGAGGAATTCCTTGCTATTGCCGCAAGGTGACAAACTTTTGCGTAAAGGGGTCTGTTTGCAAAGCCAGCTGACAACTGAGTTTAGCCTTGGTCAGCGCTTCCACCACCCTTGGGCTACCAGGTCTTTAAGGCCTGCTCACCCTTCGGTCCCCGAAGCACTGCATCCCCCAAACTGTCTGGCCCCCAATGCTCGACGCATTCTCCCGCACAGTCGTCAGCGCTGACGCCAAAACTGCACCTGTTGGTGGTAGCGACCTCGCTAGCCTCCGCTCCTATGTGCAAGATGGCAACAAGCGTCTGGACGCTGTCAACGCCATTACCTCCAACGCTTATTGCATCGTCTCCGATGCGGTAACCGGAATGATCTGCGAAAACACAGGTCTCATCCAGGCCGGCGGCAACTGCTACCCCACGCGTCGCATGGCTGCTTGCCTTCGCGATGGTGAGATCGTGCTTCGCTACATCAGCTATGCCTTGCTGGCTGGTGACGCTTCCGTGCTGGACGACCGTTGCCTTAACGGCCTCAAGGAAACCTACATCGCTTTAGGTGTTCCTACTCAGTCTGCCGCCCGCGCAGTTGCGATCATGAAATCCGCTGCTACGGCTCTGATTGGTCAGACCAATACCCCTGCAAGCGGTGGTGCTAAGTACCGCAAGATGGAAACCACTCAGGGCGACTGCTCTGCACTGGTGTCTGAAGCAGGTTCCTACTTCGATCGTGTGATTGGCGCTATCAGCTGATCTGCGGACGAACAAGTCTTCTCTTTTTACCTTCTCAGCACCTTTTACCTAAGGATCTCAAATGAAATCCGTCGTCACCACTGTTGTGACCGCTGCTGATGCAGCCGGTCGCTTCCCTTCTCAGAACGACCTTGAGGCTGTTCAGGGCAATATTCAGCGAGCTGCTGCTCGTCTGGAGGCTGCTGAAAAGCTGGCCGCCGGTCTGGACAACGTCACCCGCGAAGCTGGTGATGCTTGCTTCAACAAGTACGCCTACCTGCGGCAACCCGGTGAAGCCGGTGATAGCCAGGTGAAGGTGGACAAGTGCTACCGCGATCTCGGCCACTACCTGCGCTTGATCAACTACTGCCTCATCGTTGGTGGTACCGGCCCTCTCGATGAGTGGGGCATTGCTGGAGCACGTGAGGTGTATCGCACCTTGGGTCTTCCCACCAATGCATACATTGAAGCTCTCACCTACACCCGTAACCGCGGTTGTGCACCTCGTGATATGAGCCCCCAGGCTCTGAACGAGTTCAAGAGCTACCTTGATTACGCGATCAACGCTCTTTCTTGATCCGCTCAAGCTTCTAGCTGGAGGGGGGGGGCACTTTGCTCCCCCCTTTTTTGTATCCGTTAGATGGAAGACCTTGAATCACCCATCACAGACAAGCTTAAATTCCATTAGATTTCTCAAAGAAACTGTTTTTTGATGACAACGTTTGTTCTATCTCATAACTTACAAGTTCAATCAGATCACGTGCCTGCATTGAATTTTGAGGAGCTTGCACAAGCACTTAAATCTCTTTCAGAAAATATTTCATCAACTGCAGTTCTCGATCATCCTCATTGGAAACTCTCAATATCATCTGATTTGTCGCCGCAAGAACTGGCTGCTGATCTAGTTCAGACTTGGTCTCAATACCGTCGACAACTTGGGCATGAGATGAACCACGTTGTATTGGCACTCGGTGGAAGGAAGGATTCCCAAGCTTCTCCTGGAGCTCCACTCCAGGAGGGATATTGGGGTGTTGATTTAGTTGAAACAACCGATGAAGTTGCTTTTCTTCAGGCGATCAATTGGGATGTTCTTAAATCTGGGCGTCCAGAAGATTCCATTTTTCAGGTTTCCTCAGCATCCCTATAAGCAGTCTTTAAGAATGCTTCCGGCGATTTTTGCGACGACCAGAGCTTTTTTTGGTTTCTTTACTTTCTTCTATCTTGCCTGAAGTTTTCTTGCTAGAAGAAGACTCTGAAGTCGACGTCAATTTTTCAACTAATTTTCGTACCTTTGAAGTCGATTCTTTCGTTTTAGGTGTTGTTATTAATGGACGATGCTCGGCTTTGCTCCACCCGACAAATGTGATCGATGTTTTGCAACTTCTAAAAGCTTGCATCCATTGCGCCATGAATCGGGTGTCCACACCAACTGTGTGTGGCGTTGAGGGCCTACAGCCGTCCATCACTCCTGTCGAAACCTGAATCATTCGTCCTGGAAACGGTCCCATGATTTTTTATAGTGGATAAAAGGAATTTTGCCCCTTGTGTCGTCTATTGGCAAGCTCGCTAATACTTTCTTATCTTGACGTGAAGCATTTAATCATCTACTGCATGTAGAATCATTGAGAAGTTGGCTATTTCTGATGTCCGGTGTTTTTGATAATATTCATGCCGGTCTTGATCAAAGCGAGGCCGTTAATATCTTGTCTAAAGAAGTTGATGATTTAGAGAGTGAAAGTGATTATTATATGGCCGTTTCCCACCTGATCAATTTTCCTGACCCAATAACAAGCCAAGCATTATTAATTTTTCTCGATAGGCCGTCTACAGTTACACCTATAGGTCTTGCACAACGAAAAGCTGTAGAAGTTCTTGCGCGATTAGGGGTGACAGAAGCCAAACCTAAAATTGCGAGTTTTTTAGATAGTTCTGATATTTATATGGTTGAGAATGCTGCTTGGGCTTTGGCTCGTCTGAATTGTCAAGACCCTGAAGTGCATCAACGCATGATTTATTTGGTGGATGACACTTGTCAAAACCAAAGAGTCTTAATTCAAAGTCTATCGAAGCTTTCTGTTAAGTCAGCAATTTCAACGATTTCGGCTCTTACAGCTCATGAAAAGCCTTCGGTGCGTGGTGCTGCCATCGCTGCCATGATTCAGCTATCTGGAGATCATTCACATCTGGCTGATCTTTCAGATCATTTGTACAGTTCCAATCAAATGGATCGTCAGTCGGCTGTACAAGATGTGATCGACGCGAATGCTGTTGAGCTTTTATCTGATTTAGTCCAGGCACCAATTTCCCCTGCATTTCGGATGCGAGCTGTTCGAGCTTTATTTGATAACCCTTTAAAAAAACTCTCAAATGATCACGCAATAACAGCAGTTGATCAACTTTTTTTTGATGATCCTCGGACGATAACTGTTCTTCATCATTACGCTGAATCTATGCCTACACAGCTTTTGGTAGAGGGCCTGTTTCACCCAGATTTCAGTCGTTGTTATCTTGCGATGCAAGCGCTCTTAAACTGCGATGCTCAAGAGACTTGGATTGCTGTTGACAATTGCTGGCAAGAAAAAGCCCATAATGACTATGGTGCGCACTATTTTTTGATGCGTTTGTTTGGACTGAAGGCAGGTTGGAGTGATGAAGCACTTGTTCAAATATCTAAAATCCTCTCGGATGCGATTATAGATAAGCGCCCACAATTTAGAAAATCACCACCTGCGGCTTTGTTGTCATTCGCTAAATTATTTCCTGGTCAATACGATTGTATTCTGGACAATTGCTTGTCTCTGGAAAATAAGCCTGGTTGGGATATGTGTTATGCAGGCCTCCTCTTGATCCAAGCTGATCAGACAGATCGTCTGCAAATTCGATATCAACGTCAGCTACAACAGCTTGTCGAATCTGATGTCGACAGTTTGCTGCGTCTGAAAGCACAGGCAGTTATTGGGTAGTTGAAACCCTAATTCCAATTTCTTATGACCCGAGACATCCAATGCTAATATGGAAAACTCAATGGTTAGTCTATTAAGTGAGCGACGATTCAATTATTCCATCAATTGATGCATTATTTGAGGATCTAATGCATCCCAACCCTAGGATTCAGGAAGAAGCCTGCTTGATTCTTTCTGAGCACTATCAGGAAGAGGCGATGCCAAAATTATTAGAACTATTCTGTCATCATGATCCCAAAGTATATAGAGCGGCTGTTAAAGGAATTGGTTTTTTTGGGAGTTCTGCATTCGATCCTTTGATCGAACTTTATGCAACAACTGAGAATCAAACCGCAAGGCGTTGTTGTCCGAAGGCATTCGTGCAATTGTTCAAGAACTTTCCTGATCAGCCTTTTCCTGATTCAGTGATGGAGATGTTGGAACAAGGGATTGATGATACAGATATGGTGGTCGTACAGGGTGCTTTGATGTGTCTCGGTCAGATTGGTAAGCAACAATTTAAGTCTGAAGAGGCAATAAGACTTCTGGCAAGGTCTCTCAGCAGTCAAAATGTGGCTTTGATCTTTAGTGCATCTCAGGCTCTTGCCGATATCCCGAATCCTATGGCTGAAGATGCTTTACAGAAACTTCAAGAAAACAATGATGATCCATTGATTCAGGAAGCAGCTCAGTCTGCATTGGCACGACTTCAGAATCTATTAAATTCTAGGAGTTAACATCTTTTCCTTTATCCAGTTACTGTTTTTACTCCTTCATAATAGCCTCCAGCACGAAAATCAAAACGTTCTACTTTATCCTCTTTGGCACATGTTGTCTGTGAATAATGTAGGAGTGTGCTAAATCCTTCCGGCACCATTTTTGGGCATAATCTTCCCACATCATTAGCAAATGGGCAGAAATAGACACCTGCCCATCGATTCAGGAAACGACCCTTTATTTCATCCGAAAAGATAAATCCATGTTCATCTGCGAGCTTGAGGATTTCCTCGGGCTCAGCTTCCTGGAAAAGAGCTCTGAATGGCAAATCTTCTTCTAGAACTTCAAGAAAGCGTATGAATTCAGCACGCGACATAGAGAATCTAGTTGCTTATCCATATTTTACCAGCATGCATCCGCTTCTTATCAGGGTTGTTTTGCTTATTGTGAGTACAGTGGTCTTTTCATTTTCCTTGGATGTAAGGCCCCTTCCGCTTTGTCAGGCTTCTGTGTAAAGAGTAAAGTATTAACCAAGCATGATTTTGAGGTTGGCTTATTTCTGCTTGGTGCCTATGCCTTTGATTAAATTCTCATCGTGCTCTGATCACTTGCTTCCCTTTATTCTTCTTAAGCTAGATATCCACTAATTATCAATTTTGCCGGTGCATGGGTCAATTCTTACCAATTCATCTTTACAGATAAATTCCGCTGTTAGAAATAAATATACGCGTTTCGCATGGTGCCTAACTCGCAGAGATTTGATACTTTGTTTTCGTGGATGGATGAACAGCAGGCCATTGAATTGCTTTCACAAAATATTAGTACTCTCGATAATCCTGGCATTAAATATATTGCAGCGACAAGGCTGGGAGCTTGTTCTTCGCGAGACTCTCTTGACGCGTTAGTTTTAGCTGCCACTGGGGACAGAGAAAATATTTTTGACTCTATTACACGCCGCAAATCTATTGAAGCACTAGGACGTCGACGTGATCTCAGTACATTGCCTACCATTTATCATGCTATGTCTAGCAGCGATGAGCAGACGATTGTTAATGCAGTTGATACGTTGATTAATTTTGGCGTTCCACTTGATTCTCAGTTTAAATCATCTCTTTTAAAGATCATTCAAGATGGCTCAGATGTACTTAAGCGTGTTGCAATTCAGTGCTTTAGTCGTTTGGAGATGCATGACAGTAATGGGATAATCTCTAAGCAACAGAGCAATCCAAATATATTGGTTAATGGCGCATCTATCGCTTATTCAATAAGAGTTGAAGGTGATAAGAGCAAGTTGCAGATTCTTGCAGATCACCTCGAAAATACCAATGTTATTTATCGGAGATCGTCGGTTATTGATATTGGTGATGCTGGTGAGCCGTGTCTTTTGTCGAATATTGCAAAAGTAGCCGTTTCAATGCCCTTAAGAGCTAAAAGTGCGTTCAAGATAACTCCAAAGATTAAAACTGAATCCCAAAGAAGCCTGATCAATCAAATGTTGCAGGATGATTCTCGTCATCTCTGTTTCACGCAAAGTGTTGATCTACCTGTTGATTTAAAAGAAGTCTGCGACTTACTAAGGCATAGAGACGAAGAACGCCAGTATTCGGGTGCAAAAACCTTGTTTACTTGGCCGGTTGCTGGTCTAACGGAGGCAATCAACTCTATTTGGGAGAATCACGGCTCCGACTATGGCGTTCACTATCAAGTCAACTGTTTGATCTCTCAACTTGGATTAACAGAATTATCTTTCATTACCAAGGAATCATTATCAGAGTCAGCTCCACAGTATGCAAAATCAAAAATTGCAGCCACTTGGGGATGTTTAAACTTAGGTTTATCCGAATGTCGCAGCGAGATTGAAAATCTATTTATGATGTCTAGTTGGGAACCTCTTCGATGGACATGTGCAGAGGTTTTACGCAAGTTGTAGAAGGTTGATCCTTTATTGTTTTGATTAGTTGTTTAGAAAGGTAACTTGTACCGCCTCGACTTTTCTATAGTTTGACTTGGAAGTTCGCCAAAGGCAGTGTAGTAACGTCGCGCATATCTTCCTTGATGTTTAAACCCATATTTAATCGCAATATCGCGAATTGAGTATAGTTTTAATTTCTGACGAGCTTCCTTGTTGAGCATCATTCTCCTCGATTCTTCTAGCCTAATATGTGTCATCAGCTCAATGATCCCCATGCCAAAGAATTCCTGACAGACGCGATATAATGATGCCTGGCTTGTGTTGATATATTTGCACACTTCAAGCAACGATAGAGGAGATTCCATTGACTTTTGGTTGTGGGCAAGGTTGATGATTTCCCTTAATTGACCGATGTTCTTTTGTTCGTGACTATTTTGTTCACTCATTGGTTCTTCGAGGCATGCTATTACTAGGTCAAAGTATTTTTCCGGCGTCTGAATTCCTGACGATACCTCTTTTCTCGCTAATCTTTTGAGTTGGCCTAGGGCATTATTATTGGAATAAACTCCCTGATCACTCGTGAGTCTTTCGAGTCCATCGTATGCTTTGCAGTTTTTAAGCAATTCAAGGAGTAGTTTTTTATCAATCATGCAACCAGTACTAGAGCATTCACTGGAATATTTTCCCCATGCATTCCCTGGTACTGAGTTAATGGTTCCAAACCCAGCTAGGCTATTTTTGGCCATTTTAAATCCATCACAATATCCAAAGGTATCTTGAATGTCTATTTTTGGGGTAATCCAATTGAAGTCGATGGTAACACCATTGCCCCATCCCTCGTACAACAAGGTTTTGTTGGCAGATATTTCTGCAAGTGATACTTTATTGTCAGTTGCGGCTTGCATCGTATAGATACCATTGCCACCATCTAGCTGCGTTATTTTTGTAAGTTGACCAAGTTTTGCAAGCTCTTCAGAAATCTCTAGTGGATCTCGAAATTCAAAAGTTGTTTTCATGTTTTATTCTCCCTTCCAAGCACTGAATGAATATATATTCCTGTTTGATCGATCTATTGTTTGACTGGGAGTTTCTCCATAATACGAAGAGTAGGAGTGCTCAAACTTTTTCCAGTTTTTGAAACCATAGTAAAGTGCCGTTCTTTTCTTTGTAAATTCTTTGAGTCCGGTTGAGGAATGGGGAGTTAAAAATGCCTTGCGGGTCTGCTCCAAACGTATTCTTCTGACAAGCTCAATTACATCCATGTTGAAAATTCTTCGACATGTAGTATTTAGAGAGTCTCTGTTTGAATTGAGGTATTCAGTAATTTCTTCGAGTGTGATTGGCGGCATTCCTGCACGATCTTCGTGAATCAGTTTGACCATGTCTTCTATGAGGTCTGTTGACTCACACCGATGTGCATCAAATGTTGATTCATTATCTTCGTTGTCAAGAAATATGATTGCTAGATCGTAAAAGGAATTCGGTTTCTTTGATGGCTGGCCATTGAAATGATCATGGAATAATTTTTTGAGTTGAGTGCTGGCATGATCATCCGAGTCAATTCCAATGCATTCTTCGAGCCTTGCATAGGCATTAAAGGCATTCAATTTATTTATTCTTTCTTGTAATTTATTCCATTTTAAACTCATGCAGCAAAGCTCTTCATTAGCTCCCACAATGTCCCAGATATTTCCTCCTGTTTTATTGATCCGATTGAATCCGGCAATACTATTTCTCGTCATCTGGTGGCCGCTTATCGTTGTAAGCACCTCCTCATCTTTTGTCGCTAAACTATCTAGCCAGCAGAACGATACTGATTTTGTATTGGCTTCTTCCTCGTAGAGCAGTGTTTGGTTGGATTTGAAAATTTCAAGATGGACATCTTGAATTGGTGAGCAAGTGGTCTGCGTTTCTAGAATCCCGGTGCTTAACTGAGTTACATTGCAGCCGAAGCTTGAGGTTGAATGATATTCCTCGAAATGTGCCTTGCAAAACTCTTCCATTTCGAGCGTATCGCAAAAAACATAATTTCGCGATCGTTTTCTACGCAAGATCTTTCGGCTTATTTTTTCTATTCTATGTTTTTTGCGGCTCATGTGTACGAAGCTTGATGTTTTTCTTGAAGATTAAATTTTCACTTGCTGCTGTCCGATTCTTATCAGCTTTGCTCGAATTTCTTCTGTTTATGTTAAGCGGAGTAGGGGTTGGTCTGCTTAGGGCATCCTTTTAATGCTTTAGCCCTCTTATTCGTATTGGTGGTTGCTCCTGTGTCCTTATGAATCTCTACTTAGTATGTTGATTGCAACATTGAATACTGCCTGTACTGACTCATCTGTTTCAGCTGACTTTGCCCTTTCTATGCTTTCGACTGAATTATATGCTTCTAATTTCATCAGCGCCATTGCAGTATTCTTGCGTACCTGACCGTCTTCGTCCATCAGCTTTTTGCACAGCATATGTTCAACATCTTCTGCATCGCATGATTTTCCAATCAGGGTAACTGCTTCTGCTCTCACCTCCGGTGAGATGTCATCTAGTGCTTTGAATACTCTGATTTGTGCCCGAGGATCATCACTCTTTTGTATTTGATCTCCTAAAGCTGAAATTGCAGCAACTCGAACTTCAGCCACGTCTGAATCTGCAGCCTCTAGCAATGCCTCGGGTGCTTTGGCACCGATGAAACTTAGCGCCAGGTTGATCAAGCCAACCTGAAATGGTGTGCAGTCTGGATTTTTTAGGATTCCTAGTAAGGAATCCATGGCGTCGGGTCCAATTGTTGCCATTGCTCCAGCAGAAGATCCGAGTACAACTGGATCACTATCTTCTAAAAAGGCTTCAAGCAGATAAGGTAACGCTTCCTTGCTGCCAATTAAATTGAGCGTTTTTGCTGATGCTCTCCTGACAATGACATTCTGGTGACTTCGAAGTGCTTTACAGAGAATGGGTATAGCTTTATCTCCTACTGCGCCAAGACTTTTTGCAAAGGTGAGTCGCAGAGCTCCTCTTGCATCTCCGAGACCTGCGACCATTCGCTCGAGTGAATCTGCATCTGATTGAGGGATTTCACCTTCACCTAACTGTGTGCTGAGCTCATCAGCAAGCTGTTGTGCTTCTTCTTCCGTGAGTTGGCTTTCGCTGATTGATGAGATATTGCTGAAATCCTGGAGCACGGTGGACGTCCAACTTCGTTGAGTCGCAATCTAAGCGACTCTGATCAGGTACCTACCGGCTTGTGGGGCTTTGCAGTGTCGCCGCGTGGGCACAAAAATGCCCCCTTCCTGGAAAGGGGGCAGAAGTGATGGCATTTCGGTGCCTAACTCATCTTCATCAATATGGCAATGGCTTAACGCCGAAGGGACGGAAGGGAGCAGCGCCGGTTCTCCTGGGAGGCTGATGTCCACCGTACTTTTGTTGGGGCAGCGTTGGTGCGCCCTTAAAGATCGGCTTCATCCTGCTGATCGCTGCCGCAGCCAGTTGCGTCGTGGTGCGACTCCGACGTCCTTGTGCGTTGTCACTAACGGCAACCTTTGTGCCGGCAAGCTCGCGCATCATGTTGAAGGAGCTGGTCATCATTCCTGCGTAGGAATCGCCTGCTCGCATGTAAGGAACGATGTCTGATCCAAACACCTCGGCATATTCTGCGCAATCTGTGAGGCTGTCGATCAGAGCATCAAATCCCTCTTCTGCTTGAAGTTTGATGCTGTTTTGAACTTCCTCTTGAGTGAGGGGTGCCCGTCCTAGCAGGTGTTTGAAGTTCAGTTCAATCCCACGTTGGGGGGCGACACTATGGAAATAATTTTCCTTGTAGAAAGGAGATTTTGCCAGGCCGTTAACAAAGTCCCGGACTGTAATTTCTCCGTTCATCAAGCGCACCTCAAGGGAGGTGCAACGCTCGTTTTCTGTTGGAGGCAGATTTCCATACACTTGCCTGTATGCGGCAATGATTGTGCGCTCTAGAGCTTCATTACTGTTTGGGTGGTACTCGTCGAAAGTCACCGCAAAGGGACATTCGCTGTGAAGCCGAGGACCAATGCCAAGGCCCATCTGGGAACAGGTGTTGCGTTTGAACTCAGCAATGGCTCCAGCAACAGTCCGATGAACTGTGTTTTTTCCAGCCTTGCTGGGCATGGAGTAAGACGCTGGTTTGGTGCGGCTTGCTGCAGCCATACCTGCTGGACTAGTTTGTGTGCTTAGCATAGGGGAAAATAGTGAATAGATTAATAACAGTGACCTTTTCCAACGTGCTTAGAAGCTCACGAATTTCGTCGTTACTTGCAAGCGAGCTGGAAAATTAAATTCTGTGACGCTTCATCTAGCATTAAATGAAGACCTTTCACTCGAGGTCACCTTGAGTAATCATTGTGTCGAAGAATGTTCTCACTACTGCCTGGTTGGCTATTAGTATCTTGGCTTTTGTGGCCTTTTGGTGTTATTGACTGAGTATTTCTGACTTGTGAATGTCAGATTTTTGATCTTGAAAATAAAAAGGGGTGGGCTTTTGGCCCACCCCTTGGTTAGATCAAAAAATCACTCAGCTTGACTGATGATCAGCCCAGGGAGTTGATCACGTAGTCGAGCAGCTGGTTGTAAGCGGTCAGAGCCTGAGCGCTCATGTCGCGAGGGGCGCAACCACGGGAACGGATGTGGGAGAAACCAGCCACGTAGGTACCAGCATCGATGCTGAGAGCCTTGTAGACCTCTTTCTGACCATTGATGGCCAGTTCGTCCAGAGGGCCGGTGCCGCCGGTGACCAGGCAGTAGTTGATCAGACGCAGGTAGTGAACGAAGTCACGCTTGCACTTCTCTTTGCCTTCGGTGGCGCACTTACGGGGCTGACGGCCGGTGGCACCGTTGGGGTACTGGCTGTAGACAGCGTCAACAGCTTCCTGAGCGACCTGGTCGTAGTTGCTGGCGAGTTTCTCAGCAGCTTCCAGACGAGCAGAAGCACGCTGGATGGAGCCCTGGACGGACTCCATGTCGGAGGCGGTGGGGAAGCGGGAAGCGCTGTCGGCTGCGCCGACGACGGTGGTGATGACGGACTTCATGATTAAGAAGAAGGGTGTTCAGGTGTGCAGAAAATTAATCTCTGGCTCAGCTGATGGCGCTGATCACCATGTCGAAGTAGCTAGCCGCTTCACCAGACAGGCTGGCGCAGTCACCAGAAGTCAGAGCCATCTTCTTGGGCTGGCTGTTGGTGTTGGTGATCAGAGCACTGGCGGCTGCCTTCATGATGGCAACAGCGCGAGCGGCGGATCCGGTAGGAACGCCCAGAGCTGCATAGGTCTCGCGGAGACCGTTCAGGCAGCGGTCCTGCAGCACAGAAGCGTCACCGGCGAGCAGTGCGTAGGAGACGTAGCGCAGAACGATCTCGCCATCGCGCAGGCAAGCAGCCATTTTGCGGTTGGTGTAAACACCACCGTTAGGGGCTGTCAGGCCGGTGTTCTCGCAGCAGATGCCGGCGACGGCGTCTGACACGATGCAGCTGGCGTTGGAAGTGATGGCGTTCACAGCGTCAAGGCGCTTGTTGCCATCAGCAATGAAGGACTTCAGAGAGGCAAGTTCGCCGCCACCAATGAAGGAGCCGCTGGAATCGGCCGAGACAGCAGCCCGGGAGAATGCGTCGAGCATGGGGTTGTGGAATACGTTGTTTGGGGAGATGCATTCCGCATCACGAATGAACATACCCCTGCTTTCCAGACCGACTTCCTGAACACCGTCGTCAGGACACACAAGTTGACAAAGGAAAAATTAGTGAAGTTTTTCTGCCAACCATCCTTTGACTATTCATCTCTTTGCGCCCCGCTTTATGACATCTGTTTAAGGACTTGTTGGCAGCTCCATTTCAGTGGTAGCCAGAAGGCATTGGCCGAAAGCTCCTCCAGCAGAGGCTTCTGGTCCACAAGGCCCAAGCGGAGGCATCCCCAGGCCGCCGCAATTCGGGATTTTGTGTATTGAGGAATCGTTTCAGCCAAGGCAAGCCTGATGAGTTCGCTTCGCTCTTCCAAACCCTGAAGGCTTACAACGGCTGTTAGGTAATAGTGCGTTACATAATCGCTCCATAGTTTTTCTTTGATGTCGTCAATCAAGATCAGTCTTTCTGGCATGGCCATGGCCATCAAGCTTGAAGCTCCTCCGTACTGACGTGCTTCATCGCGATGCTGGAGGTTGTTTTCGATCTCCGTCGGTTCGACGGCGCAAATCCACTCCTGCCTAAGTTTCAGTTGTTGGGGGTTGTCTTGTAGGAGTTGTGTGATCAACTCGGTATACCTATCGGGAATTTGACATTTTTTGTCTGGATCGACCAACTGAAATGCACTCCTAGCGCGCAACGACATCGAGACAGGTGCGGTTACGAGAGCCTCTAGTCTTGATACATCGCCAGCATCACCGAGGTCGATAACGGCAGAACGCCTTCTCCCTGCGATTGGATCGACTAATTGAGGAATGAGTACATCAAGCCCTTTGGATTGCAGGGTCACTTTTGATAAGTATGCTCTTGCTGCACCAGCCACCAGTGGATTGCATTCTTCAGCAAGTGGTCTGATGCTGTCGATGACTCCGGAGACTCCCAAGCGACAGAAAGCCTGAATGACAGCTCTTTTCTGAATATCTTCTCCTTCAAGTGCACCCAGTAATTGTTCTTGGTCTGTTTCAGTTAATGGAGCTCCTATTTTTGTAATTGCCTCTACTGAATTGATGACTGCTGCTTCGTCACTACAGGTTAATGCTCGAAAAAGAGAGGGCAGAGCTTTTGTACTCCTTCTTCTACCAAGGGCGTCGATTGCCTTGCGTCGGGTGATGCGATTATAGAGATGTTCTGGATCTAACTCTGAAGCTTTAATCAGTACTTCGAGAGATTCTTCTGTGTTGCTCGCGCCGAGTCTTGTCGCTGCCATGTATTTATCAACTGGCCTCTCAAGTGAGTCTGGATCAGCCAAGATGACAGCCAGAGCCTGTTCCTCTGTCAAGCCTTCAACCAAGTTGTCGAATCTCTCGGTCATGTCTCAGGGGTCGTTAAAGAAAAATCTGGATTTCGTTGCCAGCTGCTAGAGGAGCTCCAAATTGAGCTTGATCATGTCTGAGTCTGTGAACCTGCAGCGACTTAGGAGTTCCATTGTCCTTTTAACCATAGCATCGATATATCCCGAGTAGAGATCATTCTTTCATGATTGAATGTATATCACTGTTCTTTTGGTTTTAGCTCTAACACATCCTTCCCTTCTGTTATTGTAGTCAAGAGAAGTTTGACACCATGCCTGTTTCGCCTGAGCTTGAGCAAGCACTTCCAAGGTTCGTGCAAGCTGTTCAGAGTTCTATTGAGATTCAAAATCAACTGAACTTGGTTGTTGAGTTGGCGCAATTGACAGATATTGTTAAGCAGGTGGAACCCACACTCACTGGTTCAGCACTGATTCCTTACGAGCAGGCAACGAGCCCCCCTAAAATTACTATTGATTCTGGTGTGTTGGAGAAAAATATTCCCTGGCGTTTGTTGCGATGCCCTGGAGGCCCTTTGGTTCTGCAGATGATTTGTGAAAAGGTCAATTTTGCACTTTGGATTGAAAGCTGCTGACGATGTCCAATTCTGTTATTGAGCAGTTTATTAACCTGGTTGTGTACGACCATGCCATGGCCACTGGATTAAAGGCCTGTGAAACTGATCAAGATATTGTGGATTATGCAGCTTCTCGTGATTATGTGTTTTCAATTACGGCTTGGCTTCAGTATGTCGAATCAGATGCAGTTGTCTTGTCTGAATCTGAAGTCTTAGCCATTCAAACCATTACGAACGATCATTGGTCATGGGCTTTCCGTAGGGTTGCTCCTTGGAGAGCCATGTTGATGGATGGTGCCTAGTTGTACTGTCTGTTTGCAGTCGTTCCGTCTAGACTAATTCCTATGATTTCAGAGGCTCTAGATGACCAATTCTGCCCTTAGCGCAAATCAAGACAATGCTTTAGAAGCTTTTATTGCTTTGGTTCGCCAAAATCCTGACCTAAAAGCTCAAATTAAAGCCGCTCTTAATCAAGATCAAGTTATCGATATCGCAGCCGCTAATGGTTTTGAAATTGACTCTTCTGCAATTTTGAGAAAGTGGAGCAAACATACTGACTTTACTCAGGATACGTGGATGGGATGGTTTGAAGAGTAAGAATTCGTCAAGAATTGATTTCTGAATATCTTGTTGATTTGCTGCCTTTTTTGGCCCAATATGTGACAAGATCTTCTCCTCCTGGTCTGGGTACACTTGCGGTAGCTTGTAGTATTTTGAATGATCGCCTTGGTCCCATTGGCCAATTCCCGATAGCTTTAACTCTTCTAATTCTTCCGCCAATTGCTTGTATGCAGCCATCAAACTTTTCTAGCTGTGTTTGATCAACAGTTTCGAAGATAAAGTCAGTCCCGACGCATATTAGATGCTGAGAACGTATCCATGCTTTCATTTGTTTTTGTGTATCCTGCATCTCAGGCTTTGCTATTTAGCCACTCATCAGTGATTTCTTCGGAGAAACTTTTAATTCTCTTGAATTTTAGAAGGCCATGCTCGGATCCCCAGATCTGTTCATCTGTTTTGGGGTCAAATCCTCGATCACGGCTGATCCAATTTTCTTGATCTACTTCAACTTCGCTAACAAGATAAGTTAGTTTTCCATCGCGTGGAACTAAGCAGTTTTTTCCCGGTTCAACTTTTCCGATGTAATGACCTGCTTTTTCTTGTTGGAAATGCATTGCACAACCACACCGTTTTTTTAAGGTTGCAGTGTTGATGTCTTTCATGAGTTCGGCATCACGACCTGCTCCAGCCAATCTTCTCGGGTTAGCGAATCCGTAGTTTTCTACTATGAATGATTCTTTGCTTGCAGTTAAACGATGAATTCCCTGTCTATAGGGATCCCAAGGTGCATAGTCGTAACATTGTTCAGAATAAAAGCCAGGCCCTTGGAAGACGTGCCACGGTAAGGGTCGAAAAAAGATATTGATTCGAGCAAAATCCTTTGGGTTTTGTTGTGACTGCTCGATGTTGTCGTAAACACCAGCGAGAGTCTTCGCGAATTCGGCAATGGCTAAATCCATCTTCATCTTGTGTCTCTACGCATTAATGCGTCTGACTTCGGATGCAAACGAAGTTTGTAGTATCCCTGATCCAGCAGATGTTCTCAAGACGGAGGATCTACAGCGAACATTTTCTGAAACAAACCAGATTCTTTCTTCCGCAATTGATTGCTCGTATTGAGTTGTAAGGGTAAACGTACCATCATCCAAAAAGTGATATTCGGATATTGCTGCCTCAGATTCTGCGTATCCAACGCTTCTGATTAATTTTCCTGAGTAATTGTCTTTTGTTAGAGGAACAATAATGCAAGATCCTGATGACACTTCTGACGGATCTTCGGGTTCCCAGTCGCTTTCAGCGCACCACTCCATCCTGAATGGTGATGTAACCAAGTGGTCATCTTGGCTCGTGATAATTGATGATTCAATTAGCTGTTTTACCGCGGTGTTTTCTTTATTGATTTCTTCTATTGTGACTTCGCTAAGAACTTCTTCAAACTGCTGAAAGGCTAGAGAGTGCCCTGATCGCATTGAGCGCCACTTGCCTGAACTTTGAGCAACAAATTGCTCAATCGTCATGCGAGGTTGTGTTGCTTTCTGGGTAGAGCTCATCCAGTGAAGGACGGTTTATCTGCATCATGTTAACCATTGAATCGACCATCATGGACATGGCCATGGGAGTCGACGCTACAGATTGCAGGAATGTTGTGTTCCTGCTTGGGTGTTCACTGGATGGTGGGCGCAGAATAGGCATGTTTAGAAAGGTTGTTGCTCCTGTAGTTGGCGGCCGGACCGAGGCTTTGACTGATCTTTGATTATCTTGCCATCATCACTGATGAGCCAGCGATAATTCTACGAAAATCAAAAGGAGTTAACCTTCGCAATAGAAAGGATCTTGCCTCCCTGAGACAAGATTGTTTTGATGGTTGCCGACATGGACGTTTGGTTCACAACCGATTTCTGGACCGCTCTGCGATTGGCACCAACCTGTCGGGGGGATGTCCAGTTAATGGTCAATGTGCCGGCATTACCAACACCTCTACGATCTTGTGCCTCAGGTGAGCTTTCAGTGCAGAGACTATTCAAGAGTTTTGAATCTGTTTCCGCGTTGTCGTATCCGGCATAACCGGCATCCAAAGCTCTTGCTCGTGTGAAGTAGAGCGTGCTTCCGCCAACGACGCTCTGTGTGGCTCGGTTGTAAGGGACTTGGTCGATCCCAAAGGCCGCAAGATATTCATCGCTGTAGGTGTAACTAGCGATCTCTGCTTCATATCCTTCTTCTTGCAGTAGGCGGACATGACTCATCAATTCTGCTTGGTCACGGGGTGGACGGCCAAGGAGATGCTTGAAGTTCAGCTCAACAAACCGGTAAGGGCTATTGCTTTCCAGAAAAAGCTTTTTGTATGTTTCTGACTGTGCGAGGGCAGTTACCAATCCCTGAACTGTCAGATCCCCATTCATGAACAATGCCTCAATCGAGGGGTTCACATCGAGTTCCATCAGGTGCCGATTTCCAAAAACCTGGCGGTAGGCCTGGCTAATCACATCTGCCGCATGTGTTGTGTCGACATTGGCAGCTGAGGAAAGAGTTGTTGGCTCAGTCATGGGGATCTGATGAAAAGGTGATGTGGGAGAGCTGTTTCCTAATGAAGCAGCTCCCAGTTGCAGCAATGGAATGCTTTTACATCACCTCAGTGATGGAAACGATCTTGCCTCCGCGTGCATGGATGTACTTCATCTGGCTGCTCATGTCTTTGCCGGACACGACGTAGCTGTTTCCGGCTGTGCGTTGACGTGAACGAGCTGCCTGAGAGGCAACAACAATGCGGAAACGCTTTTTGGTGGGATCTGGGGCCCCAGACTGTGTACCGGTGCGGTTCGCCCGGCTTGTGGTGTTGCTCCACCCACTGGGAACCATTCCTGTGGCCACAGAACCCACCAAAGCAGAGCTGCTGACAACGGTGTCGCTCGCTGCAAAGCCTTCTGCCAGGCTCAGATGACGGTTGAACGCAACCTGAGAACGGCCGCTTTCGGTGAGAATTCGAGCGAACGGAACAGTGTCTTCACCAAAAGTGTTCTGGTATTCCGCGCTATCGACATAGCTGCAGATTTCAGCCTCGAAACCGCCTTCGGCAAGGATCTTGGTGTGCTCGCTGATTTCGGCCTGGGACTGCGGAGCCCTTCCCAGGAAATGTTTGAAGTTCAGCTCGATGAACCGATACGGAGCACTGGTTTCGAAAAAGCGGCGCTTGTATTCGGCTGAAAGACCAACGGCTCGAACGAATTCACGTGTGCTTAGGAAGCCGTCGATGAATTTGCTCTCAGCGGAACCTACGCGCTCGAACTCCATCAGATGGGGGTTGCCCATTACTTGCTTGTACGTGGAGCGAATCAGCGCAGCCAGTTGATCGGGGCCGTCACCTGGGCAACGTTGATAGGTCTCTTGCTCCCGCTGGCCAAGACCGAAGGTGACATACACGTCGCCGCGCATGGGTCCTGAGTCTTTGCCTGACGTGATGCCAGGTGACTTGCTGTTGAATTGGGTGGAGGTGTAGCTTCCGGACGATGGACGCAGGCCGACAGGCTGACTTGGGAGACTGATCCGTGGCGCAACGCCGTTGGCGAGGCTGCGGGTCAGCGCTGGACTTCCACCGCGGGCACTATCACTGCCAGCAAAACTCCTTTGAAGAGCCGCCAGCATCGGGAAGGCAGCTGTTGACAGGTCAGCGGGTGAAGACCATGAACGGGCATAGGGCACAACATCGCTACCGAAGACTTCGAGGTACTCCGCGGAGTCAACGATGCTGTCGACCAAGCCGTCGTGACCGTGTTCTGCCTGCAGGGCGATTTTGGCTGAGATCTCGGCCTGTGTTTCAGGTGCACGGCCCAACAGGTGCTTGAACGTCAGCTCGACACCCCGCTGTGGGGCAACGCTTCTGAAGAAACGGTCCTTGTAGAAGCTGGACTTGGCCAGACCACGAACGAATTCACGCACGGTCAAACGACCGTCCCGAAGCTGAGCTTCCAATTCCGAGCAACGCTCGAAATCCATCACATGGGCGTTGCCAAAAACCTGTCGATATGAAGCACTGATCACCGTTTCCAGTGACGCCACATCTTCTGGGCTGTAGCACTCGCTCGTGACGCGATGGGGGCAGTCCTCGTGAGTGCGTGGACCAACCCCAATCGCCATCTGATCACACGACTGCTTCAGGAACTCACCAATGGTGAGGGCAGCGGTTTGGTCTACTCCCCTGCGCTGGAAGCGAACAGGATCACTCCACTTGGTGGTTGTGCCGAAGCCAAGAGAAGATTGATTGCTGGCCATTGTTTTGCTGAGGGGAGAGGGGGCGTGGGCGTCGAGATGAGTGCGGTTGAGGCTTTTAGGTCACCGGCGTAATGCTGGCAATCTTGCCGCCTTCGTTATGGATGCGTTTGAACTGCTCTGAGAGCTTGTCGAACGGAACGTAGAAGACCCTGTTGCCGCGGGTGTAGCGGGAAATTCGCCTGACGTTGTTGGCTTTGTAGGCCGTGACCTCGACCCTATACGTGAGGCCTTGATCGCTTGCGCCAACCCCGAGGCGCGTGGGTGCGTCCTGAAGGTTGGGGGAGGGGCGGAAACTCCAGCCAGCGGTTTCTTGGGAGGACGGGGGAACCACTGGGATGGCTCGGTTGAGATAAGCCGAACCTCCCAGCTTGCTGCTGTTGCCTGCAAGATCACCCTTGAGGCTGCTGCTGCTATTGCCGCGCAGCAACTGGAAGCTCCAGGTGAATTCCTGCAATGTGGCACAACTCTCGGTCTTCCAGCCCCGCTGATAAGGGACAGTCCATTCGCCGAAGTTGTTTTGGTATTCCTCACTATTGAGGAAGCTGTCGATATCAGCTTCGTATCCCTGGCTGTCCAGGCGATCGGCGTGCTCACGCATTTCCGCGTAGTCGGCAGGTGCGCGGCCTAAAAGATGGCGGAAGGCCAGTTCGATGTAGCGGTAACGCGCGCAGTTATCGAAGAAGCGGCTGCGATAGAGGTCGCTTTTGGCGATGCGGCCCACCAGCTCTCTGACGCTGATTTCACCAAGCTTGAACTGGGATTCTTCAACGATCTGGCGCTCGCTGTCCATCACATAAGCGTTGCCAAGCACTTGCTTGTAAACGGCTCGGATGATCTGTTCCTTCGTGGCGTCCTCATCGCCTGGGATCAGCTCGAGGGGGGCTTCACTCTCCTCAGAGAAGCGTTCGACCCCTAGAAGCGAGGCTGGACCGAAAGGCATGAATTCACACGCAGTGGTTCGACCAATATTCCTTCAGAAGTTTCCGCTCGAAGAGCATTCTTTATAAACCTCAATCAATTGTGTCCGACTGTTGCGTCACGGAAGGATTTCTCGGCCGCGACAGCGATCTCGGCGGGTTTTGTAGGAAAAGTTTTGATTCGGAACGTTCGCCTTAGGTGTCTTCCCCGTTGATCAGGGATTCAAGGCTTCCTCTTGTCGTGGAGCGGGTGATCGGATTCCAGCAGTCGAGTTCTTCGACTGATCGGCTCAAAAGAGTGGCAATTTGATCCTTCAGCCCGGTGCACAGGGAAAAGTCTGCTCCGCGAATCGACGTGACCGTGTCGAGAGCCGCCCCCTCAAGGTTGGCGCCGCGCAGATCGGCCATGTCCATCTCGCAGGTTCCGAATCGGGTTCCCCGGCACATTGCTCCGCGAAATGTGGCTGATCGCAGGTCCGCGCCTGCTAGGGAAACTCCATCTAGCAAAGCTCCGCTCAAGTCTGATCCACTCAAATAGGCACCCATCAGCACGCTGCCTCTGAGGTCCATTCCGCGCAAATCGGTGCTGTTGAGAAAAGCCCCATTCAGTTTGGCCCCCGGGCCAACGGCTCCGCTCGTGTTTAGTGCGAAGTCCTCCGGTACCAAGGTTGTCTGGTCGTAACGGGCTAGGCGGAAGTCAGCTCCTTCGAGTTGGCACTTGCTGAGATTCGTGCCGCGTAGATCACATCGACAGAGTTTGGCGTCTCTAAGGTCGAGTGCTCCTAAGTCCTGCCCACTCCAGTCGGCTCCTCGAGCATCGACTGGACTGTTGGCGGAGCTGGTTGCTCCGCACTGTTCGGGTGCCGCCCATTCACGCAGATTAAGAGCCCCAGATTTGGGCATCGACATCTCAGTTGCGGAGCATGGCAACAACGATCGTAAGGAGCACCCGCACGATTTCGAATCCACCGACGGCAAACAGACCAAGCCAGAGCTTCAGTGCGAAGGCAGGCGGTTCGTTGTTCACCCATGTGGCGGCGGCGTCCAGTCGTTGTGCCTCTGCGCCCTGCTGGCTGGGCGCTCGATCTTGAAGGGCGTCGCGCCAGTCGGTTCCGTAGCGCGGGAATTGTTGGTAGATGGGGATTTCTCCGAGACCCCGTCCGGGCAAAACGCGGGACCTTTGCTGCGGAACAAGGTCATACCCGAAGCAGTTCATGTATTCGGGACTGTCCAGCAGGGCGTCGACAAAGGATGTGAAACCCTTTTCGCCGATCACGATGGACCAGGCACGGCGTTCAGCGTCGCCATGGGTCGGGCGGCCGAGTACTCGGCCTACGACCTGGTCCACCATGCGGTAGTTCGAACTGCACTGGTAATAACCCTGCTGGAAGCGTTCTGACAGGAGTAGGCCACGGATGAAATCCCGAACGGTGATGTTTCCGCTGCGCAGCTGTGATTCAAGGAACGGTTCGCGATCACTGCGCATCGCATGGAAGAACACCTGCCGATAGGCCTGCTCAATCAAGCTGTCGATCTCGACTCTGGATGTGTCATCGCCTGCAGCACAGGAGGCATACGTTTGAGGCTTGATGGTGCTGCTGTCACCGGCGAGATTGCTGACGCGACCGTTCTGTGTGTTGAGCGGATACCCAAGAAGCGGGATGGCCATGGCGTGCCCCGTGAGTAGAAATACTTGGGTGTGATCTTCCCTTGATAATTGGGTGTGAGGTGGCACCGCTTATCAGCTCTTAACTGCAGATTTGTTGAGCTCCGCACTTAGGTGCTGGAAGCAGTCGTTGATCAGCTGCCGGTCGCTTGGTCGCAAAATCCCTTTCAAGGCTTGCTGTCTCAGCTGGTCGAGGGCGATGTTCATCCCCTCGATGGGCACATTCATCCGCCTGTAGAGCTCCCGCAGGGCCGCCATCCCGTTGGGGTTTGTAAAGCGGCTGTGGTTGCATGCCACCGCATAGATGATGACGCGCAGAAAGTTCCAGCAGTCGCGCCAGCAGGCCTCTGCTCTGTCCTGCGGGTGGAGAGCCCCGCCCGGCTCCACGAGTTCTGGCTGGGTTTCAAGCAGGTGGCCCCTCGCCTGATTCACCAAGTCATTCGTCCTGTTCGACAGGTTGCCGGGGAGCGTGCAATCCACTCCAGACGACTGGCAGATGTTGGCCAGTTCATCGGGTGTGAGCAGTCTTTGGCCCTGGTCGGCACGCTCGAGGATGGCGCGCGTGGCCTGGGGCAGTGCCTCGCTTTTGCTCAGGCCCTGAACTTGCGCATCCTGCACCAGGGTCTTGAAATCGATGTTCTGGAGGTTCAAGTGTTGACGGTGGCCACAGGTGTGGCGATGAGCCAGCCGTGGCGTTCCAAGTAAAAGGCCCACACCAAGTCTTGGCCAAGCCCAGGGCAACGGCTGATTGCAGCTTCGGTGAGTTCTGCCGGTATGCCCAATTGCGACAACAGAACAGCAACGGCGTCTGCATTGGAGGCCGTCGCTGTGCGGATGGCTGATCCGACCACCCACGTCAGCCGGGTGTCTTTCAGGTCGCCGCTGCTTTGTTCGCAAGCCAGCAGAAGATTGGCTGGCGAGGTGTGTTGATCAAACGTCTCTTGCCAGAGCTCTATGTTTTCATCGCGAAGATTGATCCGAAAACAGCCATCTCCTACCGGTAGATCCAGTTCACCGCTGCTGCCGGCCTGGTCCTGAAGGACAACAATTCTCGGATCTGCCAGTGCGCTCATCAAGAAACGCCGCTCAACATGAATGTAACCAGTGTCCTGGAATTTCCCCGTGCAGGTGATCGGTTCGTTGGAATCGACATGCATCAGCAGTGATCCCTGAGGTTTCGCGTCAGGGGGTGTCGTCTGAGGGCACCGCTGAGGAGTTCTTTTTGAGCAGGCCCGTGACAGTGGCCAGGGCAAACATCGCTAGCAGAGCCAAGCCCAGGGTGAGGCTTGCGCCCTGAGCCACGCCAGCGCCGACGGCCACCAGGATCGAATCGCTGATCAGCACGCTGATCACCAGAGCAGGGGCAAAGATGCGCCAGTGGGTGCGGCTGATCCCGATGGCATAGCTAAGGAAATCAAACAGTCCGGTCATCAGCAGACCCGTCATCAAAAAGAAGTTGCCTTCCAGTTGGTTTTTGCTGAAGCCATCGATCCGTTTCATCGCGCTGGCCCCCACCAGACGGCTGACCGGGCCGCGTCCCCAGCGGCGGGCGATGAAAAACGCCGCGCTGCAGAACACCAGGTCCGAGAGGATGATCGTGAGGTAGCCGACCTTGAACCCCAGCAGAGAGCCGGCCAGTAAGGAATAAACGGAACTCGGCAGCGCCGGCAGGATGATGCTCACCCCCCGCAGCAGAAAAAGACCGAGTGGGGCCCAGATGCCCATGTCATTCACAGCGCTCTGCAGCGGTGCAATGCCGTAACGCTGCAGATAAACGACGGCAACAATGAAGACGGCGACCCAGGCGCTGACCTTCAGCCCTGTCTTCAGCCTTGACATCTCCTCTCCTCAATCGCTCGAAAGCCCTGGGGAATGTAGGCCAGTCGCGGCTTTCCCCAGGGCCGTGGACACGAAGCTCAGCATCGATACCATCGGCGAAATCTCTCGACCCGAGGCCTGTCCGGTGACCACCTCCTCTCCGCGCACCGCGTTCGAGCAACAGCTGTGCACCCATCTGTTCAGTCTCAGTGAGGTGGTGGAAACACTGGCTGATCGCCTGATGGAGCTGGAGACGAGGTTGGCCGACGTTGAGGGGCAGCAGGTGGTTGATGCGGAGATCGCCGCTGTCAGCGATGACGCCGGCGAACTGCTTTTGGCGAGCGAAGAGAAAGTGCGGATGCTTCGGGATCGTCTGACCCCAGGCCAGGTCGTGGCTTTCCACGCCGAGGCTGCGCCAGCCGCTGACGATCTTGAGGTTTCTGAAGACCCTGGGATGGAGGGAGACGAGCGCGTCGAGGACGAGGCCCTCAGTGACGACGCCATCAGCGACGACACCGAATATGTGGATGATCCTCAGATTGATCTGCTGTCTGCCTGATCAGGTCAGCTCAAGCAGACGAATCCGGAAGGCGGCCACCTGTCTTGCCATGTCGGGGGAACTGATCAGAAACGGGTGATCTGCCATCGCCTCAAACACGGCTTCCAGGTGCTGCTCTTGGCTGACCTCGCCGCTGTTGCTGGCTCGCAGTTGTTTCCAGGTGCGATCGAACACCATCGCGAAGCTGTCCGCGTTGTCAAAAACACGGTCTGTGCCTGCATCTGGAGAGATGAATGACACGGCAGTTTTGGCATCGATGTGATGCCAGGACCCAGATTTGAACTGGGGACACGGCGATTTTCAGTCGCCTGCTCTACCAACTGAGCTATCCCGGCGCGTCGCCTTAGCGACCTCGCAATCTTAAATCACCGCCTGCGCTGTCTTGCGGGTGTGCGTCCCAGGCAGATCAATCCAGCCACCCCATGGCCGGCCTCTTCAAGCGCCTGGCGAGCCGCCAAAGCGGTGGACCCTGTCGTGAGGATGTCATCCACGAGCCAGACCGAGGTGAGGGCGGTTGCTGGGTTGTGCGGACTGGCCCGGAACGCGCCGATCAGGTTCGTCTGGCGTTGGCTTCTGTTCAGATGGTGTTGGCTCAGCCCGACACGGGTTCGTTGCAGCAGGTCTGCTGTTGGTCGGTCCAAGCCCATGGCAATGCGCTGAGGCAGGCGGTTGATGCGCTGCCGTTTCCAGCTTGGAATCGGCACCAACACCGCTGTGGAAGGCAAGCTCAAGCTGTCAGACAGCATCTGAACCAACGTCGAAAGTGCGTTCTGTTTGGTTGGCTGACGCACCTTCAGCAGCAGCTGGCGCAGGGCGCCCTCATATGGCCCAAGCGCGCTCCATCGCAAGGGCTCGAGGCCCTTGATGCCATCAGGAGGAAGCTGAAGTGCGTCTCGGCAGTGTCTGCAGGGAGATGTCGGAGCCTGTGGCTCTTGCCAAGGTCCATCACAGATCGGGCAACGGGGCTCGATCAGCAGGGTCTGGGCGAAGGCCAGGAACGCTCGATGCACAGCGGGAAGCTCGGTGCATCGAGCGTTCCACTGCTGAATCAGATTGTTCCTTGCTTAGCCGTTCTCCTTGGGCATCGCCCGAAGCATGGCCACCAACGTGCGATGGGCGTCTTCGCTGTCGGTGAGGGTGTGATCGAAAGCGATGCTGATGCTCGCGCCATCCACCTCTAGTTCCATGGTCTCTGCTTTCACAGACACCATGCGTGCGGCGGCGGGATTGCTGACGCCGCCGTAGTGCTTGGCGTAGGCGAGCACCGCTTCCGCATGGTCGTCGTTCATGTGTTTGCAGATCCGTGTGCTGACGGCATCAGTGAGGGCGTCTGCAGGCATCGGTATGAAACGAGGGGAATGCAATCTTTGCAGTGATTGGTTCAGGCGAAGCGCTCGATCAGCAGAAGGCCGAGGCGGATGCCGCTGAATCCCACATAACCGGCCAACACGACGAAGAGCCCCATCGCCAGAATTTCGCGGAGATTGGAGGGCATGGCTGGCTGGCTTGTTGCCCGAATTCTCACCCGACTAGGGCCTGTTGGGCCAGTCGCGCCACACCTGCAGCGGGGGGTGTTTGACAACTGGTCACAGGACAGCCAAGACGGCGTTCTCGAAGCCGTCTCCATTGGGGATTGCGCGCTCCTCCTCCGATGCTGATGATCCGTTGGGGCGCGGCGGCACCCAGAGCCTGGAGGCGTTGCCAACCCTGCGCTTCGATCTCGGCCAGGCCTTCGAGTAGTCCATGCAGGTAGAGGGCATCACTCACCGGGCGAGGTTCCAGCACCGGCAGCAGCTCAGGATCATCGACAGGGAAGCGTTCGCCTGGGCCTGGCAGGGGGCGCAGTGACAGGCCGCTATTGGTGTCAGGGTCGATTTGGCGGCTGAGCTCCGCGAGCTGGTCGTCGCTGTAGAAGCGCCGCAGCACGCCTGCCCCTGCGTTGGAGGCGCCTCCACAGAGCCATCGCTCACCAATGCGATGACTGGTGACGCCGGGGGCTTCCAAGGGCGTTTCTGTGAAGCACTTCATCACCAACGTGGTGCCCAGCACGGTGACCCCGTCTCCTGGTTGGGGATGGGCGGCCAACACAGCGGCGTTGGAATCCGTCGTCCCGGCCACGATGATCAGATCGTCAGCCAAGCCCAAGGCTTTGGCCTGGTTTGGTGCGATCGTTCCCAGAATGCTGCCGCTGCGACGGATGTCGGGAAGTGTTTGCTTCCAGGGTTGTGTGGCAAAGCTGGATGGCCAGCTGTTGGTGATGAGATCCCAGCCCAGTCGGAGATTGTTGCCTTCTTCCCCCCAGCTCCAGTTGTTCAGCAGCCATCCGCTGATCCAGTCCGCTTGATGACGCAACAGGATCTCGTTGCCGAATCTGGCTATCAGCCGAAGTGCCCTCGCCAGGCTGCTGCTGCTGCTTTGCGCAAGGTTTCCGGTGCCCACCAGCCCTTGCAGAAGGGGAGCCACCTCTGGACAGGCCAGTGAGTAAGGCAAGGCTTCCCCGAGGGGGAGACCATGGGAGTCGCAGGCCAGGATGGTGCCTGATGTGCCATCAACTGCGAGCGCCCTGAGCCGAGATTGAAGGCGGTTGGGGATGGCTTGAAGCAGCTCGCGACAGGCCTCACGCCAAGACTCGGGGTCGCAAAACGAACCGTGGTAGCTGCTGGCCTGGGTGTGGTGCAGCACACCATCCATGCCCAGCACAGCAATGCGAACACCACTGGTGCCCAGGTCGATGCCTAGCACCAGTGGTGGTTGTCTCATGACCTACGCAGCTACACCCTGTGCAACCTTCGCTTGGCGAAGTTCCTCGCTTTTGGCACTGACGTCTTCCCAGGGCGCCTGCAAGTCGTTACGTCCGAAATGGCCGTAGGCGGCTGTGTCCTGATAGAAGCGACCGCCGCGTTGTTGGGGGAGGTTGCGTAGGCCGAATATCTCGATGATGGCGCCGGGGCGCAGATCGAAATGCTCCTGAACGAGGGCGGTCAGGGCGTCGTTGTCCAGTTGGCTGGTGCCGAAGGATTCCACGAGGATCGACACAGGCTTGGCGACGCCGATGGCGTAGCTCAGCTGCACTTCGGCACGTTCGGCGAGCCCTGCGGCCACAAGGCACTTGGCCACATAGCGCGCGGCATAGGCGGCCGAGCGGTCCACCTTGGTGGGGTCTTTGCCGGAGAAAGCGCCACCGCCGTGACGGGCATAGCCGCCGTAGGTGTCCACGATGATCTTGCGGCCGGTGAGGCCGGCATCTCCCTGCGGGCCGCCCACCACGAACTTGCCAGTTGGATTCACCAGATATTTGGTGGCCTCGCGGGAGGGCTTGAGCGCCAGGTCGGCTGTCGCTGGCTCCACGACATGGGTCCAGAGGTCTTCGGTGATGCGTTCGCGGATGCCCTGTTCATCGCTGATCCCATCGACTTCCGCCGTGTGCTGGGTGGAGATCAGGATCGTGTCGATTGAAACGGGCTTGTCGTTTTCGTAGACAACGCTTACCTGTGTTTTGCCATCAGGAAGCAGGTAATCCAGGGTCCCGTTGTGGCGCACTTCGGCAAGGCGGCGCGACAGCCGGTGGGCGAGGCTGATCGGCAACGGCATCAGCTCAGGTGTCTCGTTGCAGGCATAGCCGAACATGATTCCCTGGTCGCCTGCTCCCACCAGATCGAGCGGATCGCCTGCGTGGTCGTCCGCTTCGTTAACTCCCTGGGCGATGTCGGGGGATTGCTGGTCGAGAGCCACCAGCACCGCGCAGCTGTTGGCATCGAATCCACCGGCCCGGGCGCCGCTGTAACCGATCTCCTTGATCACATTGCGAACCAAGTGGATGAAATCCACTTGTGCTTTGGATGTCACCTCACCGGTGATCATGCAGAGACCGGTGTTCACGACGGTCTCGCAGGCCACGCGGCTGGAGGGATCCTGGGCCAGCAGAGCATCGAGAACGGCGTCGCTGACCTGATCGCAGATTTTGTCGGGATGCCCTTCCGTAACGGACTCGGACGTAAAGACGTAACGGCTCATTCGAGGCTCCAGATGGCGCGACTTTACGCGGCTGGGCTGAGGGCGAGGTCGTGCCAGTTGTGGAGCAGATGCTGGGCTGAATGCAGTTCGGGGGAACGACTCCAACCACCGGTGAATCCGATCACGCAGCCAATTCCAGCCTGAAGAGCCATTTGAAGGTCGGTTTCAGCATCCCCGATCAATGCACAACGCTGGGGTGGAAGGCCCAGGCAGTCGCACAGCTCCAGAACGGCTTGCGGATCGGGTTTTCGCGGATGGTCGTCAGCACTCCAGATGCCATCAATGCATGCACTGAGCTCATGGTGATCCAGGAAGTCATCAATGCCGGATCGGGTGTCATTGCTGATGACAGCAGTGGTCACATTCAGTTGATTGAGGGCCCGTAGGAGTCCTTCTGCTCCGTTGAGCAAGGGGCTGGGGGTCGCCTTGATCAGGCCGCTCTGGTCAACCTCGTCGAAGCAGGCGTGGGCCATGGCCAGGGCCTGGGGCCATGAGCAGCCAAGGAGGCAAAACACCGTTGCGGTTGAGGCGATGTTGTCCTGTCTGGAGGCAACAGCAAGGGTTCCGCCTGGATGGAGCATGCCGTTGCTCACACCGAACGCTCTGCGCAAGGTGTCTCTCAGCGCAAAGGCTTCAAGTGGTGGGGCCTGGTCTTGGCCGATTTCAATAGCTCTGTTGATGCGTCCCTCTGCCAATGCCAGCAGATGAGGCTCACTATGGGAAAGGGTGCCGTCCTTATCGAACAGCACCCCGTCAATTGAGCTGATGGGTGTTCCCTTCAGCAGAAGTGTGGCCATTCAGGCTCAGATCATCATGGAGTTGATCGGGTCTTCGCCTTCCTCAGCCTGCTCGAGCAGCATTTGCTTGTAGCGCGCGGCCATCTCTTCGGCCTTCTCAAACACCTTCTGAGGATCGGTGAGCATGTCGCCGGGTTCTGGCTCCAGGGCCTTGGTGGAGAGAGAGATCCGGCCGCGCTCGGCATCGAGATCAATGATCATCACTTTCATCTGATCATTCACGTTCAGCACCGAGTGGGGGGTCTCGATGTGCTCGTGGCTGATCTCGGAAATGTGCAGCAGACCGCTGACACCACCGATGTCGATAAAAGCGCCATAGGGCTTGATGCCGCGGACGGTGCCGACCACGACTTCGCCCACTTCCAGGCGGTTCATCTTCCGCTCCACCAGGGCGCGGCGGTGGCTAAGCACCAGACGATTGCGCTCTTCGTCCACCTCGAGGAATTTCAGAGGCAGGAAGTCGGCGACCAATTCTTCCTTCGGCTTGCGGGTGCTGATGTGGGAGCCGGGGATGAATCCCCGCAGGCCTTCCACGCGCACCAGGGCACCACCACGGTTGGTGGCAAACACCTCGGAATAGATGGTGGCATCTTCCTTCTGGAGCTGGCGAACCCGCTCCCATGCCCGTTGGTATTCGATCCGACGGATCGACAGCGCCAGCTGACCGTCCTCGTTCTCCTCACTCATGATGAAGAACTCACGGATCTCGCCGGGCTGCAGCACGTCGCTTAGACCCTCGACCCGGTTGATCGACACCTCTTGAAGAGGCATGAAGGCAGCCGTCTTGGCGCCGATGTCGATCATCGCGCCTTTCGATTCCAAGGCGAAGACCGTGCCATTGACGATGTCGCCTGGCTTGAAGTTGTAGTCGTACTTGCTGAGTAGAGCCGCGAACTCATCAATGGTGAAGCCGGCGTCGTCCAGGTTGCGGCTGGTGGCTCGGCTGCTGGGATCATCCGCTGTGGGGACGTCCTCAGGAATGCTTAAGTCCTCACCCTCAAACGCCTGTTCAACGGCGGAGTCTTCTGGTGAGGCTTCCGTAGCGTTCGCCTCTTGAACTTGATCCTGGATCTGTTCTTCTGTCGGAGTCGCAGACATGGGGGGCTGGCGGTCTACCTCAGGTGGGTAGTACGAAAAATTCGCGTAAAACGCCCGCCGACGTTCCACGGAGAATCAATGACTTTACAGACCTGAGGGACTGAATCTGACTCCCGATTCAGCGCACGCTGGCCAGATGGTTCTGTTCCTGATCGGCGTTGAGCGTCTCCAGCGTCGAGACGAAGTCGTCAATGCCACGGAACTGGCGGTAGACGGATGCGAATCGGATGTAGGCCACCTCGCTGATTTGCTTGAGATCTCGCAGCACGAACTCACCGATCTCAACGCTGCTGACTTCCTTGCCAGAGCGTTGCTGAAGCTTCAATTCGAGTTCTTCAACAAGGGATTCCAGGCGTGTTGTATCGAGGCCAGTTTTCTCGCAAGCTCGATTCAAGCCATGCAGCAACTTGCTGCGACTGAAGATTTCCCTGTTGCCGTTGCGTTTGATCACCGTGATCGGCACGGTTTCCACCCGCTCGTAGGTGGTGAAGCGAAATTCACAGTTCAGGCATTCGCGACGTCGTCTCACGCTGCGTCCGCCATCGGCTGCCCTTGATTCAAGAACGCGACTATCTGTGTTTTGGCAGGAGGGGCACTGCATCCCCGAAGGAGTTAATAAGTTGCACCAACTGTAGACAGTGATTTGAGACTTGAGAAGGGCCTGTAGGACATCAGTCTCATTTGCGGATTCGGTTGACGGCTGTCAGTGACTTGAGACTGCTTTGATCTGTTCTGGTGGGCGAGACCATCTTGCGACGACCGGCGTGCCAAGGCATAAAAAAACCCCGCTGGAGCGGGGCTTTGAAGGTTTAGATCACTTACCGATCTTCGGCGGATCGCGGAATGCGATTGCAAAAAAGAGTGTGGCAATCGCGAGGGTAAGGATGAGGACGTAAGCGAAGCTTTCCATCGTGTTGTTCCTGAAGGGCGATCAGTTGAGGGGGGTTCCAGCAGGGGGAACGTAGCCCTCGGGCAGGCGACGGGTGGTTTTGTCACCCAGCTTGGCAAAGAGGCCAAACTCAACCTGATCACCGAGGTCGGGATCAATACCTGCAAACACATCGCGGTAGAGGGTGCGAGCACCGTGCCAGATGTGACCGAAGAAGAACAGCAGCGCGAAGGTGGCGTGGCCGAACGTGAACCAACCTCGCGGTGAACTGCGGAACGTGCCGTCGGAGTTGTAGGTCTCGCGATCGAAGTCGAACGCTTCGCCGAGTTGTGCTTTGCGTGCAAGACGCTTCACATCAGCAGGGTCAGTGAAGGTCTGACCATCAAGCGCTCCACCGAAGACTTGAGCAGTGACGCCCTGTTGTTCGAAGGAGTACTTGGCTTCGGCTCGTCGGTAGGGGATGTCCGCACGGACATTGCCCTGGGAGTCTTGGAGAACAACCGGGAAGTTCTCGAAGAAGTTCGGAAGTCGCCTGACTTCCAGTTCTTCGCCGGTCTTATCAGTAAAGACGATGTGACCAATCCAGGAGGTTGCTAAGCCATCGCCATTGACCATCGGACCAACCCGGAAGAGGCCGCCCTTGGCGGGGCTGTTGCCGACGTAATCGTAGAAAGCAAGCTTTTCAGGGACTGCCTCAAAGGCTTCTTCACGGGTCGCGCCATCGTCCATGGCAGTTTGGACGCGACGGTTGATTTCTGTCTTGAAGTAGTTCTGATCCCACTGATAACGAGTGGGGCCAAACAGCTCAACAGGGGTCGCTGCTGCTCCGTACCACATCGTTCCAGCAACGATGAATGCGGCGAAAAACACTGCCGCAATGGCACTGGCCAGCACAGTTTCGATGTTGCCCATCCGTAGAGCCTTGTAAAGACGCTCTGGCGGACGTGTGGTGATGTGGAAGATGCCAGCAATGATGCCAACGATTCCAGCCGCAATGTGGTGGGCAACGATTCCACCGGGATTGAAGGGGTTGAATCCCTCTGGACCCCACGACGGCTGAACCGCTTCTAGGTGACCGGTCAGTGCATACGGGTCAGAGACCCACATGCCTGGTCCAAAGACACCAGTGAGGTGGAAAGCGCCAAATCCGAAGCAACCAAGACCAGCCAGAAGCAGGTGGATGCCAAAGATTTTGGGCAGGTCAAGAGCAGGTTCACCCGTACGAGGGTCTTGCCAGATCTCGAGATCCCAGTAAGTCCAATGCCAGATGGCAGCCAGCATCAGCAGGCCAGAAAAAATGATGTGAGCGGCAGCGACGCCCTCGAAACTCCAGAAACCGGGATCAACACCCGTTTCGCCGGTGATGCTCCATCCACCCCAGCTACCAGTCACTCCCAGACGGGACATGAAGGGCATGACGAACATGCCCTGACGCCACATTGGGTTGAGGACAGGATCGGACGGGTCAAAGATGGCCAGCTCATAGAGAGCCATGGAGCCGGCCCAGCCGGCTACGAGGGCTGTATGCATGAGGTGCACAGCCAGAAGGCGGCCCGGGTCATTAATGACGACGGTGTGCACCCGATACCAGGGCAATCCCATGGGTCAGGTTCGGGGGACAAGACTGCTAGTGCAGTCAGACATGGGCGATCGTAAGGGCTTCTGCTCGACGGGCGGGAGAAAAGGGATGTCCTCGCAACGGTCAGTGACATGAAAGTTGAGCAGAAGCTGTTCACAAATCGAAATGCTTGAGCCCATGATGGAGGTTGGTTGCTTGTGGACTCATGCCCGTTATCCGGTTTGTTCGTGAAGGGCGTGATGTGGAGTGTTATCCAGGTGAAAACCTGAGGGAGGTGGCCCGGCGTGAGGGCATCGAGCTCTACGGATTGAAGGGGCAGTTGGGCAACTGCGGTGGTTGTGGCCAGTGCATCACTTGCTTTGTTTCGGTCGTCGACGAGAACTCTGTTGATGCGTTGACAGCTCGAACTGCAGTCGAAGAAAACAAGCTGCGTCGCCGCCCCCAGGAGTGGCGCTTGGCCTGTCAGGCCCTTGTGGAGAAATCCGTCATGGTTCTCACCCGTCCTCAGGTGCGGCTCGCTAATGCGGACTCGAGGTTGGCCGCGGCTCGACAGGCACCGCTCCCCGCCGGGCCCACCGCATGGCCTGCGCCACCGGTCAGTGAGCTCGATGACGAGGATCAGGATGCGATCGATGGCGACGGCACGGATGCCAGGGCTGCTACCGCCGGTGACGAGGGCTAAGGGAGACGCTCCTTAGGCCTCTTGTCGGTGATACCTTCGCCTTGATCCCTCCAACGGCCATGGAAACCAACGATCTCGGATTCGTCGCCAGCCTCCTGTTCATTCTGGTTCCGGCGATCTTCCTGATCGTGCTCTACATCGGCACGCAGAACAAAGAGGCCTGAGCTCAGCCCTGTTCCGGTTCACGCACCAGCAGCACAGGCGCTGGTGCGTGAACGCGGATGTAATCGCTGACCGACCCCCCCAGCAGCTTGTCGAGGTCCACCAGCCCTCTGGCAACAAGAGGTCGTCGGTCTTGAGATGCGATGACCACAAGGTCGGCGTTGCACTCAGATGCGGCCATGCAAACGCTGCGACCGATGTCTTTCCCTTCGGTGTGAATGGCTTTCATGTCAACACCGAATCCCCTCGCACGTTGAACAGCAGCGTCAAGCACTTCGTCTGCTTTGGTGCGGCCTCCCCTGGACGGTGCTGACTCCTGGCGAACGACATGAACGCCGGTGAGGGTTCCGCCGGGGATTTCTCGAACCAGTTCGCAGGCTGTGCGAAGGGCGTCGTCCCCGACCCCTGTTCCGTCGACCGTCACCATCACGCGATTGACATGCTTCACGTAGAGGTCGTCACGGACCAGCAGCATTGGGCGCGTTGAGAGTTGGAAGACGTACTGGCTGGTGCTGTTGGCCAGAATGGATTGAAGGCGTCCGAGTCCTCGGGACCCCATCACGATCAGGTCGGCCTGAACTTCATCGGCAACCTTGAGAACGGTCTGCTTGGTGTCGCCCTCCCGAATCAATGTGCTCACGCTCGAGGCGTTGAGCCCCATGCGTGTTACTGCACTGCTCAACAGGTTTTCTGCTTCATCGCGATGGCCATCGGATTGCGATTTGCTCTGCTCAGAGACCACATGCAGGAGATTGATTTTCGCGGACTTCAGGCTTGGAATGTCCTGGAGCATGCGGATCATTTCCTCGACGTGACCCTTGCCCGAGTCGGCAATCAGAAGGTTCCTGAACACAGGGTTATGAAGCGGTCTCTGCGGAAGCCTATGGGGAGGATTCCTGCGTAGCGACAAGCTGATGGCACAGCGTTACGCAGACCATGTGGACCTTGACCAAGCGTGTGCTTCCGCAGCACACCGATTACGCCGGTGTGATGTGGCATGGAGCGTATGTGCAGTGGCTGGAGGAAGCCAGGGTTGAGGCCTTGCAGGCTGCTGGTCTGGGTTACGCCGCAATGACCGCGATGGGCGTTGACATGCCAGTGGTGTCTCTGCAGCTGGAGTACCGCCATCCCCTCCGGCACGGAGATGAGGTGTGCGTCGAAAGTCGGTGCTCAGCACAAAAGGGTGTGCGTTGGCCATGGGCCTCTTGCTTTATCCGTGGAGACACGGTGGTTGCCGAGGCGAACGTGCAGCTGGTGATGTTGCATCAGGGTCGCGTGCTCAGGCGCGTGCCATCTGAGTTGCAGTTGGTGATGCAAAAGCTTGTTAGCCACGGCTTGTGAGCTGGGCCTAGGGCGAAGCGTAATTGTGCTAGTACAAAATTACTTGCGGCGAGCCGGTGCGGGGTTGGTGGTGGCGATGGAGTTGTTGTCCCGGCCTGGGGAATTCACGAATGGCGGATCTGCGTACTTTCTGCCGTGACCGATCCATTGGGCCGGATCAGCTCTGGGGCTGGCCGATAGAGCGTCTTTGCCGAGCGCTGGGGTGGCCGTCGCACTGTCAGCGCGCCGTCGATCGATACAGATGTGAGCAGGGGTCGGCGCCCGATCTTGAGGTCCCCAACTGTGTTCTTCTGCCAGGTGATCCTGCCTGGCCAAGCTGTTTGGACCAGGCGGACCCCCCCTCCGGCTGGGCTGTTTGTCCAGGGGGCTCGATCGCTGCTCCGGCATCTGAATGCCCGCGAAGCGATTGCGGTGGTTGGCACGCGTTCTGCCTCTGAGCATGGCCTTGCAATGGCGGAAGAGCTGGGTCGCGCTCTCGCCGAAGCCGGTTGGCCTGTGCTCAGTGGGCTTGCGGAAGGGATCGATGCTGCAGCGCACCGTGGCTGTCTGGCCAGGAACGGAGCACCCATCGCGGTCTTAGGGACGCCGTTGGATCGTGTTTATCCGACCCACCATCGATCCCTGCAACAGCAGGTCGGTGAGCAAGGGCTGCTGCTGAGCACAACCCGGTCTGGCTGTCGGGTTCATCCAGGGCACTTCGCGGCTCGGAATCGTTGGCTGGTGACCTTTGCGAAAGCCCTTGTACTGGTGGAGTGTCCGCAACGAAGTGGAGCCTTGATTTCGGCAGGCTGGGCGAGCCGGATGGATTGCCCTCTATGGGTCGTCCCTGGTGATGCCCGCCGTTGGTCCTGTCGGGGCAGCAATGCACTGCTTCGGGATCGAGCGACAGCTCTGATTCATCCCGAGGATCTCCTGCGGTGTCTCGGTGATGGTCCTTTGAGGTCGAAGGATTCTCGCCTCATGAGCCGCAAGCTGTTGGGGGCTATCGGGACCGGGGCTTCCTTGGATCAGCTGGTGCATCGCTTGCAGTGTTCCCATGCTGAGCTGGCCCCTCAGCTGCTGGCTCTCGAGTGCCAGGGCGAATTGCTATGTGAGTCTGGACTGCACTGGCTCAAGCGTCGGCCTTGACAGACTGCAGCACGCTTACTGGCACTGAACTTTTGCAGTGGCGGCGCAGACAACTCGCCCTAGGTGGGACCGCTGCGGATCTCGATTGGTTGATTGATCTGGCAGGTGGTATCCCCTGGGCAAGCTTGCAAAGGCTGCTCCTGGATCCATCACGCACCATTGCCATGGTGCAGTCCCTCGATGTGCTCACTCAACTTTGGGAGCGCCATCTTCAGGAGAACGTTCCCCTGCAGCATTTGGTCGGGCTTTGTCCATGGCGGGACCTTCTGCTCGAGTCGTCCCCCGCTGCGCTGATTCCCCGTCAGGAAACTGAACTGCTGGTGGATCTTGCCCTGAGCCACTTGAAGGCGGCTCCTCCCGGTCGCTGGGCTGACCTCGGCACCGGCTCGGGGGCCATCGCTGTGAGTTTGGCCCTCGCCTGGCCGACGGCATTGGGGCATGCAGTCGATCTAAGTTGCGATGCTCTGCGCTTGGCGGCACGCAATTTCAAGCGTTGTGCCCCGAACCACAACTGCTCGCTTCACCTCGGGTCGTGGTGGATACCACTCAAGAGCTGGTGGGGAACCCTGGATCTGGTGATCAGCAACCCTCCCTACATCCCGATTTCAGTGGTTCATGGTCTCGAGACCGTTGTTCGAGACCATGAACCACATTTGGCGCTGAGTGGAGGAGAGGATGGGCTTGATGCGATTCGCGCTGTGGTGAACGGAGCACCAAAGGGGCTGGCGCCTGGGGGTTGGCTTCTGCTCGAGCACCACCATGATCAGAGCGCTCTGGTCATGCAGCTGATGCGTGATGCGGGTTTGGTGGAGGTCAGCGCGGCTGCTGATCTTGAGGGGACGCGTCGCTTCGCTTTTGCCCGAAACCGTGCTGCAGCGTGCTGATGAAGGAACGATTCATACCCCCTCTGATCCTTGAAGCCACCGCATTGGTGCAGCGTCTTCGTGCTGGTGAAGCCGCCATCATCCCCACCGATACCCTGCCCGGGCTCGCGGTGATGCCCGATCAAGCGCAGACCCTCTGGCACTTGAAACGTCGACCTGCTGATAAACCCCTGATCCTCATGGGGGCAACGGTTGATGATTTGCTCCAGGAGGTCGATGTCTCGTGTCATCGGGAGGTTGAAGCGTTGGCTGAGCACTATTGGCCTGGAGCGCTCACCCTTGTACTACCTGCTTGTGATGGTGGTGCTGCTTGTCATCTCAACCCAGGGGGCAGAACCCTCGGCTGCCGCATCCCTGCCTGCAGGCAGACCCGTGAGTTGCTTCAGATCAGCGGGCCGTTGGCCACCACCAGTGCCAACCGCTCCGGAGAACCGGCGAGCATGACCTCAGCAGATGCGTCGCGGTATTTCCCTGATATCGCTCAACTGGGGCCCCAGCCGTGGTCCCAACCCTCAGGTCAGGCAAGCACGGTGTTGGTCTGGGTCGAGGTCGGACGCTGGCGCATGGCGCGACGGGGTGCTGTGATTCCTGCAGGGCTTGAGGTGTTCGAGTGATCCCACTGGTCGGGCTCTGCCTGCTGGTGATGACATTGCTTCATTGGGTGTTGGAGCCCCTTGAAGCCCTCTTCACCTGGACGCTTCAACTGAATCTTCTTCCCTGGCTGCTGGGATTGATCCTCATCTGGATCTTTGCGGGTGAGACGGATCGCAGGCCATTTCCCTGATCCAGATCAAGCCGGCTAACGGATTTGAACCGATGGCCTTCGCTTTACAAAAGCGCTGCTCTACCACTGAGCTAAGCCGGCATGGGGGGCATCGTACCTTCGCGTCGTTGGCGATCCAATGCAGGGCCTCCATTCCTGATCAGCCAAAGCGCCAGCTCGAGCCGGTTTCGACAACCGCTCTTGGAGAGTGCCCGGCTGATGTGGCACTCAACAGTGCGGTTACTAATCACCAATCGGTGGGCGATGGCTCGGTTCTCGAGGCCTTCAAGCAACAAGAGCACCACCCGCTTTTCGGCAGGAGTGAGGTGATTTAAAGGGCTAAGAGGCAAGCTTGAACAGGTCGCTGCTCAGAGGGTTCCACCCTTGGATGGTTGGGTGATCGGGCGACGGATGGGAAGGTTGGCCACCAGGGCAGTGACGCGGTCTTCCGTCTCCAGGCTCACATCTCCTTCCTCAAGGTCGATCTCCACGTAGCGGGCCACCACTTCGAGGATCTCGCGCCGCATCTGCTCAAGCAGCTCCGGATTGAGGTCACTGCGGTCGTGGGCGAGCACCAGCTGGAGACGCTCCCTTGCTGTTTCAGCACTGGCGGGCTGACGGCCCAGGAGTTTGTCGATGAATTCTTTGAGTGTCATCGCCTCAGAAAATCCGGGTTTGCATCAGCTTGCGCATCCTGGCGCGTAGGCCGCGGCGGGCCTGGGATGGATCCATCAGAGGAATGTCTTCGCCCTGAAGCCGTTGAGCGATGTTGCCGTAAGCCTGTGCCGCGGGTGATGACGAGTCGGTCAGCGTCAAGGGTTCACCGCGGTTGGTGCTCACAATCACCTGCTCATCTTCAAAAACAAGACCCAGGAGAGGCAGCGCCAGGATGTCGGTGACGTCATCCACCGAGAGCATTTCCTGGTTCGACATCATTTTCGGGCGGACTCTGTTGAGCACAAGCTGCACTGGCTGCACCCCCTGGGTATTCAGCAGTCCGATCACGCGATCAGCATCCCGAACCGCTGCTACTTCCGGCGTTGTGATCACGACAGCTTCACGCGCTGCGGCAGCCGCATTCTTGAATCCGTCTTCAATCCCGGCCGGACAGTCGATCAGCACGTAGTCGAACTGGCGCTCGAGCAGCGAAACGATGGCCTGCATGTCCTTGGGGGTCAGCCACTCCAGCATCCGGGGGTTTCCCGCTGGCAGCAGAGCCAGATTGGGCTCCTGCTTGTGTTTCACAAGGGCTTGCTCAAGCCGGCAGGTCTCGGCCAGCACCTCCTGAGCGGTATACACGATGCGGTTTTCAAGACCCAGAAGCAGATCGAGGTTTCTCAGTCCGAAGTCCGCGTCGAGAACCACTGTTTTGGCACCTTGGCGAGCAAGAGCGATGCCGAGGTTCGCTGTGGTCGTTGTTTTTCCGACACCGCCCTTGCCAGAACAGATCAGGATGGTTCGGGTCGTCGACACCAGGGTTCTGCTTTGGTGCGGCCAGAATAATCTGGCTTCACGCTCTGACAACGGCGTCAGCGTTTTTGAAAGCTTTGGATGACGGCAGGTTCAATGGCAATCACGCCATCGTTGAGTTGCGCTTGCTCGGCTAAACCATCCTGCGGCAGATCCTCAGGGCCTCGCGCTACCACGTCGGCAATCCGGAGCTGCAGTGGTCGCAGCTGCAGGGCGACGATTTTCGCTGTCGTGGACCCCTCGCATCCAGCGTGGGCTATACCTCGCAGGCGCCCCCAAACCAGAACATCAGCAGCTGAGCTGATCCGTGCTCCGGGATTCACATCGCCGCAGAGGAGGATACTCCGGTCACTCTTGAGATGATCGCCGGAGCGGAGTGTGCCCTGGTGGAACAACACCTCTGTAGGGCCCGCTGGGATCGAATTCGTCTGGGCTTTACGTTTTAAAGATGCGTGATCAGGGCTTGCGTCCAGGCCAAGCGCTGAGGCACTTACGACGGTTTCCAGTGCTCGGCTTGTGATCCTTCCGAGTTGATGGCCTGCATCGGCAACCAAGGCACATAGGTCCGTCAGATCGGTGCAGCTCAGGATCCAGTCTTCGCAATCGAGATCAACGATCGTTTCGGAGCAACTGTTCAAGAGATCAGGCAATCGATCCCTCCAGTGATAAAGGCGCTGGTCGGGAAGCTTCAGTGTCATGGCTGCTTCACCTTTGCTGATCGGGGCCATTCAATGTCCATTTCTTCCCTGAGCTCGGAACTGATGTCACGGGGGTGAATCAACCAGGACGTCGCCGCAGGTGTGGCCAAACTGGCAACAAGTGGCGATGCCTGTTCCAGAGCCTGGAGTTGACGTCCATCCCACAGGCGCAAGCCGCCTCTGTAGGGGTGATACCCACGGAGTTGTTGATGACGCAATCCGCAGCAAAGTTCCGGGTCATGGCCATGACGATCGGCCAAACGCCTGGCTGTCGCGAGCAGTTGCAGTTGATCAGCCCGGGGGAGATGTTCGACGGCCGTAGCTTTGAGTAGGCGTCGATCTAAAAAACGACCGCTGAGTTCAGCGAGGGGCGCTGGGGCTTCAGATTGCCATCGCTGAAGGTGGTAGCCGGTGCGTTGGTCGTCGTTGGCAAGGAAGTTCTCAAGGCTGATCATGTTCGGTTGCCAGAGCCAGCTGGCCATCACTTCATCAGCCCACACCTGCTCAGGACCAAGTTGTCGTGCCGTCAGGATCAGTTTTTCCAGCAGCCAATTGCACACCACATTCAGCCGGTGGTTGTAGACGCTCCTGTACATCAGATTCCTCACCACCAAGTAGTGCTCAACAGCCATCAGACCTTTGGGGTGAATGGCCATCTCACCATCAGGGGCAAGGGTCAGTGCTCCCAGAATTCGGTCGAGATCCAGCTGCCCGTAGCGGGTTCCAGTGCTGTAGCTGTCGCGCAGGAGATAGTCCAGGCGGTCGCAATCCAGTTGGCTGCTGACCAGGTGTTTGACCAATGGGTGTGGGCTGAGGCCATGCTCAAGAAGATCTGCCACCGCATCTGCTGTACCGGATTGATGGCTCTCCAGACATTCACGGATCTTTGGGTGAAGCCGGATCACCCGTGCTGACCATTGTTCGTGGCGCAGGCCGAACATTTCCTCGCCGGTATGGCTCAAGGGGCCATGGCCGATGTCATGGAGCAACGCAGCGCCATAGAGCAACCCGCGGTGCTGCTCCAGAGCCGGCGCCAACGGCAACATTCGCTCAAACGCACGACGCGCCAGATGAAAGACGCCCAGCGAGTGGGTGAAGCGACTGGATTCGGCGCTGTGGAAGGTGAGGTATGCCGGTCCGAGCTGCCGAATACGACGCAGGCGCTGAAAAGGCGTCGTGTCCACAAGGTCCATCACCATCCCTTCTGCTGGGGCTTGTCGGTCAAGACCGATGCCCCGATGCAGAGGGTCGTGATAGGTGCGCTGGCTCATGCCTCGATGTCGTCTGCGGATTGTTCAAGCAGTGCTTCCATCCATTGCTGCGCTTCGGAGAGCCAGCGGTCGCCATCGCCGCCGGGATTCAGCGGCTCCGGATCGGACAGCGCACGATCGGGTTCGATCCCCTCTCCCTGAATATCCCGTCCTCTGGGTGTCACATACCCCGCGACAGTCACCGCAAGTCCGCTGCCGTCACTCAGGTTGGTCAGCGTTTGAATCAGACCTTTCCCAAACGTTTGGCCTCCGAGCAACGTGGCTCTTTCATTGTCCTGAAGTGCTCCTGCCAGGATTTCACTGGCGCTGGCTGTTCCCCCATTCACCAGGGTGACCATTGGTCCGTCGAAGACCGTCTGGAGACTTGCCTGGATGGTGTCATTGATTCCGTCACGGTTGCGGGTTTCGACGATGGCGCCACCGGAAAGAAAGTCGTCTGCGACTGCCAATCCAGCACTCACCAAGCCACCTGAGTTGTTGCGTAGATCGAGAACCAATCCTTCGATGTCCTTGTTCTGAAGTTGTGCGAGTGCTTCCTTTACCTGTTCAGGTACGCCTTCGCTGAATTGGGTGATTCGCAGGTAGCCGAGGGTGTGGCTGCCGTTGCGCAAGCGCCGTGTACGCACCGGCCTGAGATCAACGCTGCGGCGCTCAAGGGTCAGTTCGTTCGACTCGCCATTGCTGTTTCCCAGAGTCAGAACCACCTGTGAGCCCACGTCTCCCCGCAACGCTGCCACCGTTCCCTCGAGACCTAAATCCACCACGGCTTTGCCATCAATGGACAGCAGCTGCGTTCCACTGGTGATGTCTGCCTCTCCGGCTGGCGAGCCTTCCAGGGCTGAAATCACCACAACGCCATTGCCGCCTTCGTCCGGTCCCAGTTGCAATCCCACCCCGCTGAGATTTCCGCTGGTGCTGTTTTTCAGAGCTGCGTAGTCCTCCGGACGGAGCAGCCGGGTGTAGGGGTCTCCCAGCTGAGCGAGCATGGTTTCGATGGCCGCGTAGGCATCGTCACTACTCTCGATGCTGCGTTCCATGGCCTTCTGGCGTTGACGTCGCCAGCGGACCGCATCGAGTTGCTCGGGGTTCCAAAAGCCCTGGTTCACGAGGCGCCAGCTGTCCACCACGAGCTGTTGTGTATCGCTGAGTGCAACGGCTGTGCACACGTTCCCCAGCACCAAAAAGCAGCAAAGAGCAGCTGTGATCAGTTGGCGCAGCGCTCGAAACCCTCTGCGCCGCAGCCTGTCTGAAAGATCGTTAACAGTTGGATACATCGCGGGGGGTTCGCCTCGATGGCAGAAGCGTGCTCAGTAGACTTTCGCAACTCGAGCCCGCTTGTGCATGGCGAACTCATCACCGGTTTACGACTGGTTCCAGGAACGTCTGGAAATCCAGGACATTGCAGACGACATCGGCTCCAAGTACGTGCCTCCCCACGTCAACATCTTTTATTGCTTGGGTGGGATCACGTTGGTGTGCTTCCTGATCCAGTTCGCGACCGGTTTCGCGATGACCTTCTATTACAAGCCCACCGTCGCGGAGGCTTACAAGTCGGTCGAGTATCTGATGACCGATGTCAGCTTCGGCTGGTTGATCCGCTCCGTGCACCGCTGGAGCGCCTCAATGATGGTGCTGATGCTGATCCTCCACGTGTTCCGGGTTTATCTCACCGGTGGCTTTAAACGCCCCCGTGAGCTCACCTGGGTCACTGGCGTCACCATGGCTGTCATCACGGTGTCCTTCGGCGTGACCGGATACTCCCTCCCCTGGGATCAGGTCGGTTACTGGGCTGTGAAAATCGTCTCCGGAGTTCCCGCAGCCATTCCAGTGGTTGGCGACTTCATGGTTGAACTGCTTCGCGGTGGCGAGAGCGTTGGTCAGGCCACCCTTACTCGCTTTTACAGCCTGCACACTTTCGTGATGCCTTGGCTGCTGGCTGTTTTCATGCTCATGCACTTCCTGATGATTCGGAAGCAGGGCATTTCCGGTCCCTTGTGATCTGCGTTCCTACTGTTCCCTCAACACCTGGACTAACCGATGCACATTCTCAAGAAGCCTGATCTCTCCGATCCGAAAATGCGGGCCAAGCTCGCTAAGGGCATGGGTCACAACTATTACGGCGAGCCCGCCTGGCCCAACGATCTGCTCTACATCTTTCCGGTGGTGATCCTCGGCACCATCGCTTGTGTGGTGGGTCTGGCTGTTCTGGATCCCGCGATGCTCGCCGACAAGGCTGATCCCTTCGCGACACCCCTGGAAATTCTTCCAGAGTGGTACCTCTATCCGGTCTTCCAAATTCTGCGGGTTGTTCCGAACAAACTTCTGGGCATTGCACTCCAGACACTGGTTCCCCTCGGTCTGATGCTTGTTCCTTTCATTGAGAGCTTCAACAAGTTCCAGAATCCTTTCCGTCGTCCCGTTGCAATGACTGTGTTCCTTTTCGGAACCGTCACCACTATCTACCTGGGTATCGGCGCTGCACTCCCTATCGACAAGTCCCTGACTCTCGGACTGTTCTGATCAATCGCAAGATTTCAGATCTCTTACCCCGACTCATGGAGTCGGGGTTTTTTTGTGCTCATGGATTGGAGCTTGGTTAGTGACCCATGGATTCGTCCAGATTCAGCATCAGGACGTCGTCTGGGTTGACGTGGAGGAAGTGGTGCATCAACAGAAAACCAACGATGGTCCAGGTCTGATAGGTACGTGACTGCTGTCCAACCCATGTCCCTGTCGGTCCGTCGAAGTATTCGGCCCACTGCTGACGGGGCAGTTGGTTGAGATGGCTCCAATAGCACTCGTCCAACAGGGTTTTCATTTGCCCCATAAGCAACACGTCGGCTTGGGGGTTCAGGCGTTCATGGAGAAGGATGGACGCTCCGAAAAACCAGAGCAGGCTCGGCCAGTGGCCGCCGTTGTGATAACTCCATGGCCAGTTTTTGGGATCAGACCCTGTCTTGTTCTCCCACTCCACCCCTTCCATGGGTGGATGACAGATGCGCATCGGCATCTGGGCCATGAGGTGATCCCGGTTGTGCAGAACCAATCGGAACATGGCCCGTTGCTGCGGCGCGGTCAGCAGCCCGAACAGGGATGCCAGGGAGTTTCCCAGGGAATAGAAGCGGAAATCCGGTCGTCCGGTTCGCATGTTCCCGATCATGTAACCGCCTCGGTTTTCGAGCCAGTCCTGCAACCAGTCCGGGATGACCTGCGGTTGAACGTTGAACTCGTTCTGATGCTGGTTTTCTCCGTACTGCTCCGTCGGACGTCGTCGAAGCACTTGCATGGTTTTACTGGTGACCCAGTAGTGCTTCAGCAGGAACTGCCGCAAGTCATGGGTCCACTGCCGGCTTAAGCGCAGCCGTTCTCCTAAAAGAACACTGTTCTCCTGGCGTTGGCACAGCTCCATCAGTCCCACGCAGCTGCGGAGTGCAGCAAAGAGCAACACTTCCACTTCCAATGGAGCACCCCATACGTCCATGGGGCGGTCAATCATGAAGGCGCAGTCCGGAACGAACAGCACCGGTGTTCCCTCGAAACTTGGGTGAAGAACGAGATCGAGCAGCAGTTGCAAACCACGCTGCACCTCAGGACTTCGACCGAACTCCGTGTCTCCACTTCGCTTGACGTAGATCCAGCAAAGAATCGGCCACCACAGGCTTGCATCCACGGAGGTGATGCGACCGATTGAGCGTTGGCCGTAGTCCGCAACGAGTTCCCCTTCCTCTTCAACGAAGCTGGTGGGAAAGACACCGCGCGTTTGAACACTGGTGCTTTGCAGGTGAAGGCTGACGCTTAGAAACTGCTTCACGATGGCGAAGCGGCCTTCCAGCATCAGATAGATCATCACGGGAACGTTGTCCCGTAGGAAGATTTCTCCGTAGTTGAGAGCTTCGTCAGAGCGACGATGCTCCATCGCCGCCACGCTCCCGGCGAGTTCCCCTTGTACGCCGATCAGCGTGGCTTCGAAGTGTTCACGTGCTTTTTGCAGCACCTGCTCTTCGTTTGAGTTGGGCCGGAAACGCTGGCTCTGTTCGGTGAAGCGCGTTGGCATCGCGGTGACCTCCATCTGAAACGTAGTTCTTGCAATGGGTTTCGCCAGTGGAAGCAACTCTTCAGATCTGTATGCGATGTGCCCCTTGCGAGGGGGGGAGATGTGGTGTTATGGTTTTGTCTTGCGCGGGAGC
>NZ_UCNV01000005.1:0-31557 GCF_900474015.1 Synechococcus sp. UW106
AGGGCAGGAAAGCCCTGCCTGGTTGCGAGTGTAACGGAAGTTTGCGCTGTGTGTCCACAGTTTGCGCTGTGTGTCCACAGATTGCGCTGTGTGTCCACAGATTGCGGAAACACAGTCAAAGCGGGGCGCATCGAGAAAGCGGGGCTTCCGAAAGGCTTAAGATTCATGAGACTCACCAGGGCAACCGTTGGTTCTGATCCGCTGGATGCAAGCCGGCCATCGCCTGGAGGAGACCGTTCCCCTGGCGCAGGCCCGTCACAGGCGTATGGAGCTGGAGGCTCAGGGTGCAACGGTTTATTGGAGTGAACGGCTGGCCCGAGGCCATTACTGCTGAGAGGCTGGGGCCAATCAGTAAGGGCCCATGCAGCGTTTCATCCAACTGCTTTGTCTTGGGGTTGCTTCCATTGGCCTGACCAGCTGTGGGCTGGTGCCCTCCGGCAGCAACAATCCAGACGCCAACGCGCGCGCTTCGCTTGAACAGCTTGAGCAAAGGCTCAACCAGCTGGAGCAGGAGCTTGAGGCACTGAGATCTCCCGACAGCAAGACCCCGGCAGGCCCCCTCCGCTCCCTCACCTTGCGGATCGGCACCGAGGATGACCGACTTCGGATGTACTGGGCCGACGGCCAGACGAGCAATCTGATCTGCTCTCAAGAGGGCAAGGGTGTCTGGGCCTGTGGTTGAGCTGCGCACAACAGCTGCTGCAATGCCGGCAGCCAGGTTTCCTCTACAGGCCAGACCTCCCGGCGCGTGAAGGAAAAGGCGATGCTTTTTTCGGCATAGGCCGCTTCGTTCACAAACACCGGGATCTCGCCATCAACCCAGAGCTCACCATGATCCGTCCCGTCCGCAGCTCTGAACATGGCCTGAGAAGAAGAGATGCTCTGCCAGTCGCGCCCTTGAAGCTCGGGATGAACAAGGGCAAGCGGTTCACCGTCCTCGCCCTTCGGAAGATCGCGACTCCCCAAGTGTCGATGCACCACAAGAGCACCCGGAAGCCGGGCTGATCCCTGACGAACCTGGTCCAAGGCCCTTAGGCAGGTTTCCAAGCCGAGACGAGTCTGCTCAACGATCTTGGCGTTAAGGACACCTTGAGGAACGGGGCCAACCTCAATCACCAGTCCGCAGGGCCAGCACTCCACCAGGAAGCCAGTCTGCTGGGCATCCGCTTCATGCAGATAGATCGGCAGGCCGAGAGCCTCCTGAACCAGAGCGGCGAGGGCAAGATCGGCAGGCCGACGCCCGTACACCACCAGTGAATTGCCCATGGCTGCTGTGGTGCTGTGCAGATCAAGTGCCACGGCACACGGTTGCTCTCCGTTGCAGCCGTGCAGCCGAAGGAGTTCGCCTGCTCGCTGGAATTCCAAGCCAGAGGTCTCCCGATCCAACAGATCCGGGAGAAAACAGCGGTTGAGGTCGCGATCCACGTAGCGGCAGCGACGAAGGAACGCCTCAGGATTGCCAATCACCCTCTGCACCGGCAGCCCAGCCGCATCAATCAGATCAGGGTTGGCCTGCCACTGCCGAAGCAGCCATGGTGCATTGACCTCGTTCCCATGGGTGCCGGCCACCACCAGAACGCCACAGCTGGTCATGGACATAGCGCTCGGGGTTCTGACTGAAGCACGACTCCCAGCGAAGATAAAAGCGATCCAAACCGAGCCATGTCGATCCCACCTGTTGTGGTCAGTGCCGCCCGTCACGGCTGGCGATGGCAATGGCAACGGCTCATGGGTGGGCTGGGGCCAGCCGATACCGGAGGCAATTACACACGTCCGAGCAGCGATCCGCTCCCCCCACCGACCCTGAACCGCGAGGAGCTGCTCCAACGCAGCCCAACTCAGCGCCCTCTCCTCGTGATCGGGCGCAGTTGTCCCTGGGCGCATCGCACCTGGTTGGTGCATCAGTTGCGCCATCTTCAAGACAGCGTGATCCTCCTGATGGCGACAGCGGATCACAACGCAGGACGCTGGGCCCTCACTCCAGCCTGGGAGGGGTGCGACACGCTGCTGAAGCTCTACCGGCACTGCGGCGCTCCACCCACCTACCGGGCCACCGTTCCTGTGCTGGTGGACCCCAAGACCCGCGTCCTGCTGGGCAACGACAGTGCTCCACTGGTGGAACTGTTGAACCGCTGGCCCCACAGAGACTCCGTTGTCGACCTCGCACCGCCGGAGTCGGCCAACAGGATCGAGGCCTGGCAGGCCCTGCTGCAACCAGCAGTGAATGACGGTGTTTACCGCTGTGGTTTCGCCCGCAACCAAGCGGCCTACGACCGTGCCGAAAGCAATCTCTTTGCCGCCTTAGATGCGGTGGAGCAGAGCCTGGAGACCAACGGCCCCTGGCTATGTGGCAGCTCACTAACCCTGGCAGATGTGCGGCTGTTCCCCACCCTGATCCGCTGGGAACTGGTCTACGCACCGCTGTTTGGCTGTAGCCGGCGCCCGCTCTGGCATTACCCGAACCTCTGGCACTGGCGACAACGGCTGTACGCCTTGCCTGGCATCGCCGACACCTGCGATGGGAATGCTTGGCGACACGACTACTTCGGCGCCTTATTTCCCCTCAATCCCGGTGGGATCGTTCCAGCCGGTCCAGACCTGAGCACACTGGTAAACAGCACGGCTCCGTCGGGATGACCAGCGCAGATCCAACCTTTGACGGTGTCTACGGCACCTACTCCATCACAGAGATCGACCGCCAGGAGGTGCGTTCCTATCGGATCGCCCTGTTGATCACTGGCCTCAGCCTGGCCGCAGGACTGCTGCAGTGGTGGCGAATCGGAAGCACCTGGGCTTGGGTCTGGGTGCTTCCGATCGCCACTGCACTGGGGCTGTCCCTGCGCTGGATTCACATCTATCTCCGCCCTCTGCACCGCGCTCTTCAACTGTTTTGGCTCACCGGTTGCATCGGTTGGGGCGCCCTACTGATGCATGCAGGACCCTCCACAGCCCTTGCCACCCTGCGAGATCAGCCGTTGTGGATCCTGGCCGTCGGCCCCCTGTTCGCAGCCTTGGCAGGGATCGGCTTCAAGGAGTTTTTCTGCTTCCAAAGGCCCGAAGCCATCGGCCTCACCTTGCTGCTGCCAGCAGCACTGCTGGGACATCTGCTAGGGCTGATCAGCGGTTCTTTCTGCCTGGTCTTGCTGGGGAGTGCAGCGTTGCTGCTGGTGCTGCTGGCCCTGCGGAAATTCGGCATGGATGCGGCAGCAGATGTGGGCGATAAAAGTGTGTTTGCTTATCTGGACGGTCAACTTCCAGCAGGCACGCCGTGAGTTTGATCAGCCTGGTGGGTGCCGCCAAGGATTTTGGAATCCGCACCCTCTTCTCCGGCCTCGATCTCCACATCGGGGAAGGCGAAAGGCTGGGGCTGATCGGCCCCAATGGCGCGGGTAAATCAACGCTATTGAAAGTTCTGGCGGGGCAGGAACCCCTCGGTGAGGGGGAACGCCGCTGCTCGCCCCGGCTTCGAGTGGAGCTGGTGGGCCAGGAGAGTCGCATCACCCCTGGGCTATCTGTGCTGGAACAGGTGCTGGAAGGCTGCGGTGCCAAACGGGATCTGCTGTTGCGATTCAGCTCCCTCAGCGACGCGATTGCCGCAGACCCCAGCAATGAAGCTCTGCTCTCGGAGCTGGGTCAGCTCAGCCAACGCATGGATGAGGAAGAGGCTTGGAGTTTGGAGCAGCAATGCCGGGAAGTGCTGCAAAAATTAGGCATCAGCGATCTCCAACGCCCGGTCGACGACCTCTCCGGCGGCTATCGCAAACGGGTGGGACTGGCTTCAGCCCTGGTGGCCTGCCCAGATGTGCTGCTGCTGGATGAACCCACCAACCACCTCGATGCCGCCGCGGTGGAGTGGTTACAGAGCTGGCTGGATCGCTATCCAGGCGCCCTGGTGCTGGTCACCCATGACCGCTACGTGCTCGATCGAGTGACACGGCGAATGGTGGAGGTCGACCGAAGTCAAGCGCGCACCTACCAGGGGAACTACAGCACCTTTCTGCAACACAAAGCAGAAGAAGACGCCTCGGAAGCAGCGTCAGCGGCCAAGTTCAAAAGTGTGCTGCGCCGTGAACTGGCATGGCTACGGCAGGGGCCCAAGGCCCGCAGCACCAAACAAAAAGCGCGCTTGCAACGCATCGAAGCGATGCGCGAGCAGAAACCGAACCAGGCCAAGTCGAAGCTGGAGATGAACGGCATCAGCCGTCGCATCGGGAAACAGGTCATTGAAGCCGAGGCGGTTGGCGTGACAGCAGATGGCTCCAGCGAAGGCCGCCTTCTGCTGGATGGCTTCAGCTACAGCTTCAGCCCAGAAGACCGCATTGGCATCATCGGCCCCAACGGCAGCGGCAAATCCACCTTGCTCGATCTCATCGCTGGACGGAAAGAGCCCACCCAGGGGACCCTGCGCCTTGGGGAAACCGTTCACATCGGCTACCTAGACCAGCACACCGACGCCTTCAACCAAGGCAAAGGACTCGAACGCAAGGTGATCGAATTTGTCGAGGAAGCGGCAAGCCGTATCGATCTGGGGGGTGAGCAGGTCACCGCATCACAACTGCTGGAACGCTTTCTGTTTCCACCCGCCCAGCAGCACAGCCCCTTGGCCAAGCTCTCTGGAGGCGAGCGCCGGCGACTCACCCTCTGCCGAATGCTGATCCAGGCACCCAACGTGCTGCTGCTGGACGAACCCACCAACGATCTCGATGTCCAAACCCTCAGTGTTCTCGAAGACTTTCTCGAGGACTTCCGGGGCTGCGTGATTGTGGTCTCCCATGACCGTTACTTCCTCGATCGCACCGTCGATCGTTTGTTCTCCTTTGAAGAAGGACGGCTGAACCGTTTTGAAGGGAACTACAGCGCGTTTCTTGAGCAGCAACGCCAAGAGGAACGCAACCAGAACGTGGTGTCCAAACCCTCCGCCCCAAAACAGGAACGCAGCCGCGAGACCAAGCGCGAGGGCCCACGTCGTCGGAACTTCAAGGAAAACAAGGAGCTTGCTCGTCTTGACCAACAGCTCCCAGAACTGGAGCTGCAGAAAGGCAATCTTGAACAGCAAATGACACGAGAGGGTGCTGATATGGCGAAGCTGAGCCTGGATTTGGCTGATCTAATCTCCCGAATCGAACAGGCCGAAGAACGCTGGTTGGAACTCAGCGAATTAGCGCCATGAACAACGATCTGCGCCGGTACCTGTAGCCACGGATACCACTGCTTCAAGTCAACGTTGTCGGAAGGTCATGGGGGTGGATTCCACCACTCCAAAACCGATGAATCGCCGTAAGGTGAGTCGAGGCCACGGTCTGTATTTATGAAGTCCATCGAAGAGCACATCCAAAAGGATCAATCGGAGATCCAAGCAGCCAAAGCTGCTGGAGACGATGCCAAGGTTCGTCACCTCACCGAAGAGCTCAAGTCGCTGGAGGAATACAAGGAGCATCACCCCGGCGACAGCCACGACCCCACCTCCCTTGAGCTGCATTGCGAGGCCAATCCCGATGCAGATGAGTGCCGCGTCTACGACGACTAAGGCAACGAGCCAAGGAAATCCAACGGGGGCTCAGTAGTCCTCGTTGTAGTCGGAGGGGCTGCCGGTCAGACTGCAGACGACAGCTTCCTCTTTGCGCATTTGCTTGACTTCAGCGATGGGTCGACCCATCCGCTGGAGTACCGCAATATCCTCTTTCGTTTGGCAACGAGCGATCACGTCGCCTTTGTTGTCGAGACAGGTGTAGAAGGTCATGTCATGCGAGAGACCACTCCCGTTATGGCTCCACATCGCATATCCCACAAGCATCCGTGTGGCCGAAAACACGGAAACATTTGGTGCGATCTGACTCAAACCCCGAGCTCCGCCCAAGTGGATGCCAGCAACTGATCAAGGTTGGCTCCCATCGCAGCGGAGATACTCAACACAGGGCGACCGCTCGCGGTTTCAAGATCCTGGAGAAGCTTGGGGAGATCCTCCTCTAAGACCAGCTCCTGCTTGTTAATTGCCAACAGACGCGGTCGATCGACGAGGCCATGGCCATAGGCCTCCAACTCCTGCTCAACAACGTGCAGATCAGCCACAGGATCCTCAGCACCGGCGTCAACCAAGTGGATCAGCAGGCGGGTGCGCTCGATGTGACGCAGAAAATCATGCCCAAGACCTGCACCCTGGGCAGCCCCTTCAATGAGCCCCGGAATATCTGCGAAAACAGTTCCATCCCCACTGGGTCGGCGCACAACACCAAGGTTCGGGACCAACGTGGTGAAGGGGTAATCGGCAATCTTGGGTCGCGCAGCAGACAGCACGGCGATCAAGGTGCTCTTCCCGGCATTGGGAAGACCAATGATGCCCACCTCAGCAAGCAACTTGAGTTCCAGCTGCAGGGGCCATTCCTCACCCTCACGGCCCTCAGTGAATTTCTCAGGCGCACGGTTGCGATTGCTGAGGTAGTGGGCATTGCCCAGACCACCACGGCCCCCGAAAGCGACAGTGAGACGCTCGCCCGGAGTCGTGAGATCACCAAGAAGAATGCCGGTCCGCAGGTGTCGGACTTCTGTGCCGCAAGGCACCTTGATCACCAGATCCTTTCCCGAGGCACCGGTGCACTTGTTCGGACCACCGCGCCGACCGTCATCGGCAGCGAACAGGCGTTTGTATTTGAAATCGAGCAGAGTTTGCAGGTTGCTGTCGGCCTCAAGGACCACAGGTGCCCCATTGCCGCCGTCACCGCCGGAGGGGCCTCCAGCAGGAACGTACTTTTCTCGACGGAAAGCAGCGATACCGTCGCCGCCGCGCCCACCTCGGACCGTGATCCGTGCCTGATCGATGAACTGCACGGTGCTGCCGGCTCAATCCAATCCATAACCCTAAGATTCAGCCGATGCAGTTCTGCCGTTGGCCGGCGTCCGTTTCGAAGACCTCAGCAAGACCTACCCAGCACGCGGCGGTGGGGATCCCGTTGAAGTGATTCGTCAGTTGAATCTGACAATCCAAAATGGTGAATTCTTGGTGTTGGTTGGCCCCTCGGGTTGCGGCAAAAGCACCTTGCTCCGACTCCTTGCTGGTCTTGACAGGCCCACAAGCGGCGAAATCAGGATCGGAACCCGGCCCATCAGCGATGTGCCGCCTGCACGCCGCAACGTCGCGATGGTGTTCCAGAGCTACGCGCTCTACCCGCATCTCAGTGTGCGGGACAACCTCAGCTTTGGCCTACGAAGAAGCCAATCGAGATCCACACTCCAACGCATCCAGGATCAAGCCTTTCGAGCCACGCGGTCGTTACCAAATCCACTGCGTGTGCGATCTGTCAGGGAGCAAAGGATCGAGACCAGGATTGCCACAGTCGCCAAATCACTGGAATTGACTGAGTTGCTCGACAGATGGCCGAAGGAACTGTCTGGTGGCCAAAAACAACGGGTCGCCCTCGGACGGGCCATGGCGCGAAATCCTGAGGTGTTCCTAATGGATGAACCCCTCAGCAATCTGGACGCCAAGCTCAGAACGAGCACGCGTCAAAGAATTGTCGAACTGCAGCGAGAACTGGGGACAACAACTGTTTATGTCACCCATGACCAAGTCGAAGCAATGACCATGGGACACCGCATCGCGGTACTAAACCAAGGGCGATTGCAACAACTTGGGACGCCCATGGAGTTATACCAATGGCCCTCCAATATCTTCGTCGCCCAATTCATAGGGAGCCCACCGATGTGCCTAATGCCAGTCACTGTGGGACCGAACGCGACCCTCATCCTGGGCAGGAAACGCATACAAGTCGAGGGGGAAATGATGGAGCGATTGCTTCGGAGAGAGGGCCAAAATCTCACTGCCGGATTGAGAGCAGAACATTGGCATCTGGCACCCGCAACGAACAGAAACCTAAAAGCAAAAGTGAGCCATTGCGAACGTCTTGGTAATGAACAGATCTTGACCTGTCGACTCGAAGATGGAGGGCATCTAATACAAGTAAGAAGCACGCCGGAGGTCAATGTGAACCCAGGCGATCAAATCAACCTGGAATCTGATCCAACCGGATGGAGACTCTTTGATGACGATGGAGAAGCGATCCGAGACCAACAGTTATCGGCGCCTTAACACTCCGCGAACGGACCACAAACCGAAGCATTAGCCCTGTTTCATTTGGAAGCAAACTCAAATGAATTGGGTTGATACAAAGGTTTTATGGCGTGGAGTCGAACCCACTGATTTCAAACCAACACCTGGGCTCTACATCAACACCTGATCGCAACACTTGGGATGAACCGACTGGCTGTTTACCCTCACCGCACCCAGACAACACTGCACCCCGGTCCGCCGTCCCCCTGTTCGGCATCCGTCACCCGTTCCACATAAGGCACCGTATCCAACCAACTGCGCAGGCCACGCTTGAGCTTGCCCGTTCCGATGCCATGGATCACCCACACCGGGCCATTGGCGCTGCGGAGGCGTTCTTCAACCGCCGCTTCGGCTTCATGCACCCGCATGCCACGCACATCCACAGTGTTGCGGCTGGTGCGCACCTGCGCACCAGCGCCGCTGGCAGAACGAGCTTGCACCTTCACCACAGGCTTAGGGGGCGGCTCAGGCTTGCGACCATCAAGACTTTCCACCGCAACCAGATCCACTGTGGTGCGCATCACCCCGCAACGGACCGTGAGTTGAAGGCCGTCATCGGTAATGGCTAAGACATCCGCCGCTTTACCAAGAGCCAACAACCGCACGCGATCACCCACCGCCGGACGCCACCCCGGCTTGGGTGCACTCCGTTCGGGGGTCGGGCGGTGATGGTCTTCCAATGTGCGGAGCCGTTGGCCAGCCCTCCGGGCGGTTTCCCCATCGGCACGCTCATCACGAAGCCGGCGAATCAGCGTGCGGACCTCTTTCTGGCCTTTACGGATCGACTGCTCTAACCGCTGACGGCCCTGCTCCTGGCGTTGCGCTGTCTGCTGCTTTTGCTTCTGCCAGCGCTGCAGCAACTCCTCGTGCAGAAGCTCGGTGCGTGCCAGCAGTGCTGCCGCGTCTTCCGCCGCGGCCTGCTGGCGCTGTCGTTGCTCCTCCAAGCCGCGAATCACACTGTTCACCTCACCATCACCTCCAGGAGCCAGGAGCTGCTTCGCCTGCTGAAGGACGTCGGGGTCAAGGCCCAACCGCGTCGCGATCGCCAGCGCATTGCTGCGTCCAGGAATTCCCCACAGCAATTCATACGTGGGAGACAGCGTTTCAGGGTTGAAGGCCACAGAGGCATTCTCAAAACGAGCGTCGTCATATTTCAGGGCCTTGAGTTCACCGAAATGTGTGGTGGCGATCGTGAGTCGGGCTCGTTCAGCAAGAGCCTTGAGCAAAGCCGTGGCCAAGGCCGTTCCCTCGCTGGGATCCGTTCCGGCACCCACCTCATCCAGCAGCACCAGAGCGGGAGCACCACCCCCCTGCAATGCCTCCAGGATGCGCCCGATGCGCTTCACATGACCACTAAAGGTGGACAGGCTCTGCTGCAGGGATTGTTCATCACCGATATCCGCCAGCACCTGAGCACACCAGGGCAATGAAGGTTGCCCCGCACACGGCAAGAGCATGCCGGCGCGCGCCATCAGTGCCGCGAGACCGATGCTTTTCAGAGTGACCGTCTTGCCACCCGTGTTCGGCCCAGTAATCGCCACCACCCGCAGCTCCGGCGATACCTCCACAGAAATCGGGACCACCGGAGGCCCTTCCGCCCGTTTGTGCTGCCAAACCAACAGGGGATGCCTGAGACCTCTAAAGCTGAAGGGAGCGTCCTTTGTGTCCTCAAGCTGGGGAGCCACACCTCCAAGCCAGCGGCCGTAGCGCCCACGAGCCAAAGCAAGATCAAGGGTTCGCAGCACGGCTGCCAGTTGGTTGAGGGAAGAGGCTTCCTCCGACACCAGAGCGCTCAGCTCCGCCAACACCTTGCGTTCCTCATCCCGGATGCGGGATTCCAGCTCCACCAGCTTGTTGCCGAGGGTGAGCACCGAGCGGGGTTCCACAAAGAGGGTGCTGCCTGAGGCCGAACTGTCGTGAACCTGACCCGGCACCTGGCTCACCGCACCGGCCTTCACCGCCAGAACCGGACGGCCATGACGCTCGGCGATCACACTGTCCTGCAGGGATGGGGCCAAGCGCCGCAGCAACTCCTGCAGCTTGTCTCGACGATCCTGGCGGAGACTATGCCATTGATGCCGAAGCGCCGACAACGCAGAGCTGGCACGATCGGCAACACGACCACCCTCCTCTAGGGCAAATTTGAGCCGCTGCTCCAACTCCGGCAGCGTCACCATGGTTTCAATCAGGCTGGTGCAAACCGGGCGCAGCTCGGGCTCGTCGATCTGACGGCGCAGACGACGGGCCGCTGCCAATGTTTCCGCCACGGCCAAAAGCTCCTCACCGGAAGCCACACCCCCTTTGCTGCAGCGCAGCACCACCGGCATCAGGTTCTGAACCCCGCGGAAGCTGAGACCACCTTCAGTGAGGTCATCGAGCACCGCCATTTCAACGGTCTCGGCCAGGCGTGTTCTCGACTCCGCCAGGCTGGCCGGCAACGGCTGCAGCCGCGCAGCATCACGACCCATGCCGGTGCTCGCAAAGCCGCTGAGATGGTCACAAACCCGATGCCACTCCAGCAGTTCGAGTGTTTCCTGCTGAGCCCGGTCCGCCTCTTGACTCAAGTCAACTGCAATTGGAGGGGATGCCACCGGGGGGTTCATAAAGCATTTCGAGCCAGTTGCCTTCCGGATCTTTTAGATAAAAAGACGCCGTGCCGTCGCGATGGTCATGGACGGCACCAACGTGCACACCCTGCGCTTTGAGACGGTCATGAATCACATCAACCTCAGCACGATCGCGAAAATGGAAGGCGAAATGTGGGCCAGCGGCCTTGTAATCCGGGCCTAACAAGGCGAGGCCATCGCGACCTTCCCCGGCTTCCAGGTAGCACCAATCGTCGGCGCGCCAGACCAGGCGCATCCCCAAATCGGTGTAGAAGGCAACAGCCCGATCAACATTGTCAACGCGGATCGCCACGTGCCCGAGGCGATCCACACCCGTCGATTGATCAACTGTTGCCATCGAATCAGGCCTCCTTCAACCAGGCCGCTGCATCGCAGGCGTGGTACGTGAGAATCAGATCGGCACCGGCGCGCTTGAAGCTCAGCAACGTCTCCAAGACGACGGCCTTTTCGTCGATCCAGCCCCGTTCCGCCGCGGCCTTGACCATCGAATACTCACCACTGACGTTGTAGGCAGCGATGGGAAGTTCTGATTCCTGGCGAAGGCGGTGGATGATATCGAGATATGCCAAACCAGGCTTCACCATCATGATGTCGGCGCCCTCCTGCTCGTCGAGCTGGGCTTCGGTGATGGCCTCCCGAGCATTGGCGGGATCCATCTGATAGGTGTCTTTGTTTTTGGGGATCGGCTTGCTGCCAGCGGCACGCGGTGCTGAGTCGAGAGCTTCCCTGAAGGGTCCGTAATACGCGGAGGAATACTTCGCTGTGTAGCTGATGATCCCCACATGTTCAAAGCCTTCATCGTCGAGGGCTTCACGAATCGCTCCAACGCGGCCATCCATCATGTCGCTGGGACCGATCAGATCAGCACCCGCTTCAGCCTGCACAACCGCCTGCTTGCAGAGCAGTTCAATGGTCTCGTCGTTGAGCACGACTCCCTCCTGACTGACGATCCCGTCATGACCATCACAGGAGTAGGGATCCAGGGCGACATCGGTCATGATCGCCATCTCAGGAATGGCTTGTTTGATCTGGCGAATCGCGCGCGGAATCAAGCCGTTGGCGTTGAAGCACTCAGCACCATCTTCGGTTTTCAGCCCCTCCGAGACCTTCGGGAAGAGAACGATGCATCGCACCCCAAGGTCGTAAGCGCGCTGAACTTCTCCGGTGAGGGAGGCCAGACTCCAACGGCTGGCACCTGGCATCGCACCGATCGGCTCCACCTCGGCGCCTTCATGAACAAAGAGGGGATAAATGAAGTCTGCAGCCGAGAGGCTGTGCTCACGCACCATGGCGCGTAGCGCGGGTGTACGCCGAAGACGACGGGGGCGGTAGGTGAGCTCCATCAGACCCAAACACAAGGTTTGATCGTAAAGGTCACCCGATCAGAGGGCCGCAGAACGAAGCCACTCTTGACGTGGATGTCCCGTGCGCTTGGCACGCAACTGTTCGAGCAGACGACGCTCCTCCTCACTCCAGGAGGACGGCATGGAGAGTGTCAGCGTGAGGAAGAGATCACCGCGACCTGACTTCGCAGGCCAGCCTTTGCCCTTGAGCCGAAGGCTGCGGCCTGGGGCGGTGCCTGCTGGAATGCTGACCTGCGCCTCACCATCTGGGGTCATCACGGAGACCATGCCTCCAAGGGCCAGTTCATCAAGGCTGACAGGCAGATCTGCACGCAGCTGATCCGACTCCAAGCGCCAGATCGGGTGCTCCTGAATCTTGAGATTGAGATAGAGATCGCCACGCCGACCGGTTCCGGGTTGCAGGTTGCCCTTGCCCTTCAATCGAAGCCGAGAGCCGGTCTTCACTCCCGCAGGGATGCGCACTTGAACGCGCTCGTTGTTGACAGACAAGCTGCGCTCGCCACCCCGAAAGGCTTCCGCAAAACTCACATTCACCGAGGCTTCGGCATCCAGATTCACCGGAGGTCGTGAGGGCTGGGCGCCACGGGGGAAACCTCCTCCTGCGAATCCACCTCCAGGGAATCCACCCCCCGGGAAACCGCTCCCTGCTGGCCCACCGATACGTCCCAGCAGGTCGTTAATGAAATCGTCGAAGTTGCCGTAGCGACCGAAGTCGACGTCCATGCCGGGTGCTGCTCCCCCGCCCATGCCACCGGCCTGATTCCAGTACTGGCCGAATTGCTCATAACGACGGCGTTTCTCCGGGTCGGAGAGCACTTCGTAGGCTTCACTGATCTCTTTGAAACGCGCCTCAGCCTGCGCATCACCAGGGTTGACATCAGGATGATATTGGCGCGCCAAGCTGCGAAAAGCTTTCTTGATGGCATCAGCGTCGGCACTGCGATCAACACCGAGCACCTGGAAATAGTCCTTGTATCCGCTGTCTGCCATACCCATTCAGTGGTCTTCCTATTTTCACCGCAAAGAGCCTGCGTTGTTGCTTCCGCATGGAGGGAAGCCCGAACGCATCAATGCGACCTAGCTTCGGGCCATTAGCTGCATCGGCATGCGAGGCGTTGCTTCATCCCTGCTGGCAACCGTGCTGCTCGCGGCTGGCGGAGCCGTCGCACCGGGACTGGCCGCTCCATGGACCAGCACGATCGGGGAGCCCCTGCGCGACTCCAGCTCCCAGGCCGTCGAACTGACGGATCATCTAAGGGCAATTGGAGCCAGGTTTTACGGCGCTTGGACCTGCCCGGCGTGCTTCAAACAGATGAACCTTTTTGGCAAACAGGCCGGAGCGAAGCTGCCCTATGTGGAGTGCCGCAAGCCGGAGACGCTGCCGAAGCAAGCCGAATCCTGCCGCGCTGCAGACATCCGGGCCTATCCCACCTGGGTTCTTCCCGATGGACGCCGAAAAGTTGGCGTTCAGTCTCTAGAGGCCCTGAGCCGCTGGAGCGGGCTGAACTGACATGGCCTTGATTAACGGCCTGCATCGGCGCAACATCCGAGGCGACCTGCTCGGAGGCCTGACGGCAGCCGTGGTGGCCCTGCCCCTCGCCCTGGCCTTCGGCAATGCGGCCCTTGGGCCAGGCGGCGCCATTTACGGCTTGTACGGCGCGATCGTCACCGGATTCCTCGCAGCCTTGCTCGGGGGGACCCCCGCCCAGGTCAGCGGACCCACCGGACCCATGAGTGTCACCGTGGCGGGCATTGTGTCCAGCCTGGCCGCCATCGGGATCAGTCGAGACCTCAATGCCGGCGAGATGCTGCCGTTGGTGATGGCCGCTGTGGTTATCGGTGGTGTCTTTGAAGCCCTGCTCGGGATATTGCGGCTGGGGCGCTTCATCACCCTGGTGCCCTATTCGGTGGTCTCCGGCTTCATGTCGGGGATCGGTTTCATCATCCTGGCCCTTCAGCTCGGGCCTTTCATCGGGGTGAGCACCCGGGGCGGCGTCATTGCATCGCTGCAGTCGCTGATCAACGCACCCAGCTGGAATCCAGCAGCTCTCGCCGTTGGATTGATGACGCTGGCAGTGGTGTTCCTCACCCCCTTGCGCATCCGTCAGTGGGTGCCAACACCTTTGCTGGCGCTGCTGATCGTGACGCCGTTGTCGCTGGTGTTGTTCAACGACAACCGACTAGTTGATCTGGGCGTTGAGCCCATCGCCCGCATCGGATCAATCCCCGAAGGGGGCTTGCAACTCGTCCTTCCTGATTTCAGCCGGCACCTGCCGGAGCTGGTGAAAGCAGGCATGGTTCTTGCCCTGCTCGGGGCTATCGACTCGTTGCTCACCTCCCTGGTGGCCGACAACATCACCCAGACCAACCATGACTCCAACCGTGAACTGATCGGCCAGGGCATTGCCAACACAGCTGCCGGGCTCCTGTCTGGACTCCCCGGTGCCGGAGCCACGATGCGAACGGTCATCAACATCAAATCCGGAGGTCAAACGCCCTTGTCGGGCATGACCCATTCCCTGGTTCTGCTGCTCGTGCTGCTGGGGGCAGGACCTCTCGCAGCGCAGATCCCCACGGCACTGCTGGCGGGAATCCTGATCAAAGTCGGGCTCGACATCATCGACTGGGGCTTTCTGCTTCGGGCCCATCGCCTGTCGGCAAAAACGGCCGCACTGATGTACGCCGTGTTGTTGATGACGGTGTTCTGGGACCTGATTTGGGGGGTTCTGGTGGGGATGTTCGTGGCCAATCTGTTGACCGTGGACGCGATCACGCGGTCTCAGCTGGAGGGGATGGAAGAAGACAACCCTGCCGATGCCAAGGATGCGCTGCACGCCAATCTCTCCCCAGAGGAGGAGGCCCTGATCCTGCGCTGCGGCAAGGCCCTGATGCTGTTCCGTCTGCGCGGCCCCCTCAGTTTTGGAGCCGCCAAAGGGATCAGTGCGCGGATGGGGTTGATCCAGAGCTACAAGGTGTTGATCCTTGACCTCACCGACGTGCCTCGCATCGGGGTCACAGCAACGCTGGCGATCGAACGCATGGTTGAGGAAGCTCAATCAGCAGGACGCACGCTGTTCATCGCCGGGGCCAATCAGGCTCTCGAGCAACGGTTGCGGCAATTCGGTGTAGAGGGTGTGCTGCGGCCTTCCAGGCTGGATGCCTTGCAGGAGGCCGCTCAGCTGATCTGACTGATCTCCACCCCACAGGAGTGCATGCGCACATCCTCAGGACTGACCAGCTCTCCCTCCAGCGCCTTCACTTCGGCCTGAGCAAGCACTTGCAAGCGCTGCACAATCACATCCCGCGGGTAGCGCTCCTCGCACAGCACCCAGTACAACCCGAAGTGGCGAGCTTCACTCGCCAGCAGATCGCTATAAAGATCCCTCAACTGCGGATCCGGACTGTGCTCCGCCAGCAGGGCCATGCGCTCATGGCTGCGGGCTTCGATCAAGCCAGCCACAAGGAAAGAATCGAGCATTCTTTGCGGCTCGCCTTTGCGGATCTGTCGAGCGAGTTCCGCGCCATAGCCCGGGGATGGAATCGGTTCCAGGTAACGCCCCCGTGCCTTGATCAGCGCCAGAACCTGCTCGAAGTGCTCAAGCTCTTCCCGCGCCAGAGGGCTTAGAGCTTCACCCAAACCGGGCTCGCAGAGGTAGCGAAACATCATCTGCACAGCAGCCCCAGCAGCTTTGCGTTCGCAATGGGCGTGATCGATCAGCACCTCCATTGGCCGGGCATTGGCCTGCTCCACCCAGCTCCCACTGGTGGGGGCAGCCAACCAGCGGATCGACGCGACCGTTTTCTGCGGCACGCTGATGGTCATGCGCTCGGCCTGAGGTGGCTGATCAATCCTTTCAAAGCAAGGCTGTAACTGGCTGGTCCGAAGCCGCAAACGACACCGACGGCGCGCTCTGCAAGGAATGAGTGATGGCGAAAATCTTCCCGAGCATGGGTGTTGCTGAGATGAAGTTCCACGTAGGGGATCGCAACACCTGCAAGGGCATCGCGAATCGCGATGGAGGTATGGGTGTATGCCCCGGCGTTTATCAGGATTCCGTCGCTACGACCCATCGCCTGGTGAATTCGATCCACCAGGGCACCTTCGAAATTGCTTTGGAAGCAATCGAGTTGCACCGATTCATGCTCGGCCTCTCGGGTCAGTGCCGCCTCGATATCAGCCAGAGAAGACTGTCCATAGATCCCAGGCTCACGCTGCCCCAAGAGGTTCAGATTTGGACCGTTCAGCAGCAGAACGTGCATGGCTGGAGGTCGTTTCAGTTCGCAAGATCGTATCGAGATCGTGGGAAAGGACGCACCGACTGGTAAGTTCTTGCGGTGTGGTTCGGGTCGGTGCCCGAGTGGTTAATGGGGGCGGACTGTAAATCCGCTGGCTCTGCCTACGTTGGTTCAAATCCAACCCGGCCCATCCTCCACATGCCCTTGTAGCTCAGCGGTAGAGCACTCCCTTGGTAAGGGAGAGGTCTCGAGTTCAAGTCTCGACAAGGGCTTACTTCCTCCCCTCGGCACCAGGGGAGCCCTCTTTCGACCCAAGGACAATCGCCGATTGCGGACCAAGGCTTCGACTGTCGGCTGATCCGAGCGTCCAGAGCACGGAATTGTGCAGCGCCATGGATAAAGGCAAGTGTTCTGAGCGACTGCGGTTGATCAGAACCCGAACGCCATCCGCGACTCCCTCCAGTCCGTCAGACCCTTGAACTGACCACTGCAGGCCATCCCTACGCAGGGGCTCATGGGCACGACGGAGTTCAGCGAGCGATTGAATAAAAGGACGCAGGTCTGCTGTCCAGGGGACATCCCAGGGATAGGCCTCACGGCAGGAGGGTCCAGGCCCGCCAGATGGACCTAGCTCAGGACCACCTGCAAGAGCAGCCTCTGTCCCGTAGTAGATGCAAGGCGCTCCTGGGTGAAGAAAGAGCAGCAACAGTGCCAACTTCAAGGCAGCCAAGTCGTTGCTGAGGCTGTGAAGCGCGCGGGGGACGTCATGGCTGTCGAGCAGATTCATCTGAGCCCTGTTCACCACATCTCGATAGGAGCTCGCTGTCGTCGTCCAGATGGTCAACAGGGCCTGGCCATCCAGGGGGTCAAGGGGGTAATCAGGGTTGCGATAGTCCCGGCGCAGCGTCTCACCGGCGGCCCAGCAAATGCTGCTCCAACCAAGCCGGTAATTCATCACGCCATCGAAGTGGTCGCCCTGCAGCCAGGCCGTTGCATCACCCCACACTTCTCCAACAATCCAGGCATCCGGGTTGGTAGACCGCACCATCTGCCGGAACTCCACCCAGAAATCGGCAGGGACCTCTGCTGGAACGTCGAGACGCCAACCATCGATCCCACGTTCTAGCCAGTGACGGCCGACCGCCAGCAGATGCTCCCGGACACCAGGGTTCCCATGGTTGAACTTGGGCAGATCAGGCAAGGCCCACCAGCAGTCGTATCCGCAGTCCTCGCCTTCCGCGGGATAGGGCTGGAGGGGCCAACGGTGCACATGGAACCAATCCCGGTACGGCGAATCCGCACCGTTCTCCACCACGTGATGAAAGGCCCAAAAGCCTCGGCCGCAATGGTTGAACACACCATCAAGAACCAACTTCATGCCGCGCTGATGTACAGCGTCGATGAGTTCCGTGAGAGCTGCGTTGCCCCCCAGCAGAGGATCAACCTCGAAATAGTCGTAGGAGTGATATCGATGGTTGGCGGCTGAGCTGAAGATGGGCGTGAGGTAAAGGCAGGTGATGCCCATGGCTTGCAGCTCATCGAGAGCATCAACCACGCCATAGAGATCCCCGCCCTGAAATCCCTCTTCCCGAGGGTCCGTCCCCCATGGCTTCAGGGCGAGATGACGCTGCGCATTGACCCGTTCACTGCGCCGGAAACGGTCGGGAAAGATCTGGTAGAGCACCGCCTCGGCAACCCAAGCAGGTGGGTCTCGAAACGGCGTGATCGCTCCCAAAACCTTTGCAGTCAGCCAACTCCTGGCTAGCAGGAGAGAAAGACATTGGCCATGGCTGAACAGCCTCTTCTTCTGGCCCTCGATCAGGGCACTAGCAGCTCAAGGGCTGCACTGTTCAGTAGCTCGGGGGATCTGGTGATCAGCGCCAGTGCACCGCTGCCAATTTCCTACCCCGCTGATGGATGGGTGGAACAGGACCCGATGGCGATTTGGACCAGCCAGCGACAGGCCCTGGTTCAGCTCGACTCGAAGCTCAGCGATGGACAGCGCAAGGCGGTGGTGAGCTGCGGCATCACCAACCAACGGGAAACCACCGTGCTCTGGCGCCGCAGCAGCGGCCTCCCCTGCGGACCGGCCCTCGTCTGGCAGGACGGCCGTACCGCCGCCATCTGCGAGGCCTGGAAACAGCAGGGCCTGGAGCAGGAGTGGTGCCGACGCACGGGCTTGCTGCTCGACCCGTACTTCAGTGCCAGCAAGATCCGCTGGATGCTCGATCACTACGACGACGCCCAATCCGCCGCGGCCAGCGATGACCTCTGCTTCGGAACGGTGGAGAGCTGGCTGCTGTGGCAACTCACCGGCGGCCAGCGCCACGGCAGCGACATGAGCAATGCCAGCCGAACACTGTTAATGGATCTGGAGCAGCAGCGCTGGGTGGATGACTTCCGAACCCAGACAGGGCTACCTGCCAACGCTCTCCCGGAGCTACTGCCCTGCCGCGGTGAGTTCGGACGCATTGCATCGGATCTTCCTTTTGCAGGCCTTCCGATCCAGGCGATGCTCGGCGACCAACAGGCCGCCACCCTTGGCCAGCTGTGCTTGCAGCCCGGGGAAGGAAAGTGCACCTACGGGACGGGGGCCTTTCTGGTGATCAACACCGGCGACGTCCTCCGCCGCTCGGATGCGGGTCTGCTGAGCACCCTCGGCTGGACCGATGCCGCCGGCACGCCCAGCTTCTGCCTTGAGGGGAGTCTGTTCAACGCCGGCACTGTGATCCAGTGGCTACGTGACGGGCTGCAGATCATTGATCAGGCCGCTCAGGTCAACGACTTGGCGCTTTCGGTGCCGGATTCTGGAGGTGTGATGCTCGTGCCCGCCTTCACAGGCTGGGGGACACCGCACTGGGATCCCCAGGCTCGCGGTGTTCTGGTGGGCCTCACCCGTGACAGTGGGCGTGGTCACATCGCCCGTGCGGCTCTTGAAGGAATTGCCCTATCTGTGGCGACATTGGTGGAACTCGCTGAACAGGCCCTCGGCACCAGCCTGGGTGAACTGGCCGTGGATGGTGGCGCTGCTGCCTCCGATCCCCTCTTGCAAGCGCAGGCGGATTGCACCGGCCTGACGGTCCGGCGGCCCACCAGCCTCGAGAGCACCGCACGGGGGGTGGCGCTGTTCGCAGGACTTCAAGCCGGGGTGATCAACAACCTGGAGCAGCTCGCGACCGCGCGGAGTGACGGTGCGGAACTGTTTCAGCCACAGATGGATGAATCCCAGCGCAGCAGCTGGCGCGCACGCTGGCAGAACGCCGTGTCCAGAAGCCTTGCGTGGCATGGCTGATCAACAGGTGGACCTGCTGGTTATCGGGGCTGGTGCCAGTGGCGCGAGCGTGGCCTACGAGGCCACGCGGCGGGGCCTCAGCGTGGCCCTGCTCGAGGCCGGAGATATCGGAGGCGGCACCAGTTGCCGCAGCACGAAGCTGCTCCATGGCGGGGTCCGCTACCTGGAGCTGGCCTTCAAAACCCTGGATCTGGCCCAACTGAGGCTGGTGAGGGAAGCCCTTCTCGAGCGGAGCCACTGGTTGACACAGGCGCCCTTTCTGGCCCGGCGACTCGAACTGGCCCTGCCCACACAACAGCTCTGGGGACAGGCCTATTACCGCCTAGGGCTGGGAATGTATGACGCCCTGGCAGGTCAGAGGAGCATCGGCCACAGCCGACTGCTGTCTCAGCAGCAGATGCGTCAGGCCCTGCCGCTGATGAAGGCATGTCAAGGCGGCGTGGCCTACAGCGATGGGCAGTTCGACGATGCCCGCCTCAACCTGCTGCTGGCTCTCACGGCGGAGCAGCGGGGGGCAACCCTGCGCACCCGTTGTCGGGTGGTGCAACTGGAAACCGACGGAACGGGCCAGCTCAAGGCAGCCATCAGTGAATCCGTAACGGGCCAACGGGAGCGCTGGTGCGCCTCGGCATTCGTGAATGCCACGGGCATTCGGGCTGATGAAATCCGGCAGATGGCGGACGCTGATGCCCCCCCACGCATGCTTACCAGCCGGGGAGCACACATCGTGCTGGAACAGAACCTCTGCCCAGAGGGCCTTGGGCTTCTGGTGCCATCCACCGCGGATGGACGCGTGCTGTTCATGCTCCCCTTCCACGGCCGCACCCTGGTGGGGACCACGGATGAAGCCTGCACAAAGGAGAGCGCCACATCCCCTTCGCACGACGAGGAGACCTACCTGCTCGACTACGTGCGTGAGTGGTTTCCCCAGCTCCAACATCCGAAGGTGAGCAGCCGCTGGGCGGGGGGACGACCGCTGCTGAAGCCCGCGGACCAGGGCATGGACAGCAGCCGTGTGGTGCGGGAGCACGAGGTGGAAACCCTGGCCTGCGGCCTGGTGAGCGTGATGGGTGGCAAATGGACCACCTGCCGGCCCATGGCCGAAGACACCCTGGCCGCGGTGGAACGCCAGCTCGGCCGGCCGCTGCCCACCCCTGAACCGATGCCGCTGCGAGGGGCAGCGGAGTCCTTGCAGGCAACCCTGGACGGCCTGCAACGCCAGAAACACCAACTCGAAGCCCTGCTCCCCGACACCGCTCTAAGGGCCGCGCAAGTCGCCCATCTCCAAAGCACCTATGGCTTGGAGGCACTGGCCTTGATCGAACCCTCCGAACCCAGCCGACGCGAGCCCCTCAGCCCGGTCATCCCCCTCTGTGCCGCAGAACTGGACCACGCCATCCAGAGGGAACATGCCTGCTGCAGCAGCGATGTACTGGCCCGCCGCTGCCGTCTGGCCATGGTGGACCTGGACGATGCCGAACGGCTCAGGCCCCAGGTGGATGCCCTCCTGGATCAGGCCGGCGTCGCCGCGGGCTCCACCTCACCAATCAACCACCAGTTGAATCCATAAGGCGGAAGATTCACGAACCACTCCGCTGCAGCGGGAGGGAACTCACAACCCCACATCACCTCACGGGTGCGCGCGCCAGCCCACTCCGATAGATCAAGGCTGAGGGATGCTCCGGCTGCGGTGACATTGGCCGCCACCAGCACAGTCATCGCCTCGGTGCAGCGGAGATAAACCAGCACCCCGGGGTGGGGGCTGTGCAACAACCGGAAGCTTCCATGCCTCAGCGCTGGAAGGAGACGGCGGCAGGTGAGCATGCGCCGATGCCAGTTCAGTAACGACCCCGGCAGCTGCTTTTGCACCTCCACATTCACCACGCGGTAGTCATATCCGGGAGCTGTGATCGGTGGCAGCACCAACAGCGGATCGGGGGCGGTCGAGAAGCCACCATTGCGTGCCGGCGTCCAGGCCATCGGCGTGCGGTTGGGATCACGGTCCCTTAGACCAGGCCAATCCCCCATGCCCAGTTCATCGCCGTAGTACAGGCAAGGCATTCCAGGAAGGCTGTACAGAAGACCATGCAGCAAGCGGTTGGAGCGCGGATCGCCGTTGAGGAGGGGAGCCAGGCGTCGGTTAATCCCCCAGTTCAGCCAATGCCCCTGCCCCTGGGGCAAGCCCACCCGGATGGTCTGAATCACCTCATCGCTGATCAGATGACCATCCCCGAGCCACAGTTCATCGTGGTTGCGCAGCGGCAAAGCCCAGCGAGGACCACGCACCGCCTGCTCGGCCTGGATCAGGCACTCCCCAAGCTGCTGAGTGCGACCACTGGCAATAGCTGCGAACAGATGGGCGGTGAGAACGAAGTTGAACGCACCATGCAGTTCGTCATCCGCCAGGTATGGAGCGGCCTCTTGCACCGGCTGAATCGCCTCTCCCAGCAACAGCACGTCACGGTCATGCCGATCCACCCGTTCCCGCAAACGCTTGAGGAAGGCGTGGGTCTCCGGCAACCCTTCACAACGGCTGCCCTCTGACTCGAACAGGAACGGAACCGCATCCAAACGGAAACCGTCCACACCGCGCTCTAGCCAGAAGTCGACAACCTCCAGCATCGTGTCTTGCACCCAGGGATTCTCGTAATTGAGATCGGGCTGATGACGCAGGAATCGGTGCAGGTAGTACTGCTCGGCAACCGGATCCCACTCCCAATTCGAGGCCTCGAAGTGCCTGAACAGAACCGGTGCCTCGGCATAGCGCTTGGGGTCGTCACTCCAGACGTAAACATCCCGTTCCGGACTGCCCTGAGGAGCCCAGCGGGCTCGCTGGAACCAGGGATGAAGGTCACTGGTGTGATTGAGGACCAGGTCCAAAATCACCCGCATTCCCTGGCTGTGGGCCGCCGTGAGGAACCGATGGAATGAGGCGAGATCACCCAGATCCGGATGGATTCCGGTGAAATCAGTGATGTCGTACCCCCCGTCCCGCAGGGGAGACGGATAAATCGGCGTCAGCCAGAGGGTGTTAACCCCCAACCAACGCAGATAGGGCAACCGCGCCGCAAGCCCCTTGAAATCACCAGTGCCATCGCCATTCCCATCGGAATAACTCCGAACGATCAACTGGTAGATGACCGTCCCTGACCACCACGGAAGCTCTGGGGTCATCCCCCGGTTGCAGATTCACCACTGCTAGACCCGACTGGCCTGATCGTCAGCCCCGTGCCCCTCACCCAAACGCAACTGAGCCGGATGCAGGAGCTTGTTGGAGCTGGGCTGACCCGTCCCCTGGCCTGGCGCCAAGAGCAATTGCAACGCCTCTCAGCCCTGGTGGAGGAGCATGAATCAGAGGTGCTCGAGGCGCTCGCCGCCGACCTCGGGAAACCACCGACCGAAGCCTTTTTTGAACTGATCGCTCTGCGACAGGAACTCAAGCTCACCGGCCGGCAGCTGGAGCGATGGATGCGTCCGCGTCGGGTCGCGGTGCCCCTCTCACTCCGCCCAGGTCAGGCCAGGGTTGTGCCGGAACCACTCGGATGCGTTCTGGTCATCGGCCCCTGGAACTATCCCTTTCAACTGACGCTACGGCCGTTGATCAGTGCTCTAGCTGCTGGCAACACGGCCGTGCTCAAACCCTCCGAACACGCTGGAGCCATTGCGGATCTGATTGCGCGACTGATCCCTGAGCACTTCGAACCCGACGTGGTGCAGGTCGTCCAGGGCGATGGGGCTGTGGCTGCAGACCTGGTGGCCATGCCCTTTGACCACATCTTTTTCACAGGTGGCGGCAGCATCGGACGGAAGGTGCTGGAAGGGGCCGCTGCCCACCTCACTCCGGTAACCCTGGAACTGGGGGGCAAGAGCCCGGCAATCGTTCTCGAAGGTGCCGACCTCAAGGTGGGGGCCCGACGCTTGATCTGGGGCAAGGGGATCAATGCCGGGCAGACCTGCATCGCGCCAGACCATCTGCTGGTGGAACCCGAACTGCGTTCGCCCCTGCTGAAGGCGATGGAGGCCGCCCGAACTGAGATGTATGGCGACGACCCCCTGACCTCGAAACAGCTGGGGCAAATCATCAATGAGCGGCAGTTCAATCGGCTGGAGCAGCTTCTGGAAACAGCCAGAGGGGACGGCCGAATTCTGATCGGAGGCGAAATCAGCCGAGGGCAACGGCGCATCGCGCCCACCGTGATCCGCGTGGATGACCGCAATGATCCGCTGATGGCGGAGGAACTGTTCGGTCCTCTCCTACCGGTGCTGGTGCTCGAGAACCTCACAACAACGCTTCAGGAGATCCGCAGAGGCCCCAAACCGTTGGCGCTGTATCTCTTCGGAGGTGATGAGGCCCAGCAGCAGCAGGTGCTCACCACCACGAGTTCAGGCGGGGTCTGTCTCAACGACGTGGTGATGCAGGCCGGCGTGCCCCAGCTGCCCTTCGGCGGTGTTGGCGCCAGCGGGATGGGGAGTTACCACGGCCAAAGCGGCTTCGACACGTTCAGTCATCACAAGGCGGTGCTCAAACGCCCATTCCGGTTTGATTTCAAGCTGCGTTACCCGCCCTACAAAGTGGATCTCAATCTGCTGAGGCGGCTGGCTGGATAAAGCGAGGCGACATCCATCACATCCCTGCTGCAGCAGGTGCTCTGGGGGGCTGGCGCTTTACGTCAAGCACCGTATCTTGCAGGGATCTACCGGAGACGCATGCGCCGTACCGCTCTTGCCGCCTTTCTTCTGACGGCTTGGCTCCCTCTGTCAGCCACAGCTGCCTCGGTGACGGTGCGATCCGGCGAGACGCTCTCGGATATTGCCAACCGCTATGGGGTAAGTGTCGGCACCCTCATGCGGATGAACGGAATTCGCAACCCGGACCTTGTCGAAGCCGGTAGTCGCTTGCAAGTGCCAGGCCCCAGCGTGAAGGCGGGCTCTGGACGCCATCGCGTTAAGAGCGGCGAAACCCTCAGCAGCATTGCCGACCAGTACCGGGTCAGTGGTCGCGACCTGATGGCCCTCAACAATCTGCGCAATGCCAACCACGTGGAAGTCGGTCAAACCCTCCGACTCCCCAGCAACGCGGTCATGCCGCGCCCGGCCTTCAAGCCAGTGGCCGTAACCCCGATCACAGGAGCCACCGAACACACCGTTGCCAAAGGGCAGACCCTCACGCAGATCGCCAAGGCCTACAAACTTCCAGTGGCCAGCCTGATCAGCATCAACGAGCTAAGCGACCCGAACAAGGTGGAAGTGGGAACGCGCCTTTATCTGACGAATCCTTCCTTCCAGAAACCCATCAGCACGCAATCCCAGCCCGTACAAACCCAACCGGTGGCAACCGCCATCAAGCCAGTTGTGATGGTGAAGCCAAAGGTTCAAGCCGAGGCCAAGGCTGTGCAAACCAAGCCGGTTCAAACCCAACCACTGCAGACCAAGAAGCCTGCTCCCAAGGCCAAGCCGGTCCAGGCCGCCAAGCCCCAGCAGACCCTGGCCAAATCGGCTGACTGGCGCACCTACGGTCCGCTCCAGGTGGACTGGGCCAACTGGCAGCCCATGGGCGGCAGTCAGGTGGTGCCCACTCTCAATGCCAAGGGTCAGGCCCTGTACCTGGCCGTGAATTGTTCCGCCAAAAAGATCAATGCCACAGGTGCCGATGGGAGCTGGAAAGTCTGGGAGGCGCCGAAGAACCGGTTCGAAAAAGACTTGGTGAAGGATCGTTGCCAGGCCAAAGCCTGATTCAGGCGGCGTAATCGAGGGGCCAGGGGGAATCCAAAAATCTCCGGCCGCTCTCGCGGAGGTACAGCCTTTGAGCGCCGTCATTGCTTTCCTGAATCAACTCCTCCTGCACGAGCCGACGGGCCAACCAGGTCCAGCGGTCATGGCGTCCGGGTTCATGCAGGCCCAAGTGCTCACCCAAGCGCCGCATCTCCGTACCGTCCTGCTCCGCCAGATGGGCCAGCAGTGTTTCAACCTGTGCGGACCAATCCCGTCGTTTCGGTGCCTCCATGCAGCGATCACAACGACCACAGGGAGCCACCAACTCTCCAACGGCGAGCAACAGGGCTTGTTCTCGACACATCTCACCCTCCGCGACAGCCTCCATCCGACGCAGCTGTTGCTGCGCCAGATCCAACCGCCGACGGTCCTCCAACGCGTCACTGCCCCGGGCTGAGGCCCGCATAGCCCAACCCAAGCTGGTGCGATCTCCCGGAGAGAACAGCACATGGCAATGGGCCGGCTGGCCGTCTCTGCCGGCGCGACCTGATTCCTGCAGATAGCCCTCCGGTGTTGCTGGCAGATCAAGGTGGAGGACAAGACCGACATCTCCACGGTCGACTCCCATCCCGAATGCCACTGTTGCCACGAGGACCGGCCGCTGGTGCTCGAGAAACAGCCGTAAGGCCTGTTGCCGGGTCTGCGGATCCAAGCCGGCGTGATACGGCGTTGCAGCAACCCCTTGATCACTGAGACGTTCCGCCCACTGCTCCACGGAACGACGGGTGCGGGCATAGATCAGCGCTGCACCACGCGACCTCTCCAGCGCGTCTAACACCTGGGGCATGGGATCCCGCGGGCGCCGTTGCATCGTGTAGTGGAGGTTGTCCCGGCGGGCCGAGCTCACCTGCACAAGCGGCCGACGCAGATCAAGCAGACGAATGATGTCGGCACGCACCCGCGGGGCTGCCGTCGCGCTCAGGGCCAGCATCGGGACCCCTGGGCAGAGGCTGCGTATCTGGCCAAGGCGGCGGTAATCGGGGCGGAAATCATGCCCCCAGGCACTGATGCAGTGGGCTTCGTCCACCGCGAGGGCCACAAGACGCCCCTCCATGGCATGGCGTTCCAGCATCAGCCGGGTCTGCTCACCCTGGAGGCGTTCCGGCGCGATGTAAAGGAGACGGAGCGTGGCATCACGCAGCTGCTCCAAGGCCTGCTGGCGTCGAGCCGGATCCAGACCGGCATGCAGACAGGCCGCAGCAATCCCCCGTCGCTGCAGCGCCATCACCTGATCCTCCATCAGAGCAACCAACGGTGAGATCACCACCACCAGCCCTTCGCGCACCAGCGCTGGAAGCTGATAACAAAGCGATTTCCCGCCGCCGGTGGGCAGCACCGCCAGCGCATCCCGTCCCTCCAGCACGGCATCCACCACAGGCCGTTGCCCGGGGCGAAAGCCATCCCACCCGAAGTGGGTCTGCAGAGCACGCTCGAGCGAAGCCAGAACACACCAGATGTGGAGGCTTCAGATTATCGAGCACAAGATCTGGAGTCAGGGCATCGGTGGGGGATCCAATTGATCTGGAGCCTCCTCCACCAGCTGCAACCGCACCCGCTTTCCTCCAGCGAGCTCTCCCAGCGACACCCGTAACGTGGCGCCACTGAGGGTTTGCAGAGCGTTAAGCACATCGCGCAAGTAGGGCGTGCTACTCCCGCTTTCGACCCATAGGCGCTCCTGAAGACCGCCCAAACGCCGCCAAGAGGTGTGCAGCTTGAGTACAGCCGACTCAAGGGCCTGGGCCTGGCCGACAGCATCAGCCAAAAGGCCGAGGGCATCCAGGCGCTGGGCCTCTTGCATGGCACGGTCGAGATCCAGTTCTCCTTGCTGAAAAGCCCTCACGGCAATGCCCGACTCCGTTGCCTTGGTGATCCAACGCGCCGTGCTGGTGACGTCCTTGATGCGGTCGAGTTCGGGCTCATCGCGAAGCACCTTGCGCAGATCCTCCTGCTGCGGCTCCGGAAGCTTGGCCAATTCACGTACCAGTGGAGCCACAGCACGGGGTGGCAGCAGATTTTCCTGGGTGCGTTGACGAATCTCTTCCGGCAGCAATGGACTCGTGGCCGCCGTGAATTCATCGGTGAGACGACGCACCTGCTTTCGGGTGATTTCCTGACCTTCGTTGGCGGCCTCGGAAATCATCAGCTGAACTTCTGGAACCGCCTGGGCGGTTTCCATGAAGGCCCGCTTGGAGAACTGATTCACACTGCTCTCCTCCAGGGTGCCGTCGCTGAGCATGCTGTCGGCGGATTCCGCCAGTTGGATCAAGCCATAGGCACGGGTCTTGCTGATTTCTTGTTCCCTCAGCCACTGCAAAAAGCCAGCCCCCCGCCCCTCACCGCCACGCTTTTCCTTATCCCGCACGGCACGGAGAATGCGACCCCGCCAGATCTCAGTCTGAAGATCAAAGCGGTCGCAGACGGCCCAGGCCTGTTCCAGGCGGGCCAGAAATTCCATCGTGCTGATGTCGTCCCGCTCTGGGTCCGGCAAATCCAGTTGAAGCAGAGACGGATCGGGATCAGGTGCGATGGAACTGTTCAAAGGGACGCCAACAACGAAGGGACGACATTCTGTGACGTAGCGGTGATATGCATCCATTCAGCGAGATACGCTCCGTTTGCATCTCCTAATGCCCAGCGATGGCGATCACCCGCGGCGCCAAGGTGCGCATCAAGCGTCCAGAGTCTTACTGGTTCAACGAAGTTGGCACTGTTGCCACTATCGACACTTCGGGAATCCGCTATCCCGTTGTGGTCCGCTTTGAAAAGGTCAACTACAGCGGCCTGCAGGGCGTTGATGGCGGCATCAACACCAACAATTTCGCTGAGGCGGAACTCGAGCCGGCCTGAGGCCGTTGCCTGAACTCCCTGAAGTCGAGACGGTCCGTCGGGGACTGGCGGATCGTCTTGTCGACTTCAAAATTGCACAAGTTGAGGTCTGCCGACCGAGAGCTATAGCGAGCCCAGGAGGCCCTGAAGCCTTTGTCCATGGTCTCTGTGGCGCAACAGTGGGCGACTGGCAACGCAGGGGCAAGTACCTCATGGCATCCCTGAATCCGCATGGCGGAGTTTGGGGCGTTCATCTGCGGATGACTGGCCAATTTCAGTGGCATGAGCAGCCCACGGATCCGTGCCCACACACCCGTGTTCGCCTCTGGAACGCTGCAGATCAAGAGTTGCGCTTTGTTGATGTGCGCAGCTTCGGGGAGATGTGGTGGGTTCCTCCGGACCAGGCGGTTGAAGACGTGATCAGTGGCTTGACGAGACTCGGCCCTGAACCCTTCAGTCCAGAGTTCTCTGCCGCTTATCTGAAGCACAAGCTCAAGGGCAGCAGCCGCCCGATCAAAACAGCTCTGTTGGACCAGGCCCTGGTTGCTGGAGCTGGCAACATCTACGCGGATGAATGTCTATTCGCGTCAGGAATCGCTCCCTTCACGCCGTCGGGGCAGTTGAAGCTCGACCAACTGGAGAAGCTGCGGGATGCCTTGGTCAATGTTCTGACCATCAGCATTGGAGCCGGTGGAACAACCTTCAGCGATTTCCGCGATCTTGAAGGCGTCAATGGCAATTACGGGGGGCAGGCCTGGGTCTATCGGCGTGGAGGGGAACCCTGCCGCAGCTGTGGGACACCAATTAGCAGGGAAAAGCTATCCGGTCGAAGCACCCACTGGTGCCCACAGTGTCAGGGCTGATTGGGAAGCGAAAGCCCTCGGAGCGACTCCCGATAGGGCGGGCGAAGCACGCCGAACTCTGTGATCAACCCCGTCACCAGGTGAGCTGGTGTGATGTCGAATGCAGGGTTCCAAGCCTGGGCCCCAGGAGCCGCAACCGACACCCCTTGAACATGGGTGATCTCCTGGGCATCCCGTTCTTCAATCGTGATGGCATCCCCGTCGGGGGTGGCCAGATCAATGCTGCTGCCAGGTGCACAGACATAGAAGGGGACGCCATGGGCTCTGGCGACAAGAGCCAGGTTGTAGGTCCCGATCTTGTTGGCGACATCGCCATTGGCGGCGACACGGTCACAGCCCACCATCACGGCGTCCACCTCGCCCCGACGCATCAGCAATCCACTGGCTCCGTCGACAATCACCGTGCAGGGCACCCCCAAACAACCCAACTCCCAGGCAGACAGGGCAGCCCCTTGCAACCGAGGACGCGTCTCATCCAGCCAGGCATGACGCAAAACGCCATGGGCGTGGGCGGCTGAAATCACACCGAGTGCCGTACCAACCCCTGCAGTTGCGATCGCGCCGGTATGGCAATGGTGCAAGACCCGACACCCCTGACTCAACAAAGAAACGCCGTGGTCGACCAGCCTTTGGGTCAGCAGGCAATCCTGTCTCTGAAGCTCAGCGGCCACAACAGCAAGCGACTCGCAGTTAACCGAACCGGTGGATGCAAGGACCGACTCCATTCTTTTGAGAGCCCAGCCCAAATTGACAGCGGTAGGTCGCGAAGCTCTGAGGCCTCGTATGGCAGTCGAGAGGTCATCCCCGGCCTGCGCAGCAAGAACGACAGCCCATGCCGCAGCAATGCCGATCGCGGGAGCCCCACGGACGGCCATGGACGAGATGGCGGCAGCCACCTCGTCCCATGTCTTCAGCTGCATAAAGACAACGGACCCAGGCAGTTGTCGCTGGTCGAGCAACTCCAGGTGTGTTCCGGTCCAGCGAAGACTGGGAGGAAGGATCAATGCAGAGCGGCCTCTGTTTCCTGTATAGAAGAAGAAGGGATCCCCGGACTGTGAGGACCAGCCGAACGCAACGGGACCAACTGGTTCAGGCCATCAAAGCCCTTCACATCCGCGGATGGTGCGACGGCACAGGGGGAAATTTCAGCGTTGTGCTGCAGCATCAGCCACTGCTGTTACTGATGGCACCCAGCGGTGTGGATAAGGGCCAGGTCAGTGCAGAACAGCTAATTGTGGTTGATCAAACTCGCAAAGTCTTATCCGGAGAAGGCAATGCCAGCGCAGAAACTGCGTTGCATCTCCGCATTGTTGATGCAACTAAAGCAGGAGCTGTGCTGCACACCCATTCCGTACCGGGCACGGTCCTCTCCCGTCAGTACGAAAACGATGGAGTGATCACATTGGAGGGGTGGGAAATGTTGAAAGGACTGCATGGCATCAACACCCATGCCACCAGCGTCAACATCCCTGTGATCAGCAACAGCCAGTCCATGCAGGATCTAAGTAACGCCATCACTCCGTCGCTTGCATCAGCGCCGTGCGGATTCCTTGTGGCTGGCCACGGGCTCTACGCCTGGGGGGAAAGCCTAGAGGCCAGCAAACGACACATCGAAATTCTTGAGTTTCTACTCAACGTGAAATTGACCCAGATGATGATCAGAAATCAATCATGAACCAACACCTCCTGCTCGATATCGAAGGCACAACTTGCCCAGTCAGCTTTGTCAGCAAGATTTTGTTCCCCTTTGCCAAGCGCGAACTGAGCAGTTATGTGATTCAGAATGAACACAACGGCAATCAAAGCCAGACGATCCAGAAGGCCAAGAAAGAATGGGCGGAGGATAAATCCGTGAAGAGCGTACAACTGAAAAAGCAAGTTGATCTTCGGGAAATAAGCGAAGTGGATGCCTTAACTCAGTACCTCGAGTATCTCATCGTCATCGACAAAAAGTCGACAGCACTAAAAGACATACAAGGTGAAATCTGGGAACTTGGCTACGGCACTGGGGAAATAAAGGCCGAACTCTTCCCAGAGGCATTCGAATGCCTACAGCAATGGCATCGGCAAGGAATCACGCTATCGGTGTATTCGTCAGGGAGCATTCATGCACAGAAGCTTCTGTACAGATACACCTCGGAAGGCAATTTAGAGACGCTTTTTAGCCATTGGTTTGACACCCACACTGGACCCAAGAAAGCCTCTCAGAGCTACACCACGATCTCCACTCAGATCAACACTGCTCCTGAGAATATATGGTTTATAAGTGACAACGGAGAGGAATGCGACGCCGCAAGAAAGGCAGGGATGAAAACCCTCTTCAGCCTTCGAGACGGCAATCCTGATCAAGATCCCAGAGATCATGAGGTCATTCAATCGCTGCGAGAGGTTGGCAGGTATCTCGCAGCAAAAAAATAGACAACAAAAAAGCCACCTCTTTCGAGGTGGCTTTTTCATGGTTGGCGATGGTGAT
>NZ_UCNV01000015.1:0-1425 GCF_900474015.1 Synechococcus sp. UW106
GCCTCGAGGCCCGTGTTGGCGAACTGGAAGCAACTCAGTTCTCCACCACCACCAAGCTCAAGGGTGTGACCAACTGGGTCTTCGGTGCAGTCAAGGCCCATGGCAAGGACAGCGCCGAGTTCGAGGCCCACTCCGGCGGTACCTCCTTCAGCTACAACCTGGCGCTGAACCTGGAGACCTCCTTCACCGGTAAGGATCTGCTCTATACCCGCCTGCGTGCGGGCAACATGGCCAACGTCTACGGCTCCGGTGTCGAAGGCATCGGTCGCTCCGGCCTGTTTGCTCAGGAGTACGGCATTGACACCAACAACCGTGTCATCATCAACCGCCTGTACTACAGCTTCCCCATCGGTGAGAACTTCACCGTTGTTGGTGGTCCCGTGGTCCGTATGGACGACATGCTGCCGGTGTGGCCCAGCGCCTATCCGTCTGACATGACGTACGACTTCTTCACCTACGCCGGTGCGCCTGGTGCTTACAACCTGGCCCTCGGCGCTGGTGCTGGTGTGTACTGGAAGTCCGACGACTTCAGCATCTCCACCAGTTATCTGTCGCAGAACGGCAACGACAGCAACCCCACCACGGGTGGCATCGGAACCGACGGCTCCGACTTCAGTGCTACCACTCAGATCGCCTACGCGCCTGAGAACTGGGGTATTGCTGCTGCTTACACCAAGGCTTCCTCAGCTAACGGTGAAAACCTCTACATCGGCAACGCCAACCTGCAGGCTGTAGCAGCTTCAGGAGTTGGTAGTCAGACCAACTCCGTTGGTTTGAGCGCCTGGTGGACCCCTGAAGATTCCGGCTGGATTCCTTCCATCAGCACGGGTATGGGCAAGACCTGGTTCGACGGCAACAACGCCGACGGCTACTCCGCGTCCTGGTACGTGGGCCTCGAGTGGGATGACGTCTTCCTGGAAGGCAACTCCTTCGGTATGGCTGTTGGTCAACCCACCTTCGTCGCCTCGGTTGATGGCGACGCTGTCAAGGATGGTGCCGGCTACGCCTGGGAATTCTTCTACAAGTTCCAGGTCACCGACAACATCACTGTCACCCCTGCCATCCACTACCTGAGCAAGCCCTTCCCTTCTCAGCGTTCCAATGGCATGAACGCCATGAGTGGCCTGGTCAAGACCACCTTCAAGTTCTGATCACTGGTTCCGAGGCTCCCTTGGAGTCTCAATCCATTCAGATTTCTCAGCTCTCCACTTCGGTGGGGAGCTTTTTTGTGCATGACGCGGTTGGTGGATGGTCTTAACCGACACCTAAACAACTCTTGAGTTGCTCTTACTTCCAGGGTGAAGTCGTGCCCATAGCGTTAGGCCGCTGGCATGTCTTGCCGGCGCCTTTCTCTTGGTGTGAGAACCCCCATGAAGCTTTTCCAGCAACTGCTGGTGGCTCCTGCCGCCCTTGGCCTTCTGGCCT
>NZ_UCNV01000002.1:0-105333 GCF_900474015.1 Synechococcus sp. UW106
AAACCGAGCTGGCCATCCTCAAGGGTCGCGTTGACGGCCTCGAGGCCCGTGTTGGCGAACTGGAAGCAACTCAGTTCTCCACCACCACCAAACTGCGTGGTCAGGCTGACTTCTTCACTGGCGCAGTGAAGTATGCCGATCGCGACGAGTGCAACGAAAAATCGCCTGGTTCCTGCGAGAGCGATGGATTCAGCTTCTCCTATCGCTACACGCTGAACCTCGACACCTCCTTCACCGGCAAGGATCGCTTGTACACCCGTCTTCGCACGGGCAACATGAAGAACGTCTGGACCGAATCAGACTCTTATCTGGCTGATGCCAAGAGCGGCGACAACACCATCAAGGTGGACAAGCTCTGGTACAGCTTCCCGATCGGCAACGAGTTCAAGGTCACCGTTGGTGCGTTGATCGAGAACTACTACATGATCGAAACGCCAACCCGTTACAAGCCGATCCTCAAGGCATTCAAACTGGGTGGTTACGGCGCTGTTCTGGGTGCCAGCACAGGCCAAGGCTTTGGTGTGCAGTGGCGTCAGGATGTCGATCCTGGTGACGCAGCCTTCAACATTGCTGTGAACTACGTTGCCGACGGTGGTGACGGTGCGAAGAGCGGTTCTAAAAAGCAAATGTTCGGTGAAGACACCGATGCCTACCTGCTCAGCCAAGTTGGCTACGGCAACCGCAAGTGGCATGTTTCAGCGCTCTACGCTCTGAAGAATGCTCAGCAGGACAAGGTTTGTGTAACTGACGAGCTGGGTGTGAAAACCTGCACGATCAAGACAGAAGCCAAGGCGGCTATGGGTTACTCCACACCCACGGCAAAGGATCTGGCTCACCCCATCCACGCCGTTGGCCTTCGCGGCTACTGGTCACCTGAAGACAGCGGATTCATTCCCACCATCAGTGCGGGCCTGGACTTCGGTTGGGCTGATAGTGAATACCGCGGCAACTCTGAAGCCGTTAAGGGCTGGATGGTTGGCCTGAACTGGAATGACGCCTTCATGGAAGGCAACAAGCTGGGACTTGGCTTTGGTTCCTACTCCAGCTACGCCACCGAAGTTCAGGGGCAAAAGGCTGACGACCAGAACTTTGCAATCGAAGGTTATTACGACTTCCGTGTGACCGACAACATCACCATCACACCTGCTGTGTTCTGGGTTGATGATGCAAAGGGCAAAGATCAAGTGAATGGTGCCAACAAGTTTGGCGGTCTTGTCAAGACGACCTTCAAATTCTGATCCACATTTGATCAACAGACTGGCGCCCCTCGGGGCGCTTTTTTTTTTACATAAAAAAGAGGGGCGAATGCCCCTCAAATAATCTCAAAAGAATAGATTCACCAGCAGTTCTCGCCCTCACCGATGGGAACACAGACATCCTCTTGTTCTGCTTTTTTCTTTAAGGCGGCTGCATCAGAGTCCATGACGCTTTCTTCATCAACACCTTGGTCGGTATTCCATTCTTGAAGTCCACCAGCATTCTGAGCATGGACAACTGGAACAGCTGCAGAGGCAACGAGAAGCGAGGTGGCAGCTGCAAAAACAGAAATTGCGGATGGCTTGGCCATAAACAGACCCAAAATTCTATTATGCCAAATCTCAATCAGAAATAGTCATTAACGACGCAGCAAGCAAGATCAAAAGATACAAATCAGGAAGATAGGCGCCGGATAGCATTTGTATAACTTTGAAAAATCAAATCAAGTTCATCAGACCGACCATGACGGGCAAGCAAGCCGCGAGCACCAGCATCGAGATTAAAAAGCAAGGAACGGTCTTCCGCAGACTTCACATAGCTTTCAATCCAACCAACACAAACGAATCGTGTTCCAGCAATAACAGGTTGAACACAATGGAGAAGGGAGGAAGGATAGACAACAACATGGCCAGGAGACAACCTAAATTCTGTAGTCTTATCTCCACCACTTTGAATTGACAAAGAGCCTCCCTGGTAGGAGTCTTCATCACTTAAAAAGACTGTAAAAGACAGGTCACGTCGGCCATAACGAGAGAAAGGGTTATCGACATGCCAACCATAACCATCTCCAGAGTCAGATCTAGAAACCAGCAGGCTGTGAACCTTGCGAACAAGTGTAAAGCTCTTAATCAATGGATCGTTGGTAAGTGCTGTTGATATTCGGTTGGTAATCGAAAGAGTAAGGTCTGAATTTGGGTCAAGTTGATGATTCTTCTTGACTAACGATGCCTGATCGCCCGCTGTCAGACGACCATCGCGCCAAGGGAGGTTAGGGGCCAGGAGTCGTTGCTGAATATCTTGTATTTCATCAAAAGGCAACAATGGATGGGTAATAAATTCCATCGATCAAAGAGAAAACGACATTGAGTTGCACAGAGCTTTTGCTACATAAGCTGCGTTCATATAAGCTGACAATCCACAGGACCGCACTAATATAGAAGCGTATGTGATTCTAGACATGCTCAGATTCTTTGCCACCCTGCTTCTGGTGGCCCCGTTCGCCGCCATACCTTCAGCAGAGGCGAAAGAAGTAAGAGTTTACTCAGGCCGTCACTACAATACTGATAGAAACGCCTTCAAACAATTTAGCCAGCAAACTGGAATCAAAGTAAGACTGATCGAAGCGACAGGCATTTCACTTGTTGAAAGGCTTAAGAGAGAAGGCGCCAATTCAAAAGCAGATGTCATTTTATTGGTTGACTCGGCAAGAATCAACAACGCTGCTCAAGCAGGGCTGTTGCAACCAGTCAAGACGCAAAAGCTGATATCAAACGTCCCAGCACGTTTTCGAGATCCTTCCAATCGGTGGTTTGGTTTCACAAGACGCGTCAGAGCAATTATTGTTAATCCAAATATCGTCAATCCAAATACAATCAAGACCTATGCAGATTTATCGAATCCAGGCTTGAAAGGAAAGATTTGCCTACGTAAACGGAAGAATGTATATAACCAGTCGCTAGTGGCCGACAAAATTGTTCTAAAGGGCCAAGCGAAAGCAAGCGCATGGGTCAAGCAGATGGTCAGCAATGTAAGCCAGCCTTACTTCTCCGGTGATGTTTCACTAATTCGCGCAGTGGGGCAAGGGAAGTGTGGAGTTGCTCTAGTTAATCATTATTACTTGGCGAGAATGCAAGCAGGAGCTAGTGGAAAGAATGATCAGAAATTAACTTCAAACATAAAATTAATCATGCCAAATCCAGCGCATGTGAATATCAGTGCTGCTGGAGTCGCAAAATCAGCTAAAAACAAAAAAGAGGCGATTCAGTTTATTGAGTTCCTTTCATCTCCACAAGGAACTCGATTGATCGCAGGCCCAACGTATGAGTATCCTTTAAAAGGGTTTGGAACATCAAAAGAATTGAAAAAATTCGGTCGTTTCACACCTGACAATGTCTCAATAAGTGCTCTTGGTTCAACACAGAAAACTGCAATACAAGTGATGGCCAACGCTGGCTGGCGGTGATTTAGAATCAGGAGGTAGTCAAAAATATCAATCCAGCCTACATCTTTTGATAATGACTCTCATTTAACTTGGTGCATATGACACGCGCTGCCTGCAATTCGATTCGCCAGCGCGTATCATTTGATCAATTGCCCAATAGGAATGCTTTCAACATCACGTTCAAATGCCTCAGCTTCTATTGAAACTGGCCCTTCAGGTCGTGCAATCGCGGAAGCAATAAGTCCTGAACTTCTGAATGCCATCCAAGACCACCTCAACATGGAAAGGCAGGCACACGCCTCATATTTCGCCGCAGCGATCTGGTTTGCCGAAAGAACACTGAAGGGGTTTTCTCGGTTCTTCCGAGACGAATCAAGCAGTGAGCATGAGCATGCTGCACAATTCGCCGAATACATCATCGCTCGGGGGCAAAGCGTTGAACTGAAGACCGTTGAAGCTCCTTTGCAGAACTGGGAATCACCAGCCGATGTCATGGCATCAGCATTTCAAATGGAGGTTGATGTGACGGCCTCATTGCAACAGCTTTACTCCATGGCAGAGAGAGTAAGTGATACACGAACAACAGTATTTCTAGACCCAATGGTAGAGATGCAAACACAATCTGAATATGAATTCGCACACATGCTGGGGCGGGTCAAATTCGCTGATAATCAAGCGGCTGCCTTATTGCTCATCGACAGCGAGCTGGATCAAGGGAATAACAAACCAGCCTCTCTTCAGGCATAAGAGAAAAATTACTCCTAGAGATAGTATCAATTACGGACATCTTTTTCACGAAGATGCCCGTAATCCCTGTGGATCGATAATAAAACATTTTATGTCGCGCATCAGTGATTTGGGTGAGACCTCTAAATACTCAGCAATTAGCTTGTGCGTCCATCCTTGATTTCTTAGGGCCATAGCAATCTTCAGGCGTTTTTTCCGCCAACCGCTTGCATGTCCTAAATAATGAGAAATCTTCTCTGGTGATTGGTTGTCCATTTGTAAAATTTGCTTTTATAAAAAATACGCCATAGCCTTTCCTAAATTATTCCATAAAAATACCAACAAGAGTATTGCAAGGCTCATTGAATTAAACAAAAATGACACTACCCAAGAGGAGCCATACATGTAACCAATGAACATAACCATAGTAAAATTTAATCGAGCGATAAGCATACTAAAGTTATAGTGGATTTTATTTTCAAAGATGGCATCGTTCAAAATTGAATTGAGACTCCCTGATGGAACAAAACATTTTGAATGTCCCGATGATGAATATGTACTTGAGGCAGCAGAGCAAGCTGGGATTGATATGAGTTATTCCTGTAGAGCGGGAGCATGCAGCACTTGCGTGGGAAAAATCATTCAAGGAACAATTGACCAATCAGATCAGAGTTTTCTCGACGACGACCAAATGGAAAATGGTTATACACTGCTTTGCGTAGCATATGCAACATCAGATTTAGTCGTAAAGACAGATTGTGAAGACGAGCTTTGGTGAAGATAGAGATATTCATTTTATCGAGCAGACGAATGGGTAAAGTGCACAAAAACAAATCAAGTCTTGTGGAGCAATATCTACACATCGCATGTTTCAACAAAATCAGCGACAGTATCTTTAGAGATATGCTTGACTACGAAGCTAAAGCCGATCCCATCGAAAAAAAATTAATTAAGAGAATAAGGCATCAAGTAGAGCAAGGGAAAGTTTTGCTTTCTTAGCCCGATTCAAAAAAACTGTGACAACTCCACTTGTGATAAAGAATACAGTGATTTGTTTTTTCTGAGGAGGGGAGCAGGTCGATGTATAAGAGGATAACTAAAATAGAAACGCATGGAAAAAAGTAAAATAGTCTGGGTTGATCTTCAACCATCATTGTATTGTCTATTTAAACGTACGGCGCAGGCTTTAAGCCAACAATATGGTGTTAAGCGATGGTCATTCGAACATGACCTTGATGAATCATGTGATGTTGATATCATTCATGCTCTTTTAAAGCAAACGGTAGAGAATTCTTCTGAGCCAGTTCACCTTGTAGGCCATGGGATAAGTGGTTCAGTAGCCTATCTATACGCAAAAAAATATCCAAAGAATGTTTCCTCAGTTTCATTGTTGTCTGTAGATGCTCAATCAAGCAATCAATGGACATCCCACTATCAAGCGATGAGAAGTCAACTACCGTGCTCAAGATTTCATATATTGAGTCACTTAAGCCGTCTCCTCATAGACACCCATGCCGATCACGTACAAGTCATAATCGCAAGACTCTTGGCAAAATGCCTAGACAATGATTTCGTTAATGGATCAATTGTCGGACATACACAGATAGCAAATCTGGACCAAATCAAAATTCCAATTCTTATCATCAATGGCAGCAAGGATTTCGTAATTGATCAATGCAGCTACAAACGTTGGCAGCAGCATTTAAAACCAGGTGACTGTTATCAACAAATTAATAGTGGTCGACATTTTTTCCCATTCACAGAATGGAATCAAACCGCTAATATGATTGGATCTTTTATCGACATGGTACCCAACAAAAGTTCAGATATAGCTTCTGAAAATATTCAAGATCTGAGTATTATCAAAAGATTCTCATGACAGATATCAATAATGCAGATGTTGTAATCATCGGTGGGGGACCTGCAGGTTGTTCCTGTGCTTTGTATACAGCAAGATCAAATTTATCAACAATCATCCTGGATAAGAATCCAGCTGTTGGAGCACTAGCGATCACTCACAAAATTGCCAACTACCCTGGCGTTGCAGGTGATGCATCAGGAGAAGAGCTCCTGAAAACGATGAGAAATCAGGCAATCAGCTATGGGGCTGAATATAAACAAGCCCAAGTATATGGAATCAGTATGTCGGATACTGAAAAGGTCGTCTACACACCGGAGGGAACATTCGTCGGCAAGACCTTAGTGCTAGCGACGGGTGCGATGGGAAGAGCATCGACACTACCCGGGGAAAATGAGTTTCTCGGCAGAGGTGTTAGTTACTGCGCAACCTGTGATGGCGCATTCTACAAAAACCAAGAAGTTGTGGTCTATGGATCAAACCAAGAAGCAATCGATGAAGCACTTGTTCTAACAAAGTTCGCATCAACAGTACATTGGGTAACCAACAACAAGACAAACATAAATTCAGTTGAGGTTCAGATATTACTTGATTCCAGCAATGTCAAGCATTGGAAAAGAACACGATTAAGCTCTATTGAGGGGGACGAGAATGGAGTGTCTAGTGTCAAGGTTCAATCCTTTGGGCAGGATAATACTCAAGAAATATTTGTTCAAGGTGCATTTGTTTACTCCACTGGCTCATTACCGATCACCGACTACCTCCAAGAGCAAATACCAATCAATGCCAATGGTGGAGTTCGTGTCAACAATGACATGATGACGGATGTGGAAGGGGTTTGGGCAATCGGCGACATTCGCAACACTCCCTTCAAGCAGGCTGTTGTCGCTTGTTCAGATGGTTGCATTGCAGCGATGGCGATTGATAAGTATCTGAACCAGCGCAAGGACGTTCGTGTGGACTGGGTACACCGTTAAAGAAAAAGCGCCCTTAAGGGCGCTTTTGATTGAATTCAAATGCGAAACTTACGACTCGGCATTGATTTGCTGAACCCATGCCTGAAGTCGTTGGTCTGTTAACTCCGACTCATTATCTTCATCGATTGCGAGACCACAAAACTTACCATCAATTACACTTTTCGAATCATCATAGGTATAGCCTTCAGTAGGTACTTTACCAATCAATTTAGCTCCAGATTGAAGAAATGCTGTATACAGTTCTTCCATAGCATCACAGAAGAAATCTGAATAGCCAGAAGAGTCTCCCAAGCCGACAATGGCTACAGATTTCCCAGCAAAATCTTTGTCTGGGATTTCTTGAACCAAATCGTCCCAAGCCGTTCCAGAGCGTGCCTCGTCAGCACCAGTATTCCATGTCGGAACACAGCAAATCAACGACTCGGCAGAGACCAACTCATCAATTGAGTCAATGTTGTCGACATCCTTCGCTTCCGTTCCGGGGAGAAGCTCCTTCAGCCGATCAGCGACGTCTTCAGTTTTACCAGTTGACGTTGCAAAGAAGATTGTGAAAGCCATGCAATTCAAATCACCCCATAATTTTCTCAGAAGTTTTGCCAGCCAGTTTGAAGCTTGTTTCAGATCCAAGTGCTATCAGATACAACCAAGCAAATCATTGACCTTGATGTATCTGGCAAATGTTAGTCTCAAGCGTTTCTGAACAAATCAAACTTTCTCTATACTCTGAAAGTGCTTGATCAAAGCCTGACTCTCGGATGCGTTTAAGCCAACGCAAGCGAACGAAGTCATCTCGCTCAATGTGATCAATGAATTCTTCCAAAATCTGAGATCCAACAAGCATGATGGAAATAGCCTCGTTGTTCAAATTTAAAAAATCGTTCTAATGTTGAGCAAACAAATGATCAATGATCATTGATCATTGATCATTGATCATTGATCGAAAGGTGATACACATCCACTCAAACGGATGCAAACCAAGAGAAAAGCCCAGCCTGTAAGGCTGGGCATATCCAATAAACCTCCCCAATTTTGCCGATTCACCAACGACAAATTGGATTTAAATGAGGCTGTCGATCCCGTCCAAGGAAGACCCATTTATTATGGCCATACCAGACAACTAATTATGAACATTGCATGCTTGTCGTGGTGTCAAATGTAGCTCTAGAGGCACACTATTTGCCATGATCGGAATTCTGAAAATTGCAGACAAAAAATTGAGGCCAACACCTTATGTAGGCCTCATACAAGACAAGAGTTTTTATTCAATAGATTTGGTTCGCCGAGAGCCTATGCGATAAACATCGAAAGAGCAACTCCTCCAGTAAATATTTTTGAGCTGATTGAGGATCAAGATAATGTTTTATCTTTGCCAAGGAATCCTGTATCGCCAGACATCGATTGCGATGTAGGCATATCTCTGCGATAAGGCGCTCCTTGAGGCGCGGATGCTGACAGCGTTGAATGGAACGACTGACTGACTGCATGCGCTGCCATATCCACTCAGTTTCTTTGCAGAGGTCTCCAAGAACTCCGAATGTATTCACATTCACGGCGTTCAAAATTGCAGGGGTGATGAGTTGATGAGTTCAGGAGAGAGTCGCATCGTGACATCACCAGGTGCCATAGCAACCAAATCAGCTTGACGCCACTTCGAAAGAAGACGCGTAGTGGTGACGCGTGTTGCTCCAATCAGCTCACCAAAGCGATCGTGGGTGAGGCGAAAGGGAAGCTGATAGGTGTCGCTGCAACGGAGTCCGAGTCGGTTCACCAACAGGGCCAAAAGAGCATGAAGACGCTGCTCTGCTTGACCGAGATGACGCACACGCAGGAGCTGCAAGGTCCATTCATTCACTGCATCGATACCCATTTCGTCCGTGGAGACTGAATCACGACGAAACTTCAATGCCGTTAAGGCTTCGACGCAGGCACCTTCGCTGCACATGCGGTCGGTGCGGAGCCTGTCGCCAGACTGCAAAAACGCCAACGTCATCCCCTCGGTCTCTTCGCAAGGGCAATACACCCGACAGACGCCTTCCAAGACTTCAAGAACAGTGGCCTGATCTCGGCCAGCAGGATCCAACAAGACGGTCTGCAGCCTTGGCATCGACAAGGGTGCCGCCGGATCGTCCGGAAGGAAGCGGTAAGCGGAGGTCGTCACGAACTAACGCGAATGAGAATTACTCGCAAGAGTACAGAGACCTTGTCGATATTGCAAGTCATTCTCAACAAGGGGCTCGTATTGAGATCTTTTCTCAATACGCTCTGAGCAGGCCCTATCCGCATGAAGCAGCAATGAGCGGAGCAGCTGCGCATCCCCCTGAATCCGAAGCATTGGCGTGAGGTCTGGTCTGTGCACCAACTACAACGCGATCTTTGACTGCAGGTGAATCGGTTTCAACGGTGAGACGTTGTTATTGAGTGATTCCTCTGTATTTCCTTGTCATCACCACTCAGAAGACAAAGGTGGTTTTAATCAAGCCGCCCAGTTGTTGAAACGTTGAGCCATTGGGTGTGAGCTCACCGATGGGTCGTGAGAGATAGAACAGCGCAGGGGTGACGCTGATGTTGTCGGTGACCTGGAACTGATACCACCACTCCCAGATGAACTGACCATCGGCAGGGGCGTCACCTCCACGAAGATCCGTCGCGAAGACAGGCTGGCCCACAGCCATACCGGCGTTATTCCCCTCCATCAAGACATCGTTCCACTCCAGCCCCACAGTCCAGGACTGACTCGTGCTCACCTGGCCTTTGTACTGGGTCTCGGATTGATTGATGCCCCAACCGAGCGACAGAGAAGGAAGCCAGCCGCTCTCCAGCGGTTGCCAGAAACCACCAAGGGCATAGGCATGGGTCACACCCCGGGCACTGACGTGATCCTTGACGAAGGGTGTGGCGTAAACGATCAGGTCTTGACCGTTCTGAACCTTGGAATAGAGCGCAGCCACACCCCAGTTATCACCCTCCCAACCCAGCTGCAGCGTGCCGGTGCCCCCTGCCTTGTCGGTGGCGAAACCGCCAGTGCGAGTGTTGCTCGATGCACCATTGGCAGCCACGTAATTGGCCGACACACGGGCTCCGCTTTCCAGGGCCAAACTGATGCCCACACCCGCACCTTTGTTTTTGTTGTAGGCCCCCGGAGCTCCATTCACCGTGAGCACATCGAGAATCGGATCACTGGGATAGACACTCGGCCAGACCGCGAGCATGTCCTCCTGGCCAACAATCGGGCCCGTTGTGATGGTGATGTCGTTACCCAACGGGAAGGAATAAAACAGTTTGTCGATCGCCACCAGATTGGGGCGATCACCCTCCTGAAATGCTGTTTCCAGCGTTGCCAGACCCGAAGGCCCACCGCTACCGAAAACGTTGTCGTCGCCGTCGAAATTGCCGCCACGCAAAACCGTGGTCAACAAATCCTTTCCGCTGAAAGAGGTCGCCAACCCCAGCTGAAGGTCGTAATTGAACGTCGTTCCGCCGAATGTCTTGGTGCTCTCGGAACGAAGCCGTGAGGCGGATCCTTTGAAGCGGTTGGCTCCAAACACCCAGGTAGCTTGGCCCATGAGTTTGGTGGTGGTGGAGAACTGGGTTGCTTCCAGTTCGCCAACACGGGCCTCGAGGCCGTCAACGCGACCCTTGAGGATGGCCAGCTCGGTTTCGAATTCCTTGAGCAGGCGACGCAGCTCGTCGGTCACTTCAGTGATCCGGTCGAGGCAAGCGTTCAACAGGGCAGCCGCTTCGTAGCGGGTCATGGCCCGGTTGCCACGGAAGGTGCCGTTGGGGTAGCCGGCCACGCAGCCGTACTGCTCCACCAGGTTCGCCAGAGCCTGATAGGCCCAGTCGGTGGGGTAGACGTCGGAGAACTGGGTGACGCTGGTCACCTGATCAGCGGAAGAGGCGTAATCAGAAACGCCGTTGATGTTCAGCTCGGCGGCATTAGCGCCACTGGCCAGAAAGCCAAGGGCGGCAGGAGCCACCAGCAGTTGCTGGAGAAGCTTCATGGATAGGAAGAGACAAAAAAACCCCAGATGTGATCTCTGGGGTCAAAGGTTGCAAAAGGAATGCTTCCGATCAGTCGATCAGGGCCACCCAGGCAAAGGCCATGCCGATCCCCATCCAGATCCCAGCACCCAGCCGCTGGCCTTGGGAGCCAAGACGTTCCAGCAGCCCTTTGGACCATGCTGCCACCAGCAGAAGCAACGCTCCCTGCCCTAACAGCAGGCCAAGGAAATACGTCAGCAGAGGCGTGGCTTCAGCACCAACGATCGTGCTGCCCAGCAGAAAGCCATGGAGGGCGATCAATGGGCACAACCAGAATTGTGAGAGCACGGTGAGGGCAATCAATCCCTCCGCAACAAGGCTGAGAGACACCAGAGCTTCTGCCCAAGGCGCAATCGCATCAGGCAGCGGAATGAACTGCGAGAGCACACTGCCACCGAGGCCAAGGGCCAGAAGCGGTACCACCCAGGCCAGAGGGCGTTTCAGCCCGATCAAGGCGATCGCCAACAGGAACAACAGATGGTCAGGACCCAGCAGCGGGTGCCCGATGCCACTGATCAAGCCCTGCCAAGCAGTCAGTGCTGCGCTGTCACCCATGCCGAAGGGATGGTGCGCCAAAGCCGGACTGGCGATCAAGACAACTGCCATAAGTGACGTGGCAGCAATCTGAAATGACCTACGAAAGGCCAAGGGCAAAAAATTCAAAGTCGATCCTCGTCGGTGTTGTCCTGGCGGGCGTTCTGACTGACGTCGGCGGAGCCGGCGTTTCACAGCTGCGGGACAGCGACGGATTTTCACCGCTCTTTCCCCGTTTCCATCAGCGGCTGATCCCCGCTGATACCAGCATTTCACTATAAGGATGAGATTCGTGCTGAACAAAAAAATCCCCTGACCGGTCACCCAGCCAGGGGAAACATTTGAGTCGAGGGTTCTCAGCTCTGCAACGAGCTGGGGGGCAAGGCCTTCAGGACCAGCCTTTTACAGACTGGGATTCGACATAAGCAGCAACATCAGCAATTTCAGCTGCGCTCAGATTTGGGGCAAAAGCAGGCATACCGTTTTTGCCATTGGTCACCTGATAAGCGATGGCCTCTTCATGCCCATCGTTGTAGTTGGCGAGATAAGCCTTGAGGTCATCCTGTTGGAGGGTGCGCTGACCATTCACAACGTTTCCGCCGCCGATGTGACAGGCCGCGCAATTTGATGAGAACACTTGCTCACCATGGGCAGCATCTGCAGCCGATACCACGGACGGAGAGATCAATGCGATCAAAGCGGCCAGGGCCAAAGAAAGAAAGTGACGCATCGATGAGTGTTTTGACGCAAGTACCTTGATGCAGAGACCTCACCGGGGCACCAGACAAACACCGTTCTTCACGTTTTGTTCGTAGAGATACACAGATGAACTCTGCAGAATGGCGAATGCGTCCTGGGGCTCTTCAGCCATTGAGAGCACTTCTGATTGGCCTAATGGCAGTCTTTGTGGTGATCCTTCCTGGGCACCCGGCCTCAGCCTGCGTGGAGGGCTTGGCCTGGGGAATGCCTTTGGAGCAGGTGGATGCTCATTTGGGTCAGGCAAAACCCATCGGAGATCGTCCCCAGGAAAGATTTGAAGTTCAAGATGTGATGCTTGATCGGCTGCCTGTCTCCCGCGTCACGTTTGAGTTGAGCCAGTCCCAGGGCTTGCAATGGCTCGCCTACGAATTCGCGATCGATGACATGACGGAAGTGCTGGCCGGATTGCGGGCCCGCCATGGCTCACCGCTCAGCACGAGTGTTGAAGAAGCGGACCACAACGATCAGATTTGGGTCTGGAACACAGGGGAAGACCTGATCACAGCTGTCAAGCGGAAGGCCAATGAAGAGCAGAAATTCCTGCTCTCCTATCGCCCAAGTCGCCTGCATCCGCAGACGCTCTAAGGAACTCCTTACTGGACCACCTCTGCCGAATGAAAATTCCAGGAGTCACCGTCCTCGAGCCATAACTCCCAAGCCAATCGTCGGCCACGTTTCAGGCGAAGCTGACCACCAAAGCCAGCCGGTGAAGGCTGATACAACTCGGTGATGTCATCGACAGGATGACCATCCCGAGTGAACACCTCCTCCACCGCCTCTCCAAGCCGGGCCGTCAAGTCGCACCGCAGCTCATCAATCGTCACGCTTGCTGGCTCGAAAAATCGAGCACCAGATCGCCGACGTCATCGCGACTGATCTGAAACCCGAACCCATCAACTGTTCCTGACCACAGGCCTGCATCGAGATCAGCCTCGAGCCCCTGCAGCTGCTCCACCTTGTGATCAAAGAGGAGGCCGAAACAATGGGCGGCGACCTGGGCGGCCTGGGACGCATCCATCTCATCGAGTTCATGGGCCTCCACCGGACACCCGTCGAGCAGTTCGGCATCGATCACGTTGCCGGAACCGACATCCTCAACAAGAGCTCGCAATCCAGCCAGGTCGTTCATTGCAGCCGCCGTTGAACCAACACATCGCCCACCATCATCCCTGGGCCAGAGCGGTGGTGAGGGCCGTGTCCACACTCAATGTGCGCGATCCCAAATGCACCGGCTGCGCAATCACAGCTTGAGCCAACTCCAATTCGAAGGGAACAAAACCACCCTCGGGACCCACCATCACAACGGCATCCCCGGCAGGCGTGTCGCGTAGAGCCAGGGAGGCCCCCATCTGTGCGATCCAGCAAGGCCGCCCTGCACAAAGGTGCTTGAGCTGGTCTTCCACAAAAGGGCGAAAGCGCCTGTGCTGATGCACCTGTGGAGCCACGGTGTCGCTCGCGCGTTCCATCCCGGCCAGCAACGCGTCATGAACCTTGTCAGGTGCGAGTAAAGGGGACTGCCAATAGCTCTTTTCCACTCGGGCGCTGTGGATCAGATGAAGATTGGCCACCCCGTACTCCGCCACGGTGCGGAACAGACGGCGCAGCACCTTGGGCCTCGGCAACGACAGAACGACGTCGAACCGGTGTCGCGGCGGCGGTGGCTGACTCAATTCAACGCGTAATACCACTGAATCCGCATCGATCGCGCAGATGCGTCCCTGACCCAAATGGCCATTGAGCTCACCAACCCGAATGCTGTCGCCTACCGCAGCCCGCAGCACCGCACGAATGTGATCAGCCCGGCGATCAAAAAGACGAACATGCTCTTCATCACGCCAATCAGAACGATCTAAGACAACGATGTTCATATCTGAGGCAAGTCATATGAGCCACAGGCAGCTCCTGTTAAGGACGCCATGCCAAGCAGAGGGGCAACCGAACTGATGCTGACGGTGTTTACACCAAGGCAACGGTTGGAATCAGTGAAGTACTGCAGAACAATGCTGGTATGCAACAACCAACATCAAACTTCAGCAACAACAATCTCACACAACTTCTCAGCCAAAGACTAGATCTTTGGGATCAACAGGATGCCGCGCAACGGGATGGAGCATTCCATCGGGCGTTATCTCTGGAACAACAGATCCGGCAAATCAGCGATGAGATCCACAAAGCACTAGCACTTCAGCAGTGTTCAAACACCCCGGGGATCAACTCCTGCTGGCGACGCGCCTGATAGTCGGCATCGGCAGCGCGCAACGCTGCCGCATCCTCCTGGAACCAACAGCCATAAAGCAGGTTCAGGATCCGATCGACATCCAGATCTCGATCAGCCACGTCCTGCCAGAGGCGCTGGCTTAACTCAACGTCAGCGAACTGAAATTGAGCCTGAGCCAGACGTCGGGCTGCATCGAAATGAGCCTGCTGAAGCTGACGTGACGGCGAGTCGTACTGGAGCAGTCGTCCTTGAATTGTCTGAAGCAAACCCATGCCACAAACCTGACTGCACTCAATTTGAATCCGCAGCTGCCCTTCGACAATGGGTTGTCATGCTGATTTTCATTAACAGACCTAGGGTCAATTCAGACGCGCTGCTGCAATGTCCTCCAACCGCCAGAGGCAACTCGCAGCAGCGCTGCTGATTCTTGGGGCCGTAGCGGCAATCCTTCTCCCCTTCATTTCAGCGACGCTGCTGACACTGGCCTTAGGAGGCATCGCCTTTTCGGCAGGGGTGAGTCAGCTCCTGCGACTGGGGCAAGGCAATGCTCCGGGGAAGCTCTTCCGCGTGCTCTCGGCTCTTCTCTATATCGGTGGAGCGATCTTCATCTTGATCGACCCGATCGAAGGAGAGATCAGCCTGACCCTGTTCGCGGGAGTGGTTGTGCTGTTTGAGGGAATCATGGAGCTCGCTGCGGGCGCAACGTCGAAAGGCCCGATGGCTGCACTGGTGCTCCTCGATGGTCTGCTCTCCGCAGGCATCGGCCTGTTGTTAGTGCTCGAGTGGCCCAGTGACAGTGTCTGGGCCCTGGGAACACTGTTCGGCATCACCCTCCTGTCCTCAGCATTCAAGCTCCTGCAACAGCCCGGCGGGGAAGTCGCTTAACCAGGCAAATCCCCAACCAGACCCTGGGGCAATCAGGGAACGTTGTAGAAAGCAGAAAAAACCACAACCCATGGATCTTGCTCCGTGGATCTAGTTCTTTCAATGGGATAAACAGAGATAACTTGTGAGCAAAAAAGAAGCTTCGCGTCGCTTATTGACGACAAATCAAGCCTGAAGTTTTCCCATTATCGCAAATAAAAATACCGCAAGAACGTGTGATCAGCAGACATCAAATCCCAACAGAATTGTGTCTTGTAAGGCGGCGTGATTAAGGCTCGGGCGTTGTTGTTGCAGGGCGGGAAGAAGCTCCAACAACAGATTGTTAGCGCTGCGTGATTCATTGCACACGCCGACGCGATCTCCCACGGAACGGGCGAGGCGGATCTGATCAATCACCAGCTGCAGCTGGAACATCTGCTGGTCCAGGCTTTTGGCTTGGGCGCTCCCCGTCAGGCTGCAGCCCAGCAGAAGTGCCAACAACCAGACCGGAGATCGCAACGGCATCACAAACCCTCCAGGCATCCCACCTCAACCTCCCATGCCACCTCCCCCTGGAGTGAGCATGCGGATGGCCTCGCCAGCCTCGAGCTCCAGCTGAATAGAACCGGGTAGGGGATCCTCCGCCCCGTGACAGTCCAGGCGCAGATTCACACCACAAGATCCGCTTGACCCACCGTTGAGCCCGAACGGCGGCACCTGCCGGGATCCACTGATCAACGACACACGCATCGGTTCGAGGAAACGGATCGTGCGCTCCAAGCCGTCGCCCCCAGGCCAACGGCCTTTCCCACCACTGCCGCAGCGCACAGCGAAGGATTCCAGCCGCACGGGATAACGGCTTTCCAGCACTTCGGGATCCGTCAGCCTTGAGTTGGTCATGTGCGATTGCAGGCCCACGGAGCCGGGAAAGCCCTCACCGGCCCCACCGCCACCGGCCACAGTTTCGTAGTACTGACATCGCCCATTGCCGAAGCTGAAATTGTTCATCGTTCCCTGGCCGGCCGCTTGGACACCAAAGGCAGCGAACAACAGATTGCAGAGGGCCTGAGACACCTCCACATTGCCGGCCACTACAGCCGCTGGGTAACGCGGATTCAGCAGACAGCCCGGTGGCACCACCAGATTGAGCGGTGCGAAGCAGCCCTCGTTCAAGGGGATGTCGTTATCGAGGAGACAACGGATCACGTACAGCACAGCCGCGCGCGTCACCGCCAAGGGGGCATTGAAGTTGCCCGGCCGTTGGGGCGATGTTCCGGTGAAATCCAACCGCAGCCGTTGGCGTTGGCGGTCAAGGCTGACCTCCACCACCAGGCATGAGCCATCATCCATCACAAGCTGTTGACGGGCGTCCGTCAGGCGCGACAACAGATGCTGAACACTGCTAGCTGCATCCCTCTGCAGAAGAGTCATCTGGCGTTGCACCACGACCTCCCCCTCCCGCTCCACGAGATGTTGGAGCGCCGCAATTCCGGCCTGATTGGCCGCCACCTGCGCCTGCAGGTCGGCCAGCAGTTCTGACGGGTTGCGTGGCGGCGTTGCCATTCCGCTCCACGCCGTTTCCAAATCAGCGGCGAGGACCCGGCCCTCGCGAACAAACAGCAGGTTGCGCAGCAGCAGGCCCTCATCGGCCATCGTGCGGCTGAAGGACGGCATCGACCCGGGGGCAATTCCGCCCACATCGGCATGATGGCCACGACTGGCCACAAAGAAGCTGGGCTGATCCCCGTTGCAGAACACCGGCGATATGGCGGTGATATCGGGCAGGTGGGTGCCGCCGTGGAAGGGGTCGTTGCTGAGCAGCGTGTCGCCCGGCTGCAGCGGTGCAACATCGCCAGCGGATACCTGAGCCAGCAGGTCGCGCACGCTGTCTCCCATCGATCCCAGATGCACCGGGATGTGGGGGGCATTGGCCACCAGGGCACCCGAGGCATCGAACAACGCACAGGAGAAATCCAGGCGCTCGCGAATGTTCACGGATCTGCTGCTCTGCCGGAGTTGTTCCCCCATCTGTTCGGCGATTGCCATGAAACGGTGGCGAAACAGTTCCGCCTGCAGCGGATCGTCCGCATCACCCTCCGCCAGCGATGGCGAACCGGTCTGAGGCTGGCGGCGCTCCAATAACAACGTGTCCCCCTTCGCCACCCTTGCCTGCCAGCCCTCCTCCAGAACCGTGCATCCGGTGGATTCGGCGATCAGAGCTGGGCCTGAGATCCTTTGATCCAGCACCAAGGCGCTGCGCTCGTACAGGGGAACCTGGGTCCAGCCACTCTGCTCGAGGTGCATCGACACCTGCGGGGGTATCTCCACCACGGGCTGTCGGTCGGCCATCCCAGCCGGTGCGGTGGCATCGAACTGTTGCGGCGCTGTGACCTCAACATTGAGCTGTTCGACGATCAGAGCCTGATCGGCATCGATGCAGTAGCCAAAGCGCAATTGATGGCTCATCTGAAAGGCCGAGACCATGTCGTCAACAACTTGGTCCGGAGACCAGGTGAGCACCAACGTCTGTTCTGCAGCGGCATAACGCAGGGCAAGGTTGACCCAGACCTCCGGCGCCTCAGAGTCGGAGGCAGCACCATCGCCCTGCCGACGTAACTCCTCCTGCGCCTCATGGGTCAGCACCTCAACCTGATGAGGCATCTCAGCCAGCAGGGCGGAGGACAGCGGAGCGCCGAGATGCACTTGTCGCCGGCAGCGCTGGCGGGCCTGCCCCATCCCAAAGGCGGAGAGAACACCGGCCATGGGGTGCAACAGCACCGTGTTGAGTCCGAGTTCATCCGCCAGACGACAGGCATGCTGACCGCCGGCACCGCCGTAGGCCACCAACACCCCGCCACGGATGTCCTGACCCCGATGCAGCGAGACGCGGCGAATGGCTGCGGCCATGGTTTCCACCGCCAGTTGCAACGCCCCCGCCGCCAACCGCTCCGAGGTCTGCCCCAGCGTTGCAGCAAGATCTGCGAACGTACGCCGCACCACCTCAACATCCGGGGGCAAATCAGCGCAAGCGCCGAACACCGCCGGGAAGCACGCCACCTGCAGACGCCCCAGCAGCAGGTTGGCGTCGGTGATGGTGAGCGGTCCCCCTGCGCGGTAGCAAGCGGGCCCCGGACGCGCCCCCGCGGAGCGGGGACCCACCCGCAAGCGCTCCCCCTGCAGCTCCAGCACCGATCCGCCTCCGGCAGCCACCGTTTCAATCGGCAAGCGGGGGGCCAGCAACTGCAAGCCGGCGATCTCGGTCTGCTCCTTGACCTGCCGCAGCGCCTGCGCATCAGCGGAAGCCACGCAGAACACATCCGTCGACGTCCCCCCCATGTCGAAGCCCAGCACCGGTACCCCTTCAAAACCGGCCATCCGCGCCGCCGCGATCGCGCCCACCATCCCGGCCGCCGGCCCCGAAAGGATGGTGTCTTTGGCCTGCAAGGTGACCCGAGCCTGCAACGCTCCGCTGGAAGTCATCACCCGCAGTGGCGTAGCAGATCCCAGCGCCCCTCGCACTTGCTGCAGGTAGCCATCCAGCACCGGATGCACGGCCCCCTCCACCAACGCCGTCTGCCCCCGCGGCACCAGGCGGGGCATCACGCTCACCTGATGGGAGCAGACCACGGTGCGAAAGCCAACCTCGCGCAGCATTGCCGCACAACACTGCTCATGAACTGGATTGCGCTGGGCATGCAGCAACGCCACCACGGCGACGTCGAGACCGGAACGGTGCAGCTCCTCCAAACGCCGCCGCAGCGGCTGATCCAGCACCAAGGGCTCCACCTCATCACCCCGTGCATCGAGCCGACCGTCGACCTCCAGCACCGTTTCCGCCAAAAAGGGACGCTTGGGCTGCTCAAGAGCGAACAGATCGTCGCGATGTTGATCGCCGATCCACAGCTGATCCCTCAGGCCTGAATTGGTGAGCAAAAGCAATGGCGCTCCACAGCCCTCCAGCAGCGCATTGGTGGCGACAGTGGTGCCGAGGCGCACCTCATCGACGTCCCCCAGATCCACACGAGACGAGGCCGAATCCAGCACCGCGACCATGGCCGACACCGCAGGGTCTCCTGAACCGGCCGTCTCTGACAGCACCTTGCGCACATGCAGCCGCCCCTCTGGGTCGCGACCGATCAGATCGGTAAAGGTGCCCCCTCGATCAACCCAGAAGCACCATCCCATTCGAGGCCCTGGCCAACATCGTTCCAGCCTGCCGGGCAGGCCGATCAACAAACCGTATCGGCGCCCCCCTATTGATGGCCTGAGCTGGGAACGTTGAAAGGCCCTTGCCGCTCGAACGCTTGGACAAGCTCGCCACGGCCTGGGCGATCTTTCAGGGTTTGCTACTGGAAGCCATCCCTTTCCTGCTGCTCGGCGTCGCCATCGCGGGATTGGCCAGATGGGCCGTGCCGCCGGGCGCATGGATCGACAAGCTCCCGAAGAACCCCGTGCTGGCACCGATCATCGGCGCCTTGATGGGGTTTGCACTGCCGGCCTGCGAATGCGGCAATGTCCCGGTCGCCCGCCGTTTGCTGGCCAGCGGTGCACCGATGGGCACCGCGTTTGGCTTTCTGTTTGCTGCGCCGGTACTCAATCCCATCGTCCTGGCCAGCACCTGGGCGGCCTTTCCCGATCAGCCCTGGCTTCTGGTGGCCCGACCATTGGGGGCCTTTCTACTGGCGATCCTGCTGAGTCTGTTGCTGGTGCAATTGCCGGAGACTCAGCTGCTGGCAACAGCGCTTCTGGAGGAACGTCGCATGAGCCAGCCCCTAAGCAACGTGGGGCTACTCCAGCGCAGCAGTGGCCTGATTGGAGCTTCAACCACCACAACACGTCCAGCCACCAACCAACGGATCAAGGGCTGGCAGATGTTGGATCAAAGCTGCCGCGAGTTTCTCGATCTCCTGGCCCTGCTGGTGCTGGGGTGTGTGATCGCAGCTCTGGTGCAGACCTGGCTGCCGCGCAGTTGGCTCTTGGCCGTTGGGGGCGCACCGACGGCGTCGATCCTGGCCTTGATGCTGCTGGCCGTCGTGGTGTCGGTCTGCTCCAGCGTGGATGCCTTTCTCGCCCTCGGATTTGCAGCTCAGATCACGCCAGGAGCCCTTCTGGCGTTTCTGTTGCTGGGCCCCGTCGTTGATCTCAAACTGGCGGGACTGTTCACGGTGCTGATGCGCCCACGGGCCATCGTGATCACTGCGATCAGTGCGAGTCTTGGGGTACTGCTGATCGGTCAGTGGATCAACCTTTGGCAGCTGTGAGGGGCTGGTCGTGCTGAAGAGCGGATCCCTGATGGTGCTCTGGGGCCTCACACTTCTGTGGAGTTTCCACAGTGGCCGCCTCGACCTGCTGCTGCGGGGGGTCTTTCACAGCCTGGTGGGGGTCACCGGCCTGTTGTTGCTGATGGTGGGAGTGGCCCTTTTGCTGCAAAAGGGTGGTCGCCAGGAACGTTGGCGATGGCCCTGGCTCCTCAGCGGCTTGATGGGCGTGCTGGTTTTGATTGTACCGCCGACCCCCTCCTTTAGTGACCTGGCCAGCAACCGCCCCCAGGGCCTTCCAGATCCACCGGAATTGGCGTTTGTGCTGCCGCCGGAACAACGCAGCCTCACGGAATGGGTGCGTTACCTGCGCAGCCAGCCAGACCCCGATCTTGTCGCTGACAACCCTGTGCGAATTAGCGGCTTTGTCTGGAGGCAGCCGGAGGGTCCACCGCTGATCGCGAGGCTCACCGTTCGCTGTTGCCTTGCCGACGCCACACCCGCTGGCCTGGCAGTGGAGTGGCCTGAGTGGTTCACACCAAAAACCAACCAGTGGTTAGCCATAAGCGGGACGATGACAGTGCAACGCCGGAAGGATCGGCGCATCCCTGTCGTCGTTCCTTCCGGCATCACACCGATTGAGAGGCCCGAGCGGCCCCTGGAGCCATGAGGCAGCGGTTGTTGATACTCATGCTGATGGCCTGCACTGCGGTCCTGGCGCAGCAACAACTACTGCTGCGCCGAACTCCGCGACTGATGCACCTCAAGCCCCAACAGGTGCAGAGCGGCACCGCGGCACTGGATTTGCAGTTCAGTCGACCGATGAATCGGACCAGCGTCAGCGACGCCACCCGACTGGAACCGAACGTGGCCCATCAGTGGCTGGGGGAGACAACACCTCTGCGGATGGTGATCGATTCAAAGGTCGTGCTTAAGGCCCCGATCGAACTATCCCTCTCCGGCCAAGACCAACGCGAGCTGCTGCTGGATCGGCAGCAATGGTGGTGGGATCCGAGACCCTGGCTGATCGCGACGCGACCAGTGCCAGGCGGCGAGCAGGTTCAACTACAAACGCGATCAGGAGGCTGGATTCCCATCAGTCGGGTCTGGCCTGCCATCCCCAGCGTCGTGCCCTTAGGCAACGGCCGAGGCATCGCACTGGTGGGGCGTGATCAGAACGGCACCGAACAGGTGTGGTGGGACCAACTGACTCCCCGCAGCACCGCCATCAGCGTGGCGGCCTTAGGACCACCGACTGTGAGCAGCACACAGCCACTCTTAAAGGGGGAAGTGCTCTTCGCTCATCTCAGCAGCAATCTCAATGGCGATCTTCTGGTGCAAAGCGGAGGGTTCCGTCCTGGGAGCGATCAAGCCCTGCTGGTACAGGCCAATGGCAAACGGAAGCATTTGGCCTTGAAACCATCTGGGCCGATGCAGTTGCTTCCCGCCGGGGGTGGCGTCGTGATGCCCACCTATGACGGATTGACCCTTCGAGCGCTGGAAACAACGAACCAAAAGCCTCAGATCCTGCCTGGTAGCAGGGAGCTAGGTGCCTTCTGCGGCGCCTCCGGACGGGCTGTGCTGATCCGACATTGGCCGGATTACAGACGCTCGATCGAGCTGGTGATTCCTGGAACAGCACCGAAACAGCTTCACCTTGGCGATCAGGCCGTACTTGGGGTGGCCTGCGACAACCGCGGCGAAAGGATCTGGGCAATTCTTGGTCGCTGGGAACAGCAACGCGGGAATCACGAGCTGGTGCTGATCAATCAAGAGGGAAGGGTGTCACAACGCCGGGCCCTAGCCCCCTGGACGCTTAAGGCAGGAAGCCCCATCCAATGGAACCCAGTGACAAACCAATTGTTGATGACCCTGACGCAACCCAACCAAACCAATGCTCATGCCGGCTTGATTAACGCCGACAGCTTGCAGATCATCAAGGTCATCAACGACAGCATCAGCGAAGCGCAATGGCTCAACGCAGGCTGAACAGCAGCCTCAACGGATCAACATCACAACGAAGCAATCATTCAAGAGCACGCCCAAATAAGACACCAGGAGTGACAGCCAAGAACAAAAAAAAGGAGGGCAATTATGCCCTCCAGATCAACTAAAAATCAGCCGATTGCCGAAACCTAGAAGGCAAAGGTCACACCAGTACCGACATGGTGCTGCCACCCTTCACCCCAGCCCGGAGCATCTTCCCAACTGTAGGTTTGCTGCCAATGCAGGAACAAGGTCGCATCGCCGACGGGAACAGAGAGTTCGATTTCACCAGCAAAGTCTGTGCGCGGATCTAACCCTGCATAGCTGCCAGGAACATAAAAACGAGGGCCAGCCTCAATCATCAACGAGATTTCATCACCGCCAAATTTGAATCCCAAACCAACACGAGGATCGGTGTAATTACCGACGTACATCCCATCAGACTCCCAACCCTGACGGTGATCCAGAGAAAGGTAAACACCGTTCACCAGATCTTCAATTCCATCGCCTAGGCCAAAGTTGACATCTCCATCCCCAAGAGCCCAGGTTAGATTTGCCCCTAGCTCATTCTTAAGGCCCTGAATGTCTTCGCCTTGATCCTGAGTGACGTAATAAGGGTTCCAGGAGAGAGCAACACTTAAACGGTCATTCGGCGCATAACGGGCCTGAAGAAAGCCTCTGATATCCGTGCGCTTGAAGTCGGTATCATGAGCATGATCATCGTGGTCGTCATGATCGTCGTGATCATCATGATCGTCGTGGTCATCATGATCGTCGTGGTCATCATGATCGTCGTGGTCATCATGATCGTCGTGGTCATCATGATCGTCGTGGTCATCATGATCGTCGTGGTCATCATGATCGTCGTGGTCATCATGATCGCCGTGGTCATCATGATCGCCGTGGTCATCATGATCGCCGTGGTCATCATGATCGCCGTGGTCATCATGATCGCCGTGGTCATCATGATCGCCGTGGTCATCATGATCGCCGTGGTCATCATGATCGTCGTGGTCATCATGGACATGCACTTTTCCATAAAAGTGCTCAGCTTCTCCCCACACAAGTGCGGGACCTACAGCAGCCTCAATGACGATAGAGCCACCATTTTCGAGTCCCCACTCAAAAACACCACCAAACATGCCATCAATGGCGTAGTGCTTGGGATCTCCCTCGAGGTTGGTGTCAAATCCACCATGACCTTCGATGGTGAGGATCGGCGTGAAGTTGAATTCACCAGCTTCTAGAGATTCTTCCCCACCACCACCATGGGATCCATGGGCGTGGGCGGGCGAAATCGTCGCCAAGGGACTCAACAGAAGAGCCAGCAGCAGAAAACGTGAACGGAACATGAGATGAGACGAGACGGAAGAGAGTTGAAGACGGAAGTAAGAGTTACATCACCGGATCAATGACCACTGGGAATTCAACGAATTCGCTCCTGACTGATCACAGGAACCACCCTGACCATTAACGATCGTGCAGACGTTGAGCGTCGCTGTCGAAACGGCATTGCGACCTGCAGCAATCCCTTCTCCATAAAGAGGTGTTGTCGCGATCGGCAACCCCGTGTTCTTACTGATGCGCCTAAGGGTTTTGTTCGGAGTAGCCGAAGGTGAAAAGATCGTTTTGGCACCGGAAGATTTCACTTCCTGCGTGATCTTGCGAAGACTGGAAGGCCTCAAAACTCCACCGGTGGTGTGACTGTCCAACATCGAAATCTCAACAAGTCCAAAGCGATCGGCAAGATGGCTGTAAGTCTTGTGATCAGTTACAAGGACACGGTTCTGAGATGGCAGAGAACCGAACTGCTTGGCTTCCCAGACCCGAAGAGCCTCAAAAACAGCCACGGCGCGTGCGGCGCGCCGCTGCAAGGCAGAGCGCTCACTGGCCGGCAGAACAGGTGACAGAGAACTGGATACAACCCGCACCATCGCAGCGGAATTGGCAGGATCGTGCCAAACATGCGGGTCGCTGCCTCGATAAGACGGCAGGGCAACTTCACCAACAGCGACAACAGTGCCGGGCGTCTTGAGTTTTTTGGCGGAAGGCGTCAGGCCAAAACCGATATGAAGAACAAGATCGCTCTTGGCAATCTGACGGCGATCACTGGGCTTCAATCGATAAGAGTGTGGATCCCCGCCGGGAGGGATCAGGCAAGTCACCGAGGCGGCAGCGCCAGCCAAAGTTTTGGTGATGTCGCAAAGCGTGCCATCAACTGCAACCACTACAGGTTGAGCCGCATGGGCAGGAACAACGGCAGCGCCAAGGGCCAAGGCAACACCGACGCCAGCCGATCGAACCAAGACAGCTCGCATAGACGACAAGGATGAGAATGATTATCATTTTGCTGAACGCGTGGTTCCGCGCCAGCATGAGGTGTGCAAAACAACAAGAGGCCCAAGTCAGGTCGCTGAAGAGTTGATGAGCAATTCGTCGTGCGTACTGAGCACAACCGAACTGAGTTTCAGCTACGGGGGCCGCAAGACCGTTGACAGGGCCAACCTGCAGCTTCAGGCGGGAACACTGACCGCACTTGTGGGGCCAAATGGAGCAGGAAAGTCAACGTTGTTGCATCTTCTGGAGGGGCGGCTCAAGCCCAGCCAAGGATCAATCAATTGCAGCAAGCAAATCGGATTGATGCCCCAAAGAGCAGCCATTGACTGGTCGTTTCCAATCACCGCCCAAGACATGGTGCAGCTGGGCACGCCCAGCAACTGCAACACAACATCAGCAAACCACCCCAATCAACTTCTGGAACGCGTTGGCATGGGAGCCATGGGGTCCCGGCGCCTCAGCCATCTATCCGGCGGCCAGCAACAAAGAATTTTGCTGGCAAGAGCGTTGATGCAACAGACCGAGATCCTGCTGCTGGATGAACCCTGCAGCGCCATCGATCCGCCAACACGGGAACACTTGCTCAGAGTGATGCGAGAACAGGCCGAATCAGGCCAGACGCTTCTGGTCAGCAGCCACGACTGGGGCAGCGCCCTTAACGACTATGACCAGGTTGTTGTGATGGATGGACAGATCCTTGCCAACGGAACACCCGACGCAGTTCGCGAAAAGCTGAGCGACATGACCTGCATGATGGGGAGCCATTGCTGTGGTTGAGCTGGACATCTGGTGGCTTCTGCCCTTGGTGATCTCGTTGTTGATTGGAGCCATCTGTCCAGCCACTGGAGCTCTGCTGATCACCCAACGCCGGGTCCTTCTGGCCAATTTGATGGCCCATTCCGTTCTGCCCGGCCTGGTCATCGCCCTCGCCATCGGCATCGACCCAAGCATTGGCGGGCTGGTCAGTGGACTGCTGGGTGCCCTGTTAGCTGAACGCCTGAACCGACGTTTCAAAGGCCGGGAAGAAGGGGCGATGAACACTGTTCTGGCTGGCTTCACGGCACTAGGCGTTCTGCTGGTGCCACTGCTGGAAGCACGCGTTGATCTCGAGACAATTTTGTTCGGTGATCTACTGGCAGCCAACACAGCCGATCTGGTTCGAACAGCAATCTCAGCTAGCGCACTGTTGGCCATGGTGGTGTGGGGCTACCGGGACCTGGTGTTCATCGGCATCGATCCCGAAGGTGCCGCAGTTGCCAAACGACCTGTGATCTTGATTCGGCTGATCTGCAGCCTGATCACAGCCCTGGTTGTGATTAGTGCGATCACAGCCGTTGGCGTGATTCTTGTGATTGGTTTGCTCTGTGCTCCTGTTCTGATGCACGTCGACCGGAGCCGAAGCCTCAAAGAATTAATGCTCAGAAGCGCGAGTACAGGACTGCTGCTATGTGGCGGCGGAATGATGTTGGCTGTTGCCATTGATCTGCCGCCAGGACCACTCATTGGCACGCTGTGCTTAGGGCTCTTGTTCACCTACAAAATTGCAGATCAAAATTAATGTGATCATTCGCTCAAAGAACTTTCATTTAAGATCATCCGATCAAGGCGGCAGCTCATTCTTTTGATCAATGCGCGCTCTCGTTCCGAACGAAAAGTGCGCTGAAACCCAAAAAATACACAGTAAGATTGCTAGCCATACCCACACTAAATAACGAAACAGCTGTCGCTTCATCCATCGAGAAATTCATCCGCTCAACGAACAACAGCAAACCATGCGCCAGTGAAGGCCGCAATCAGACCACAGGCTAGAGCCTGAAGAACGAATTGACCTGAGTCGTCCTTCTCCCATCGATCGATGGTTTTCGAAGCCGTGACATAGGGCTCGTTGTTTCGGATCAATTTGGCGACATAGCTATCAACGAACTCATCGTCGAGAGTAAGCCTGCGGAACTTGGCACGAATCTGATTGACCTCAAACTGATTCATCAATTAAAAGCCCAAAGCTTATAACCCTGAACAAGTTATAAACTACTTAGCAAAATCGATTCAGACAAGGCAAACGTCAAAAAGGCCTCACAATGACGGCCAATATTAGTACGGGATTGCAGCGAAACTAGCACCTCAATAAGCCTCGCCCGAATGAAATCAGATCAGATGCTAACACACACCAAAGCTGGAAATACACACATAAACGAATATCAGTTTTTTTGCCTGTAAACAAGTAGGGCAAAACCATACAACTTAATCCTGGCTTGCAAGCTACATACTTACACCACTCCATTGGCAAGTGGGATCTGGCTCCTTAGTCATTGCTCTTGAAAAACAGAAGACGGCAGCTTACTTGGCTAGTTAACCATGATCCAAAGCAAATAAAGGTGTTTCAGGATGATCGCTTCCTACGTGATTGTCTGACCTTCCCTCGCCTCTGCTGGGTGCCGAGTTTGACGGTGAACAGAGTGTCTCTTGACAGGAGCTGATGGAAGAGTTACATCCAATTAAAATCCTTGGTTGATTTCTAGGATGCAATTAGAAGGGTCTCGACTGGGTCGATCCTATTGATAGCAGTTAGTCCAACTGAGATGGCTTTCATTGCCCGTCGCCGTTGGTCCTATAGTGAAGGAAAGAAAATTTCCCCGCATGGCTGAACCAGTTTCTTTTACCATAAAGGTAACCGTCCCGAGCAGGTGGGATGCTGAAAAACTGCTGAATGGAGGTGAAATCAATGGAATGGTGAAGTCAATAGCAAATAACTATCCAGATGCCAAGATTGAGATCGATATTCCTCCTGCGAAGTAGCTGTTCCTAAGACTTTTCATCAAAAACTAGTTGTAAATCATTGATTAGGGTCATTGTGAGCATGCAGCAGGGAAGGTTAATTAACAAGAAGAGATGTTTCCGCAAATGGCATTTATCCCTATATCAATAGCGTTATAAGGAATTCGTCAAAAGAGAGCTTCAATTGGTCAGCAAGCTTGATACAGTCGTAATTCATGACAGTTAGTTAATTTCCTTGGTTTGGGGATCTGCTTAAGGGAATGGACTAGGCATCAGGCATCGCGATGATATTCACAGTCCCCACAACCAATGAAAGACAAATCAGCTTGCGGTCCGTATCAAGCTGGAACACCCATGGTCATTTGGCTGAGCTGTTCCACACTGAGATTGTCGCCGGTATAAATCCCTTCAATGAATCCATCCGCGAAGATTCCAATTCCTGACCTTTGTCCAGACGGAGTCGCAATGTTGATCACCTCGTCAAAGGTGATTTGACTCGTCTTAACACCTTGGATCATAATTTGATCGAAGTTGTCAAAGCCTTCAAGGATGTCTACTTTCTGCCCATCTGAGTTATTAGCCGCTTTTTCATAAATGTAATTGTAGGCGAACTGATCACTCTTAAAAATTACTTGATCGACCACACCGTCTAATCCGTCTAAAAATGTATTGTGGCCAAATCCACCATACATCACATCAAATCCTGCTCCGCCACTTAGCGTGTCTCGGCCAGTACCGGCACGGAGGAGATCATTGCCATCGAAGCCACTAAGATAATCGCCACCTCTTAAACCAATTAGTTCATCATCTCCCTCTGCACCTAGTATTTCATCTTCTGCATTGTGGCCTCTACTAAAAATGTCTATTTCGGGCTGAGGTCCCGTCAGTTCATCGCGAATTATAAAATTGGTGCCGGAGTCAAATGCAGACGAAGGAAGATCTCCAAGGAAATGATATGGCAACTCTACTTGGAGCAAATCCGAATTACCTGAAAAGGCATTCTCCCCAATTGAAATTACTGAGTCTGGGATAAATGCTGATTTTAAATTATTATTGAGGAATGCTCCGGCTTTAATTTCGGAAACCGACCCAGGAATAAAAATACTCGTTAGTTGATTTTGGCTAAATGCATCAACTTCTATCTTGGTGACGCCATCTCCAATCGCGACAATTGTCAATTTATTTTGCTTGAATGCATAACTCCCAATTTTCTTGGCACTTCCAGGAATGACAGCATTCGTTAGTTGGTTATTGATGAATGCATTGGCGTCAATCATGGTCACACCTTCAGGAATCTCAATGCTGGTCAATTGATTGTTATCAAGTGCACCTCTACCGATCGTCGTGAGACCATCGCCAAGATTAATACTCGTTAATTGATTACCTCTAAAAGCTCCATTTGCAATCATGGTAACACTATCAGGAATATCAATACTTGTCAGTTGATTGCCTCTAAATGCGCCAAAGCCAATCGTAATGACACTGTCTCCAATTCGAACGCTCGTTAGTTGATTGTTCCCAAATGCACGAGGTCCAATATTAATGACATTATCAGGAATATCAACACTCCTTAGTTCATTACCGTATAAAGCAAGGTCTCCAATGGATATTACCGAATCCGGAATTGTTAGGCTAGAGATCCCTAGTCCCTGAAGGACAAAGCTTTCAATTTCGGTTGATCCCTCAGCAATAATTACATGCCGAAGCTCTGCTGTCTCATCAAGAGTATAATCGAACGTCATAAAAAATTGTGTATTTTTATACAGTTATGATAGCAGTGATTTTCTTGAAGTGTTTCATTTGTTTTGTCTGATATATACATATAATACTCAAGCCCCTTGAACCATCCCACTCAAGTCGGGGGTCACCTCCCCCATTTGTACCATCTTTGAAGACAGCACTCTCTCGTAAAGGAGTAGAAACACTTTGGAATCATCTGGCCGGTCAAAGGCAAGGGTGGCATGACCTGTTCAAGGTAATCAGCTTTCATCCAAAGGATGAATCTTGCATAGATATCGGAATTTGAGAGAGGGAGGGCACTTTTGTGACCCTGGCCCCCCTCAACCCGAAGGATCTGGCGCCTCCACCAGTCTTTGGCTTCTTTCCACACATAAGTGGGTTTGCCTCAAACAAGCACTACATCCTCTTAGTTGGCGTATAAGACGGAATGATCGCATATTAGAAGAACGACAATTCCAGCAACAGACGAATATTTCTCAGAACAAGTGCACTAAATGCAACTCTAATTTGGCCAACGGTCTCCCTCACTCACAATTCCGTTTGGCTGCGACTGGGATCTCAACAATGAGCAGCTCCGCCAAAGCAACTCAAAAAGCGCTAGATATGGTGGGTAAGCCGTATACAACCATATATTGCCAACACCAAAGCCCCACATATAGTGCCTGTGGGGGAGTCGCCTGGTTAAGGGTCGTTTCCTTGCGGCTCAATGCCCTATCAACTGGTCCTGGTCCTTGCTTGGACCAGGACTTTTTGCTGGTCAGACTGCTTAGTTCAATGGAGGCCTAGTGGCGAAGGATGGCTAAAAGTGGTGGGTCTGGTTTCGCGGAACACACTTGGGTAAGGCTGTAAATGAATGGGGGGCTGGAATGGGTCAGTCGCTCACCAAGGAGGTAAAAGTGTGAACACTTCGAATTCGTCCCCTGCAGGGTCAGACCACAGAGAGTCTGGGAGGTATACCCCATATCTCTGAGTATCTGACAAAGGCGAGGTCAGGGGTTTGCATGCACAATGTGTTTACGGCCTTACGAACTGGAGCAGATGATCCGAACTACCTTTGCTGCCATTGCTTCAGCAACTGCACTAGTTGCCGTGAGCGAGCCAATGGATCCACCCGTCGCCTCTGCGGACACGGTGAAGGATGCTCTATGCATTCTCACCAGGCATGACCACACAATTCCTCAGGAGGAATTCCGTTGCGACTTCACTCAAACGATGGGAGGGGCCTACGTAGACAGCAAGCGCTGGGCATTCATATTTCCCCACAGCGAACAGGACAAGACCTTTAAGAGGCAGAACACTGAGGACTTCATCCGCTGGAGACGAGAAGGGCAATACACTTTGACTCTGTTCCAGAGTGGAGAGAAGCCCTATGAACCTGGAGGGGTTTAGGTCAGCGGTCTGATGCTTCTTAGGTCAGTAGAGGCTATATCCACTCCGAGAGCAGATCTTCAATGGTTATTTCCCAGGGTCGTCAGGGAATGGTAGATCAAAAGGTCAGAGAGACTTCCTACTAATAAGTCACTGGAACACCTTCTGTTATCTGCTGAATCTGGTTAATGCTGAGATTGGAGCCTGTGTAGACCGCCTCGATGAATCCGTCAGCGTAGATGCCGATACCAGACATCAGACCTGACGGTGTCGCCAAGTTGGATACAGGATCGAAATCGAGATCCCTTGTAAGCACACCTTGGATCTTAATCTGATCGAAAATATCAAGACCTTCAATAATATCGACTTTCTGTCCATCAGCGTTATTGCCAGCTTTGTCATAAATGTAGTTATAGGCGTATTGATCGCTCTTGAAAATGAGTTCATCAATTTCTCCATCTAGAGAATCCTTAAATGTGTTGTGCCCAAATCCTCCATACATCACGTCTTCTCCAGACCCTCCAATGATCATGTCACGTCCATTTCCTGCACGAAGTAGGTCGTTTCCGTCGTATCCGTTTAAGTAGTCACGACCCCGAAGAGCAACGAGTTCATCATCACCATCTCCACCGTGCAGCTCATCGTCACCATTATTTCCACGTTCAATTATGGGTTGGCTGTAGTAAGAGGGATGCCTGCTTAACATTAACGCGGATTCAAGATCAAGAAAAGCAGAATCTTGAACAAGGTACTGAAGATCTCTTCTTTTTTGCGATGATTCAACTAATATATCTTCAATCTGGGATGGCGAGAGGCCTGGATTGTGTTCAATCAACAATGCAACTGCACCTGAAACAACTGGAGCAGCCATACTTGTTCCCTTCATATATCCATAGCCTGATGGAATTGTCGAAAAGATTTTATTTGCTTCACTGGGCTGTGTAGCAGTATTCCTGTCACCACCCGGAGCTCCAATAGTGACATTGCCGCTATAATTAGAATATGAAGCCTTCTGACCATCGTTAGCCACCGCTGCTACAGAAATAACGCCTTGAATTTCTGAACTCAAAAAGGCTGGGAGTGATATCCAACTATCTCCACTTAGATCTTGGTTATCGTTCCCTGCAGCAACGATAACCGTCACACCATTGTCTGTCGCACGTGTTAACGCCTCACGGTATCTTTCATAACTATTGTATGTGTCACCTTTTATATAATCATATATGCTTCCTTTAGATGCCGTCTCTAGTGACAAGTTGATCACATGAGCACCATTATTGATTGCATAATTAATTGCATCGAAAATTCCATTGTAAAGTTTTTCTTCATTTGCGCCCTTGCTGCCAAACCAATTTAAGTCCATTAGCTGCACATCCATCGTTACTCCGGTTATACCCTTTTCATTGTCACCAACTGCACCAATAATTCCTGCAACATGTGTGCCATGACTACCACCACCTGTTGAAGATACGTTGTCAATGAAGTTCCAGCCATGTACATCATCTATGTACCCATTCCCATCATCATCAATACCATTTCCACTTATCTCACCATCGTTTACCCAAAGATTATCTTTTAAATCTTCGTGATCCAAATCGATTCCTGTATCAATCACCGCTACCACAACATTTGGGCTTTCTCGACGTATTCTCCACGCTTCGGGTGCATAAATGTCAAGGTTTTCAGCGCCTTGTCCTTGTGCAGTGTTAAATAGATGCCATTGCTGTTCAAGTAGTGGGTCATCTGGAAACATTTCATCTTCCAGCCAATTTTTACAGATAACATCTAGTTTATAATTTGAAGTCTCACTATTGTCAAAGTCGTATGGGTCGCCATAATTTGCTATTTCAACGGCATAAATACCAGATGTCAAAATTTTGCTGATGTTTTCAGACTCATCTAAACCAAGACCGAACTCTCGATTTTGTATTGGATTTCTCCATTCACCCCACTGCCCATTTGTACGCTTATCGAGTTGTAACTCAAAATCATGCTCAAAATCATATAATTCAAACGACATGTGCAATCTTTCGCCTTCGGCAACTTCAAAATAAAAGTTTTTATATGTATGTTGAGCAAGATTCCCCACAATGAACATATCGCTGTCATTATTCAATAAAATTGGTAGATCTGTGCTCTCTGAAATATCAAAGTAAAATTGAAATTCTGTGCCATACTGATTTTCATGCCCTGGCTTTATGGATCCACTAAGACCTTTGAATATATATGAACTAGAGCTATCAATCTCATGTAATCTCCCTGACCAGCTGTCGAAATATCTATCAACTCGTAGAGAAGCACCAGTCCAAACTGCGAATGGATCAGTATATTCAATTGTACTTACATCTTGAATAAAGATGTAAGGCCGCATTCCTGTATTCTCGGGATCAATATCGAAGTCATATATATTTTCTTCGGACGGAAAGATGAACTGCCCTGGATACAGCGTTCCGCCTCCCCATGAATCTTGCAATAATCCGGAAAATTCAAAATAGTCTCCATTGCCGTAGTAAAATTTAGCGCTATGAATTTCTGATTGATAAAAAGACATAATTAGTGTATGCCACAATCCCGAGCCAATTCAATTTTAGCATTTCATGATCTTACCTTCTGTGAATTTAATTATGGCTTAATTTAATACTTATCCGCCCAACTTTTCCTTAGTTCCACCAGTAAAAATTGAGTTAGCTTGCAGTGACAACAGGAGCGCCTACGTTCCCTCTATTGAAGACGGTGTGAATGTTCTGTCGGGAGGTGGATAGCGACAACATCACGCCCCCTACTTTCTCCTTGCGGGTCTTGTATTGCTTTCAGCCGATAGGCATCAGGCTTCCCGACAAAGGGCTAATCAATAGCTCGAGCAGCGAGTGGTGCCGAAGCTATTGGTCCGGCAGGAGCCTGAGTATCTGTTGCCGTCAGAGTCAGTTCCGCTGAATTTCGTGCGTCCGAAGCTGTCCGTTCTTTATGTATAGCTGGAGCCGCCAGACCCTAAGCAGTGGAATCATGATCTTGTTCGTCTTAGACATAAACATCCCCTTAGAGCGTCCTTCTGGAATCACATAGTCCAAAACCATCCCCCTCTTACTGGCTGCCTTCTCCACTTCACCTGACTTCCAGGTCATGAATGGAATGGCCTTCACTTCATCACTACGATCCAGTCGGTAGATATTCACTTCTTCATCACTCAGTGCTTCTGCCACTAGTCCATCCACAATTCCATCGAGATGTGGTGTTAGGTCACTTGATACTTGCTTCAATAACTTCCCTTGCAAAACGAATTCCTCAATTGCTTTATTCCTTGCTGCCAACTTCTTAGCACTAATTTGATCTAACTTATTCTTACCTCTCTCGCAACCCATAGAAAACCTTCTGAAGATTAATTATATCACTAATTGATCAATATGTCAATCTATTAGTGATAACTTCCATACTTTTTTGTTGCTGTCACCAACACTCCACTCGCCATTGGTCTGACCTCTGGGTGGATATTTTCTAACCAACTTTTCACTAAAGACTCACAATCGGATTCTCGAACACCTTGTCGTTCACATATGACGACAACCCGGTCACTCAGTTTCTCTCTCCACGCTCTTTCTTCAGACATTTGATATCGGGTCTGGGCACTGGAAGTTCGTTTTATTTATCGAGATAATGGGTGGTTCTTCCCCTCCTGGCGGGGTGGTCAGCTGCCTCTAAGGGGTTGAAACCACCTCCTAGACGGTCAAAGAATCATTTAGCTGTGTCCAAACACAACTCCCTGTTTTCTTGTGACACCCTTGACACACCAACTAGCCGTTAACGTCAATCTATCAATAACTAGAACTCAGATCCCATTCGCTTAAAGGATTCTCGGCGAATTTGACGGTACTGTTCCAGTACATGTTTTCCCCATAAGCCCTCCCAATAGAAGAAAATCACGCCGTGACCACGATTGCGGGCCAGGCGTACTTTTTGCTCCAAAACGGCCATGGATGTGGTGCGTTTGCCAAATCCCGCCAACACGCCGATCTGAGACGGAATTCCCCAGCTGCGGGCTTTGCGCAGGGCGGGTTGATCCAGATCCTTCGCGAATCCTTGGACGGAATAGGCGTAGTTCTGCACCACCAACTCTTCAATCAGCCCCCCTAAAGCCCAGAGCTCCCAATCCTGAAGCCAGAGGTTGTAAGCCTGACGAAAGGGGCCGGGAGACAGGCTGATCCTTGTGGAGAGTTGCTCCTTCTTGAGACGCTGCCGCAACTCACGTAGGAGAGACGTGAGTTGGTTTCGACGCCATTTCATCCACTGTCGATTGCTGTGATCCCGCGGTGGTGCCATTCCCGTCTCTTGCTTGTAGAGCGCGACGGTGGTGGGGTCGTAGCCGAATTGAACCGGCCAGGCGAAGTGATCGTCCAGTTGCAGGCCATCCAACGAACAACGCTTCAGGGTCTCCACCACCAAACCGATAAAGCGAGCACGAACCTCCGGATGTGCAGGGTTGAGCCAAGCCATCCGATGGTTTCCGTGCATGGTCATCCAGCGTTGGCCATTCGCTTTGGCCAACACCCAGCTGGGATTCTCGCGGATAACGGCTGCATTCGCCGGCTCCATCAAGCCGTACTCAAACCAGGGCATCACCTTGATGCCGCGGCGCCGACCTTCAGCGGCCAGGGTGCAGATGGGATCAAGATCGAGGCCCACCTTCTGGAGCGGTGGCTCTACTGGAGCGAAACGGCTGCGATGAAAAGTAGTGCCTCGGCTCCAGACATTGGGCACCACACGATTGAATCCAGCCTCCTGAAGCTGCTGCATCGCTGCGCTGATGCGCTTTCGGTCGTAATAGAGCTTGCTGGGGCTGTTGGTCAGCCACACCCCCATGGTGCTGCGGGGCCGCAGCAGCCGGTCCAATCGAGACTCGGCCATTGATGGCGCTGGGAGTCCTGCCATCAGGCTGGCCAGCGCAACGCAGGCCAGTGACCTCCACCGCTGATCCACTGCTGTTAGAGCACCGCACCGCACCGCAAGAGTCGCTCGAATCAATCGCGATGCAGCCGCAGCAAGCCCGCTCGTTGAACAGTCCATTCCACCGAACCCAACATTCAGCGGAACATCGAGCTCACGGAGCTCTCTTCGTGGATGCGCCAGATGGCTTCCCCCAGCATGTTGGCCACAGAGAGCACCTTCAGCTGGGGGAAGACCCGGTCTTGAGGGATCGGAATGCTGTTGGTGACCACCACCTGTTCAAACAGGCCCTCGACGGAAAGGCGTTCACTGGCAGGAGGTGAGAACACAGCGTGGGTGGCGCAGGCCAGCACCCGTTCGGCTCCTTGCTCCCGCAACAACCGTGCACCTGCACAGATCGTGCCGCCGGTGTCGATCATGTCGTCAATCAAGATCGCCGTTCGGCCTGCCACATCACCGATCACCGTGAGGCTCTCAGCCATGTTGTGACCGGTGCGGCGCTTGTCGATGATGGCCAGCGGGGCATCGTTCATCTGCTTGGCGAACGCCCGGGCACGCGCCACACCCCCCACATCCGGAGACACCACGACGACATCTCCCAGATCCTGAGTGGAGAGATAGTCCACCAGCACGGGTGATCCGTAGATGTGGTCGCAGGGAATATCGAAATACCCCTGAATCTGGGCGGAGTGCAGATCCATGGCCAGCACACGATCAACGCCGGACTGCACCAGAAGGTTGGCCGTGAGCTTGGCCGTGATCGATTCACGACCGGCGGTTTTACGGTCCGCCCGGGCGTAGCCGTAATAAGGGACCACAGCAGTGATCTGCCGCGCTGATGCCCGTCGGCAGGCGTCCACCATGATCAGCAGTTCCATCAGGTGGTCGTTCACCGGCGCGCAGGTGGGCTGGATCAGGAACACATCGCAGCCCCGAATCGACTCCTGGATCTGCACATACAGCTCACCGTCCGCAAACCGCTTGCAGACACGGGGGCCATCTGGCACACCCAGATATGCAGAGATCTCCCGCGCCAGAGCGGGATTCGAGGTGCCGCTGAACAGACGCAGACGTCGGCTATCTGGAGCCATCTGCTCCTGTTCGGCACGGGCTGCTGTCAGGAAACTGGTCACGGCGCCCGCGTAACGAATTCTGCTGTAATCCGATGGTAGAGGTGAGCAGCACCCCCATGTCCAAAGGTTTCCCACTGCTCGTGGGTGCGGGCCCACTTCCAGAGCTCAAAATGCGCCAGGCCTGCGAGGCCCTTGCCAAGGCCTGCCAATGCCCGTTGACCACCGTCCCCAGCGGTGCAACACCCGCAGCAGTCCTGAAGAACAATCCAGCTGCAAAAGGGCTTGTGCGGCTAAGCGGTGACGCAGCACAGCCAACGCCGCAGGGTGATGTCAGCTGGTTGCATGCCCTGGCTGACTGGCGTCAGACGGTGCTGCTGCTGACGACAGCCGACAGTGATGGAACGATCCCTGGCACGGCCCCGGCCTACACCGCCCTCTGCCGAGAACTGCATGTCCCCCTTCTCGGCCTGGTTCAGATCCAGGGCCCCTGGAACGGCCCAGCACGACGCAGAGACGGCCTCAGCTGGCTGGGGTGGATTCCCGATGAGAACCATCCAGATCAGGCCGAATGCATCGTTGCTCTCGCCCGGAGACTGCAGCTCCGCAGTCCGGGTTAAGGCTGGGGCCAGAGGGGACGGCTCGCCTCGGGCTTGATTTGGCGGAGGGTCTGCTCACCGGCTCGGTTGGCCAATGGCAGGCGGGTGATTGCGGCAGGTTCAGGGCTGGCAATGATCGCCGCGGCCAAGCTCAACTGTTCCGAACGACTCAGGTTGGTCTCCACCTCAGCATCCAGTTGGTCCACCAGAGCAGGGATCAACTCAATGCTACTGGGAGCCTTGACCTGTTCGATCAAGGCCTCAACAAGAATGTCCTGGCGCTGGCGACGCTGGGAGACATCTTTGGGGTCTGGTAGGTGGCGCACCAGCTGTTCCGCCTGGACTCCGTTCAGGCTTTGGCGCCCAGCCTGGAGATTGACGCTGTAGCCCTGCGCCTTGTCTTTGCGCTGGTAAGACTGCCCAAGCACCACCTCCACTTCTCCAAGTCCGTCCACCAGACGACGTAAGGCCGCACGGGGCATCACCACATAGCGCTTCGGGTCGCCCTCCTCAAGGCCAACAATGTCGTGGATGGCATCACTGACAAGGCTGACGCCGCCCCGTCGCCACAACTCGGACAAGCGGCCTGGATCCTTCTGCCCAGGAAGCTGAACGCCAAGCTCGGTGGGGATCTGGAGCACCTGCAGAGGCTCCCTGGATGCAATACGAAGCATCAAAAGGGCATCGGCATTGGCAGGCCCCATGGGCGCGGCCTGATTCGTGGGGGCACCAAGACGATTCGCATCAAGACCAATTACCAGCACCGTTACAGGGCTCTCGGGGAAGGGAGCCAGGGTTTCTGGTTGATCTGCGCTGAGAGGAGCTCCCTGAGCAACACGATCGGGTTCAGGCCACAGAGTCGCCAGCAACCACCCGGTGACACCGAGACCCAGCAACGCTGAACCGACACGCAGCACGCCTCGAACTCGGGGTGGCGACAACCAGTTCATTTCGCTGGAACAAGCGCAATGGCGCTTAGTTTCGCCCAGATCTCCAGTTCTTAGCCTGGGCCCCGTGAAGCCGTCCTCGATGTCCCTCCGCCACGACTACCGCAACCGACCTCCCGAACAGGTGCGCGTGGTCGTGTTCGGAGCCACGGGGTACATCGGCCGTTTTGTGGTGAAGGAGCTGGTGGAGCGGGGCTATCAGGTGATTGCCTTTGCCCGAGAGCGCAGTGGTGTGGGCGGACGTCAGAGCAGAGAAGAGGTCATCGCCGATTTCCCTGGGGCAGAGGTGCGCTTTGGGGATGTCAGTGATCCAGCCTCGATCACGGCCGAGGCCTTCGATCAACCGACGGATGTGGTGGTGAGCTGCCTGGCTTCCCGCACCGGCGGCCGCAAGGATTCCTGGGCCATCGACCACGCAGCGACCCTCAACACCTACGAACAGGGACGGGCTGCCGGGGTGGCCCATTACGTGCTCCTCTCGGCCATCTGCGTGCAGAAGCCACTGCTGGAGTTTCAGAAAGCCAAGCTGGCCTTTGAGGCCGTGCTGCAGGCGGACGAAGAGATGACCCATTCCATCGTTCGCCCCACCGCCTTCTTCAAGAGCCTGGGCGGACAGGTGGAAAGCTGCCGCAAAGGTGGCCCCTATGTGATGTTCGGCGGCGGCACCCTGGCCAGCTGCAAGCCGATCAGCGAAGCAGACCTGGCCCGGTTCATGGCGGACTGCATCCAGGACGATGCCAAATGCAACCAGGTGCTTCCCATCGGCGGTCCCGGTCCGGCGCTGAGTGCTCGGGAGCAGGGAGAAATGCTCTTCCGCGCCCTAAACCGCCCCCAGCGGATGCTCTCCGTCCCCATTGCTCTGATGGATGGTCCGATCGCCCTTCTGGACGGTTTGGCTCGGCTGTTCCCAGGCATCAAAGACACGGCGGAATTCGGGCGCATCGGTCGCTATTACGCCAGCGAATCCATGCTCGTCTGGGATGAGCAAAAGCAGCGCTACGACGCCGATGCCACGCCGTCCTATGGAACCGACACCCTGGAGCAATTTTTCGAGCGCGTGGCTCGGGACGGCATGGCCGGGCAGGACCTAGGAGATGCCGCCCTGTTCTGAAGTGGCCATCCTTGGGAGACCGAAGGGCTCCCATGGATCAGTCCACTGTTGAACCAGCCAAGGCTGAACGGGGGCGCTGCACCGGGGTGCTGCTTCATCCGACCGCACTACCAGGGAGTCCCGTCTGCGGCAGCTTCGGTGAACCATGCCGCCGTTGGCTCAACCTCCTCGCTGCCCACGACATCGGGGTCTGGCAGATGCTGCCCCTGGCCCCGCCGGATCCCACAGGCTCGCCCTACAGCTCGCCGTCATGCAATGCCTTGAACCCCTGGTTCCTGGATGGACAGGACTTGGCCAACGAGGGGTTCATCCATGAGGCCGCGCTCAGGGAAGCTCCGGGCGCTGATAAACCGCCGGAGGGCGAAGAGCGTGTGGATTTCAGCCTGGCCCAGCAACGGGCCGATGCCCTGGGGAATGCACTGCTCGAGGCCTGGAGTGACCAGGATCCGGCGCGACACACCGACTTCGGCAACTGGGTGCTGCAACAGCGCGCCTGGCTGGAAGACCATGCCCGTTTTCAGGTTCTGCATGATCAGCACAGGACGGCTTGGTGGGACTGGCCACTCCAGCTGGCACGGCATAACAAAAAAGCGCTGTCGACTTGGGCGCAGCAACACCAAGAGGCCTTGCTACGCGAACAGCTGATCCAATGGCATCTCGACCGTCAGTGGCAGGCGATCCGTCGACAGGCGGCAGACCTGGGCATCCAGCTGTTTGGCGACCTGCCCTTTTACGTCAGCAGTGACAGCGCTGATGTATGGAGCAACCGTTCGCTGTTCACGGTCAAAGAGAACGGCCAACTCACCACCCAGAGCGGCGTGCCACCCGATTACTTTTCGGAAACAGGGCAACTGTGGGGCTCACCGGTTTACCGCTGGGGACAACATCGGATCACGCGATTCCACTGGTGGCGGCAAAGAATCGCTCGCCAGCGAGAGTTTGTTGATCTTCTACGCCTGGATCACTTCCGGGCCCTTGCCGCCTTCTGGGCCGTCCCCGGTGCCGACTGCACCGCAGAAAACGGGCAGTGGCAGGCCTCGCCAGGCCACACTCTGCTGCGCTACCTCCGCAGGGACGCTGGTGGCGCCCTCCCCTTGATTGCCGAGGATCTCGGCGTGATCACACCGGATGTGGAGGCACTCCGTGATGCATTCCGACTGCCGGGAATGAAGGTTCTGCAATTTGCTTTTGATGGTCATCGCGACAATCCCTATCTGCCTGAAAACACCAATGGGCATGGCTGGGTCGTCTACACCGGCACCCACGACAACCCCACGACCCTGGGCTGGTGGAACAATTTGGATGCCGACAGCAGAGCCCGCATTGCCACGCGGGTGAATGGTGAGATCTCGGCACCCGCCTGGCATCTGCTTGATATGGCCTTTGCCACGACCGCAGGACTGGTCGTCGCCCCACTTCAAGACCTCATGCATCTGGATGACCGGGCCAGATTCAACACACCTGGCACCTGTGAAGGCAACTGGAGCTGGAGGCTTCGCAGCTTTGATGCTGATCTGGAGAATGCCCTTCGCGGCTACGGCAAGAGGGGAGCGGTCTGGGGACGATCGCTCTCAGGAGCAGGCAGCTTGTTGACCCGGTAGATCCCCGGCCGCTCTAGATCCACAGGCAGGGGTTCTCCGTTCCAGAGCACCTGATCGCCAGCACCAGCGGGGGGATCCAGGCGGACCTGAATCGGGGCCTGCAACTGGAGCATCAACGTGCCGGCACCGACCGTGAATTCAAACCTATCTCCACCACCGCTCGAGAGCTGCAGTGCTCTGGGCTCAGCAACAACAACTTCGAGAACCCCCTGAGACTGCGTCAGAGAGCCACTCACCAGCTCAAGCCATTCCTGAGGTGTGCGTTGCTGAACCTGTTCCAGGGGCCGCAAGGCGGCGATGCGGTTATCAGAGCCAGCCAGGTTCTGGCGACGGTTGATCGCCTCCACATCAGCACGCACCGGCTCGAGAGTCAGGCTGTTGCGCAGGGCCAGATCCTGCTGTTGTCGATTGATAGCAAGCAGGCTGAGCGCAATCACGACGGTGTAAACCAACGTGCCCTGCCAGGTGGTGAACACATCGATGTTGCCGAGGGTGAAGCGACGCAGACCCTCTTTGGCAGATCCGCGGCGGAGCAACACCGGCTGGGGAAGCAAGGGGTCGAGGCATCCACTGGGAAGAGCCAGGCGGATCTCGATCTGAGGGAGCATCGAGGCGAGATAAGCCCGCTCGGGCAATCGATCACGCCAGCCACGCTCCAGCGCTTCGATGACGGGTGTTGTGATCCGGGTCTCATTGGCCAGGTCCCGTAGCGAGAGGCCAAGTTCCTCCCGCCGCCGCCGCAGCATCAGTCCCAGATCCTGACTTTGCTGATCCTGGGTCTCAACAGAACCAGCATCAGCGCTTGCCCCACTGCGGGCACGGCGCCACCAAAGTCCTGGACGCTTCAGTCGCATGGGCGATGCAGATCCAAGGGGACAGCCCGGTCGAGCATTGGCTTCCATTCTCCCTCGCTCAACCACATCCAGCACCCCTCAGCCAGATCACCAAGCGGCAACCCCGCAATGACCGTGCGCCGGAGGTCAAGCACCGGATGGCCAAGGGCCTCCGCCATCCGGCGAATCTGTCGGTTACGACCTTCCCGCAGCTCGATCTCCAATAACGAGCGCACGCCCCTGGTCTGCAGTCGGCGCACCTGTGCGGGTCGGGTCGGTCGCCCATCCAAGGGAAAACCCCGACACCAGCTGTCTAGAACCGCTTCCGACGGCACACCCTCCACCCAAACCCTGTAGGTCTTGGCATGGCTGTAGCGCGGGTGGGTGAGTTTCAACGTGAGCTCACCCAGATCGGTGAGCAGCAGAGCCCCACGACTGTCGGCATCGAGACGGCCAACAGGATGCAGTCCTGCCCGATGCTCCGGTGGCAGCAGGTCGAGCACCGTTCGGCGGCCCTGAGGGTCATCGCAGCTGCAGATCACCCCCACGGGCTTGTTAAGCAACAGCACCCGCGCCGCGCCACGGCTGGGCAAGGCCCTGCCATCCACGCAAATCGTCTGCTGTTGCGGATCGGCCTGGTCCCCAACGCGGGCGACCTGGCCATCCACCGTGATACGGCCCGCCTGAATCCATTCCTCAGCCCGGCGCCTGGAACAGAGACCAGCAGCAGCAATCAATTTTTGGAGACGCTGGCGCGTCATCCAACAGGCTCCCTGGGGAGAAGGAGGTCCATGCAGGCGCCCCCAGCAGGGTGGTTGCGCGCTTCGATGCGACCACCATGATTCACGGAGATCTGCTGCACGATGGCCAGCCCGAGGCCGCTGCCACTACGGCTGGAGCGTGCCCGCGAGGGATCCCCCCGGTAAAAGCGTTGAAACATGCGGCTTAGATCGGTCTCACTCAACCCGGGGCCGTGATCACGGATGCTGAGCAGCCACCAGCCGCCGCTCTGGCGCACGGTCACATCGACGCTGCTGTCCTCTGGGGAGTAACGCAGCGCATTGTCGAGAAGGTTGAGCACCGCGCGGTGCAGACGGCGTTGATCCCCAAGCAAGGGCCCGGATTCAGAGCGATCCAACTGCAGCGTGACCCGCCGCCCCTCCGCGATCGGGCGAATGGTTCCCCAAGCGCTGTCGACCAGATCCTCCAGAGTGATCGGCACGTAGTCGCTGTATTCCTGGGGCAGGCTGTTCTCCAGTCGTGAGAGCTCCAGCAGATCCTCCACAAGCAGCTGAAGACGCCGGAGTTCCTTCTGCAGCCGTTGCACCAGAGCCGTGTCCTCTGAATTCACGGCCAGCTCCAGCCGATCGCTCACCAGCATCAGGGCGGTCAAAGGGGTCTTGAGCTCATGGGCCACATCACTGACCCAGCGCTCCTGCTGCTGTTGCTGGGCTTCGAGGGACTGTCGGCTCTGGATCAACACCAACAAGCATTCATCGCTGCCCGGCAGAACGATGGCCTCCAGCGGATCCCCCTGTTGCTCCCATTCACATCGCTGGGGGCGCTGCTGATAGCGGCTGCTGAGGATCACCTCCTCAAGTGAGGGAATGTCCAGGGCATCCGTGAGGTTCATGCCACGAACCAGACGATTGCGAGAAATGTGCAACAAGCGTTCGGCCCGAACGTTGATGTAAGCGATGGAGTGATCCGGAGCCAGAATCATCCAGCCCTGGGTGGCCGCATCAATCCAGGCCAGAAGCTGAGGTGCGTTCAAGGCAAAAGGCCGCTCCTCCTCCTCTCGCAAGGACGTCAGGAAGCGTCGTCGACGCTGCAACAGAAGCGTGATCCCGATGCCGACCGCAAAGCCCAGTACCCAAGAGATCAACACAACAAGATCAGCCGAAGCGGTAACCGAAGCCGCGGACCGTGAGGATCAACTGGGGAGATGAGGGCTCATCTTCGACCTTTTCCCGTAACCAACGGATGTGAACATCCACGGTTTTGGTGTCGCCGACAAAATCAACACCCCAGATTTTCTCCAGCAACTGATCGCGACTCCAGACGCGCTTGGGGTTCTGAATGAACAACTCCAGGATTTTGTATTCCTTCGGGGAGAGGGTCAGATCAGTGCCATCCCGGGTGACCCGGCACTCATTGGAGAACAGGCAAAGATTGGCGTAAGTGTGTGATTCAGAGGGCAACGACTCGATTTGACGGGATCGCCGCAGCAACGCTCTGCAGCGGGCCACCAACTCACGCAGCCCAAAGGGTTTAACCAGATAATCATCAGCGCCAACCTCCAGCCCAAGCACCCGATCGGTTTCACTGTCGCGGGCACTGATCACAAGGATGGGAGTGGTGTTCTTGAAGCGGCGGAGTTCGCGACAGAAATCAAGCCCGCCCAGGCCCGGAAGCATCAGGTCAAGAACAATCAAATCAACCGGATCAGAGGATGTGCCCACGACCAGTTCGAGAGCCTCTGAGCCATTTGAGCTTGTGAGCACTTCATAGCCCTCCAACCTCAGGGCCTCACCAACTGTCTCCCGGATGCTGTCGTCGTCTTCCACAACGAGCAAACGGCATGTGGAAACAGCCCCAGACAAGGTCGTCACATCCAAGAGGGGGAGAACATATCAATTTTGATGGGTGTCTCACCCAGAAGGACGAGATCAGCGGCTTCGCTTAAGAGGTCAGAAGACAAGATCAGAAGAATTCGTCGAAATTGTCGAAATCAACCGCTTTGAAATTGCCCTCTTCCACTTGCAGCATCAGGCGCTCAAGCTGAGCAAACAAGGCTCCACCCGTCAGTAGAGACAGCAAAAGAGCCACCAAAAGGGCAGCACCGGCGGCGAAACCGAAGATCTGAAGGCAGCAGCCAATGAACAAGGTCACACCGATCAGAGTGCCGCCGTAACTGAGGTTGATCTCAACTGTCCCCAGAGGCAACAGGGGGAGCCGGTCCTGCTTCCAGCCATCCAGTTTGTTCTGGACCTGACGACCGAAAGTCAAGCCGCAGAGCACAGCCATCAACAGGCCGATACCTGCCAGCAGGTAAGGGGGCTGGGGCAGGGTCATCATCCGAAGCAGCTGCTCAAGCTCCTGGGCGCTGATCTCCTCAGGCATCGACGCCGATCTCAAAGAGCTGCGACCTTAGCGATCTCAGCTCAAGGTTCCCAGCTTTGGGAGCCGAGAAAGGTGAGTTCGACAAAGTCGCTGGCGTTGTGATCGTCCCTCCCCATCTGAATTCGGAAGCCCCCCAGATCAAGATCATTGATTGACTCAAGAGCCTGGACAAGGGATTGACGCGTTGGGTTCTTCCCAGCCCGTGCCAGCGCCTCGGTGATCATCCGCGCCGCGAGATACCCCTCAAAACTGGTGAAGCCAAAACCCGATGACTCATCACTCAGCCGCAGGCAGCGCTGATAGTCAGCGACAACGGGGATCCAACGATTCCACGGGAACGGCACCACCTGGGCCACGCCGATGCCATTGGCTTCGCCCACCGGCATCGCCCTCTGCAGAGCTTGGGTGCCCACAAACGACACATTCATGATCTGAGCGCTGCTGCCTCGTTCGCGCAGCGAGGTGGCGAGGGCAGCCGAACTCACATAGGCAGAAACGAGCACGACTCCGTTGGGATTGACCGCCATAAGGTCGTCCAATGCATCCCCCACCTGAGCTGAATTGCGTTGCACCGTCGTGACCGCCACAGGTTTGAGCCCATGGCTGGTGAGGGCAGCCATGGCGCCGTCAAGGCCATCCTGACCAAAGGCGTCGTCTTGATAAACGATCGCAATGCGATGGTGCGCATCGCGCACCAGCTCGTCGACCATCGCCGCAATCTCCCGGCGATAGCTGGTTCGCATGTTGAACACCATGCGCAGCTCGGGCCGTCGAAGCAGACTTGCCCCCGTCATCGGCGCCACCAGCGGCACCTCCGCAGCCTCGATTAACGGCAACGCCACTTTTGTGGTGGGCGTGCCCACATAACCGAACAACGCCAGCAGATCATTGCGTTTCAACAATTGGCGCGTGTTGATCAGCGTCTGCGACGGCTCGTATTTGTCATCAAGACTGACCAACTCGATTCTGCGCCCGTGAATCCCGCCTTCACGGTTCACAGACTTAAACCAGGCCAAGGCCCCGCGTCGATAATCCAGACCGAGTTGTGCCGAAGGGCCCGAGAGCGGTAGGGACTGGCCAAGTACCAGAGCATTGGGATCTTGCCCACTGCCAGGGGGCTGAGAAGCAACAGGGCGAGGTTGAAGCAGCGTGAGCAGTCCACTGCTCAGTAAGGCCCAGCACGTCAGAGTGACTCCAGAGCTGCGCCGCAAATGGCCTCCAAGAAACAGAAGCACTGGAACTTCCTTGCCGTTGTTTCAATTCTGCTTGCCGGTCTTCTTGCGTTCACCGGCATCAACAGGCTTGATGTCGGTCGTGTCCCTAGCCGTGATGCGCTGCGCTTGTCATCGGCATCACGAGCCCTGACAACAGACAGTCAACGGATACCCGGGGACGGCTGGACCTCCCTGCGGGGCGAAAAGCTGTCGGGCCAGGAGATGGTCCTGGATCAACAGGGGCTGGAGGACGCCTCGTACCACGTTCAGGTGGGGATCTACGCCACCAGCACCTACGACCTGGATCTGAGCATCCCCAGTTATTCATCCAACGGTTACGTCTGGATGCGCTGGGGAGAGGAGCTGCAGCGCTATCTGAGTGAACGGGATCAAACCATTGAACAGGGAATCACCCTGGTGAACGGATTGCTCTCCGATGCCGATCCAGTGCTGACGCCGATGTCCTCAGCCCCAGTGCACAACGACGACGGAACGTACTACCAACTGTTCAGCTATATCGGCCGCTTCTACATCGACAAAGCCAGCTTCAGGCACTTTCCCTTTGTGACCGTGAGCCTGCCTCTTGTCCTTGAAATGGAGGATGTGAATGGTTCCCTCGACTATCCCCATTTCCGCTTCGAGCCCGACATTCAAAACAGCGGAATGGGCCTGTTCGCAGGAATCATCGGCTGGCTAAACCGAGGCTGGTCCATTGCCGAATACCGGCATAACTACGCCACCAATTTCGGGCTGGGGGGCAGCGCGGATGACTACAGCCTGGTCATCTTCGATATCACGTTCGGCACCTCCTCCTGGTCTGCGTTCTGGCGATTGATGCTGCCCCTGCTGGTGGTGATGGCCATGGTTCTTCTCGTGTTCAAAGTCCGAGCGGATGAACAGGATGCCCGCGCAGGAATCCCCGTCACCGTGCTTTTGACCCTGGTGTTCCTCCAACAGACCTACCGGGAGGAACTGCCCGACCTGCCGTATCTCACCTTTCTGGATCAGGTCTATGTGATTGCCTATGTGGTCACCCTGCTGGCCTTCATCCTGGTGATCTTCATCGGACGGCGTTACGGAGAGCTGGAGGCAATGCCGGAAGGCGACGCCAAAACTCGCAAAGAGCATCGGCTGGAGCAACTGGACGAAATCTGGCCACTCACCGTTGTGGTCTTCAGTTCCGTCAGCATCTTCGGCTGCTGGATCACGCTGCCGCCAGGGGGTTGAGACGTTGCAGCAGCCCACCGGCCAGCCGCCCGGGGCCGAAAGTTCGTCTAAGCAGGCCAACCAGGGCACGCACGTCGTCGGTGTGCAGGCGATCGTCACGGATCAGCGTCATCAGCAGACGCCGGCGCAGGTCGGCACCATCGCGGCTGAACAGCAACCGCAAGCCGGCACCGGCGACAGGAATCAGTTCCTTACCGGGCGCGGGTGCGTCCTGGCCCACCACCGCCAGAAGGCTTTCCAGCCGATCCAGGCGCAAGCGGCCTGACTCATCAAAAATCACCTCAAGCAACTTCTCGCGCATCTCGCTCGTGTCTCCCGCGAGCAGTCGACGGGCCACGTAGGGATAAGCGATGGCGATGATCTTGAAGTCGGGATCGAGACGCAGGGCCAGACCCTCCTGGCTAACGACCGCACGGATAATCAGCGCGAAGCGAGCCGGCACCCGGAAGGGGTAATCAAACATCAGCTCCGAGAAACGGTCGGTGATCGCCTTGAAGTTGAACGAACCGACCGAGTCACCAAGGCTGCCGCCGAGCACCTCCTCAAGAGCAGGAATAATCGGGGTGAGATCAGCGGTGGGGCTGAGAAAACCAAGGGATTGGAAATCCTTGGCCAAACCGGGGAAATCACGATTAATCAGATGCACGACTGCACCCGTCAGGGTGAGACGGTCGCTGTCGCTGATGGAATCCATCATGCCGAAATCGACATAGCCCACATGGCCGAGGTCCCCCGTTCGACCCCGCATGGCGAACAGGTTGCCGGGATGGGGATCGGCGTGGAAGTAGCCGAACTCCAGCAGTTGCTGCAGACCGCAGATCACACCCGTGCGGATCAATGCCGTTGGATCGAGTTGCTGGGAGCGCAGCTCTTCGCTGTCGCGCATCTTGGCTCCATCAATCCAGGTGGTGGTGAGCACACGGGTGGAGCTGAGCATCCGCTCCACCTTCGGGACATAGACGGCATCGTTTTGAGCAAAGAGAGCCGAGAACCTCTCAGCATTGGCCGCTTCAAGGCCGTAGTCGATCTCCTCGAACAGGCTGCGGCCAAACTCATCGATGATTCCGCCCAGACCGAAGCCAAGATTGAGTGGCAGGAGAGGAGCCGTCATCACACCGAGCGCCCGGATCAGAACCAGATCCCGCCTCAGGATGAAGGTGAGATTGGGTCGCTGAACCTTCACCGCAACCCAGTGCTGGCCCTGTAAACGAGCTTTGTAGACCTGCCCGAGGCTGGCGGCGGCGATTGGCGTGTCGGGGAACTCCTCAAACAACTCTTCAGCTGGTGCACCCAGCTCTTCGCGGATGCACGCCAGGGCGACAGCATGGGAAAACGCCGGCAGGTCGTCCTGCAGGCGCGTCAATTCCTCGAGCCAATCCCGACGCACGAGATCGGGACGTGTTGACAGGGCCTGACCCAATTTGATGAAACAGGGACCCAGACCGGTGAGGGTGTTGAGGATGCGACGCGCCAAGCCCTGCTGCACAGCGGCGTTACTACTGCCTCCACGCAGCAGCAACACCAAGACCAGGCCAGCCAGGGACCAGAGCACCTGCACCAGCCGCGGGATAGCGACCCAGGGACGCAGCAGCAACCAGCCCAGATCCCGCCGGGGGTCGTAACGCATCGCATCGAGCTGAGTACAGAGGGAGACTTTAAGGAGATCAGGCGGATTCGATGGCGCTTCTGCCCCAGCTCACCCGTCGGCTCGGTGAGCCTCTGTTTCTGCCGGCCCATGGCCGGGGGGCCGCGCTTCCGGATGGATTGCGTCAATTGCTGCGACAACGCGCTGGCATCTGGGACCTACCGGAACTCCCTGAACTCGGTGGTCCACTGGAACCGGACGGCGCCATCGCCGCAAGCCAACGCTGCGCCGCAGCTCAGATGGGTGTGGCGCGGTGCTGGTACGGGGTGAACGGGGCCACGGGATTGCTCCAGGCCGCTCTACTGGCGATGGTCAGGCCTGGGGAGCGGGTGCTTCTCCCTCGCAATGTCCATCGCAGCCTGATTCAGGCCTGCATTCTCGGGGATCTGCAGCCGGTGCTGTTCGATCTTCCGTTTCAAAGCGACCGGGGCCAGCCTGCGCCGGTGGATTCCGCCTGGATCGAACGGGTGCTGGCGGCTTTGCCGTCCGATGGGGCACCCATCCGCGCCGCGGTTCTGGTGCATCCCACTTACCAGGGCTATGCCAACGACCCCACGGAGGTGATCAAACGATTACAAGAGCGAGGCTGTTGCGTGCTGGTGGATGAAGCCCACGGCTGTCATTTCGCCGCAGGCGTGAATCATCCCCTGCCTCCCAGTGCCGTGCACTGCGGCGCCGATCTCGTGGTGCATTCCCTGCAGAAATCAGCTGCAGCCCTCGCGCAAACGGCAGTGCTCTGGCTGCAGGGGGAGCGTCTGGATCCAGTGCGTGTCGAACGAAGTCTGGGATTGCTGCAGACGACGAGCCCCAGTGCGCTGCTGCTGGCCTCCTGCGAAGAAGCCCTTCAACACTGGCAGCGCCGCAGGGGACGCCGACAACTGCTGCAGCGTCTGCAGGAGGCTGAAGAGCTCGCCGATGTCTTGCGCCGTAGCGGAGTCCCTCTGCTCAACAACCAGGACCCGCTGCGCCTGATCCTGCACACGGGCCAGGCGGGGATCACCGGCCTAGAGGCCGACGCCTGGTTCCTGCCCAAAGGCCTCGTGGGCGAACTGCCGGAACCAGCAACGCTGACCTTTTGCCTAGGCCTAGCCCGACACCGCGGGCTCGGGCGCCGGATCAGGCACCACTGGCAGGACCTCCGGCGGACCTATCCCGATCGCGATCCACTGCCGCCGTTCGAAGCTCCGCCTCTGCCACTAGTCACCACCACAGACCATTCACCGTCGCAGGCCTGGCACGCAAAACGTCTCCGCGTGTCGTTAGACGAAGCGGGCGGATGCTTGGCGGCTGAATTGCTGTGTCCGTACCCCCCTGGCATCCCACTGCTGATTCCCGGTGAACGATTGGATCGCAACCGGCAAGCCTGGCTGAAACGCCAGCAGCTGTTCTGGGGTGAACAGATTCCCGACGGTCTGTTTGTCGTCAGCAGGGGGTGAAATCCAGCCCCACAGCCGCTTCAATCCATGCATTCGGCAGTGGTGGATGCAACCTCTGACCTGGCTGGTGCTGGCACTGCTGATCTGCCTCTCCGTTGGGGCCAGCCCCAATGGCGAGGAATTCCTTTTTGAAGACATCCAGAAGAGCAAGGAGATCACAGAAATCAAGGGGATCAAGGATGTCGACACGATCAACGCTTTGCCACTCCCTCCCCCGAGCCCCCTGGCCGAAAAGACTCCGGTACCAAGCAAGCTCATCCAGGTGGTTCAAGGAGCAGCAAGCTGGTACGGGCCAGGGTTCTACGGCCGAACAACCGCAAATGGTGAGCGCTTCCGCAAGGGCACGCTGACGGCAGCCCATCGGACACTGCCCTTTGGAACCCAGGTGCGCGTCACCAATCTGAGCAATGGACGCAGCGTTGTAGTGCGTATCAATGACCGTGGGCCTTTCAAGGAGCACCGGGTGATCGATCTCGCCCATGGCGCCGCATCACAACTCAAGATGATGCAGGCGGGTCAAGTGCCAGTGAAACTCGAGATCCTCAAGTCGTCGCAATAAAGCAGCTTCAGGCTCGCCAGACGAAGCCAACAATGAGCGATTGATAGCCTGAACCAACGAAGCCTCCAATCAGCGTGATCCGTGAGGTTGTCTTCGATCAAAGCCAAGCGCCAGCCGCGCGTGCGGTGCTGCGCAAGCGGCTGATCAGTGGCCTCGGTGTCGGCGGATTTGGCCTACTGGTGGTTGGACTCGGGGGCTGGTGGTTCACCGCTGCGCTGGGGGGAATGGTGCACCTCGGCCTGCTGGAGTTCTTCCGAATGGCCCAGTTCAAGGGGATCCGCCCAGCCACCAAAACAACCCTGGTGGCCTGTCAACTGCTGTTATTCACCACCCAATGGTCGATGCAGGGAGGGCTGCCGGAAGCGGTGGCGTCCGCGGTGTTGCCCCTATCTGGAGCTGCCATCTGCGGCTGGCTGCTCCTGCAACCGGTGACGGGCTCCATCGCCGATATCGCAGCATCGATTTTCGGCTTGTTCTACCTCGGGTTTCTACCCAGCCACTGGTTGAGTCTGCGTGGTCTGGAAGACGGGCTGGCGATCACCCTTTCCGCCTGTCTCATGATCGTGGCCACCGACATCGGCTCCTGGGCCGTAGGCCGGCGTTACGGCAAGCGCCCCCTCTCGCCGATCTCTCCTGGGAAAACCATCGAAGGCGCCATTGGCGGCTTCCTCTCGGCGATGTTGATGGGCCTGATCTGCGGTCAGCTGATGGGGTGGGTCCTGCATGGTCTGCCAGGCCTGCTGCTGGGAGCGCTGATCGCTCTGTTCGCGTTGGTGGGAGACCTAACGGAATCGATGATGAAACGAGATGCGGGCGTAAAGGATTCCGGTGACGTCCTACCGGGCCATGGCGGGATCCTGGACCGCATTGACAGCTATCTATTCACCCCAGCGGTGGTGTACTACGCGATCGCCCTGTGCCAACCGCTGCTTTCGAAGTAGCGCCGGGTCAACAACAGACCGGCACTAAGGGGTGACGATGGAATGGCCTTTCAGAACCAACTGGCCAGCAAACAGCTGGGCATGCTCGATCCGGATGGCCGGATCCATTGGAAGCAGGATGCAGGGTTCATCGGCTGTCTCAGGCCGGAAGCACAAGGTGCCTTGCTCAGCGTTAAGGCGGAAGCGACGGCGAGCCGGGTCTTGATGTGCAGCGACAACTGCATGCAACTCGATCAGATTCTCTTCAATGATTAAGGCGCCCAAGGGGCTGAGACCCATCAGCTGCTCAGCCATCCAGTCACCGAGCCAGCGCCAGGGCTCGGCAAGCACAGCGCTATTGAGCTGACGGCCGTTGAAGCTGACTTCACCCTCCACCTGAAATGGCTGCTGCAACGCCAGCATCTGGCCTGGAGTCAGCAGCTTCATATCCACCGCAATCGGACCGCTGCACAACGCCACGCTCTGCAGAGGCAGCCCCTGAAAACAAACGTCCCGCGCATTGAGCGACACGCCGTCCAGACGTCCCCGCAGCAGAGACCAACTGGAACCGTTCAGATGCAGTTCGAGGCTTCCGAGGCGTTCGCAGCGGCTGCGAATCCAAAGACGCAGAGCCCCGGCGAGCACAGTGAGAAGGGGATCAGCCACAGGCCAAAAGCGAATAACAACGCTCAGCCACCCTGTGGGGCTGATCGATGTGCGGGAGGTGCCCGCAACAGGGGAACGTTTCTACAGGCCGATCCAGCAACGCCTGAAGCGCCTGTTTTTGCGGGGCGCGCAGAATGCGATCATCCGCACCCCAGATCACATGCAGTGACTGGGATGGCAGGGGTTCTCCACATCCTGCGAAACCACCACTGCGGGCAAATGCCGCCAAGGCTTCAGCCCAGCCGGGGCATTGCAGGTGCAACGAGGCAATTTGTTCTTCCGGAGCTCCCACATCAGCATCGGGATCGGCGAAGGCCTGGCGACACAGCCCCCACCGCACGCCGGGGCGACCCAGAAACCAGGCACCAAAACGATCCAGCAGGGGCGGCACAGGCATGGGACGCCCCGTCAAACCTGCTGGAGCGAGCAGCACAAGAGGACCCACCCGCTCGGGGTGACGCCGGGCCAACTCCACGGCCACGGAGCCACCCATCGAGGCACCGATCACCCCAACAGGAGCCTCAGCGGGAAGCCGCTCAAGCAGGGCATCGAGATGACGCAAAACAGCGTCCGGCCCGTAGGTCAGGCCCAAGGGACGAGGTGAAAAGCCAAAACCGAACAGGTCGGGGATGAACAGCTGAAAGCGATCGGCCAGGAGGGGAGCCAGGCGCCGGAATTCCAGAAAACTGCTGTCGAAACCATGCAGCAACAGCAAAGGAGAGCCTTGGCCGAGCACCGCCACCGGGAAGGGATCATCCAGACCCAGGCCAGGCAAATTCCACCACTGCACATCAGCGGCCAGGGTCTCGGCCTGCGGGTCAAGCAGAGCCGGCCGCAATTGATCCAGAAGCGTCTTCAAAGGCTGATAGGGCTGAGTTCAGCGGCACCCACAAGGGCCTCCAGCAAAGCACCGGGCGTCACAGCGAAGGGCAAATGATGCAGATCGGAACCTTCGAGACAGGCGAAGCGACACACCTCCTGCAATTCACTGAGGCTGGCCTGCGACAGACCCAGATCATCAAGGCTGACAGGCAGAGCCAGCTGCCGCAGCAGCGGCAGCAATTGGCGGTGCGCCTGCCCGGCGAGCCGGTTGCCGCCCAGACGTTCCTCCAATCGAAGCTGCACAAGGATTCCGAAACCCACCTTCTCGCCATGGAGGACGTGGTGACAGGCCACCAGCTGGGTGAGGCCGTTGTGAACAGCATGGGCCGCGACGGTGCGGCAACGGGCACCACCAAGCCCCCCCATCACTCCGGCAGTCAGCGCGCAGGCTTCGGCGGTGCGCACCCACGCCGCGCTGTCTGGATCCTCTAGCGCCGTGAGGCTGTCGATCAGCAGTTGATCGCGGAGAACCCGTGCCATCTGCACGGCCTGCTGCACCAGACCATCGCTGCTGTCGCCACTGCTCACGGAGGCTTCGTACCACTTGGCCAGGGCATCAGCGACACCACTGGCCAGAGTGCGAGGCGGAGCTTGGCGCACCAAGCCGTGATCAAAGACGAGAAGATCAGGGCAGCGATCCAGCGCCACATCCCTTTCGAAGGCACCTTGAGGGGAATAGATGTTGGCGAGAGCCGTCCAGCCCGCGCAAGTAGAGGCACTCAGCGGAACGGTGATGCAGGGAAGAGAAAGACGATGGGCCAGCAGCTTGCCGGCATCCATAACCTTTCCACCCCCGGCTGCCAGAACGGCGTCACAGCCGTCGGCTTCAGAAAACACTCTCTGGAGGTCTTGCTCACAGCAGTCGAACTGAAGCTGAGCTTGAAGAGGCTTGAGTCCTTGGGCCTGCAAATCCGCGACGAAGCGCTGACGCTGCCTCGCGGTTGAGACACTGCGTCCGAGCACCAGCGGACGCGAACACAGCGCTTTGATCTGAGGCAAGGCCTCATCCCATGCTCCATCACCCCGCAACACGCTGGCGGGGGCAATGGAGTGGGACGAGATGGATCGAACCATCAGAGGCTTGCACCTGCCAGTTGCGGTGCCGCTTCCACCTGACCTTTGTGACGCACAACCACCTTCTTGTTCTCGTCGACATCAACCTCGGCATGGTCGCCGTCCTTGATCCGACCTGACAGCACCTCTTCTGCGAGGGAGTCTTCGAGAAGACGCATGACGGCACGACGCAGGGGACGTGCGCCATAGGCAGGGTTGTATCCCTCCTCAACAAGACGTTCCTTGAACGCATCGGACACGGTGAGGGTGATGCCCTTTTCGCCCATGCGACCAAAGACTTCCTTGAGCATGATCTCGGCGATCTGCTTGACCTCCTCGCGGTTGAGCTGACGGAAGACAATGATCTCGTCGAGACGATTGAGAAATTCAGGACGGAAGTACTGCTTGAGCTCCTCATTCACCAAGGAGCGAATCCTGGTGTATTGAGAATCTTCAGCGCTTTCACCGGAGAACTCGAAGCCAAGGCCGCCACCCCCTTTCTCGATGACCTTCGAACCGATGTTCGACGTCATGATGATCAGGGTGTTCTTGAAGTCAACTGTGCGGCCCTTGGAGTCGGTGAGACGACCATCTTCCAGGAGTTGCAGCAGCAGGTTGAACACATCGGGGTGTGCTTTTTCGATTTCATCGAAGAGCACCACGGTGTAAGGGCGCCGACGCACCGCCTCAGTGAGCTGTCCGCCTTCGTTGAAGCCCACGTAGCCAGGAGGCGAGCCGATCAGCTTGCTGACCGTGTGGCGCTCCATGAATTCCGACATATCGAGGCGGATCATGGCCTCTTCGCTGCCGAAGAAATAGGTGGCCAGAGCTTTGGTGAGCTCGGTTTTACCAACACCCGTGGGGCCGGAGAAGATGAAACTTGCAATCGGTCGGTTGGGGTTCTTCAAACCAACCCGGGCCCGGCGGATGGCCTTGGACACGGCTTTCACCGCTTCGTCCTGACCGATTAGGCGTTTGTGGAGGGTTTCCTCCATGTTGAGCAGCTTGACCGACTCGCTCTCAGTCAGCTTCTGCACCGGGACACCGGTCCAGGAGGCAACGATCTGAGCGATGTCCTCCTCATTCACCATGGGGGAACTGTCTGAAGCAACCGACTCGGCAGCCGTCGTTTCACCGGGCTCTGAAGAAGTGTCAGCTTTGACCTCGTCCTTGTTGGCTTGCAGCAGGGAACGAATCTGCTCCCGCAGCTCTACTTCCTTCTCACGCAACTCACCCGCCTTGGTGAAGTCCTGATCGCGGACAGCATCCTCTTTGTCCTTCTGGACGGAGCGCAGTTCCTTATCAACCTCCTTTGCAGCAGGAGGCAACTTCGAATTGAGCAGGCGGACCCTGGAGCCAGCTTCATCGATCAGGTCGATGGCCTTGTCGGGCAGGAAGCGATCAGAGATGTAGCGATCACCAAGGGTTGCCGCCGCGACAAGCGCTTCATCGGTGATTTTGAGGCGGTGATGCTGCTCATAACGCTCTCGAAGACCGTGAAGGATTTCGATGGTGTCATCGATGGAGGGCTCACCGACATTGACCGGCTGAAAACGCCGTTCCAACGCAGCATCCCGTTCGATGTGCTTGCGGTACTCGTCGAGGGTGGTGGCGCCAATGCACTGCAGCTCACCACGAGCAAGTGCCGGCTTGAGAATGTTTGCAGCGTCGATGGCACCTTCAGCAGCACCGGCACCGATCAAGGTGTGAACTTCGTCGATCACGAGGATGACGTTTCCGGCCGACTTGATCTCCTCCATGATCTTTTTGAGACGCTCCTCAAACTCACCCCGGTACTTGGTACCAGCAACCAACAAGCCGATATCAAGGGTCAGGACGCGCTTGTCTTCGAGGATGTCGGGAATATCTCCCTGCTGAATGCGCTGGGCCAGGCCTTCAGCGATGGCCGTCTTACCGACGCCGGGCTCACCGATCAGAACTGGATTGTTCTTGGTGCGGCGCCCAAGGATTTGGATGACGCGATCGATTTCGTTGTGACGGCCCACAACTGGATCGAGTTTCGCCTCTGTCGCGAGCTGCGTGAGGTTATTACCGAACTCATCGAGGGTGGGAGTCTTGGTGGAGCCCTTTCCACCACCGCCGCCACCGGCAGACACTTCGGCCGTTTCACCCAGCATGCGAATCACTTGGGTTCGCACCTTGGCCAGGTCGACACCGAGGTTCTCCAGAACCCGGGCCGCTACACCTTCGCCCTCTCGTATGAGACCGAGCAACAGGTGCTCCGTACCGATGTAGTTGTGACCAAGCTGACGAGCCTCTTCAAGAGAGAGCTCAAGAACACGCTTTGCGCGGGGAGTGAACGGAATTTCAACGGCAACGAAACCGGACCCACGCCCAATGATTTTCTCTACTTCCACCCGGGCATCCTTGAGGTTGACGCCCATGGACTTGAGGACCTTGGCAGCTACACCCGTTCCTTCGCCAATGAGACCGAGGAGTATCTGTTCGGTTCCAACAAAGTTGTGACCAAGCCTGCGAGCCTCTTCTTGGGCCAGCATGATCACTTTGATGGCCTTCTCGGTGAAACGTTCGAACATCGCTGGGCCAATGCAGTGATGTAACCAAGCTATCAGGGTTGAGGGACCGCTGCGAGTGTTCGGTTTGTACGGTCACTTTCCAGTCTGAGACTGGCCTTGAGCGCGCAAAAAATAACAATGAATCCCACAAGATTCACTGCTTATTTTTGTTTCCCAGGGACGGGAAACCGAACAACATCAATCCGACGTTGGAGATGTCGGTGGTGGGATGCGACACCACTGAATGAGGGCATCGCGACCATCGGAGTAGTACCCGGAACGGGTGCCTGCGGTGCGGAAACCGTTCCGGGCGTAAAGCGCCAGAGCGGCAACGTTGTTACTGGCCACCTCGAGCGTGGCGTGCACCGCACCAACCCGACGTGCCCGTTGCAACAGTGCTTGTAAAAGAAGACCTCCAAAGCCGCTGCGGCGACTGGCCGGATCCACAGCCACTGCCGTGATGTGGAGTTCATCGGCCACCAACCAGCCGCAGGCAACTCCTAACAATGTTTCGGAGTCAACAAGACCGATGCAGAGGCGCCTGGGGTCGTCCAGCTCACGCCGCCATTGGTCAGCCGTCCAAAGACCATCGAGAGCAGTCTGATCCAGAACCAGACAGGCGTGCTGCCATGAGGGATCAAGACGCAGGATCTGCGGGGTCGATCCACCCACCGCAGGGTCGATTCCTAGATTGCCCTTCGACGCCGACACTCCGTGACCCAAACCATCACTAGTCAACGGCCCTTCGAGGCGAACCGGGATGCGGAGAGCCCCAATCGCAACCTGGCACCGCTTACCACCGAGCTCGACGCCACAGACCGACTGGTGGTCGGAGGTTGTCGTCTCAGTGATCTGGCGGCGCGCTACGGCACACCTTTATATGTGCTGGATGAGGCGACCGTTCGCGTCACCTGCCGGGCCTATCGCGAGGCTCTGGCCAAGCACTACGCAGGTTCATCTCTGCCGATCTACGCCTCAAAAGCCAATAGCTCCCTGGTGATGAGCAGCATTGCGGCCTCTGAGGGCTTGGGCCTGGATGCTGTTTCCGCCGGTGAACTGCTGACGGCGCTGCGCGGAGGGATGCCAGGGGAGCGCATGGTGCTCCACGGAAACAACAAATCAGACGAGGAGCTGCTGCTCGCCTACGCCAACAAGGTCACGATCGTTGTGGACAACCAACACGATCTGGACCGCCTGGCCGAACTGGTGCCCGCCGGATCAGAACCAGCGCGCCTGATGCTGCGCTTCACCCCAGGCATTGAGTGCCATACGCACGAATACATCCGCACGGGTCACCTAGACAGCAAGTTCGGCTTCGATCCCGATCAGGTGGAGCCCGTGCTGCGCAAACTTGTGGGACAACCCTGGGCCCAACTCACCGGCCTGCACGCCCACATCGGATCTCAAATCTTTGAACTCGAACCCCACCGTGATCTAGCCGCGGTGATGGCCGACAAACTGAAGCTCGCCCGCGACCTGGGCCATCCCGTCAACGACCTCAACGTTGGTGGCGGACTTGGGATCCGCTATGTGGAATCCGATGATCCGCCGAGCATTGAGCAATGGATCCAGGTGGTGGCCGAAGCCGTCACAGCGGCATGCCGTGAGCGTGGCCTCGAGCTGCCACGGTTGATGTGCGAGCCGGGCCGTTCGCTGGTGGCGACCGCAGGTGTGACCTTGTACACCGTGGGCTCCCGCAAAACGATCCCCAACGTCCGCACCTACGTGGCCATCGACGGTGGAATGAGCGACAACCCCCGCCCGATCACCTACCAATCGCTTTACACCTGTCACCTGGCTGACCGCCCTCTGGCCCAGGCTGACGAAAGCGTGAATCTGGTGGGCAAGCACTGTGAATCCGGCGATGTGCTGCTGAAGGACCTTCCCCTGCCCAGCACCGAGAGCGGAGACATCGTCGCCGTGTTCGCGACCGGTGCCTACAACGCCTCGATGAGCTCGAACTACAACCGGATCCCGAGGCCTGCAGCCATCTTGGTGCATGACGGATCCGCGGAGCTGGTTCAAAAGCGAGAGCAGCCGGATGACCTGCTGCGCTACGACGTTTTGCCAGAACGATTCAACGCGTTACGTTGACGTCAGCGGTTCGTATAGCGGAGTGAACGTGTTGGCGGTGGTGGATCCGCGCCTGGTGCTCGACGTTCTCTTTGCATCTTCCATCGGCTTTCTTCTGTTCTCGCGTGTCAACGAGCAGCGCACCCTTTGGTTGCTGCGGGGCTGGTTGTTCCTTGTGGCAATGGCGTGGTTTGTCCAGCGCTTCGCCAACCTGCCTCTCACCACAAAACTGGTGGACGGTTTGGTGATGGCCTGCTCGCTATCGCTAGCCATTCTTTGGCAGGGGGAGCTGCGGCGCTTGATGGAGCTGCTGGGAACTGGTCGACTAGCGGTGTTGCTGGGGAATCCCCAGAAGGAGTTCCGGGCTTCCGCCGGCACCGTGAGCCAGATCACCGATGCCGCTGGCCGGCTGTCTCAGCTGCGCCGTGGGGCCTTGATCGTTGTTGACCTGGGGAGCGACCTCAGGCCCGAGGATTTTCTCAATCCCGGTGTTGCTATCGGCGCAGTGCTGAGTCGCGAGTTGATGCTGAATCTGTTTGCTGCCGACACACCACTGCACGATGGTGCCGTTCTGGTGCGTGGGAACCGGATCGAATCGGCCGGGGTCATTCTTCCGCTCTCCCGGCACAGCGTGAGTCGTTTCGGCACTCGGCATCTGGCGGCGCTTGGCATTACCGAACGCTTTGATCGCTGCATCTGCATCGTGGTATCCGAGGAAACAGGGACGCTGTCCCTGGCCAACCAGGGCAAGCTGGAACGCCCGATCACAAGCTCTCGCCTTAAGGAACTGCTGCAGGAGCTGTTCAGCACCGCCGAATCGATGCCGCCGGCACGACGTACGGTGGGAAGCTCTCAGTCTGAATCGCTGTCTTGAGCCGCCCTCCGGCCACCAGCACTGACACGGCCGATCGTTCGCTTCTCCCTGCGGACCTCGACCCAGGCCGGCTCCCGCAGCACGTGGCCTTGATCATGGATGGCAACGGACGTTGGGCGAAATCGCGCGGGTTACCTCGGGTGATGGGGCACCGTGCCGGCGTGGAGGCATTGAAAACCAGCCTGCGGCTCTGCAGCGACTGGGGCATCCCAGCCTTGACGGCCTACGCCTTCTCCACGGAGAACTGGTCGCGTCCAGGGGAGGAGGTGAATTTCCTGATGACCCTGTTCGAAGGGGTGTTGCAGGCCGAACTTCAGGCACTGGAAGCCGAACAGGTGCGGATTCGCTTTCTCGGAGATCTGGAAGCCTTGCCCCAGAAACTGCAGCAGTTGATCGCTGACGCCACGACCCGTACAGCCTCCAACAACGGCATTCATTTCAACGTGTGCACGAATTACGGCGGGCGACGGGAACTGGTGCAGGCAGCCCAGCGCCTCGCCCGACGCGCTGCATCGGGGGAGCTCGATCCGGACAGCATCGATGAGAACAGCATCGCCGCTGAATTGTTCACCGCTGGCGAGCAGGATCCCGATCTGTTGATCCGCACCAGCGGGGAACACCGCATCAGCAATTTTCTGCTCTGGCAGCTGGCCTATGCCGAAATCCACGTCACCGACGTGCTATGGCCCGACTTCAATGCCGATGCGTTGAAAGAGGCCCTACTCGATTTCCAACGCCGTAACCGCCGCTTCGGCGGACTCGATCCGATCAGCCCATGACGCTCAGCATCCGCCACAACTGGACCACCGCGGAGATCCAGACCCTGCTGGAACTCCCCTTGATGGAGCTGCTTTGGCAGGCGCAAACCATTCATCGTGAGGCCAACCCTGGCTATCGGGTGCAGCTGGCCTCGCTGCTGAGTGTGAAAACAGGGGGCTGCGAAGAGGATTGCGCTTACTGCTCTCAGTCGATCCATAACAGCAGTGATGTGGCGGCCTTTGAGGCCCAAATGCAGGTGGAACCGGTGCTGCAGCGCGCCCGAGCTGCCAAGGAGGCCGGTGCCGATCGCTTCTGCATGGGCTGGGCCTGGCGGGAAATCCGCGACGGTGCCCCCTTCGAAGCCATGCTTGAGATGGTGCGCGGAGTGCGCGGCATGGGGATGGAGGCCTGCGTGACCGCGGGGATGCTTACCGATCAACAAGCGGAACGATTAGCCGCAGCCGGGCTCACTGCCTACAACCACAACCTCGACACCAGCCCCGAGCACTACGACCAAATCATCTCCACACGCACTTATCAAGAGCGGCTGGAAACACTCCAACGCGTCCGCAACGCCGGTGTCACCCTCTGCTGTGGCGGCATCATCGGCATGGGAGAAACCCTGCGGGACCGAGCCTCGATGCTGCAGGTGCTCGCCAGCATGAACCCTCATCCCGAAAGCGTGCCGGTGAACGGATTGGTGGCCGTTGAAGGCACCCCTTTGGAAGAGCAAGCCCCCTTTGAGCCCTTGGAGCTGGTGCGGATGGTGGCGACCGCCAGAATCCTGATGCCCCACGCCCGGGTGCGGTTGAGCGCGGGCCGTGAATCGATGAGCCGGGAAGCCCAGATTCTCTGCCTCCAGGCAGGTGCCGATTCAATCTTCTACGGCGATGTTCTGCTCACCACTGGAAACCCCGATGTGGAGGCCGATCGCCAGCTGCTCGCCGATGCCGGGGTAACCGCCAACTGGCAGGAGGAGGCTGCTCCTGCCAACTGTGCTCCCCGCTAAACAGGACGCGCCCCATTCCGAACCCCCGACAACATCTGCGGGACGCTTGCAGAGCAACCTTCCGCAATCGTTAGGCCTAACTCCAGTGGGTGTTGATTAACCAGACTGATTTTCGACAGCCCTATGGATGAAACGCCTAAGCAATGAAATCGGCCATCCTTTCCATTGAAAGGACTGAGCGATGTCATCAATTGGTCGAGATCACTCCTCCACAGAAACGTTCTCTAAAGGACCGTTTCATGCTCCACGGAGTGCGTCATCTGTTTAGGCATCATAAATTTTGCATCCGGGTGCAGTTGGCGACACATCGCAACGCTCTTCCCAGTACAGGTCGTGTTGCGACTGGATTGCTTGTCGAGGCTCGGAATCCTGTTTGGATTGCGTTTTATCGACCAAACCGAGAGGGATGCAGATATCAAAAAAACCAGAGCAGATCGTGATCATCGCTATCCTTGCTACTGATTTCTGTCTACTCCTCTAGGCGATAAAAACAATAGGTACTTAACCCGAGAAGAGGAAGCGAAAGAATCACCTCACAAACATGAGGCGACCCTTTTGGCCACGGCTACATCAATCCAGGATGATCAAGACCAGAGAGACATGAGCCACACAGCTCAACAACCATGCCCTTGCTTGTCGCGAAAAAACTTACAAGGCTGTAATCCGATTGAAGGAGAAATAATTCTCTTCTCCTCCCAGCCCAAAGCACCCATTGCATGGGCAAACGCATCACCAAACCAAAAAGGGAAACCTTTCAAAGTCACCTCCTTTGAAGATGAGAAATCTGTAGAACAGATGTCTAGCGGTTGACCATAGGCACTTAAAACTCACCAACTTCAAACAACAAAAATCTGACCCGACAGCCACCAGCCGCCAAATCGGGTAAGAAGGTGCATCATCAAAAGACTATGCCGTTCAAACGTTTTGGCTTGACCGCCGGCATCTTGCTTCTGGCCAGCAGCGTGCAGGCTGCACCTCAGCCAGAGATTCAGGAGTTGTTCAGGGCGAGTCGAACACCAGGCGAACGGATCGTGGCCTATCCGCAGGGCACGCCGGAGCTGAGGGTGGTTCGGGTCAGCCTCCCCGTTGGAGCAACGATTCCACTCCACACCCATCCCTCACCGGTGGTCGTTGTGGTGACGAAGGGCGCGATGACCAACGTGCGCCTTGTCGACGGCAAAGAGGTTGTAAGCGTGGTCGGGCCCGGCAATGGCTTCCTGGAGGGCCACCCGGATGAACCTCACTTCGTGACCAACAAGGGCCCAGAACCAGCAGAAGCAATGGTGACCTTTGCCAGCGTTGAAGGTCTCCCCAACATGATCCCCATGAAGTGAGCCATCAACCCAATTCACAACGAGCGTTGACCCATCTGCTTCAGCATTAATTTGGCATCCTGCTCCGTCAGCGGTGACACCATCCGCAGCACCTTGCGATGGATCTCCTGGGGTGCGGTGACATGGCCCTGCATCGATCCCCAAGACCTTTCCCAGAGTTCAGCCAATTGATTTTTATGTTGCATTGAAGGATGAAAATTCATGCGTCGTCTGCATGAATGATCCGAAGCGCATTGACATAGATGCCAATGAAGATTGCTACTAATACAAAAACCATGCATCGATTTCGTCTAGAGATGTTCTAAGGGCAGAGACGTGAAACAACCTCCCTCAACTGAGTGATTGTCGGGTCCGCTTGCCTCCACCGAATGGGGGACGGACGGCGACCACCAGCCGTCCGTGTAACAATCCTTCTACTGGCACACAGTCTGAGCGGGCGCAGGGCTAGACCAGGGGTAGCCCTTCAGCGAGGAGCCGTGATTGACCCCATCGTCCTTCCATCACTATTTGGCCTCTTTGTTCTTTCCGTCATTCTTGAGGCCATAAAAGACGACCAAGTGCGTCACCACCATCGCCGTTATTGAGTGCTGGTTTAACGCTGCTTCCCCTTCACGAAGCCAGGGGCATTTGATCTGGACGACAACTCCTTGATCAGGGTTGCTGTGATGATCAACGCTACAAAGACAAGTTCCATCGCTAAAGCCAATCAGTACTTGTTGTGAAACACAGTTCCGATGGCTGTGGCTGTGAAGACAACAGCGATTAAAGCGAGTGCCATAGACGGAAGCGGAGCACCTTTCCGTGATGGCATTGAAGTCACTCAAGCGGCCGTATCGAAAAGCACCATCACAGTGGAATCGGCAGAAGTAACTAGGAACGAACCTGACGCGCCAGGGTCAAAATCAAATACGCCGTCACCAAAGCCAGGAGTGCAACCACGATCCGTCTCTGACCCAGAACACCGTTCAAACCAAAGGATCGTCCGGGTGAAGCAGACCGGTTGAGCCTCTTGCTACCAAGCAAGACCTAAACACTGCAAGAAAGACTCATTGTTGGTGGCATCCATGTTGAGCTACACCGGATAGGTCAGAGGCTCAGCCATGAAGATCGACAGCGCAAACGCTCAACCCATGGGAAGCCTCATTTTTGAAGAGGGGCACAAGCCCTTTCATGCCCTGGCCTGTCCACTGCGGCCTGCCTCTGTACGCATCAGCAGGAAAGCCTGAAGGGGACCCAGCGTCCTGATGCAGGCTGGTGGGACGTTGAACCTGGAGCACCGTGGACCCGATCCGCCAAGAGCCTGTGCTGGGGAAAGACAGCCGACTCCTGGTGGCTGCTTTTTATGCCTTCACAGCCCTGGATGACGAGCGTCGCGAGACGTTGCTCGAGACCTTGCCGACGCTCGCTTGCGATGGCAAGGTTCTCGGCTCGGTTTTGGTCGCCCTAGAAGGAGTCAACGGCACAATCAGTGGACCGGAGGTAGGCGTTAACGCAGTGCTGGATCACTTGCGCTCCTCCCTGGAACTCGGCAGCGACCACTTCGCGCGGCTCGAAGTGAAGCGCAGCTGGGCCGACAAGCCGGTGTTTCGCCGCTTCAAAGCCAGGCGCAAAAAAGAGATCGTGACCATCGGCGTGAGCAGCGTGGACCCCCGCGCCAGCGTGGGCACCTACGTGGAACCTGAACACTGGAATGCGCTGGTGGATGATCCCGGCACGCTGGTGATCGACACCCGCAACAGTTACGAAACAGCGATCGGCACGTTTGACGGCGCCATCGACCCCGGCACCGAGAGCTTCCGTGAATTTCCGCAATGGGCGGAAGAAACGCTGCGGCCTCTGATGGAACAAAACGGCAGCCAGCGCATCGCCATGTTCTGCACCGGTGGCATCCGCTGCGAGAAGGCCAGCAGTTATCTGCAACAACGGGGCTTTGGCGAGGTGCATCATCTGCGCGGCGGCATCCTCAAGTACCTCGAGCAGGTGCCGGAAGCCGAGAGCCGCTGGCAGGGGGAGTGCTTTGTCTTCGATCAGCGGGTGGCCCTGAACCACCGCCTTGAACCCGGAGAACACAGCCTCTGCCATGCCTGCGGCCTGCCGGTGTCACCCGAACAACGCACACTGCCGAGCTACATCAAAGGCGTGCAATGTGTGCATTGCGTGGATCGCTTCACCGACGCCGACCGGGAACGGTTTGCGATGCGGCAACGGCAAATCGATCAACAGCGACCTTGAGAGATTCAGACCGCATCGGACAATCCTTGCAAGGACGACTCCGATGCCGTGCTGCCGATCCTCTACAGCTTCCGCCGCTGCCCCTACGCCATGCGCGCCCGCTGGGCCCTGCTGGAGGCCGGTCTTCTGGTGCAGTGGCGAGAAATCGCGCTGAAGGCCAAACCGGCTGAGATGTTGGCGGTCTCCCCCAAGGGAACCGTTCCGGTGCTGGTGTTGCCAAACGGAGAGGTCATCGAAGAAAGCCGTGCGGTGATGCACTGGGCCCTGAATCAGGCGGACCCACGGGAGCTGCTGTGGTCCAGCGACACGTCAGCGCTGATCGAGCAGAACGACGGACCGTTCAAGCACCACCTGGACCGGTTCAAATACACCGATCGCTATCCCGGCACCAACAAGGAAGAGCAGCGGAACGCCGGCCTCACGATTCTGAAAAACTGGAACCAGAGGATCGCCGACCAGGGCTGGCTGCTTGGCGAGCGCATCTCACTGGCGGATGCGGCCATCTGGCCCTTTGTACGGCAATGGCGCATCGCCGATCCTGAAGGATTCGACAACGACAACTCGCTTGGGGCCTTGCACAGCTGGCTCAACCGCTTCCTGGAGGATCCCCGCTTCGAACGGGTGATGCAGCGGGCCGATCCCTGGAGTGCCGGTGGGCAACAGCACCACTTCCCCGCCGATGCCGTGGCGGTGCCCCTCGATCAACCCCTGTTCCACCTAGCCCTCAAGGACGACTGGCAGGCCGCCCAGGCCAACGGCAGCTATCGCATCTCGACGCGAGGTATGAGACTCGATCAAGTGGGCTTCATCCACTGTTCATGGCAGGAGCAGGTGAACGCCACCTTTGAACGTTTTTATGCGGATGCCGGCGATGTGCTGCTGCTGGAGATTGATGCCGCTGCCGTCGATGCTCCCCTGCGCGCCGACGCCATTCCCAGCGGCGAACTGTTCCCCCACCTCTACGGTCCGTTGCGGCTGGAGGCGGTGCGCTCGGTCGTCACCATGCCCGCAGCAGCATGACCTCAGGACCATGACAATGGCCATCTCCCTGTCGATGCTTGAACAACTGGAAGCCGAGGCCCGCGAACAGGGCCTGCTGCTGCGATTGCAGGTGGGCCGTCCCCTGGGACTGTGGAGCCTGCGGCTGGTGGTGGCCCAGCAAGCCACCAGCGGCAGCCTGCTGCTGCTGGGGGAAATGAAGGGCTGGGCTTACCCCGCAGCCACGGGCCTTCAACTCGACACGATGCGGGTGATGCCAACGGCGCCTCCAGGAGTTGGTGATCTGATCTGGGCCGCCACCATGGCTTGGGCCCAGGAGGCCACGCCTTGTTCAAAAGCCCGGTTACTGGCCATCCGCGACGACGAGCGTCAGCACCGACGGCTGGTCCGCTACTTCAACCAACGCGGTTTCGCCACGAGGCGCGAGGTGGAAGCGGCGCTTTGGGATCTTCCCCTCCGGCTGGTCTGGGGCGGAGCCGGGGCCCTGATGAGCGGAGAGATCTCCACCGTTCTGGCACGCAGCCTGCGGGGATGGCGTCAGTCAGCAGCGTGATAGCTACTGCGCACTAGCGGGCCGCTGCGCACCTGGGCAAAGCCAAGTTCACGGGCCACCGCCGCAAGCTCATCAAACTCCTGTGGCGTCCAGTAGCGGGCTACCGGAATGTGATGCAGCGAAGGACGCAGATACTGCCCCAGGGTGAGGCGCTGGCAATCCACAGCACGGAGATCGTTGAGGGTGGCAATCACCTCATCACGGGTCTCGCCCAAGCCGAGCATCAGGCCGCTCTTGGTGGGGATCTCAGGCGCCAGCTCGCGGGCCGCCGCCAGTAAACCGAGGGATCGTTCATAGGTGGCACCCCGGCGCACCTCCCCCTGCAGCCGCTGCACCGTTTCCAGGTTGTGGTTGAAGCACACCGGTTGGGCTGCTAGCACCGTGGCCAGCCGCTCACGCTGGGCCGTCACCGCCCGCGCCTGATCAGCGAAGCCGCCCCAGAAATCGGGGGTGAGCACCTCAAGAGCGATGAGCGGATTGCGGGCCCGGATCGCCGCCATGGTGCTGGTGAACAAGCTGGCGCCATGATCGGCAAGATCATCGCGTGCCACCGCCGTGAGTACCACGTAGCGGAGTTGCATCGCTTCCACCGCATCAGCCACCCGTTCGGCTTCTGCAACATCCACCGGCATCGGTGCCTGCCCCTTGTCCACCTGGCAGAAAGCACAGCTGCGCGTGCAGATCGAACCGCCCAGCAAAAAGGTTGCCGTCCCTGCGGCGTAGCACTCACCACGGTTGGGGCAGCGCCCTTCCTCACAGATGGTGTGCAGGCGGTTTTGCTTCACCAGCCCCTGCACCCGCTCCAACTCCGAGGCGTTACCAATCGGCCGATGCAGCCATTCGGGCAATCGCTCCGCAGGGGGAATGGCGCTGAACTTGCTCATACCGGCGGACGGCCTGTGTTGATTCTGGTCAAGAAACAACGAATCAGGGCACTGACATCAATCAATCAACCGGCCGGCGCCCCTCCAAGGCTCGGCTCAGGGTGACCTCATCGGCGTATTCGAGTTCACTCCCCATCGGCAGGCCGTAGGCGATCCGGCTCACCGGACAGAAGGGCTTCAACAACCGTGCCAGATACAAGCTGGTGGTATCCCCTTCAACACTTGGGGTGAGGGCCAGGATCACCTCGGTGATCTCCTCCTTGCTGATCCGCTGCACCAATGCAGTCACATGGAGAAGCTCCGGACCAATGCCATCCATCGGCGAAATCAGTCCACCAAGAACGTGATAACGACCTTGAAATTCGCGGGTGCGCTCCAAGGCCAGAAGATCCCGGGAATCGGCCACCACGCAGATCACCCCATTGCGGCGCTCCGGGTTACGGCAGATCTCACACTCCGGCTCCGCGGAGAGGTGAAAGCAGGTCTGGCACTGGCCCACCTGGGTGCGGGCCGCTAAGAGGGCATCCGCGAACTGGTGGATCTGCTCCTCGGGCTGATTCAGAAGATGCAACGCAAGCCGCTGAGCCGTGCGCGGGCCGATGCCGGGCAGACGCTCGAACTGATCAATCAGTCGGGCCAACGGTTTGGTGAAGCCGCTCAGTGGTCTGCCGCCAATGCGGGAAATGTAGGAGTTGCAGAGATCATTTGCCGCAACAGACTTTCAGTGGCATGGACTGTGGCGTGGAGAGCGCAATGGCCGACACCCCCCAACGCGACGGCACGGGAGCTCAGGGTTTTGTGTTTCAGGTGGAGCACACCCTGCAGGGCGACTCTCAAGCGCTGGCCATGCGAGAACTGAAGCGGCTACTGGCCGCCGAGCGGAACTGGCCCGGTTGCCTGGACACCGTTGGCCCCGATCAGATCGATTCGGCCACGCCAAACCGGCTGATCACCCGCACGCACTGGCGGGATGTCGACTGTTTCGTGGGCTGGATGGTGAGCCGGGAACGGAGCCAGCTGCTGAAGGCCATGGACGGGCTGGGCTACAGCTGCTCGGCCGAAACCAACTGGAAGGGCTTCGCCGCCTGGGTGGCTGAAGACCCGCAGGCCGATGCCCCACCCACCTGGAAGGTGAACCTGCTGGTGCTGCTATGCCTCTACCCAACGGTGCTGATCCTCAACAGCCTGATCAACCCGCTTGGGCTGGGCTACTCCAGCGCAATTCTTGTGGGCAACATCTGTTCGGTGGCGCTGACGGGTTGGCTGTTGGTACCGGCGGCCCAGCGCATCTATCGCCGCTGGATCAGCGGAGGCAACAGTGGGCGAGGCAACCAACTGGCGCTGCTCTCGATCGCGGCTCTCCTTGGGCTGAGCTGGGCGATCAGTCAGCAGGTCTCCGGTTGAAGCTCAATAGCGGGCTCCATCGGGCAACTGACGGAACTCGGCCCACACCGCCTGCGCTTCGTTCTGAAGGATCTGCTGCATCCGAATCTCCTTTTCAGGCATGGGCCTACGAATGTCGTCATTGATCGCCCGATCAGAGAAGAGATCGTCGTAATCACTCCAGGAGGCCGCGTAGAAGACCTGACGGATGTTGGCCCAATAGGCCGTGGAGTAACACATCGGGCAACATTCACAACTCGAGTACATCACGCAGCCGCTGAGGTCCCAGTTGTCGAGAGTTCGGCAGGCCTGGCGGATGGCATTGACCTCGGCATGGGCACTGGGGTCGTTGTCCTGGATCACGCTGTTGCCTGCGGCTGCGATGACCGCACCGTCCTTGACGATCACTGCTCCAAAGGGGCCGCCGCTTTTGTTCACAACGCCGGCATCACGCATCACCTTGATCGCCTGTCGCATGAAGGCCTGATCCTGATCCGATGCCATGGCGTCCACCGCAACAAGCCACCCAAGGCTGGCAAAGGTCGAGATTTTGGTCAGCTCACAGCGATCAGGCCAAAGCGGCAGAATGACCAGTGGATTGATCACCCTGTTAATGCAGCACTTCCGATCTCTGAGTCGCGTGATTCTTTGCGGCGTCCTGGCAGTGGTGCTGGGGGCCTGCGCAGCGGGACCGACGGCAGGGCTGCAGTCGTATCAGAGCCCGGATGGCCGTTTCGCCTTTCTCTATCCAACCGGTTGGACCGAGGTTCAGGTGAGCAACGGGCCGCGGGTGGTGTTTCACGACCTAATCCACAGCGATGAGACCGTGAGCCTGATGATCAACAAGGTGAGCGAAGACAACGAACTCAACGAACTTGGCAGCGCCGTTGCGGTAGGTGAACGCTTGCGCCGAGAAGTGATCGCCACGGCTGGCAGCGGCCGCACCGCCGAGCTTGTGGAAGCGCAGGAGCGCGAGGTGAATGGCCACACGTTCTACGACCTGGAATATGCCGTGCACCTGGAAGACCGCGACCGTCATGAGCTGGCGACCGTAGTGGTCGACCGCGGCCGGCTTTACACCTTGGCAACAAGCGTCAACGAAGACCGTTGGAGCAAGGTTGGTGAAATCTGCGGCCGGGTGGTGCGTTCACTAACTCTGCTGATCTGATCAGAACAAAAATCTGAAGCGCTGACTGCTGGCCTCACTGGCATCTGCACCACTGCTTGACTTGGCAGGCCACTCCGTATCCAGGTAGCTGATGCCATCGGAGTTGAAAGGCACCGCATTCAAGCTGGAGGCATTGAGATCGGTAGTGCCCATAGCGGTAATTAAGCCACCCAATTCCATCGGCCCCAAATCCGTCTCCAACGCCTGACCCGCAGCAGTAATCAAGGCCGGCAGGCGAATCAAATTCTGCGGTTGTTTCATTTGTTCGAATAGGCCTTTGAGGGCCAACTGCTGCCGTTCCAGCCGGCCGAAATCGCCGCGGCCGTCATTGCGCCAACGCAGAAAACCCTCAAGATCCTTGCCCTTCAATAGCTGAGGGCCTGGCTGCAGGTCGATCACCAAGTTCTGACTGCGATCGACGTAATACAGCCGCTTGGGAACATCCACCTCGATCCCTCCCACCAGGTTGGCCAGGGTTTCGATCGCATCCAGGCGCACCACGATGTGATGGCGGATCGGGCGATTCATCAGTCGAGACAACTCCCGCTCCACCGCCTCCACACCGCCGTAGGCCATTAGCGCATTGAGCTTGATGCCCCCAAAGCCCTCAGCATCGATGTAGCTATCGCGGGGAATCTGGGTAATCGTCGTGGTGGTGCCCTTTACCCGCACCGTGAAGATCACATCGGTGTTTTTGCCGGTGCGATCACGGCCCAGCACCACCACTTCCCTCGCACCGAAGCCAGTCCAGCCGGCGAATGGGTTGGCCAGCGGCGCGGGCTGGGCTGCCGTCACGGGTTGGTCTGACGTCTTTGACGGTTCCGTATTGATCAATCGGCTCAGCGGCACCGAAAGCATGAGGCCGCCGCTAAGACCCACCACCACAGCAGAAACAACCGGCCACCTGGTGGCCTCAGAAGATGGCTTGGCAGGAGGGTCTTGTGCCATGGAATACAAGCTATTCCGCATCTTGGCGTGCAGATCCTGTCTCCGGTAGAGGGTCGGACGGCCTCCCGCTTAAACCAGAGGGTCGCTGATCACCATCGAGGCGCAAGGAAGCTGGCGGATCAATTTGCTGGTGCGATCACTGCCAGGAATCGGCAGACCCGCCACCCGTCTCCGCTGGGTGCGAAGGATCACCAGATCGTGCTCGCGGCTGAGTCGATGAATGGCACCATCGATACCGGGTCCCCGCACGATCACGATGTGGAACCGCTCCGCCGGAATCCCCGGCGGTCGCCAGCGAATCAGCTGCTGCTCCATCCACTGACGGTCCTGCCCGCTGAAGCGAGGGTCGTGCACATGAAGCAGGGTGATCCGGAGGCGCTGTTCCTCCGGGGCTGAATTGATCACCCGCAGCGCCAGTTCGAATTGCTCGCGAGTACTGGCGGAGAGGTCTTTGATCGGAACAAGGATCCGGCCCAGACCGCTGTCGGAGTCGCGGCCAAAGTTCACCACCACCACCGGACAGTGCGCTGTGCGGCAGACCCCATCGACAATGTCGCCCATCAGCCAAGCCCGCAGCTGATCCGTACGAGCAGCACCGATCAACAACAGGTCTGCGGCCTGTTCAAGCGCCGTGCGGCTCATGCCACCAGCAATATCCTCATCCAGCCGCAGCAAGCTGCGGGTGGGGACGGCCAACTGAGCGCCGATGGCCTCAGCCGTGCTGAGCCGCCCGCGAGCCGCTGCAACCGCCCGGTTCAAGCCGCCGCGCATCTCCTCGAGGCTGGGATTCACCATTGCCAGAGGAAGCAGCAGACCTTCAGCCCCCGACGAGCCCTGCACCAAGCGAGCCGCCATGCTCAACAGCCCCTTCTCGGTGCTGGGGTTGGCCACGGGCACCACGATCCGCAAGGGGCGCTGAACAACCTCGTTGACGCCATCAAGAACTGCCGCCTCCTCCCCGAAGCTGACCGGCACCGCATCCGGACTGGGATCCTTGAGCCGAGTCACCGACTGCTCGGTCAGGATCGGCCCCAGGGTGGCCGTCACCACCATCACCGCCAGCACGCTGTTCAGCACGGTCTGATTGAGCAGACCCGCCTGATAGCCGATGAATGCAGTGGCCAGAGTCGCCGCCACCTTGGGCATCGTCAGCGACCACATCATCAAAATCTGGGCGCGGCGATAGCCGAACAGCCGTCCGCTGAGCCACGACGCCAGCCCCTTGCCGCCGATCGCGCCCACCAGCATCAACGCGGTGAACTGAAAATTGCTCAGGCTCTGCCCCAGGCTGCCCAGATCCAACAGCAATCCCAGATCAATGAAGAAGATCGGGATGAACAGCACCCCACCCACGAAGATCACCTGTTCCTTGACCCGGCCTTCGGGCAAAACGGAATTCACCGCCAGGCCGGCCAAGAAGGCGCCGACAATCTTCTCAACGCCAGCCAGCTCAGCGCCCAGGGAAGCCAGGAACAAAGCCACCAAAACGGCGAGCACCATCCTGTTTTCATCGCTGATGCCGCGCAGCACCAGGCGGCGGCCCAGCCAGCGGATGCCCAGCACCACAACCAGGGCAAAGATGCCGATTTTGAGCAGCAACAGGCTGAGGCCCATGCCGCTGAGGCTTCCCTGACCCAGACCAAGACCCACCGCCAACAGCAGCAGGGCCACGATGTCGGTGAAGATCGTGCTGCCCACACTCACCACTACCGACTCATCCTTCTGGGCTCCGTAGCTGCGCACGATCGGATAGCCAAGCGGGGTGTGGGTGGCCATCAAGGCACCGAGCAACAGGCACGACACCGAAGCAAAACCAGCCAAGAGACCAATCGACACGCCCGTTCCCACACCGATCAACAGGATCAGCAGGCCATAAATGAAAGATCGGCGTTTAACCCGGTTGAACTCCTCCAGGTCAATTTCCAGACCCATCGTGAACAGCAAATACACCGCCCCGAGATCTGAAAGCAGCCGAACCGTTTCGCTGGTGCTGTCGACCCAGTTCAAAGCGTGGGGCCCCACGACCACGCCGGCCGCCAGTAATCCCACCAGATCAGGCAGACCGAGCCGCCGGATCAACGGCGGCACCGCCGCACTGATGGCCACCAACAGCGAAAACACCCCGAGGGGGTGATGCATGACATGGCTGATCGAGGCCTGCATGGCCATGGCTGCACCGCCGGCTTGCGGACCCAGCATGGTCACCGCGCCGGCCGCCAACAACGCTTGCTTCAGGAAGAAATAACCCCTTCTCCGGCCTGCACCTGCCAGAGATTGGTGTAGATCCCGCCTTCGGCCACCAGATTGTCGTGGCAGCCCTGTTCCACAATCCGGCCTTGATTCATCACCACAATCCAGTCGGCATGGCGGACTGTGCTCAACCGATGGGCAATCACCAGGGTTGTGCGGTGCTGAGTGATCTGAGTCAACGACCGCTGGATGGCAGCTTCGGTGTCGTTGTCCACCGCTGCGGTGGCTTCGTCGAGCACCAGCACTGGAGCGTCCTTGAGAATGGCGCGGGCCAGAGCAATGCGCTGGCGCTGCCCACCGGATAGACGCTGGCCCCGTTCGCCAACCAAGGTGTCATACCCCTGGGGCAAGGCATCGATGAATCCGGAGGCTTCCGCTAAGCAAGCGGCCTGCTCAATCGCCACCGGGTCGGGATCCGCCACCCCATAGGCGATGTTCTCGGCAACGGTGCCATGGAAGAGGTAGACGTCTTGACTAACCAGGGCGATGCAACGGCGCAGGTCCTGAAGCTGCAGGGTGTCGATGGGGACACCATCCAGGCAGATGCGTCCGCCATCGCGCTCATACAGACGCAACAAGAGTTTCACCACCGTGCTCTTGCCGGAACCTGTGGCCCCGACGATGCCCAGGGTCGAGCCTGCCGGAACTGTCAGATCAAAGCCCTGCAACAGCGCTGAACGCCCTGAATAGGCGAAATCAACGGCTTCAAAGCGAATCTCACCCCGCAGCCGCTGCGGATCAGCAGGGACCATCCCTCCCTGAATCATCACCGGCGTATCGATCAGATCAAGCACCCGCTGCGTGGATGCCATCGAGCGCTGGTACTCATCCAGGGTTCGGCCAATGGCGGTCAACGGCCACAAAAGCCTCTGGGTAATGAACACCAGAACGCTGTAGGTGGCGACCGGCAGTTCACCGGCCAAGGCCTTGAAGCCACCGATCAACAGAATCGCCAAGAAGGCGAACAGGATCGCGAAGCGGATCAAGGGAATGAAGGCTGCCGAGAGACGGATCGCACGGGCGTTGCTCTGGCGGTAGGCCAGGCTTTCAGCGCGCAGGCGCTCCAGTTCGAGTGCCTCTGCAGTGAAGCTCTTGATCGTGAGCATCCCCCCCAAGTTGTTGGCGAGCCGGGAGGCAAGATCACCAGCCCTTGCCCGCACTTCCCGATAACGCGGCGCCAGCTGGCGCTGAAAATGAAGTGATCCCCAGAGAATCACCGGGATCGGCAAATAGGCGAACAGGGCCACCTCCGGCGCCACCATCGCCATGCCAATGCCCACCACCAGAACGGTGGTGATCAACTGCAGGATCTGATTGGCACCTCGATCCAGAAAGCGTTCGAGCTGATTGATGTCGTCATTGAGTACCGACATCAGACGACCGGTGCTGTCCTGCTCGAAAAAGGCCAGCTCCAGCTTCTGTAGATGGTCGTAGGCCTCGAGCCGCAGGCTGTGTTGTGTGGTCTGCGCCAGGTTGCGCCAGAGCACGTCGTAGAGGTACTCGAACAGCGACTCCGCCGCCCAGATCACAAAGGTGAGCAGGGCCAGCATCCACAGTTGCTGGCCCGCCGTCTTCAGACCAAAGCCCGCCAACACAGATTGCTCACCACGCAACACCACATCCAGGGCAAGACCGATCAAGGCTGGTGGCGCCAGATCGAACAGTTTGTTGAGCAGAGAGCAGCTCACTGCAGCGAGCACCAAACGACGCTGCGGGGCGAGGTGACGCAGCAACCGCATCAACGGTGAGCGGCTTGCTGAAGCTTTGCTGAGGGTTCGTTCCAACAGGGTTTTCTCCCTCTGAAGACGCACTACAACGGAAGAACAACCGAAGGAGGTGCCATGAGCCGATCAAGGTCGTTCAACCGCTTTCACCGTTACTTGGCACGGCAAAAACGTCGTGGACTGCGGGCTGTGTTGCCGCAACTCCAGAATCACCAAGACAAACAACCAGGCCCAATCGACGGCAGCGCGGATCGTCTGCATCAACTGAGCCAACGTGAAATGGAGTTGGACCTGTTGGACGCCGAGGCTTAAGCCTCAGCCGCGGTAACCGCCGCCGCCGCCACGGGGGCCGCCGGAACGCTCCCGGGGGGTGGCTTTACTCACGCGAATCATGCGGCCCATCCACTCGACGTCCTGGAGGTCGTCGATGGCTTTCTGTTCATCGGCATCGTTGGCCATCTCGACGAAGGCGAAACCGCGTTTGCGACCTGTCTCCCGATCCAAGGGAAGGCTGCAGTTTTTGACCTCGCCGTACTCAGTGAAGAGATCAACGAGGTGCTCTTGCTCCGCCTGGAACGAAAGATTGCCGATGTAGATGGTCATGGACCGTGGAACCGTTGGACTTGATCGATCGCTTGAGCCGGTTCCGAAAGCTCGGAAAGTGCCAGTGCTCAAACGTGAACCCGATGACGTTACAGGGCAGTCGTATGAAACAACACAAAAAAAAGAAGCAATTCCGAAGACCTGCCCGTGATTCGCCGTTCCACACCATTGTCAGAAGACCCTGACAGAGAAGTGAGATGACATTCGACAGCCTTTACTGCCAAGCCCTGTGCTGGACCACTGACGGGGAACTGGATCCTGGTGACAAGCTTGTGCTGCTCAACAGCCTGATCCCTCAGTCCACACCAACTGAGCAAATCGAGCTGATTCGGGTCGTGGAGAAGCTGGCCCTGCTTCAGCCTGAAGTCACCGTTCAGGTGTGCAATCTCTAACCCAAATCGAGTCCCTGGGATCAGAAGGAGTAGGCCTCAGCCGCCTTGGCCTTGCAGGAGGCCTGGGCCCCCGTGATTCCAGCCCCGTTCTGCACCTCCGCCAGGAAACAGCGGCAGGTGTCTTCCACCATGCCTTCAGGAGGAACCTTCCCAGCGCTCTGCAGCTCGGCCTTGACGGCCGTTCTGCAGAACTGGGTGATCAGGCTGTTGTCCGAAGCCACTACCGAAACAGGGGCCATGACCAGGGCAACAGCCAGAAGCTTGCGCATCAGGAGGCCTGAGTGATCTGCAGTTCGCGGTTCATCACCCGCAAGCGACGCAGATTGTTGAACACATCCTCGGGCATGCCCTTGGGCAGGTCCACCAGGCTGTGGTTATCAAAAATCTGAATGCGACCGATCATCCGTCCCTGCAGACCGGTCTCGCCAGCAATAGCCCCTACCAAGTTGCCCGGCTTCACCCGATCGCGGTGGCCCACCTCAACCCGGTAACGCTGCATGTTCTCCTCGGGAGCCCGCGCCGGTCGGTCGCGCCGCTCTCGGCGTTCTCCCCCATTCCGATCGCGGTCACGGTCGTTGCGACGGGTGTTCTGAATCCAGTCATCATCCCCTTTACGCAGAAGCGGATCAGGACCGATCGCCAAATTGAGAGCCGCCATGGCCAGTTGCTCAGGGCTCAATTCCAGCTCTGTTGCCACCCGCTGCATCAACTCCTGAAGCAGGGCCGCTTCGTCGGCATCGGATCGTTCCGACTGAGCCGCATCACTCAAGCGCTTGCGCAGACGGTCAAGACGTCCCTGGTTGATCGCCGTGTTGCCAGGTACTTCAATCGCTTCGATCGGCTGACCGGTAGCCCGCTCGAGGTTGCGAATGAAGCGTCGTTCCCGTGGGGTCACAAACAGAACGGCTTCACCGGTCCGACCGGCCCGGCCCGTCCGGCCGATGCGGTGCACATAGGCCTCGCTATCGAACGGCATGTCGTAGTTGATCACCAAACCGATGCGCTCAACATCGAGACCGCGGGCCGCAACGTCGGTGGCCACAAGGATGTCGACCGATCCACTGCGAAGCCGCTCCACAGTGCGTTCCCGCTGGTTCTGCGGAACGTCGCCGTTGAGAACCGCCACCTGATGGCCGCCTGCTTCGAGGGTTTCGGCCACCGTCAGGGTGATCGCTTTGGTTCTGGCGAAGATGATGACACCCTCACCACCACAGGCATCCAGAACCCGTTGCAGGGCCTCGAGCTTGTGCGGCATCGGCACCGTGATCGAACGCTGGCGGATTCGCTTGCCCTCCTGATCCTTGGTGCGGATCGTGACCTCAGCAGGGTCCTTGAGATAACGCTTGGACAGGCGACGGATCTCCGGCGGCATCGTTGCCGAGAACAGCACCACCTGCCGCTGCTCAGGCAACTGGCCAAGGATCCACTCCACATCGTCGATGAAGCCCATGCGGAGCATTTCGTCCGCTTCATCAAGCACAAGGCTTCGCAGCCCACTGGTGTCGAGGGTGCCCTGCCGCATGTGATCCATCACCCGTCCAGGCGTGCCCACCACCACATCAACCCCGCGCCTGAGGGCACTGATCTGAGAGCGGAAATCCGTGCCGCCGTAAACCGCAAGCACCTTCAGGTGAGGATGGCCGGCGGAATAGGCCTTGAAGGAATCGGCCACCTGCATCGCCAGCTCCCGGGTGGGGGCGAGCACCAGGGCCTGGGGGGTTTTCTGGCCGCTTTCCAGACGCTCAAGCAACGGCAACGCAAACGCTGCTGTTTTGCCGGTGCCAGTCTGGGCCTGACCCACCAGATCACGGCCAAGCATCAGCTCGGGGAATGCCGCCTTCTGAATTGGGGACGGTTCGCTGTATCCCTTATCAGCCAAGGTGCGCATCATGGCTTCGCTAAAGCCAAAACCAGCAAAACCGGACTCCGGTTCAGACGGCGTGATGGTGGTGGTGAACACCTCAGCATTCGGTTCAGATTCCGGAAGAGCCGATGCAGAAAGATCGACTGCGCAGGCGGAATCGTCGCGCTGCTGCTGCTGTTCAGTCATAGAAGGTGGCTTCGCCTGATTGATCTCTGAAATCAGGCTCACAACCTCCCTGCAACCGAAACAGTTGCGCTCTGGTTGTGTTGCCTACGCTTCAAAGGTTGAAGTTCAATTTATCACCCGGCCGTAATCATCCTGCAGGCGTTCGATGTCGTCTTCCCGCAGATCCTCACCATGCTGAACCTCGAGAATCAGCAAATCAGTGTCGTCTGCACGGGCCCGATGCACGGCGCCGCAGGGGATGGAGAGCATGACGCCAGTGCTGGCCGGTTGCGAGTGATCACCGCAGAGCAGAGCACCTGAACCAGACACCACGGTCCAACTTTCGCTGCGGTGATGATGCCGCTGCAAAGACAACTGCTGCCCGGCGCGTACAAGCAAGCGTTTAACCAAATAGTTCTCCCCCTGGACCAACGTTTCGTACCAGCCCCAGGGACGCTCAACACGCATCAGTTCACCCGAGTCAGATCACTGTCACCAGGTCAAGGCTGACACGGGCACGGGTAATGGCTGTGTACAGCAATCGGCGTTGATGATCAGCAGCCGGTCCATCCTCCAGGGGATCAGGCCAAAGCACGATCACCCGATCCGCCTCACTGCCCTGGGCCCGATGGATGGTGAGGGCGACAGCAGGCTCCACGCGGCGCAAACGGGCTGGATGGAAGCGGCGAACCTCCAGCTGGCCATCCGGGTCCATCACCTGAAACAGCAAACGTCGTTCGGAACCGGCCCCGATGGCAACACCAAGGTCGCCATTGGCTAAACCGAGTTCCGGTTGGTTGCTGCCGCAGATCACCGGCAACCCGACCGGCCAGCGCTCGACTTTGAGCAGGGCACTGGCCCCCAGCAGCGTGCGATGAACATCCTCAAGGCTCCAGGGGCCCCGACGGCGTGGACACAGCAGCAGGTCCTGCTCCAGGGCCTCAAACAATGACCTGGAGGCTGCCATCAGCTCCTGGTCGCTGCAGCGGTCAAGGTCATGCGCCAGCACCTCCAATTGTTTGAGGCGCTGCATCCAGCGCTCACGCACTAACGCCGGAAAACGACGCAAGGGGCTGGGATGCACCTGAAGATTGGCCTGTTCGGGCAAGGCAGTCAGATCCGCTGCGAATGCCGTCAGATCCCCTTGGCGCAGCTGCTGCGCTATCTCGGCCAGGGCACCTCGGTTGCGATAGGTGCGTTCCAAATGCACCGCACCGGCGCCGAAACGGGCGCGAACCTCGGGCTGCTGAAGCCGATGCCAGACCGCTCCACTTCCCACCGGAGGCAGCTGGGCTGGATCCCCCACCAACAGCAGCCGACAAGCGCTGGGCAACGCCTCCAGCAAGGCCTGGGTCAGGGCCAGATCCAACATCGACATTTCATCGATCACCAGAAGGTCCAACTCCAAAGGGCGATGACGGTGTCTGCCGAATCCACGGCTGCCAGCCTCGAGCCAGCGGTGGAGGGTGCTGCAGGGCAACGGAGCCCGCTCGGACAGCACCGCATCCCCCAGGCGCCGGGCTGCCTTACCGGTGGGTGCCGCCAATCCGATGCGTAAGCCGGGATGGCGTGCTTCCGCCCGGGCCAGAATCTCAACCACAGTGCTGGTCTTGCCCGTTCCGGGGCCACCGCTGAGCAGCACGACCGACGCCTGATCAAGGGCGCGCACGGCGGCGCACTGTTCAGTATTGAGACGAGCCGACAGCCCTGGGTCGGCATCGTTGACGGGCTCCGGGAAGGAAGCATGGGCCCGCTCCACCAGCTCGTCCACCACCTGCTCCATGGCCTGCAACCAGCGACGCCAGCCCAGCCGGTCGCCCTGACAGAGCAGGGGGGAGGTCTCCCCCTGCAGCCATCCACTGGCTTCAGCAACGACCAAACGTTCCGGCGTGAGAGCCACCGTCAACTCCCCCTGCTCCAACGCCACGATCAGGTCGCGACTGAGCTCCTCCAACTCCGGGCCATCGACTTGGGGCGGAATCCGACGCCGCAAAGCGGCATGCAGACCGGCCGTAAAGCCGGAAGGCCAACCACTGTTTCCCAGGGGCAGGAGCTCCGTCACGACGTCACCTCAGACAGGGCACGATCAAGAGCTGCGATGCGATCAAGCGGCACGGATTCGACGATGCGGCCAGGGCCGACAGGACCCTCTGGAGAGGGACTCATCGATCCGGGCATCCCCCGCAAGAAGCAGTAGACATAGCCCCCCAGATGCCGCTCGGGGGCGTAATCCGGCAGCCGCCAACGCAGATGTCGATGCAGGGCCACCAGGTAGAGGTGCGCCTGAAGGGGGTAGTGGTGATGCAGCATCTGATCCTCCATCGCATCCTGGGAGTAGTGATGCGGACCGCACAGCCCGGGTTCAACACCGGTGCGCCGCTCACCGATCCAGTTGCTCTTCCAGTCGAGGACCCACCAGCGCTTGTGCTGGGGGTCCTGGAAGACCAGATCGATCGACCCGGTAAGAAAGCCACGACTGTTGATCGACAACGACGCCAAGGCAGGGCTGTAGGACGCACCAAAACGGGCTTGGGCATCTAAGGCAAAGGCAGCGACCAGATCAGCTGTACGCACGTGCTGAACCGGAAGATCAAAGCTGAGTTCGGGCAGGCGCTGGTCCAGGCCCAGCTGATCCAGCGACAACGACCCCAACGGTCCACCCAGGGGCGTCTGAAGGACCTGATCCAAGCCCTTCAACACATCGTTCTGCAGGCCTGGATCGAGGCCAGCCCGCCGTAACTCGGCGGCGATCAGCTCCAGTCGTTCGCTTGGCTCCGGCGCCTCTGCTGCGGTGAAGGGGAACTGTTCGAGAATCCGATGCAGGCAATCCCCCGCCGCAGCTCCACGGGGGAAGGCCGCCAAAGGCCCCGTCTCAGACCACTCTGGTTCCGCAACTGCCGAGACAACTTCCTCGGCCCCTGGGTCACGATCTCGCCCATGCTCATGGAGCCGAATCTCGTCGGATGAGGCAATCCAGGCGGAGTAACTGGCCCGTCCCCAACTCCGATCGATGCGCTTGGGAATCGCACCCAAGGCCAACGTCTCCGCCTGCAGCGGAGGCCGCCAACGCGCCCCACTGGGCAGGCTCTCCGCCAGGGGAGAGATGCGGATAGAAACCTCTCGCTCGCCCAGGGCATCACTCAGCCGTTGATCGGTCAGGCTTTCGATCGCGTCTCCAGCCGCCTCAGCACCAAAGAGCCAGGCAGGCATGGGCGAGCCCTCCTGGCCAAAGGCTCGAGCCCAGATCAGGATGAGCTGGGATTTGGCTCGGGTCACCGCGACATAAGCCAGCCGCTCGGCCTCGGCCATGGCCTCCTGCTGCGCCTGTTGCGCCGCTTGCCAACCCTCACCCCAGTGGACATCCACCCGAACCAGACACTCACCAGAACGGGGGTCACGCCAGAGCGGGCCAGCAACAGCTGGGGGTGACTCCCAGAGATACGGGCAAATCACCACCGGATATTCGAGACCCTTGCTGCGGTGAACAGTGACCACGGCGATGGCGCTGTCGGCCTGATCGCTGTGGGGCTGGCGCGCTTCCGGCACGGGCCGACTGGGGTGTAACCGCTCCCGCCGCAACCAATCAGCAGCAGTGGCCACGTCCAGCCCCTGGAGGTGCATCGCTTCCTGCACCAGCCGAGCTGCCTGCTGAAGATCCCCCAACATCCGTCCCCGTTCCGACAGACCCGCCAGCTGTTCCCCCTTCAGCAGGTCGGCCAGCGCTCCGAGCAGGCCCAGCCGGGGCATCAACTCAGCCAGTCCACGCAAATGCAGAGCCAGCTGATCCAACCGCTCCTGGTCCAGGCCATTTGGCGGTATGCCCATCAATCCCGAGCAGGCCAGCAAGCGCAGGCGAACGTCATCGCCCGGTTCTGCCAGCGCATCGAGGAACCACTGCAAAAGCAGGGCGGCTTCACTCTCGAGCACATCCCCCTGCGTCACCAGGCGCGTAGGGAGACCACAGGCCCCTAGGGCGCGCCGCAGCGCTTCAGCCTGCTGATGGCGGCTCACCAACACACACAGGTCGGCGGGGTTGAGGTTGTCCTGTTGCTGCAGTTGCTCCAGCACCATTGCAGCGAGGCGCTGGGGCATCTCCTCCTCCAAGGCACTGCGGGTGGATGGCGCCTCGGTAGAGATCAACTGCAGTTGCAACGCCGCGGTGTCCTGCGGTGGCATTGCAGAGCTGCGGGGCTGCACCGCGGGCACTGGGAGCCCAGAGCGGGGGAGACCAGGAGCCATCAACCGGTTCAACCCCTCCATCAGCGGTGCCGTCGTACGGAAGTTGTCGAGCAACTGATCGATCCGCTCCACCTGCTGCCGGGCCGCCATGTAGGTCGCCAGATCACCGCCGCGAAAGCGGTAGATCGCCTGCTTGGGATCCCCGACCATCAGCAGCAGATGGCGTTCACCATCGCCGAAGGCCCGCTGCAAGAGGCGCCACTGCACAGGGTCGGTGTCCTGGAACTCATCCACCATCACGGCCCGATAGCGCTGTTGCAGCGACGCAAGCCAAGCGACGTCGCCATCACCGGGATCCATCGCCGCCAACAATCCGGCAAACGTGATCACACCGCGACGGCGGCGGCGGCGGTCCAGCTCCTGCAAGCCTCGCTCCAGCAAGTACTGCCAGGTGCGCTCCAACGGTGCATCCCAGAGCGCTGCTACGGCGGCCTGCAATCCCGGCATCACAAGGCTGGGGTCGGTTTCACCGCACTTCCGCGCGATACGGCACCAACTGGAGGGGTGGAAATACTCCTTCAGTGGCTTCTCATGGGACGCAATCTCCAGCAGCGAGGGAACAGCCGTCTGGACACTGAGCCACTGATTGATCTGCGCACAGCGATCGCTCTTCGGCTTAGCGGAGTAGGGGGTGGTGGAACCACATCCCTGGGCTTTCCATTGTTCCGCGGCCTGGCGGAACCCGGCATCAAGGGCGGCATGGTCCCGATGCCAGAGCGGGAGAAAATCCTCCCAGAGTTGCGCCACCCAGTGGTCCAGCTGCGGTGCGAGGGAGCCGTCCAGATCGATTGCCGCTTCGCTGGCTCCAAAGCGCGGCGGCTGTTCGCCATCGAGTTGCGCTAACCCCCTGCGGAGAGCCTGCGGGGAAAGTCCACGCTGACGTAAACCCTTGAGCTGGTCCGGCGGCAGGCTCAACAGCTCCTGTTGCCAGAGGTCCTGCACCACTTCGGCCTGAAGCGCGGTGGCATCGGTGTCGAGCTGGGGCTCCATCGCAGCACCGTTGCTGAGGGCTAAACGGCGAAGACTGCGTCGGCAAAAGCCATGAATAGTGGTGATATCAGCCCGGTCCAGCTGCTCCAGAGCCACCAGCAAGCGGCGAATCCAAAGCTGACGCGCATCCCCTGAGTCCGTTCCCGCCAGCCAATCCTCAAGAACAGGATCTGGGGCAGAAGCATCTCGACCCTGCTCCAGTTGTTCCAGACCCTGCAACGCCTGCTGCAGGCGCTGGCCGATGCGTGAACGCAGCTCTTCAGCTGCCGCATCGGTGAACGTCACCACCAACAGACTGTCGAGAGCGTGATCGGCCTCCGTAATCAGACGGAGACAGAGATGGGCCAAGGCAAAGGTTTTACCTGTGCCAGCACTTGCCTCGAGCAAGCGGACCCCGGGACTAAGGGGGTAAGAGTTGGCATCGAAGCGCTGAGCCATGGATGAAGTCTGATCGGCACAGACCTCAAGAGCAGTGTTAACTTCTATGAAGCAGCCGGCGAAAGCTGCGAACTGGACTGGGTGCTGTCACGTCCCAGAACAGAAGACGACGTAAGCGAGGGCCTAAAGAACCCTCGCTTTTTTGTGGGCTTATGAAGCGATACGACTCAACCCTTGAGAGAACAAGGGCTTGTGTCGATGCGGTGCCAGCAGCGAACAGGTTGGTAAAAAGCACCTGCCTGTTGTGTCTCCTGAACGTCGCAAGAAATTAGCTCAGCTGCTCGTGCGCAAGGCCGCCGCTGTCGAAAGCATCGGCCAGGAACATCGGGCTTACTTCTTCCGACGTCAGGCGGGTGATCCCATCGTGATCTCCAACGAACGCATGGGCGAGATGTTGGATGAGCTTTTCGTTTAGCGAAGTTGCACCAGGAGGGGGCCGTAGAGCAGCTGGCAAGCCTCTTGGAATCCGTCCTGATCCATCAGCTGCTCCGCGGAGATCTCTGTACCAAAGCAGAGCTGCATCACCGGGGTGGCTCCTTCCTCCTGCCAGGTCGCTCGAAATCCCAGTTCCCCGGAACCCGGTTTGCGCTTCTCTTTGGCCACCATCTGCCAGCCGCTCTTCGGGGGAACCGGCCAGCACAGCACCAGGCCCTGTTGCGCCAAATCCTGAAGCTGGTGCAGCCGATCCATGGCTTCAGCCTCCGGTAACGCAGCCCAACGCAGATGCACCTCAGCTCCGGCAACCCGTGTGCTGCGCGCTACCACCGCTGAACCACCAGCAGGAGCCAGACCCTCAGCACAAAGCAGCAGATGCTGCAACCAACCGCGCATCACGGCCGCGGCCGTAAGCATGCCGGGCTGCACCACCACCTGGGTGTCCCCGGCAAAAAGCAGGGGCCTTGGCAAGCCCGCGAGGACAGGTACCTCCCGCCGGCAGGGGCCGAGCGATGCCAGCTGACGCTGCAGGGCCTGCCAACGCTGCTGCAGATCCTCCTGCTCCAGAGCAGCACCAGCACCCGCAGGAAGCACGCCCTGGCCCGCCAGCAACGCCGTCCAATCTGGAGCCGATCCAAGAATGAAGTGCTCCTCAAGCTCGTGGTTGAGCAGCAGATAGCGCTGCAAACCGTCCAGCTCGAGGGCTTCGAGGTCCTCCACAGCCTCAATGCCTTCACCTGGACGCAACCCCCGCGCCTGCAACCAGGCCTTCTGGGGCTGCTGCATCCAGTTCAGCAACGCTTCAGGGTCCAAAACCGAGACCGAGCTCGGAACGTCACCGTCCCTAGCCAGCGGTTCCCGCCAAAGCGATGACCAGGCCAGCCCCAGGGAGTTCTGGGCCGATGCTGGGGCACGATCGAGGCAGCACCTGGCCTCCAGCTGGCGTCGATCACAACTAAGCGGCGCCTCGGGTCTGAAGTTTTCAGCGGACAGGGGGTTGGCCGCCGGAGTGATCACCAACCCCTCCGTGGAGGCGCCGGCCCGACGCAACTGCTCCTGCAGGACAGCAAGCCACTGTTCCACGGGCACCGCTGGCGGCTGGGGCTCACCCGTGCGCTCCAGCCGACCGCACCAGCTGATCAAAAGATGACGCCGAGCGGACATCAAGGCCTCCAGCAGCACGTAGCGGTCCTGGTCGCTGCTACGGGGGTCCCCCAGACTCCGTTGCTGCTCCAGCAGATGGAAGCCAGGACGCCGGCTCGGGCGAGGGAAGTCAGCGCTGTCGAGCCCCATCAACACAATCACCTTGTGGGGAATCGCTCGCATCGGCTCCAGGGCGCTGATGGTGAGGGCACCACTGCGGTGACCGAAGCGGCCGCTGTCCACCGACAACGCCTCCTGCAGCACCTCCAGCGCCACGGCAGCGTCGAGGTCCAAGGGGCAGTCTTCCGCCCGCAGCCGCCACTCCTCCAGCGCCGCAGCCCAGCTCTGCAACTCGTCGGCCCAGGCTCCACCATCAGCGAACAGCTCCTCCAGCAGGGACTGCAGCAACTGCACCCAGTCATGGCATGGCCGGGGCTGGCGCAAGCGATCCAGCATGCGCGCCAGACGATCCAGAAGACTCCACCAACGCACCAGGCGGTCGGGGTCGAGCCCCTGCTGAAACGGTGCCGCCCCCGCCGGCGCCAGGCCCGGCTCGACCGGCAGCACCAGCCCGAGCAGCCAGCGGTCCAGACACCAGCGCAGGCTGTGCACCTCATCACTCCCGCGCTCCCGGGAATCGAGCCCCCAGCGAAAACCGCTGCGTTGAAGCGTTTGGGTCATCAGCACCGCGTCCTCCGCCGTGAGTCCCTGCTGGCCCTGAAGGGCCGGGTTGGCCAGGAGACGTTCCAGACCCGTAGCTGTGAGGCGCGTGGCCGCCAGCTCCAACAGCGTAAACATCGCCATCGACAACCCAGGACTGCTCTGCTGACTGCGGTCGGTGAGGCGCCAGGGCAAATCGATACCGATGGCAGCCGTGTCGTTGAACACAGAGCTAAGCAGCGGTGCATAGCGCTCAATCTGCGGCGTCATCACCAGCACGTCCCGCGGCGCAAGATCAGGATCGGCCGCCAGCCACTGAAGAATGCGATCACGCACCAATTGCACCTCCCGCCAAGGGCCCGGCGCTGCCTGAAACAGCAGCGACTGGTCGTCGGTGGAACGGGTCAACTCGGAAATGCTTTCGGCATCCACCAGCTGCTGCTGAAGCTGATCGAGCAGGGTGGGCTGACGCTGTGCAGCAGCGGCGATCTGCAGGGACCCCGCAAACAGGTCACCCTCGCGGCGCTCCCCCAGCTGTGCTTCACCGGAGCCTTCCAGCAACTGCTGAAATTCAGCACCCATCCGCCCGAGAACAGCCTCTAAACGAGGCGCTTCAGCCAACCAGCCACCATCGGGTGGGGAAAGCCAGTCCTCCCCAAGTGAGGCCCGCCGACTGCCGCAACGCTGCCAGAGGTCTGGGCAAGGCGTCAGCAGGTAGATCTCCACCTCCAGCAGCCCAGACAAGGCCTGAATGAGATCAACCTGCACCGGCGCCAAAGCGCTGATGCCGAACAGCCTCAACCGCTCCGGCAGTACGGCCGGGTCGGCGTCGCCCCGCCGAAGCGCATCAACAGCCTCACGCACCTGCAGGCCAAAGGGGGCGCGGGACAGCCTTTGAGCCAGCAGCCTCCAGAGAACGGCTTGCCAGTCGTCTTCTGGCCGCGGCCGTTTCCATCGCTCCAGTCGATCTGGGCGATAGAGGGCGTAATCGTCCATGGCATCGGCGATTGACCGTGCGAGCTGCCAGCGATCCCGCGTCAACCCTGAGGCGGTTCCCTCTCGCTGGGCTAACCACACCTGAAGAGGCTGGGCGACCGGTTGGTCCAACAGTTCGGGAAGCAGCTCGAGCACAGCCCAGACCAGCTGGCCCGCCCGCCAGGGATCATCTTCCTGCGCAGGGAGATGAAGCACCTGGCGCACAAGCTGCCGCAAGCGACTGCCCGGAAAAGGGAAACGCACCAGAGAACTGATGCCATTGGCCATGGCCAGCTGCTCCCCCAGCCATCGGCTGGTGGGCCAGGTGTTCACCATCACCTCAACCGTCTCCAAAGGCCCCAGCTGCTGCTCAATCAACTGCCGAGACAGCAAGCGAGCCAAAAATTCAGCCCTGTTACTTCGGTAAACCGTCAGCAAGAGCCTGTATCTGCAGACAGCACAGACGGTCTTTGCTGGAGATCCGAAGGCCTGGGAAAGGATGTGTCCGTTGCAGCCCCCTGAACCTGCACAACAGCATCCGTTTCCGGGCAGAACGCCGACAGACAACCGCCGTAGACCGCCCCTGTATCGATCAGCACGATGCGCTCCAGGCGCTCCACCTGGGGTCGGGGCGTGTGTCCCACAACAACGAGACCAAAACGACCGTCATAGGTCTCCCAGAACGGGTCGCGAATGGAGAGATCCGGCTGGCCATCAGCATTGAATCCGGCGTGGGTGGCGCACCAGCCGTCACCGCGATACACGAGGGGGAGCTGTTGGAGTCGCGGTAGCCACTGTCTCGCGCTGCTCTCGCCCAACTGGCCAACGGTGGCGTGTTGGCTCAAGCCTTCCTGCGATGAAGCAACAACGTGGTTCTCCAAAGCATGGATGAGATCTTGCTCGTGGTTACCGCGCAACCACGTTGCACGGCCCGTCTGGATCAGATCCCAAACCAGATCCATCGTTGCAGGGATGGCCTCACCACGGTTGATCACATCCCCGCAGAACACCAGATGGTCGTTCGGCGGCAGAATCGCAAGCAGTTTGAGCAAAGGCTGGTAGCAGCCGTGCACATCTCCAATCACCCAGTGCTTGCGTCTGCTCTGGTTCAAGACAAGGCCATGGAGATCTCCCAATTCTGTCTACCCCACGGACCCCAGCAATCAACCAAAAAGCAGATCAGAACAAACCGAGAAAACGCTTGCGTTCCGGCTGTTCTGCCGAGTCTGGCTTGGCTTTTTCTGGGGTTGCTCGTCGATAACGGGGCTTGGAATCACCGACGGTAACCAGAGGGTCATTGTTTTTGAACCAAATCCAGTCACGAATTGGGGGCGTCTCGGTGAGATCGCGACGGGTCAGCCTTAACCCCAGCTTGGTCGAAGCACCCAGAAGGATGTCCACCATCGCGTCGCCATCGGCACAGGTTGCCAACGCCTTATTGGTTTTCTCAGCACCATCGAGGGCTTTGACCAGAAGTGCGATGCGCTGCTGAACAGGAAGGGAACTGGGATTCATCAGACGGCATTGGCAAGAGCATCGGGAATCACCTCGGACGGTGCCTCATAGGAGCCCACCACGACGTATTCAAGACGCAGTTTGAGGAAGGTGATGAAGGTGGGGTCGGTGGACACCACTGCAGCAGCTGGTTGAGGGACCTTCGCCTTGACGTCAGCCATCTCTGGCGCCTCAAGAAACACCGGTTGCTTCACCAACCAGAAATCGATCTCCTTTCCCGTCTCGGCGTAGTTGCGCTGACGCTCCCGAAGCACTTCCTCCAGCGGCTCCTCCAGCGTGAGGAAGCGCTCGCTGGCTGCAATGAAGTGATAAGTGGTCATCCGGGCGCCTTTCCGAAAAGGGGATCAAGGCGGGGATTCTGAACCAAAACCTTCATATCCCGCACAGCCTGTTGCAGTCCGACGGCCACTGACCGCGCCACGATGGTGTGACCGATGTTGAGTTCCTCCATGCCAGGAATGGCTGCAATTGGCTCAACGTTCTGATAAGTCAGGCCATGGCCGGCGTTGACCCGTAGACCGAGCTGCCGAGCGATGGCTGTGCCTTCCTGCAACCGCGCCAACTCCTGCGGCTGGGTGGTCCAGTCGGCATCGGCATACCGTCCCGTGTGCAATTCCACCCAGCAGGCACCTGTGCTTCTGCAGGCATCAAGCTGATTGGACTCCGGATCCACAAACAGGCTGACCGGAATGTTGGCTGCCTGAAGGGTTTGCACAAAACCACGCAGGGAGTCTTTTTGTCCTGCCACATCCAGGCCTCCCTCGGTCGTGACCTCCTCACGCCGTTCCGGCACCAGCGTGACCATGTCGGGCTTGATCCTCAGCGCAATGGCCACCATCTCTTCGGTGGCTGCCATTTCCAGGTTGAGCCTGGAGCGCACGGTTTGCCTGAGCAACTCCACATCCCGATCCTGGATATGGCGGCGGTCTTCCCTCAGGTGCACGGTGATCCCATCAGCACCGCCGAGTTCGGCGAGAAGAGCCATCGACACTGGGTCTGGCTCCACGGTTCGCCTCGCTTCTCGAATGTTGGCGATGTGGTCGATATTGACGCCGAGGCTGGCCATGACGAGGCAGTCGTTGGCCGGATCCTATGCAGCTTTGCCTGGGGGCCTTAAGTTCTCAAACGTCGAATTTGTAGAGCCCGTTGCAAGCGGCCCTGGCGACCCGAGAAAGCGCCCTAAGTGTCGGAATCGACCGTTTCTGGGCCCCCCTGGCAATGTTCACCACCCAGGATCTCGCGCTGCGTCTTCAGTTTCGTGAGCGGCTGGTGCTGCATCCGGAGCATCTGCCCCATCAAGGGCCAGTGATCTTGGCGCCAACGCACCGCGCCCGCTGGGATGCCCTGATGCTGCCGATGGCCGCAGGCCGACGGGTCAGTGGCCGCGACTGTCGCTTCATGGTGACAACCACAGAAATGCGTGGGCTGCAGGGATGGTTTCTCCAACGGCTGGGCTGCTTTCCGGTGGACCAGGGACGACCCTCGATGACCACCTTGCGCCTCGCCATCGATCTTTTGGCCGCCGGACAGCAGCTGGTGATGTTCCCCGAAGGAAGGATCTATCGAACCGACCAGGCCATTCAGCTGTGGCCGGGTCTGGTGCGTCTGGCTCAGCTCGCCCAGAGCCGAGGCGTTTCCGTTCCTGTCGTTCCCGTCGGGCTCGGGTACAGCCAGGCCCCACCAAGGCCCTTCAGCCGGGCTGCCATTTGTTTCGGTTCCGCCCTGACGGTGCCACCAAAAGGCGAACGTGAGGCAACACGCCAGTTCAACATCCAATTGGCGGATGCGATGCATACGGCTGAACAAGCGGCCCGTACTGCCGTTGGCCGACCACTAAAAGGCTTCTAAAGTCCGCCAAACTTTTCTAGCTGTTCTCATGGGTTGTCGCGCATTGCTGACAGCTGCTGCACTGGTGGCGACCCTGGGTGTCACTGCGGCTCCTGGCATCGCACAAACGTCAGCAGGAAACCGCGTACTTGCTCAAACCCAAGGTGGTTTCAACCCTGCGGCTGTTCGATCCATGCTCGCCAGCGGCGACGCTGCCGCCAGCCGGGGAGACCTTGCAGCGGCACGGGCTGATTACGACAAGGCACGTCAAGCGTCCAAGCAACTGCTGGCCTTCTACCGCGATCTCAGTGGTGCCTTCCGCGGGCTGGACGCGAGAATTCCCCGTGAGATGGACAACAAGGGCCGTGAAGCCCTGGAGCTGCTTGCCGAAACCAACCTGAGGCTTGCAGCTCTGTTCCGTCGCCAGAACCAGCCGGAAGTGGCTGTTCCAGTGCTGGTCGAGGTGGTCAAGCTGATGACACCCGCCAAGTCCCAGGGGCAGCAGGCCTACCAAAGCCTTCTGGAACTAGGCTTTGTCGAAACGGAGTTCCGAGGTGCATCTGCAGCCGGCCAATGAACCGGTCTGTCAGCATCTGAGCTAGTTCCCACTTGCGCAACCACCGTCATGGTGCAGCCGGATGCCGTTGAAGCCGCGATCCAACAGGTCATTCCAGACGCCCACGTCACCGTCGAGGATCTGACCGGCGGCGGTGACCACCTCCAAGTGACGGTTGTGTCATCCGCTTTCGCGGGCCTTTCGCGCATCCGTCAGCATCAGATGGTCTACGGCGCTCTGCAGCAAGAACTTGCCAGCGAGGCGATTCATGCCCTCGCGCTCAACACCTCAACTCCTTCGGACGCTGCGTCCGCCTAACGCTCAACCCAGGATCAATGATGGACCCCTCCACCAAAGCTCGAATTGAAACTCTGGTCGCCTCCAGCCCGATCTTCGTGTTCATGAAGGGCTCCAAGTTGATGCCCCAGTGCGGTTTTTCAAACAATGTGGTCCAAATCCTGCACTCCCTCGGTGTGGCATTCGAGACATTCGATGTTCTTTCCGATATGGAAATTCGCCAGGGAATCAAGGACTTTTCCAGCTGGCCCACCATTCCCCAGGTTTACGTCAAAGGGGAATTCATGGGCGGCTCTGACATCCTGATCGAGATGTACAACTCCGGCGAACTAAGGGAAAAATTGGAAATTGCTCTAGCGAGCTAACTCAATAGCCCCGGGGATGCTGCATATACAAAGTGCTGACATCCCCGTCAGGGCCAATGAAGCTGGAGGGATCCATGATCCAGCGATCGATTAATTGCTCAAGGCGATGCTGAGAACGAGGGTCAAGAGAACCTGATTTTCTCAAGGCATGCAGATAGCCGTCGGAGTACAGCCGCAGCTCCGAAGGGGTGTGATAGCGCGTGGTCAGCTCCTGGCAGGCATCGCACAGCGACTGGAAATGACGGATAGCTTCAGGGTCGTCGAGTGATGTCATGAGATGCAACAGCAGCCCCTGTTACCAGCCTGCCAGGAAATTCGGCTTAGCGTAGGCGCGCCCGGGCCGATCCAGTGACCTCCACTCCCCACAACCTTTCGGCTGAAACGTCTGCAGCCAGCTCAGATTCGGTTGTGATGCCAACCTCAAACACCGGTCAGGAGCCTTCACGGGTCTTGGTGGTCGAGCCGCATCCAACACTGCGCACGGTGCTGGTCCAGCGGCTCCGTCATGACGGACATCTCACGGCAGCTGTCGCCAATGCCGTTGAAGCTTTGGAGGTCTGTCAGGAACAGTCTCCCGACCTGTTGATCAGCGCGGAACTGCTGGAGCGCAGCTCCGCACTCCGTCTGGCTGAACAGCTGCGTTGCCCTGTGATTGTGCTGACGGCACGCACCGGTGCAGAACCGGTGGTGGGCCTGCTGGATGACGGCGCCGATGATGTGTTGCGCAAGCCTTTCGGTCTTGAGGAATTGGCCGCCCGTTGTCGCACCCTGCTCAAGAGGGGGCACAGCGGTCTGCAGGAACGGGTCACCGTCGGACCGCTCGAAGTGCATCTGCTACTTCGCCAAGTGACGCTGAGGGAGCAGCCGGTGGAGCTCAGCCCTCGCGAATTCGCCCTGCTTTGTGCCCTTTTGATGCCCCCTGGGCTGGTGCGTAGCCGACAGGAACTGCTGCGGATGGCCTGGCCACCCTTCAGTGGCGGCCCTCGCTCCGTGGACACCCAGGTGCTGACCCTGCGCCGCAAGTTGGAGCAGGCTGGTCTGGGCGAGGGCGGTGGAATCACCACCGTGCGTCAGCGGGGCTATCGCTTCAGCCTGGACAACCTGCCGGCGAGCTAGGTCAGGTGTCGTAATTCCAGTCAGAGACTGGATTCTTACCGTCGTTGGATGCGTTGAAATCGACGACCTCGCAAACCTGGGATGTTTGCTCACACCCCTTGGAGACCGTCTAAGGCCTCTGGCGTTGATGTGCGGGTCTTAAAAATCAGGCAGCTTTCTTGGTTCGCTCTGGGTTCCAGACGCCAAACGTCACCGCAAGGGATCGCTTACAAGCAGCAATGAGGAGACGACAAAATCCCACTGCTCCATCACGAATCACCGCCAGGGCAGCATTCAGAGAGATTCGCTACTGCCTTCCGACTCGAGGCGAATTGATTTCTTCAGTTGAGCCTCTTTAGGCGGGACCAAATGGTGTGAGGTCACCCAACCCAATTCACAGACGTGGTTCAAACAGACTTTGACCTGAACCGTTCCACAGGGGAGGTTTGTTAGTTCGGTTGTCATCCCGTAAGACCAACTGGGTCGATTTGAGCGTCTTGAAGCGACTTGGCAACCGCAAACATCTGAACGAAATCAAGAGTTGTTTCCAGCCCAGACGCAGTTGATTTATCCGTTCACACGGGTGACCATGGCGATGTCGACACCCGGGAGCCCCCGCCGTGATCGGATTAACCAGGATTTATTGCAACCAAGGAGAGAAGTTTCTCCTCATCGATGTCGTTTCTGAAGACGCCCCCAAGACTTCTGAAGAGCTTGCGAATGAAGGCTGGGAGATCGAAGCAGAAATACCTGTCTGAAATCAGTCGACGATCACAACGTCAGCCGCGGGGCGACCGTTACAGACGGCTACAGCACCAATGCCGTTCAGAGGTTTCCCGGTCACTTTCTCAATGGTTTCAACGCACTGGTTGAAGTGCCGGCGATCGGTGCGATCTGGATGGCTCCATCGATCACCACAAAGCTGGTCAGTACAGGACAAAGGTGAGCATTGATGAGGCCTTTGACTTTGCTCATTGGCCTGGCCTGGCTGGATTCAGCCTTGGCTCCACATCCTCGATGGACGGACTTGTGCCTGAGTATCCCCAAGCGGTTCTGCGGCATAGATGGCTGTAATGGTTCACAGTGAAGGGGTACTTCGGTCCGAGGACCCAGCGCGAACACTCAATAACGAAATCTCAGAGCTTCAGGCCCGAGTTGCATTCCCTCAACACTGGAGTAGCGGAGAACACGCGCAGCACATTGAGAAACTCCGCCAGCTCCAATACAAAAAGCAGCAGCTGGTTTCCGAATCAAGGCAAGCTCATATGGAGCGAAACCATTACTGAAGATCTTTCCTACAAAACTGAAGGCGCTTGGCTAAGCAATGAGCCACAGCAGATGTTCTGCCAGTTCACAAACCATCGGGATGGCTCTCGAAATGAATTAATTTGCCTGCGCAATTTTCATTGGCGACCACCTGATGACCCAATCCCCCAGGGCAGTCAGCTGATGACGCGCCAAGAGGCTTTGGAGAAATGGAACACGCTCAAGTCGATGGGCTGGAAAAAATGTGCTGGCCCCCTGCAGCAAGGCACTCTCTGAGAATCAACTGCCACTGCATCTGCTTGAGCTGACAGACCAGTTGCAGTTCGGCGTTCACCAACCAGACGTCTTCGCCGGATTTCTGCACCGGAGGATGGGTAGGAATAGTCCTTGGGTTCCGTGGTGTTGAAGCCTGTATCAATCACAAAGCCATCGAGAAGCACGATCCGGGGCTTTCTTTCGTCAGCCTGGATAACCTGCAGGCAAGCCGATCCAGCCTTGAGCCAGGGCCAGGGAAGCAAGCAGTTCGCCGGCAATCATCATCACGGCTAAGCCAGCCAAGAGCTGATAGGTCCAGGGTGGGGTCAAACGACCGATGCCCTTGGTCGACACATTGGTGTTGGCCGCCAGCAGAGCCAGGAATCGATCAAACCGCTCGATGCGTTGCGGCAACAGCTGGTGGCGAAGATCGGCTGCCTTCACGTAATACACCGTTCCGCCCTGACTGGTACTGACAGGGACCAAGCCACGGATGTCCTGCCAACGCATGGTCCAGCCGCGGCGCAGCAACCAGCGGATCCAGGCGGGGTAACGCAACTGGATCCCCTCCGCATCGGTCTCCACCCGTTCACTCAACAAACCAATCACCAACACCAGGCCCAACAGCAGCCCTGCCACCATTAGCCATCGAACCTCAGCAGGAGCGAGCAACGGCAAGGGCAACACCAAAGCCCCGTAGAGGCTGAGCAGGGTGAAGCGGATCAGGGGTGATAGGCCGAAGCGTTCGATGCCGGTCATCGGTCGTCCGGGGAACCCGGCAGCGGTTCGATCAGTTCTGAGGGTTGGTAGGTGCCACCAAACACCTCCTGTTCACGGCCTTTCCAGAACTGGCCCAGACGCATTAGATCGGCGTGGGCCTCCTGCACCTTCTCGAGATACAGCTGAGGATCCATCGAGTTTTTGGCTTCCTTGAGCTTTTTGAGCCGTAGCATTTGCAGATTCCAGGGCTTACTGAGCTCACCCCTCTGCTCGAGGTAGCGGGCCAGATCTTCCGACGACGGCTGAAACTCAGGCGGCATCCCAACTCCTAGGTGAAATCACGCTAAGCAAAAGATCAGGCCGGCAGCGCCCAGGGATTCAGACCAAGGTCGGCTCCGACCCGATGGGCACAGGCAAAACCACTGAAGGCCACAGCATTCAGGCCCTGACCCGGGAAACAGGAATCACCCACGCAATAGAGGTTCTTCAGTCCGGTGCGGTTGAACGGCATCGGCAGCAGACCCGGGAGCTGCATCGCCGGGATCGGGCCGTAGCTGCCCTGAAAGCGCCCGAGAAAGCGCCGATGGCTGCGTGGAGTGCCGATCTCCTTGTGGGTGATGGCCTCCGCAAGGCCGGGCAGGACTGCCTCTAGTCGCTGGATCAATCGCGCGGCATCGGCTTCCTTTTTCTCCCGGTACTGACTGGGCGATAGCCCTTGCCAGGCCTCCATCGATGACGGCGTGAAGGTGTGGACGATGTGATGGCCAGCCGGGGCCAATTCCGGATCCAAAAGCGAAGGCATCGACACGAAGATGACCCCCTGCTCGTCTTCCATCCGGCTCCATTCTTCGAGAAGCAGGTGGTGGCAGTGGGTGCCGGCCGGAATCAGATCGGCCCGAACGCCCAGATGCAGCGAGAGGAAGGACGGCGAAGGCACATAGCGCTTGCGCCAGAACTGCTCCTTGTCAGGCGTGTGGGCAGCATCCACCAGGGCCTGGCCAGAGCTGCGCTTTTCATCACCATCACCCGAGAAGGTGTCCCATCGGGTGGCATTGGAGATCACCCGCTTGGCATGGATGATCTCGCCATCGGCCAGTTTCACGCCCACCGCCTGATCGTTCTCGATCAGTACCTCCGTGACCCGTGCCCGATAGCGAATGGCGCCACCGTGGCGTTCCAATCCCTGCACCAGCTTTTCGGCAATCACGCCAACCCCTCCCTTGGGGTAGTTGATACCCCCTGCATGCCGATCGGAAAACACCATGCCTGCGTTGATCATCGGTGTGCGATCCGCCGGCATCACCGACCAACAGAAGCACTCGATATCGATGAACTTCAACAGCTGCTCGTCCTTGATGTGCTGTCGAGCCACTGCTCCGACATTGAACGGCAGCCAGCGAGCTAGGCCTAAGCAGGCCAGTGGCGCTTTGAAGAACACCTTGGTCAGATAGGCCGGATCCTCCAGGGACAGCAGCGGCATGGCGTCCAAGCAGTTGAATACCTGCCAACAGGTGTCGTAAAAGCGGCGGATTCCCTCGGCCTCGTGGGGAAACCGTGCCGTCAGGTCAGCGATGAACTGCTCGTAGTCGCGATCCACCGCGATGCGCAGGCCACCGGGCATGTGGTATTCCAGCTGGGCGGAGTCGGGAATGGTGTCGCAGTGCTCGCCCACGTCCGCCAAGGCCCGAGTGAGCAGGTTGGTGTATCCCTTCGTCCCGAAGCCAAAGATCATCGAAGCTCCGACGTCGAAGGTGTAACCCGCGCGCTTGAAGGCTCCCCCACTGCCTCCTGGGATCAGATACCGCTCCAAAACGAGGGTCTTCGCTCCTTTCGCCGCCAACTGGCTGGCGGTGACCAAGCCACCGATGCCGGAACCAATCACAACGGCATCCCACTGCTGCTTCTCGCTCATGGCATCGCTTCTTTGACGTGACGCTAAGGGGCCGTCTGCGGCCTTGGATCCGGGCGATGAATCGGTGGCATCACCGTCAGGATCACCTCGGACCTCACCGGCCGGCCGAGTTCTGCACTGCAACGGGCATCAATGTGATGGCGAAGCGCATCAATCACCCGACTTTCCTGGGGCTGCAACGGATTGATGTAAACCACGACAAAGGCTGTACGACCGAGCTGCTGCACGGTGAAGTCCATCATCTGCAGCTGAAGCCCCACCAGTTCCTGCATCAACACAACCCGCGTGCGCTGCAACACATCCGGGTCGGCGGCGCAGCCGGCGGCCTGGGCCATGGCATCACGCAGCGCCGCCAAGGGTTCGCGCAACAAGGCCAGGCTGACCGCAAGCACCAGCAGCGCATCGGTAATCGGCGCCAGAGCGGAAAACGGCGTTGCCAGCAACAACGGAGAGGCCAGCAGGGCCAGGCCTGTGGCCAGGGTGATCACCGCATCGATCCGAGCATTACGGGCCTCCGTCAACAGCAGTAGGGACACCCCCCCAGTGCGGCGCCAATCCCGCCGATGCCGCCAGGCCAAAAGCCCGCACAGCGCTGTCATCAGAACGGTGTAAAGCCCCACCGGTTCCAGATGCAGCGGAGCAATGCTGGAGCCCCGCCACCAGTCGATCAGGGTGGAGCAGGCGCTGCCGACGCCAAAGCCGATCACCCCCAGCAGCACCAGGGAGCGGAACAACACATACAGGGCCTCCTGCCCCTCATAGCCATAGGGCCAGGCTCGATCCGGGGGACGCACAACATTCATGCTGATGCGGCTGGCAATCAAGGATGAACCCACCAGCACACCGGAATAGAGGCCGTCCAACAGCAGAGCCGACGAGCCGGTCAGCACATGGGCGGAAAACCCGGCGAGCGCCATCACTGCATTGGCTCCGACCCCAAAGCGCAGCGAGCGCTGTTCGATCCGGCGAGCCTCAGCAGGGGTGTTCATACCGTCAGAGTCTCAGGTTGAAGGGCCTGCACCAGCTCCAGGTCATGCAAGGCGCGATCGCGGTAAGCGCCATAACGGGCTCGCTTGTCGCGGATCCGCTCCGGTAGATCGGGCAAAAGTCCGAAATTGGGGGGCATCGGCTGAAATTTCGCGGTGGGCGCCTCGCTAACGAAATGCGTGAGGGCTCCACTCATGCAGGTTGACGGCAGATCAATGGGCTCAAGCCCCCGGGCCAACCGAGCCGCATTGGTGCCGGCCAACCAGCCACCGGCAACGGCGGCGGCATAGCCCTCGGTGCCCGTGATCTGACCAGCAGCCAAGAGGGTGGGACGCTGGCGGAATTGCAGCGTGGGCTGCAGCAGCTGTGGCGATTCAAGAAAGGTGTTGCGGTGCATCACACCGAACCGAACGAATTCCGCCTGGCCCAACCCAGGAATCATTTGAAGAACACGCTTCTGCTCTCCCCATTTGAGATTCGTCTGGAAGCCCACCAGATTCCACAGACGACCATCCTTGTCTTCCTGCCGCAGCTGAACCACGGCATAGGCGCGCTTGGCCCGACGCACATCGCGATCATTCACATCACCCCAACGAGGGTCCCAGAGCCCGATCGGCTTCAACGGGCCGTAGCGCATGGTGTCTTCACCCCGACGGGCCAGCTCCTCAATCGGCAGACAGCCCTCAAAGAAGGTGGCGTCGTTCTGATCAAAGTCCTTGAGTTCGGCCTGTTCGGCTTCGAGCAAGGCCTGGCGGAAGGCCAGGTATTGCTCCTTGTCCATGGGGCAATTGATGTAGTCCGCATCACCCTTGTCGTAACGGCTAGCGCGGAACGCAATCGTCAGATCAATGCTTTCGCCATGGACGATTGGGCTCGCCGCATCAAAAAAGTGGCAATCAGCTCGGCCGGTAAAACAGCGCAGATCCTCCGCCAAGGGTTCACTGGTAAGCGGCCCCGTCGCCAGCACCGTGATCGCATCAGCCGGCGGCAGGGTGTGCTGCTCGCGGCGTTCAATCGTGACCAGAGGGTGTTGATCCAGAACTTCAGTGAGCGCAGCGCTGTAGCGACCGCGATCGACGGCCAACGCCCCACCCGCCGGGACAGCGTGGGTGTCTGCCGTGCCGATCACGAGGGATCCCAGCCGACGCAGCTCCTCCTGCAGCAAACCCGCTGCACGGTCGCTGCTCAGGGCGCCGAAACTGTTACTGCAGACCAACTCAGCGAAGTCGCTGCTGTGGTGGGCGGGAGATCGTCGAATCGGACGCATCTCCACCAGGGTGACTGAAACCCCAGCACGGGCGATCTGCCAAGCCGCTTCGGTACCGGCAAGACCGGCACCGAGCACAGTGACGTGGGGAGATTGGGACAACCAGCTGCAGCAAGCAGCCTTCAGCCTACGAAGCTTGCTCGCCTGTGAATCAAGCGCGGCTGCGCTTGAGCATCAGCTGCAACTGACCCACAGCAGCACGACCAATGTTGAAGGCAGCCCAGCTGATGGCGGCGAGGATCGGAGCGACCACAAGGAAAAGACGGGCATCAATACCCAGGACTTGGCCCGTGGTGATCACGCTGAAGGCCGAGTAACCGACGATCACCAGGATGAGGACCAGACCGATGGCAACTCGGACCATTCTTGAAAACGGAAATCAGTGTCGCCGATCTTACGGACTTCTACGTGGATCCCACGACCTTCCTTGAAAGCTGATCAAATTCGCAGCAATCAAGGGGTTGAGTTCAAGGAGTGATTTGAGCGTGGGATGCCGCCAGTCGCGCATAGCGCTGGGCATGGCGGCGCTGCTCTTCGATCGATTCCGGAGGAAGATCCCTTTTCACGACTGCCGGAGCACCCATCACCAGGGTCCCAGGGGGCACATCCCTAGTGACGACTGATCCGGCGGCGACCAGAGCACCTGCACCGACGGTGACGCCATTCAGAACGATGGCACCAATCCCCACCAGGCACCCATCCTCCAGCGTGGCGCCATGGATAACGGCCCGATGACCAATGGTGACGTTGATACCGATATGTACCGGCTGCCCCGGATCGCCATGGAGCACAGCGCCATCCTGAACATTGCTCCCCGCTCCGATGCTGATCTGTTCCAAATCACCACGAGCCACTGCCGTAGGCCAGAGGCTGCTGCCCCCTGCCATCCGGACATTGCCAATGACAACGGCGGAATCGGCGACCCAAGCATCAGCGTCGATCTGAGGATCGGGCCACGGCTTCGATCCAGTCATTACCATGGTTCGGCAGCCACCAGTCTCTCCGGCGACCTGAGTGATAACCTCACTTGGTGCCGTAAACGGCATGCCCAAGCGGGCACGGGTCGCTAGCTCAGCGGTAGAGCATCCGGCTTTTAACCGGCTGGTCCTGAGTTCGAATCTCAGGCGACCCATATCAACGCTTTGATGTCGTCTCGTGACTCAGGCTGGCCATCACTGCGGCGGCTGTTAGAAAGCCGTGAATCCTTGATCAGGCCTACGGTTCAGATGGCGTATTTCGCGTTCTTTGGCGTCACGATTCTTCTGGCTCTGCTGGGTGGACTGTTTTCCAGGGTCGCTGCCGAACGTTATTGGATGTGATCAGGAGCGGTGGCTGCAGCGAACGTGGCTGAGGTTGATCTAGCCGTCGTCGGAGCTGGGCTGTCCGGATGCAGCCTGATCGGTCGATTTCACCAGTTGCAATCAAATCTGAACATTGCGCTGATTGAAGCCGGCCGGGGGCCGGGGGGCAGGGCTGCTAGCCGTCGCAGGAGAGACCAAAGCGGCTGGTTGCTCGACCATGGAGCACCTGGTTTTGCTCTCAAAAACCCTCCCTCCAAGGGGATGGAGGAACTGCTTTCAGCGTTGCAGTCGGCAGGAGTCCTTGAGCGCAACAAGCGTCCTGTGCTTTCGCTGGACGCAGAAGCAGCCTTGTCTGCCACCACCAGCCCTGAGGCCTGCCCGGAGGGCGGGTGGTGGCATGGCGTTCCCTGCATGGCCCGCATCTGCGAAGAGCTGCTTGATGGTGCTGGCTCAGCGCAAGTGCGCCGTCATTTCGAGACCCGCGTGCGCTGGCTGGAGCGACGCAACGATGATTGGCTGCTGGAAAACGAGGATCGGAGCTGGAGCCTCAAGGCCCAGAAACTGGTGCTTAGTGGAACCCTGCTGGCCCATCCCCGCTCCCTGAAGATGCTGGCGTGGGACGACGTCCCCTTGAGATCAGCCGTTGCAAAGGGGGTGGACATCGACCTCGATGCCGTTCTGAGTCAACTTCAACGCATGCGCACCGAGGTGCGCTGGAACTTAATGGTGGACCTCGGCGTGCCAGACCTCAAGGGTGATGTCTTCCCAGCTCAAATCTGGTTGAGCGAAGCTGCCAAGGCGCGATGGAAGGTGGAAAGACTCGTATTTCAGCCTCAACGCGATGGTCGCTGGGGGCTGGTGGTGCATGGTTTGGATTCGGGAGAAGCGATCACGCCCCAAAGCCAGGCTCGCCTGCTCGCCCAAGAGCAACAGCGTCTCGTGAGCCTGTTGCCCGAACTGCTCAAGTCTTCATCGGGTCTATCAGCCGCGCTGAACGAGGCAAAACCCCTGGGCGTGATGCGCTGGGGAGCATCACGCCCCCTCAACCACCCTCTTCACCCAGAGCTTCAATGGTGCCCCAAGAGCGAAGTGGGGTTTTGCGGGGATTGGATCGAGGGCCCTGGCTTTGGAACAGCGGAAGGAGCGATTCGCAGCGGCGTCGACCTCGCTGAACAGCTGCACGCTGACCGCTAATCTCTTAGAGCGCCGGGGAGTGGCGCAGTTTGGTAGCGCGCTTGCTTTGGGAGCAAGATGCCGCAGGTTCGAATCCTGTCTCCCCGATGCCCAACTTGCCAGTCCCCAGCTGGCTTTTAACCCTCTAAACCCCGATCTGGCCATTGGTCATTTCGGGGTTTTTTGGTGCTTATCGGCCGCAAAATGCGAGCTGTCCTGCGAGCCGAGGGCGTTTTTGCCCTTTAAGTTGATGGGGTGGGCCAGCGCAGCGCCAACTGCCTGACCCGTGACCAACTGAACTTGCATTCAGCTGATGACCTCATCATCTCGACCCGCTCGGCTTGTGCGGGGCAAACAAAACGGACTTTCCCGATCACGGGAATACCGCGTCTGGTGGGATATGCACCAGCGGTGCAAGAACCCCAACCTGAAGTGTTGGAAGAACTACGGCGGCCGCGGCATCACCGTCGATCAACGCTGGGGACATTTCCAGCAGTTCTTGGCCGATATGGGGGAACGCCCCAGTGCAGAGCATTAGATTGAACGAATCGACAACGACGGCCCCTATTCCCCAGAAAGCTGCAAGTGGGCCACCAGGGCCGAACAAGCAAAAAACAAACGCACCAGCCTCAGCCCTGCGGATAAAGCGAAGAGAGAATCAGAAAAAGAAGCGAGCAGACAAGAAAAAGCAGCTGAACGATTTCAGCGACAACTCGCCAAACAGGAAAAAATCGCCAAACGACTTCAGCAGCAGTTCGCCCGAATGATTCGGATTGAACGCGCACCAGTGACCGATGCGCAGGCCGCTGAACACGTCCGCAAAACACGGGAACGAATCCTCGCTGAATACGAAGGAGGGCAGAACTGATGGCCTTTTCTTCTGATTGGGTGAAGGGGCTGCGGCAGGCCCTTAAGCAGCAGTTTCCACTCGGTGGGTTCACCGTGCGCGAAATGAAGGGGAAGGTGTTTCTGCAGAAGCGTTGGCCGGATGGGTCGCGCCAGGCTGCAGCCCTGCCCATCAACTGGGGCCCTGGCATTGCGCTGGAGGTGCTCAAGACCGTGGAAGCGGTGAACGAACACCTACAAGCCGGCGCCAGCCTCAAAGATGCAGTGCACCTGCAATGGCCCGAAGACACCAGCACCGCCGCAGGGCGGAAGAAAGTCGGCACCAATTGGCCTGAAGTGGTCGAGCGCTTTCGCATTCACAAGATCCAATCCGGCCAGGTGAAGGCGACCACCTGGGATGAGGCCTATTCCTATGCAATGCGGGAAATCCTCGAAGCCCTGCCTGGTGCGAACAACGGCAAAGCCCTGCTCACCGCGATGGCCAAGGGCGCTCCAGGGTCACGGGGTCGGGTGGTGCGCATCGAGCGGGCGGCGCAGTTTTTGAAATTCGCTGTACGCGAGGTTGGTGTCGATTCCCGGTGGTTGACGCCCCAGGGTGATGACCTGATCGACATCAAAGGTCGGAAGGCTCCCAATACCGAGCCTGAATTCGCCAATGCCGGCCAGGCCATCCCGCTAAAGGATGAGCAGTTCCTGGCCCTGCTGGATGCCATCCCTGATCCGCGCTGGCGGTTGGCTGTCGGGCTGTGCGGTGTCTTCGGGTTGCGGCCCATCGAGCTGAAGTATTGCCGGCGTGATGGTGATGGCCTGCGCGTGGAATATCAGAAACGCACCGCTCGCGGTTGTTCACCGAAACGGACGGTGAAGGCGTTGGATCCGCTCGACGATCCAGGGCTTGGGGCGAAGTTGTTGCTGGAGCTGGAAATGGGTGTCACCGAGTTGCCCCCGCTTGGTGCGACCGATTCAGTGGCCGCAGGGCGGATGAATCAGTACCTGTGCCGCCGAGCCCTGTGGGCTGGATGGCGAGACGAGGTGGTGGCCAATAGGCAGCGGCTCAGCAGTTATTCGCTGCGGCACGGTTACGCCTACCGCTCGGCCATCGTCTACAACCTGCCGGTGAGGGTGGCCAAGGATTTGATGGGCCATTCCCTCGATGTGCACGTCAAGCACTACGGCAGCTTTATCGATGCCAAGGACGTTGGCGAGATGGTTGATGCAGCACGCTCCAGGGTGCTCAATACATCTGGAAGTTGCTGACAACGTCTGCAACTGATCAGCAATCTTTGCCGAATTATTAAAACCAATAACTTTGCGGATTCGCCCTGCAAACTCCTTTCTTTCACGTATTGTAAAGCTGCCATTACTTGCTTTATATCTTTTGACATTCCCACTAGCAATCGACAAAATTAATTTTTTTGAGGAAGAGGGATTAGCAAGAATCATTGCATTCAAATATATATTGAACTCCCTAAAAGCATTTGGCAGAACTTTGCTTTACGACTTGGGATGCGGGCCTTTGACTTTTTCGAGAGTAGCTATCGGCTATGGTTACAAAGTAATTGCTATTGATGGCAGAGATGATCGAATTTCGGCTGAAACCTTAGACAAGATTTCACGCAATAAAGATAAGTTTGAATTTCTAAAAATGAATGTTAAGGATTTTGATGATTTCAGGAGCGGCTCAATTGTTTGCATATTAGGGCTCTTATACCACCTAGACATCGACGAGCAAATTGCATTACTCAAAAGAGTCCCTGCTGATAGCCTATTAATAGTTGATACTCAAATCCACATTCCTGAGCTTGTCAACAAAACTGCCTCCCTTGAAAGAGGCTTATCCTTAGATCTTGTATGCACCAGTGGATACGAAGGTATTCTTTTCAAAGAGCTTGATAATCCAATGGCTTCAATTGGAAACATGGTGTCGTTTTGGCACACTCCGGAAAGCCTTATAAGATTGTTCATTGAATGTGGCTTCTCTAGCATAACAAAGTATGAGCCTACTTACATAAGTAAGTATGGCGCACGAAGTTTTTACCTTGCAAAGCAGTAATTTTTTTGTCAGCATCAACAAAGCTGCGGCTTCCGCTAACGCCTTTTCCTTGTGCCTCAGCTCCTGCTTGAGGGCTTTGATCTCCCGCTGGTCCTGGGCGCGGAGCTTCTCCAGTTCCTTCTGCTCTTTCATGGTCAGAACCGGCTTCTCATTGGCATCATGCAAAGCCTGCCGCCATCCTGCGTGAATTCAAGATTGTAGCTATTGACATCAATACTATCATTCTGAACAATAGAGAAGTCGCAAATGACGTTATTCCCCTTAGAGATTTTGGAGGCATCAGAATTGTAACCAGCGGTCAGGATATGGTCTCCTTGGCACCACCCAAGGTGTAATTACCAGAGCAACCGATAAGTTCATCATTATCCTTTCCTCGATAGAGTGAATCATTACCAGATCCGCCGACGAGGATGTCGTTGTTATCTTATGCCTTGAGGTATAGGTCAATCATTTGACAACAATTAAATCGAACAAAAATCTATATACTTCAATATTTTACTTATCCTTTTAAATGAAATCTAGATCTTCGAAGGCAATTGGATTAAGGCTTGAGCCTTTGAGCAAAGTATGGCGTTTTGTAGATT